>CAURED010000013.1:0-107155 GCA_963524205.1 uncultured Aminipila sp.
TACAGAACTTTTATATCTTACTATCTTTTCGCAAGCTTGTCAACATCTTTTTTCATTTTCTTCATTTTTAATTAAGAAAGTAAGTTTGCAGCTTATTCTAGATATTGTTCACTTCCGTGTCTTATCTTAATCTAAACCGCGAGATGTTGTATATCATCCTTGCAGACGCAATCACTTGTGTCACGAGACAGCTTAAATATAATATCAAATTACAAGCACACTGTCAATAGCTTTTTTAATGTTTTCTATTATATTTTTTCTTTCTTATTTTCTTGTCTGCACCGATATGTAGAATAATAAAATCTGCCCTAGTTAACCTACCCCCTATAGAAAAAGCGGCTCTCCTCTGAGAACCGCTTTTAATCTGATTTTATTAACTTTATAATATGCTACTTTAAGTTATTTTGCAGCTTTGGGAGTTTCCTGTACAGGAGCCTTAGCTTCTTCTGTTTTTACTGCTGATGCAGCTGGGGTAGTTTTCTTTACTCTGAAGTTTGTAATTGCTTTTGTTGGACATTCTTTCTCACAAAGTCCGCAATTCTTACATTTATCAAAGTCAATTTTAGCAAGATTGTTTTCTACTGTAATAGCATCAAATTTACAAACCTTTTCGCACTTCTTGCAACCAATACATGCAACACTACAAACCTTTCTTGCTTTTGCACCAGGTGCAGTTGAGTTACATGCAACATATACAAGTTTTTTCTTTTCTCCCATTGTGATAACGTTGTTTGGACATGCCTTTTCACACATACCACAACCAACGCAAGCTTCTCTATCTACTATCGCCAAGCCATCACAGACTTTGATTGCACCGTATTGACAGGCTGAAACGCAGTCGCCAAGTCCCATACAACCATACGAACAGGCCCAGTTGCCACCATAGAAGTTCTTAGCTGCGGCACAAGTCTGCACACCTTGATACTCCATGATTTTCTTCGTATTTTCACTGTTTCCCTTGCATTTAACAAAAGCAACCTTTGGTTCAGCTGCTGTAGCTTCTACACCAAGAACTGCAGCAATAGCTGCGGCACATTCTGCTCCACCAACTGGACAAAGACTTGGGCTTAGAGAATGATTTTCTCCTATTGCTGCCGCATAATCATCGCAGCCTGCAAATCCACAAGCCCCACAGTTTGCGCCAGGAAGCGCTTCACGAACCTGAGACACAGTCTCATCAACGGGAACGAAAAATACTTTTGACGCAATTGTCAATACTATACCTGAAATCAAGCCCATTACTACTAATAGTACTATTGGTAACATCATATTAATCTCCCCCTTTCTAACCAAATATGCCTTGAACTACGCCACTGAATCCCATGAATGAAAGGGATAGAATGGAGGCACCAATAAGTGTAATCGGAACACCCTTAAAAGCTTTAGGTGTGTTGGCAACTTCTATCTTCTGTCTCATACCTGAGAATAATACCATCGCAAGTAAGAAACCAACACCAGCTGCAAATGAGTTTGCGATTGATTCTACAAAGTTGAATTCACTCTTAATATTCATGATGGTTACACCAAGAACCGCACAGTTTGTTGTGATAAGAGGAAGATATACACCAAGCGCCTTATAAAGGGAAGGGATAAACTTCTTCAAGAACATTTCAAGGAACTGTACTAGTGCAGCAATGATAAGAATAAATGCTACTGTCTGTAAATATCCGATGTTATACTTATCCAATAAAAGAATCTGAACCGGCCAAGTACAAGCCGTTGCAATAACCATAACGAAAGTTACAGCAATGCCCATACCTACAGCGGAGTCAAGCTTCTTGGATACACCAAGGAATGGACAAATACCTAAGAATTGTGCCAATACAAAGTTATTCACAAGAGCAACGGACATCATGATCATAATTATTTCTTTCATTATTCACAACCTCCTTTATTCTCTGAGTGACAAGTTCCAGCCATAGCACAACCTGCACATCCGAATTCCTTCTTCTTAATTGCTTTACCTTTAGAGATAAAGTTAATTCCTGCAACCAAGATGCTGTATACGAAGAATCCACCAGGGGCAAGCATGAAAATGGACATTGGAGTGAACGCATCACCGAAAACATGAAAATTAAATAATGTTCCTGCTCCAAGTAGTTCTCTGATGAATCCCATGCATCCAAGCGCACATGTAAAACCGATACCCATACCAAGTCCGTCTAAAGCAGAATCAATAACAGAATTTTTGTTAGCGAACATTTCTGCTCTTCCCAAGATGATACAGTTTACTACAATCAATGGAATAAATAATCCAAGGGCCGCATCCAGTGCAGGAGCATATGCCTTGATCAGGAATTGTACACATGTTACGAATCCTGCGATTACTACAATGTAGCAAGGAATTCTTACCTTATCAGGAATTATGCTCTTTAACATTGCGATTACAATGTTTGAGCAGATTAATACCGCTGTTGCGGAAATACCCATTCCAAGTCCGTTGATAACACTAGATGTTGTTGCCAGGGTTGGGCAGGTACCAAGTAATAAAATTAACGTAGGGTTTTCTTTAATAATACCCTTTGTTACAATGCCAAGTTTACTCATTATTTTACACCTCCTGCGGCTTCAAACTGTGCTAAAGCACCTTGAACAGAATGGTAAACACCATTTGAGGAAATGGTAGCACCAGTGATAGCATCCATATTAGAATTATTCTTAATGGTATCCTGCCCAATTGCTCCCATATCAGGGATTATTTCAGCAGCAGTCTTTCCGATATACTGGCTTAAGTATTCAGGAGTCTGCGCCTTTGTACCAAGCCCTGGCGTATCGGAATGGGACATAACTTTAACCCCTGTGATAGCGCCTTTCGCATCTATACCAACCATTACAGTGATCAGACCACCATAACTGTTTGCTGTTCCAGTGATTGCAGCACCGGCACCATTGTCAGCAATGTAGTAGTCTACAATACCGTCCTGTAATTTCCCATCGTATGCAGTAAATGCATCTCCCTTTGGAAGTACGACAGTTCTAGTTTCATTTGCAGTCTTCACTGTAATTGCATTAATAAGAGGTAATGTAATGGCATATACCTGAGATAATGCCAAAGCTACAACGAGGCAAATGATTACTAATACTAATGAAGGTTTTATATGTTCTTTAAAAGTTGAATTTTCCATTATTTCTTTTCACCTCCATACAATCTTCTTTCACAGAAGTTATCAATATGTGGAGTTAAGATGTTCATTAGCAGAATAGCAAAGGATACACCTTCTGGATAGGAACCGAACAATCTGATAATCATTGTAAATACACCACAACCAATACCGAAAATTACTTTTCCAAGCGGAAGCATTGGGGATGTAGCGTAATCAGTTGCCATAAAGAAAGCACCAATCATTACACCACCTGCAACAATATGGAAAATTGGATCCTGCCCTGCTGCTACTGCTAAGATTCCTACCGTTCCAATAAAACATACTGGAATAATCGGAGAAATAATACCTCTCCAGATTAAGAACAGTCCACCAATTAATAATGCGATTGCACTAACTTCACCCATGGAACCACCGATAAATCCTAAAAGTACATCTGTATTTGAAGGGATTGCTCCAGCGCCACTTTCTTTTAAAAGTCCAAGTGGAGTAGGTCCTGTAAGTGCATCAGAAATCTGCTGGGCTCTTGGCAGCGGCCAAGTAGTCATCTGTGTTGTAAAAGATAGTAAAAGAACAATTCTAGCTGTAATAGCTGGGTTTGCAACATTCTGACCAAGTCCACCAAATAACCCTTTTACAATAACAACTGCAACGAAACAACCAATAATTGCGATTATGTATGAGAGATTTGAAGGTACATTAAATGCAAGAAGCACACCTGTTAATACCGCGCTCAAATCTCCAATAGTCTGGGTTCTTTTTGTTATCTTATTGAAAAGATATTCAAAAGCCACACAAGCTACAACACAAACTAAAGTAAGTGTAATAACTCGGAAGCCGAAAACATAGGTGCTTACAAGAAATGCAGGCACTAATGCTAAAAGTACGGCTCCCATGATTCTAGATGTATCAACCTCGCTAACAAAGTGAGGCGCTGATGATACGATTAAATTATCATATGCTTTATTTTCCATTATTTACTCTGTGCCTCCTTTAATATTGCTTTTCCAAGCTTATTGTTAAAGCCTAAAGGTCTTCTTGCAGGGCAAATATATGCACAGCTTCCGCATTCCATACACTGCATAACCTTATATTTTTCTAATGCGTCTGCATCTTTTCTTTCAACTGCAGCAGAAAGAGCTGTAGGCATCAACTTGAATGGACATGCTCTATGGCATCTGCCACAATTTATACAAGCTGTTTCTTCCTTAATCCAAGCCTGATCTCCTGCAAAAGCAAGAAGTGCATTGTTGTTCTTTATAACTGGAACCTGGTCCGTAAAGATTGCTTTACCCATCATAGGTCCACCCATTAGAATTTTCTTAGGCTCTTCTTTATAACCACCGCAGAACGCCATAACGTCTGCAACTTTAGTTCCAATTGGACACATAACATTTGTTGGTCTTGCAACTGCATTTCCATCAACAGTCATTCTCTTGTTAATAAGAGGAATACCATCCTTAAAATACTGTCCAACAAATGCAACTGATGTAATATTTGACAGAATGATTCCAAGTTCAGCAGGAAGTACTCCAGCATTCATTGTTTTGCCAGTTACTTCATATACCATAACTCTTTCTGCACCCTGTGGGTATCTTGATCTTAAAGGTACAACCTTAATATTTGGATTGCCCTTCTGTGCAATCATCTTATTTAAGGCCTCGATTGCATCTGGTTTGTTGTCCTCTATGCCAATGAAGCCTTCCTTAAGTTCAAGATACTTCATTATTAATAACATACCATCAATAATATTCTCAGTATCTTCAACCATAAGCCTATGGTCAGAAGTAATAAATGGTTCACATTCTGCACCATTTATAATAAGTGTAGTTACTTCATCAATGTTCTTAGGGTTGTACTTGATATGAGTTGGGAATGATGCTCCTCCTAATCCAACAAGTCCACTGGCTCTAACAGCTTTAACAAATTCCTCTCTGTTACTAATCTGAGGAACCTGGATTCCATCCCATAATTCTTGTTTCTTATCTGTTTCGATAACAACGACAGTATCATCTCCGCCATTACCAGAACGTATTCCCTCAATTCCTGTAACTGTACCTGAAACACTTGAATGAATAGGTGCACTTACAAAAGCATCGGTATCACCTATAAGTTGACCTACTTTTACGTAGTCACCTTTTGCCACAAGTGGCTTACATGGTGCTCCAATATGCTGGGACATAGAGATATAAACAAAATCAGGAATAGGCATTACTTCTGTTTCACATCCCGCAGTGTGCTTATTATGTTGCACATGAATGCTTTGTAAATGCTTTTTCTGCTCGGTCATATTACTCTTCCTTCCTTCCTACAAATATGAAAGTGCTATTTTTTAACAACACTTTTTTAACAATTCACTCTACTCTGCCACGTTTTAGGCTATCATATTACAACGTTTTTCTCCAATAGAAAACATTTATCGTCATATAACTTTTTTTGATACTGTACGTAAAACTATTGAATTTACAAGGAACTTATGATAAAGTAAAGAAGGTTATACTAAAACTTTCCACTAGTATTGCCCGTTTAAATTTATTCAGCAAATTGATGAGAACTAAAATATTAAAGAAATCATTGGATTTAAACTCCATTGATTTCTATCTTAAAAGATATATGATGGAGAAATTTTATGAATATAAACCATTTAAGATACTTCCAAGAAGTATGCAAATACAATAACATTACAAAAGCTTCAGAGGCTGTCCATGTTTCACAGCCTTCGATTACAGCAGCCATAAAAGAATTAGAAAATGAATTAGGTTATCAGCTTTTTAACAGAGTTAATAACAGAATATCTTTAACTGATGATGGTACCTGCTTTCTGACAAAAGCAAAGAATTTTGTCAATGCCTATGATAATTTTCATAAAGAAGCACTAGATATAGGAGACAAAACACATGTGGTTCTTAAAGTGGGTATCCCACCGGTCCTTGGAACTTTTATGTTTAAAAAGTTTTTCCCTGCTTTTGAGCAGCAACATCCCAATATTAGATTGCAGATGTTTGAAATCGGCACTATATCAGGGTTAAAAAGATTGAACGAAGGAGGCCTAGACTTCCTTATTGGTGCTATGGACGATACCGCTTATCCCCAATGTGATTCTAGATTGATATTCAGAACGAAATTTGGGCTTGCTGTAGGAGCTCATAGTCCATTGGCTAAAGAACACTTTGCAAGCAAAGAGATGATCTGTCGCCAGCCTTTCATTATATTTCCTAAAGGTTCCTACCATTATACTGCTATAACTGAGCATTTTAAGGAACATCCTTTAAATATCATTATGGAGGCAAGTCAAATCTCTACTATTAAATATATAGTAGAAAATAATTTTGCAGTGACTATCACCTATCAGGAAAGTTTTGATGCAACTGCAAAGATTGTTCACGTGCCATTGCAGGAACCCATCAATGCAAATGTAAGTGTTCTTTGGAGAAAGAATGCCTACGTTTCCAATGCGATGAAAGCCTTTATTGCTTATACCTCAACAATTGAAAATGAGTCTGATCCAAAAGTTGAATCTTTCTGGGATTAAAATTTGGGCAAAAACAAACCCCTGACGTCGATATTTACATAGCATATATCAATGTTAGGGGTTTTTTAGTCAAGAATCACATAGGATAGACCTTTTCTATTTCTTATATAATATTCTAACGGAATTCATCACACAGAGCATAGCCACACCAGAATCTGCAAAAACTGCCATCCACATGGAGGCGAGCCCTGCCAAACCTAATACCATAACCAATGCTTTTACCAGCAAAGCAAACACTACATTTTGCATGGCTATTTTATTGGTTATCTTAGCAATAGCTATGGCCTGCGGTACAGCTTCTACACTAGAGGTCATGAATACAATATCCGCGGCTTCTATGGCCGCATCTGCTCCACTTCCCATAGCCGCCCCTACATCTGCCCCTGCTAATACCGGTGCATCATTAATTCCATCGCCTATAAACATTACCTGCCCATATTCTTTTCTAAGCTCCTGTAATATTCTTAATTTATCATCTGGAAGTAGTTTAGAAAACACCTTATCTATACCAGTTGCTTTCGCCACCGCATTGGCACTTTCTTCTCCATCTCCAGTGAGCATAGCAGTAGCTATACTTTGTTTTTTTAGTTTTGCAATTGCAGCAAACGAGTCTTTTTTTATTGTATCAGCTATAGTTAAAGACCCTATAAACTGATTATTTAGCGCCAATAACACTTCGCTCCCTAAAGTGGGATTTTGATACCCTGTAATATCTACCCCTGCATCTAATAGAAGTTTTTGATTTCCACATAATACCATTCCTGCATTGCAAGTAGCTTTTATACCTTTTCCTGCTATTTCCTCTATAGCCTTAGGCTGCTCCAGCGCAAGACCATATTTTTTAGCTTCATTTACTATACTTACTCCTATAGGATGTGTGGAACTTAATTCACAACTTGCTGCCATTGCCAGAAGATATTCTTCTATATCTTTTTTTGAAACCCCCATCGGTCTGTTTTGAATGCCTTCTAATACTCTGGAGTTATCCTCATCTGTTTCCTTTTCTGGATTACCTGCAGTAACTCCAGACGTCATGTATGCGATTAGGTTTCCAGAACATATTACGTTTTGTACTACAAATTCACCCTTTGTTAAAGTCCCTGTTTTATCCATTACCACAGCTTTAATACTCTTTAATGCTTCCAGCGCGACACCGCCTTTAAACAGAATTCCCTTCTTAGAACCTGATCCGATTCCTGAGAAAAATGCTAACGGAACACTAAGAACCAGCGCACATGGACAACTAATAACAAGGAAAGTTAACGCAGTATATATCCAATGCTGCCAGTCGCCAGTAATAAGAGAAGGAATAATAGCGGTTAATGTAGCTAACACCACTACAAAAGGAGTATACACTCTGGCAAACCTAGTAATAAACTTATCAATATGTGGTTTGCTTGCTGCTGCATTTTCTACAGAATCAAGAATCCTTGTAACCATTGAATTTTCTAAGGTCTTTTCGACTTTAATTTTTAAAACACCTGATGCATTTATGCAACCAGAAATCACTTGTGCTTCTAATCCGACCTTTACTGGTACAGGTTCCCCTGTAATAGGCGAGGTATCAACCCGGCTTTCCCCCTCTACTACTATACCATCTAAAGGGATTCTATCCCCTGGCTTTACCAATAATATATCGTCTATTTGTGCCTCTGCTGGTGAAATTTCAATTATATTATTTCCCCTAATTAAGGAGACTACTTCTGGTCTCAGATCAACCGCTTCCATTATCTGGCTTCGGCTTCGCTCAACTGCTTTCTCTTCAAAGAATTCCCCAATTCTGAAAAACAACATAACACCTACAGCTTCAGGATACTCCTGTATAGCAAAGGCTCCTATGGTAGCTATACTCATAAGAAAGTTCTCGTCAAATATTTGCCCTTTTCCTATATTTTTTATGGCTTTTAATAAGATTTCTCCACCTAATACTATATATGCTAAAGTAAAGCATCCAATCCACCATTCTTGTGATACTTGAATTTGATCAAGAGTTACACCTGCCATAAACAATATAGCGCCTATACCTATGAAATGTAGGTCCGTGAGCTTTCTAAATACACCTTTTTTCTCAACTTCATGCTGGTGATCATCAACACAACCGCATTCATGGTGCCCATGATGCTCATGACACTCATGATGTTCACCACATTCACAATCTTGATGTTCATGTCCACAATCAAACCTATCCCTTGGCAAATTTGCAGTTGTACGCTTTAAATTTCCCTTTACTCTTTCAGTAATAACAACTCCATTTTCTACAGTGTTTGCCAGTCTTTCCATTTCAGATAAAAGCTTATCTGGATTATCTGCTGTAACCCTTAGCTGCTTTGTTGCAAAAGTAATAGTAGCTTCCTGAACTTCAGGCAAATTGGAAATCAGCCGTTCAATTTTAGCTGCACAATTTGCGCAATCAATATTTTCTATATTATAAATTTTATTCATAAATTAGTCACCCCTTTCTTGGTCGTTTCGCTTATCAATACTTATCTGCATTTTATATTAAAAGTTCTATCTACTATATCGTGTACTAATGCAGCTTCTTCCGTATCTGCTAGTGTGTAATACGTTTCTTTTCCGTCTTTTCTACTAACAATCAACCCCGACTGTTTTAACAATCGTAAATGATGAGAAACCGCTGGAGAGCTCATCTCTATAGCGGCAGCAATATTTGCAACACAGTCTTCACTATGACACAACAGCCATAATATCTTTAATCGGGTACTATCACTTATCATTTGAAAAGTGCTTGCCGTCTGTTCAAAAACAATAGGTTCAGGTTTATGTTCAATAAGCTTGGCTGTCCTGCTACCATGATCATGTGGTAATTCAATATGTATAGGACATTGTAAGCACTTACAAGATCTGATTTCTTGATTATCCATTTATTTAACTCCCTTTCATGACCTATCCCAATTTGTGAAACAAATTGTTGGAAGGTCAGATGCTAAAAAATCACTATTATTAATTTTGGATTTTTATCGTACCATGACCTATCTCAAATTGTGAAACAAATTGTTGGAAGGTCAGATGCTAAAAATAACAAATTTAGTTTTTTAGATTCTTATCGTATATATCTTTTTAATTAAACGCGTTAACAATTAAACGATTAAGCAACTGTTTAATCGAATTATAAATAAAATTCCCTACTATGTCAATAGGGAATTTTTATTTTTATCTATTATCTGATTTTAAATTTAGCAATTAATTCTTTTAGCAGATTTGCCTGGCTAGAAAGTTCTTCACTTGCTGCTGCTGTTTCTTCTGCTGTAGCAGAATTAGTTTGTACAACAGTAGAAATTTGGTCTACTCCTACGGTTACTTGATTCATGAACTCTGCTTGTTGATTACCAGCCTCAGAGATTTCATCTATTACTGTTGCTGAGTGCTTTGTATTTACTACGATTTTCTCTAAAGAAGCAGCCGTTTCATCCACTATTTTTGTTCCATTTTCTACTGCAGCGATGGCTGTTTCAATCAAGGAAGTAGTATCCTTCGCAGCGTTTCCACTCTTTGCTGCTAAGTTTCTAACTTCATCAGCAACAACAGCGAAACCCTTTCCAGCTTCTCCTGCTCTTGCCGCTTCTACTGCTGCATTAAGGGCAAGAATATTAGTCTGGAAGGCAATATCATCTATTGCTTTGATAATATTGCTGATTTGATTAGAAGCACTCTTTATCTCTCCCATAGCACTTATCATTTTCGTCATTTGCTTATTACCATGCTCAACTTCTTTTTCGGATTCTGATGAAATATTACTTGCTTCATTAGCATTTTGTGCACTCTTTTTAATTCCCTCTGAAATTTCCATAATTGTAGCAGACAATTCTTCAACTGAACTTGCCTGTTGCATTGAACCCTGAGACAACTGCTGCGCACCATTTGCCAACTGCTCAGACCCAGTAGCAACTTGATCTGCAGAAACTGCAATTTCTGAGAAAGTCTGAATAAAGGTTCTCTGGATATCTAACAAAGCACCTTTTATTTTAGCAAATTCTCCTACATAATCCTGCTTTAATTCAAACACCAAATTTCCAGAAGCCATTTCCCCTAGTACAAAAGAAACCTCATCAATATATTTTATGTATTCCCTTAGTCTGACAACAGTTCTATCCAGGCCCTCAGCAACCTGTCCAGTTTCATCAACCGCCCTTGTGTCAACGGTTACTTCTAAGTCTCCATCCGCAATCTGATGTGCATTTGCAGCCAAACGCTTCAGTGGTTTAACAATTCCCCTTGCAATGATGACGATTACTAAAGAAAGGATTAGCAACGCAGCTACAAAGATACCTAAGCTTACTTCCATTAAAACACTGTAATCCTGATAAAATTCTTCTTCTGGTAGAGAGGACAATACACTCCATCCAGTATTGCCAATCAAGCAATAATAACTATACAGGGTCTCTCCATCTTTTTCATATGAAAAATAATTTTCTTTCTGTTTTTCATATGCTTTAACAATCTCACTTGATAATCCAATATCCTTTACATTTTTCATAATATTGTCAGAATTTTTATCGTAAATTACTGAACCATCATCTGATAAAAATATAAAGAATCCAGTATCTCCTAGAGTATAACTTGCCATCGTTTTTTCCAAATTATCTAAAGCAATATCTACACCTACTGCTCCTATCATTTCTTTCGTAACGCTATCATATACTGGAGCTGCCGCTGTGACTACCAGCTTACCAGTAACATCATCCTTATAAGGAGGTGTTAAAATAGGAATATTTTTTTCCTGCAATAATATATACCATGGTCTTGTTGTTATATCTCGATTAGTAGCGGTTATTAATCCATCATCTTGAACTGCCTGCCCAGAATCAAAATCTACCACCCATGCCCAGAAAATGTTATCTGAATCCATAGCCTTAAGATTCGCCAAAGTGTTTATTAATCCGGTATAATCTTCACTTGATGTTACACTTCCCCATGTCACATTTTTAAAAATCGGTTGCATTTGAGGATCTATAGAAAATGTCTCTACTAACTTTAGATATTTTGTAAAAAAATTTTCAACTTGATATGAAGCTTGTTTTGAGTTTGAAGTCAATGTTTCCTCTGTTGATGCCTCCACCTGCGATCTAACCAATGAAAAAATACTAACTAGCAGGATACATAAACAAAGGATGACCGGCACTATAACTCCTATTAAAAACTTTAACAATATACTTTTCTTTAAAATATTCATATCGTCTCTCCTCCCAAAAATTAATTTTTCAGAATTATTTGTTATATTGTATTTATTTTATATTAAATATATTATTTTGTCACCAATTACTTGTATATTTCTACATTATTTTACATAATAGTTATATTTGCATCAATTTGCTTATATATTACAACTCACACTCAATATAAATTTCAATTGTGAGTTGGGCCAAGAAAGAAAAATTTGCAAGTAGTGATTATATAGGTATCACACTAATAAGCAAATTATATGGAAACTAAAAAGACTGAGTCCGGTTTAATACCGGATTCAGTCTCAAGGAGTAGCTTAATAAATTTTCCAATGGATTCAATTATCTAATTTTAAATCTAGCAATTAATTCTTTTAACAGATTTGCCTGGCTAGAAAGTTCTTCACTTGCTGCTGCTGTTTCTTCTGCTGTAGCAGAATTAGTTTGTACAACAGTAGAAATTTGGTCTACTCCTACGGTTACTTGATTCATGAACTCTGCTTGTTGATTACCAGCCTCAGAGATTTCATCTATTACTGTTGCTGAGTGCTTTGTATTTACTACGATTTTCTCTAAAGAAGCAGCCGTTTCATCCACTATTTTTGTTCCATTTTCTACTGCAGCGATGGCTGTTTCAATCAAGGAAGTAGTATCCTTCGCCGCATTTCCACTCTTTGCTGCTAAGTTTCTAACCTCATCAGCGACAACAGCAAAACCCTTTCCGGCTTCTCCTGCTCTTGCCGCTTCTACTGCCGCATTAAGTGCAAGAATATTAGTCTGGAAGGCAATATCATCTATTGCTTTAATAATATTGCTGATTTGATTAGAAGCACTTTTTATCTCTTCCATAGCACTTATCATTTTCGTCATTTGCTGATTACCATGCTCAACTTCTATTTCTGATTCTGACGAAATGCTACTTGCTTCATTGGCATTTTGTGCACTCTTTTTTATTCCTTCTGAAATTTCCATTATTGTCGCGGACAGTTCTTCAACTGAGCTTGCCTGTTGCATTGAACCCTGAGATAATTGTTGCGCACCTTGTGCCAATTGCTCGGACCCAGTAGCAACTTGATCTGCAGAAACTGAAATTTCTGAGAAAGTCTGAATAAAGGTCCTCTGGATATCTAACAAAGCGTCTTTTATTTTAGCAAATTCTCCTACATAATCCTGTTTTAATTCAAAAACTAAATTTCCAGAAGCCATTTCCCCTAGAATAAAGGAAACCTCATCAATATATTTTATGTACTCTCTTAATCTTACAACCGTTCTGTCTAGCCCTTCAGCGACCTGGCCAGTCTCATCAACAGCTTTTGTATCTACGATTACTTCTAAGTCACCATCCGCAATCTGATTTGCGTTTGCAGCCAAACGCTTCAACGGCTTAACAATTCCTTTTGCAATAATGACTATTACTAATGAAAGAATTAGTAGAGCGGCTACAAAGATACCCAAGCTTACTTTCATTAAAACACTGTAATCCTGATAAAATTCTTCTTCTGGCAAAGAGGATAATACGCTCCATCCTGTATCACTAATCAGGCTATAGTAACCAAAAACTGGTTCCTTATCTTTTTCATAAGCAAAATACTTTTCTGTCTTTTTTTCAAATGCATCAATAAGTTCTTCAGACAATCCAATATCCTTTACATTTTTCATAATATTATCAGCCTTCTTATCGTACACTACTGAGCCATCAGCTGATAAAAATACGAAGAATCCTGTGTCTCCTAAAGTATAACTTGCCATAATTTTCTCCAAGTTATCTAAAGTAATGTCCACACCTACTGCACCAATTATTTGTTTAGTAACACTATCATATACCGGAGAGGCCGCAGTTACTACCAGTTTACCTGTAGCTGTATCAACATATGGTTGTGACAAAATGGTACCATTCTTTTCCGTCATTAATATATACCAAGGTCTCCCTGTGATATCCCAATCAGCACCTGATGTGAATCCATCAGACTGTGTAAGTTGACTGGAGTCAACGTCTGCTACCCATGTGGACAAAATGTTTTCTGAATCCATAGCTTGAATACCAACCAAACTTCTTTTAACATTAGGAAATACTTCAGGTGATGTTATTATAGTTCCTTTTGTTACATTCATAAAAAGCTGCTGTACATCAGGATTTAAAGCTAAGGTTTCACTCATTTTTATGTATTGTGTAAAGAAATTCTCAACTTGAAAAGCCGCCTGTTTTGAATTTGCCGTTAAGGTTTCTGCTGTAGATTCTTCCACCTGCGTTTTAACTAACGAAAAAATACTAACTAGCAGGATACATAAACAAATTACGACGGGTATTATAACTCCTATTAAGAATTTTAATAGTATACTTTTTTTGAAAATATTCATATTGCCATCTCCTCCTTACAAGTTTTCCCATTTTTTAGAATATTTTGTATTGTGTGTCTTATTTTACAATATTATTACAGACTTGTCCACTATTTATTGACAATTTTCTACATTTTTTTCTCTTTTTAGTCATAAAACGCTATGCTATATAAAAATACCTCCTTACACCGAGACGTTATTATTTATGACTTGCATGTTTATGCACATATAAGTTATTCTATAATGGGTTAAATACCCAATTTATAAAAGCCAAATCTATCTTGGAGGATAAATAAAATGAAGTCAACTGGAAATATAATGAAATCCCAGCCCGCTTATCGATTAAAAGATATTCTGTTGATAATCCTGGGGAGTTTTATCGTAGCTGCTGGTGTTCAACTGTTCTACGTTCCCGGAAATATTCTTGGTGGGGGTATTACGGCTATATCAATTATGTTACATATATTAACTGGCAGCAATGTGGCCATGGCCACGTTTATTCTAAACATACCTATACTAGTCTTAGGTTATTTTTTAGTAAACAGGCAGTTTATGATTTACAGTACCCTCGGCATGATTGGTATGACAGGATTTATGAAACTTCTTGAAGTAGTTCCCATTCCTTCTGATTCTCTGTTCACTTGTATTGTTTCCGGTGGACTCCTGGTAGGTTGTGGTGGTGGAATTATGCTGAAATGCAATGGTTCTGGCGCGGGTACAGATGTCATATGTCGAATCATAAACAAATATACGTCCTTCCAGATAGGGAGTATTTCTCTTGCTATTAATGCTGTTCTTGTCATGCTAGCTGCTTTTTTCCTTGGACTGGATATTGCAATTGCAACTATTACAACTTTATTTATTACAACACGCGTTGTAAACTACATAGTTGATGGATTGAATTATAAGAGGATGGTACTTATCATTACTGATAAAGGCGATGAAATTGCCGTTGCTTTATCCGAAGAATTCGGCCGGGGAGTTACCATCAGCCATGTTACCGGAGCATATTTAGGAAAAGAAAAATCGCAGATTATGTGCACCATAAACATACATGAAACTCCGCGCCTTAAAAATATCGTTCTTGAGTTGGATTCGCAGGCCTTTATATCTATGTTTGAAAGTACTGCTGTGATTGGAAGCTCATTTAAAAGTAAATTAAGCAAATAAATTCACAGATATACCAAAGCGCCCCGCTAAAAATCAGCAGGGCGCTTTGTAAATACTCTATATAAAAGTTATAATTGGCAGGGTTTCAGGTGAAAAAAAGCCGCAGAATATGCCCTACTTATGCCCTTCCAAATCCACAATCAGGATATATGCACTTTTCGCAGTTTAAACACAAGCCTCCTTGCGCCAGCTTTTTTATGTCTTGTCTGGTTACTTTTTCCCTTGCTAAAAGCCTTGGGGCAATTAAATCAAATATGCTGACTCTGCTATACATAACACAACCCGGCAATCCAACTACTGGTACAGCATCGATATAGGCTAACATAAACATGGCTCCTGGCAAAACGGGTGCTCCATAGGTTATAATTTGGCCTCCAGCAGTTCGAATTCCAGATGGAGTTTTATCATCCGGATCAACAGACATTCCTCCTGTCACACAGACCATCTCTGCACCCTCTTCCAGCAGTCTCTTTATGCATTCTGCTATCATATTCTCATCATCATCAGAAAACACTTGTTTTATAACCATACTCCCCAATGCTTCAAACTTTTTTACTAGCACAGGTCCAAACTTATCCTCAATGGTTCCAGAGTAAACCTCGCTTCCAGTTGTTACAACACCTATTTTCAAAGGTTGCAACTTCCTTATTTCGATAATATGCTCTGCACGGCAGACCTCTTCAGCCTTTTTCACTATATCTTCTGCTACAAATAAGGGAATAACTCTAGTTCCCGCCAGTTTATCTCCTGCCTTAACAAGTCTATTCCCATGAATGCTGGCAAACATAATCTCATCTTGCTCTAACAAATTACATAACTTCTCTGTATTAATTTTTAATAGGCCATCATATTCTGCAAACAGTTCAATTTTTCCTTCTGAGGGTTGTGACATAACAATCCCTGAGCCAGCTGCCGCCTCTGCGATTCTTCTTGCTGCATCATTTTCATGTACGTCATTATCATTTTTTTCTACAACATATAATCTTTTCTTACCCATAGATAAAAGTACAGGTATATCCTCTTCAGTGACTACTTGTCCTTTCTTAAATCTAGGGCCTTTATATTCACCCGGAACGATCTGAGTCAAGTCATGAACCAGAACTGTCCCCACTGCATCTTCCACATTTATTTCTTTCATCATTTCTCCTCTGCAAGAGCTCTAACCTTTATCATCTCTGCTGTAATACTTATTGCAATCTCTTCTGGAGTCTCTGCTTTAATGTCTATCCCTATTGGTGAATGTACCTTTTGAAGCTTTTCCCTTGATATTCCTTCCTTCTCAAGAAGTTCAAAGGTGTGTGCAACCTTTTTCCTGCTTCCAATCATCCCAATGTATGCACATTCAAGCTCAAGACTACGTTTTAATACTTCATAATCACCTGCATGACCCCTTGTAATGATGACTATATAACTATTTTTGTCCGGTTTTAACTGTCTAAAAGCATTTTTGTAATCATCTATTTTTAAAATACCTTTTGATTTTGAAAACCTTTCACGATTAACAAACTCTTCTCTGTCATCAACAACAACTGTATCAAATCCCACATAACGGAGAACTGGTTCCACTGCCATCCCTACATGACCTGCTCCAAAAATATAGGCTATACTTTTAACTCTAAACTCCTTTAAAAACTTCTCTGCATTGCCCGCATTAATATATTCAAAGCAAATATCTACGTCTCCACCACATCTCATGTCTAAACTCTGTATTTTACCTGGAGTTAATACAAAATGATGTGTATAAGGCTGTTTATTTTCAAACAATTTCAATGCCATTTTTTCAGTTTCTTTCTCAAGAATTCCTCCACCTACCGTGCCTAAACTGCTGCCATCCCTCCGCATAAGCAGCCATGCTCCTTTTTTTCTAGGTGTAGAACCTTTCGTATCAACTACTTTTGCCACAACAAAGTCTTCTCCGTTTTTAATCAGCTCTTTAGCCAATTCCATTATATTTGTTTTCATTTATTAAGCTCCTTTTAAGCCAGTGATTTAAACAAAATACCATAATAAAGCTAAGTAATGTCATTATAAGTACCAACACATTAGCCAGATGTTCTTTTCCTGCGTCTACGGCAAAATAAATAGCCGTTGATATGGTCTGGGTTTTTCCCGGAATGTTTCCTGCTACCATAAGTGTAGCCCCAAACTCCCCCATACTGCGGGCAAAGCTTAAAACAATACCACTTATAATCCCCGGCATAGCCAAAGGTAATGTAATTTTCCAAAAGACCTGCCATTTATTTGCCCCTAAATCCCGAGCTGCATCTTCGTAAACTAAATCAACGGAAATCAGCCCTGTTTTTGCACTTTGATACATTAACGGTAAGGAAACTACACTTGCTGCAATTACGCAGGCTACCCATGTAAATATTATCTGAAGGTCAAAATGCTCCATCAGGAACGATCCAACTGGGCCTCTTTTCCCCAGTAAAACAAGTAGTATATACCCCAGTACAGAAGGGGGGAGTATCATGGGCAGTATGAGAATTGTCTCCCAAATGTTTTTCCCCGGAATATTTTTTCTTACCATAATATAGGCACAAATTGTACCTATAAAGAAAGCCACTATGGTTGCCAAAATTGCAACTTTTAAAGATAGTAATATAGGTTGTATTATCATTTAGACCTTCCTGTAATGTTTATAGTATTGTAAATCCGTATTTTTCAAAAACATCCTTCGCATACTCTGTTTGAAGAAACTCATAAAATTCCGTTATAGCTTCTTTATTTCTAGTTTCGCTTAATACGGCCATAGGATACACAATTGGCTTATGATAGTCTTGTGGTATGTCCTGAATGATAGCACCGCTTTTTAAGAGTAATGCATCTGTTTTATACACAAAACCACAGTCCACATTTCCCGTTTCCACATAATCTAGTACGCTTCTAACATCTTTGCCTAAAATCAGCTTTGATCTTACCTGCTCTGTAATACCCAATGCGTCAAAAGACTGCTGAGCATATTTTCCTGCTGGGACTGATTCCGGTGTACCAATTGCAATACTTTTCACTTCATCGCTTGCAAGAGAATCCATTGAAACCGAATCTTTGGATTCTTCTGATGCAATTAATGTTAAGGTGTTACCCAAAAGATTAACTCTTGTCTTCTCTTCTATTAATCCTTGTGTGTCAAGTTCATCCATGTGCTCTTCGGATGCAGAAATAAACAAATCACAAGGAGCCCCCTCTTCAATCTGTGTCATCAAAGCTCCGGAACCTGCAAAATTAAATAAAAGCTTATCAGTGGAAGTTTTTGCATACTCTGTAGAAATCTCATTTAGTGCATCAGTTAAACTTGCCGCCGCAGAAACATTTAAAGTTATGCTTTCGTGTTTTCCTTTATTGTTTCCACAACTTGTAAATATCATAGCAGCTATAATTAATATTGCAGAATACATCACTATTTTTTTCATTATTATAATCCTCTTCACAATTTGTTTATATTTTATTTATATAATTATCATACACTATATCCAAATGGATTTTAACATTAACTTTCCTTTAGATATTAAATTTGATCAAAATATTACAAATTATTTACCTGTTGTGGTAGACTATATACTGTAATTAACAAGAAAGGATTTTTGTATTATGAACGCTAGTACATTAGCAAACCATTCTGATAATCAATCTACGGAAGAATTTAAAGATGTTTTAATGGCATATGCTAAAATAAATAAGAATTATACTGCTGCCATTCGTGAAGTAAAAACAAAACTCGAAAATCTAGATGATGATTTTCAATTATTACATAAGCACAATCCTATTCATCACATGGAGAGCCGTGTAAAATCACCAGAAAGCATACTTGAAAAACTCCTGCGAAAAGGTTACGAATTAGACGCCAGAAAAATATCAAAGCAATTGCTGGACATAGCAGGAATACGTGTTATTTGTCATTATGTGGATGATATATATACAATTGTAGAACTCTTAAAAAGACAGGATGATTTAACCGTTATTAAAGAAGTGGATTATATCAAAAATCCTAAACCAAATGGATACCGCAGTTTGCATTTAGTGGTAGAAATACCAGTCTTCTTTGTAAACAGAGTGGAAAATATCCCTGTAGAGGTACAAATACGAACTATGGCTATGGATTTTTGGGCTAGTCTGGAACACCAGCTGAGATACAAATCGGAAGGCGAAATCCCAAAATTTATTGCAGATGAGCTGAAAGAATGCTCTGAAAACATTGCAAACTCAGATTTGCAAATGCAGAAAATTCATAGTTTTCTAGATGATTTGGACAAGTTTAGTCCTAAATAAAAATATGATTTTTTATAAATAATACCCCTTAACATGAATCAATTGAGAATTCATGTTTTGGGGTATTATTTTTTAGATTGGTTGCATATTTCTATTCCTTTAATGTAAATTGGCTTACAAGTTCCTTAAGCATTTGTGATTGCTCATTTAATTCTTCACTGGTAGCTGCACTCTCTTCTGCTGTAGCAGAATTAGTTTGTACAACAACAGACACTTGATCTATGCCTATACTTACTTGAGAAACTGCATCAGCCTGTTCATCTGAAGCTGTAGAGATTTTTCCAATTACTTCAGTTATCTGCATGGCCTGCTGGACGATATTTTGGAGCGACCCAGCCGTTGCATCTGCAATCCCAGTCCCCTTATTGACTGCATTTATAGCATTCCCAATTAACTCAGTGGTGTTTTTAGCAGCTTCTGCTGACTTCTGTGCAAGGTTACGCACTTCGTCTGCAACTACCGCAAAACCTTTTCCTGCTTCTCCTGCCCTTGCAGCTTCTACTGCAGCATTTAATGCAAGAATATTTGTCTGGAACGCAATATCTTCAATTGTTTTTATAATTTTACCAATTTCACTTGAATTTTCACTTATATCTCCCATTGCAACCATCATATTTTTCATATGCTGGTCACAAGTATCCACTTCTTTCCCAGTGTTTTCAACAATCTGATTTGCATGGTGAATATTTTGGGCACTTTCTTTTATATGCTGTACAATATCTGAGATGGTTGCTGATAATTCTTCTATGCTGCTGGCTTGTTCAACTGCACCCTGCGAGAGAGCCTGTGCCCCCGCAGACATTTGATTTGCACCAATTGACACCTGATCAGCCGATTCATTAATCTGATAAATAGCATCACTTAAATTAACATTGATGTTACGCATCGCTTCAAATATGTTTTTATACTGACCAACATATTCTTCTCTGCATCTGGAACGAACTCTGAAATTACGTTCTGCCATCTGCCCTAAAACATAATTAATGTCTTCAATTATAGTTTTTAAACGTCCAGCCATAATTTTAAACTGGCTTGCTAAAATACCAAGCTCGTCTTTTGAGTCTATATTTAACTCTACATCTAAATTTCCATTTTCAACTTCTTCTGCCACCTTAACAATTTGTGAAACACATTTAGAAATACTTCGGGCAATAAAAATCCCACTGATGCTGGCTATTAGAAAACTACTTACTATCAAAACAACTGTGATTATTAAGAAAAATATACACATTTTCTGAAATTCATTAGTTAAATTTTGTCCAGCCTCTTTTTTTTCAAAATATAAATTGGCATAGGCAGTATATACTTTATCGTATTGCGGATCCAATTCAGTCTTCATCTGCTGAAGCAGGTTAGGCTTTTCCTCTGCTGTAGCGTTTTTGCCTAGCTCTATGTATTTATCTTGTATTTTTCGATAAGTGACTACCTCCGTTTCTATATTAGATAAGAGTTTTTCTTCTTCTGCATCTACAATAGTATTTTTAACACTTTCGAAATATTTGCTATGTTTTTCTCTGATAATTTCAAGCTGCTCTTCTGCCTCCTGAATGTCTTCTTTCTTACTAAAAATAACTATATCCCGTACGGCCCTCCTACTGTCTGCAACCATTACAATGGCGCCGCCTATGTCCCCAGTAGCAAAGCCAAATTTCTCAAGCGCAAAATCAGCATCTGTGCTGATTTTCTGCATTGAAAATATGGACGAAATTCCAGAAATACTTCCAAGAATTGTGACGATAAGAAATGATATGATTAGCTTTTTAGCTATCTTCATGTTTTTAAACATTTGTACACGCTCTCCTTTTTGTGTTGATTTAAGTTGAGTTAAGTTAAGTTGAGCCAAGTTAGTTGAGTTAATAACTTGGACTAAGCTAAACAAAGTATAATGTCTTATTAAATACATTTCCTACAGGCCAATCATCCATTTTACTAAATAGCGAATGGCATGCAAATATAATAAAAAACATTTAATATTTTCTATTAATTTATTAATATCATCTCTTCTCTTAAATTTGTAGTTATCTTCCAAATTTACCGCCCATTGGGAATTATCATGATGATAACATTTTCTTTAAACCTTTTCAATCTAAATTTACAAAATATTCAAAAATTTGACTTTTTAAATCAAATTTTGTCATTGAAAAGATCATAAATAACTAACTACCTGTCTAAATCCTGGTTTTTTGGATAAAAAAAAGAGCTCCATTTTAAGAATGAAGCTCTCTTATTATTTTTATCTTTCTTCTGAAAAGTAGTACCCCTATGGGAACCCATACTGCCGCAAATATAGCACACCCTATTAAATAAGGTTTTAACAGCTCCAGCCCGATGCCTTTTAACATTACATCTTTCATAGGCGTTATAAAATAATACAGCGGCCATATTGCCTTTATAACGTCGGCAAATCCTGGCGCCATCATATATTCAGGCCATGCAAATCCACAGGAAAGGAAGGTTGGAACTGTCAAAAACATTGTAAATTGTACTGCATGCGCTACTTGCTCAAATATAGAGGCTATAATTAGCGCCATTCCCATTACAGCTCCTAAAAATACAATCTGGAATAGAATAAGTATAAATATATTCCCCTCCATTGGAAAGCCTGTTACAGCCATCGCAATTTTTAGACATGCCATCATACTTATTATACTACATCCACCCATAAGCATAAACCTGCGAACCATTAAGGACATCTTAACTATTATAAATTCTTTACTAAGATTCATCGGTAAATCACGCAGCCTGCTTTTCTCTTCTATCAAAACTGGAACTCCTGCTGCTAAAAATGCCTGTTGGATGAATATAGAAAGAAGTCCTGGAAACAAGTAGTAAAAGTACCCCAGCTGAGGGTTATACAATACTCTATCCACTAAATTTAAAGTATATGCACTTTGTTCCGCTTGATAAGGTACTAGTGAACCTGCCTCTAAAAGCTTCATCTGAACGCCTGCATTAACTGTTTCAAAAATAGTATTTATAGCACTCATTACATTATTTCCATACATAAAGTTTGTGTTATCCATGAAAACTACTGCATGTGCTCCTTTTTTACCACTTAAGTCTTTTCCAAAATCCTCAGGAATTATAATAGCTCCGTGAATTTCACCTAAAAGAAGTTTTTCCTTTACCTCTTCAACAGAAGAAACGTCCTCTGTTATACTTAACGCTGGAGAATCATAAAAATAATCTATAATATCTCTGGAGGTTGCAGAATGGTCCATGTCATAAATTGCAATTGGAATGTCCTCTACAAAAATAGGGCTGAACATACCTCCAAACAACAACGTAAACGCCATAGGCACAAATAATATAATCAAATAGGGCTTAATCTCCATGAACTTTTCTTTTTTTTCAGCAAGGGTCATACCTTTAAGTTCTTTAAACAAGTGGGGTCACCCCCAATCCATTTTTATATTTAGCTCTCCACCAATTCTTAAATATTGTGGTCATAAGAATTATAAAAAGCTCTATCAATATATATACAGCAAAGAATTTAAGGGGTTCAGCTAAATGATGTAATTCCAATTGTTTTAAGCAAAGATTTCTTATTCCGTTTCCATAATAAAAGAAAGGAATTCCCTTTGTTAAGGCTTGAAATCCAGAAGGCATTCCCCATATGGGATATGTATAGCCACCCAATACACTTGTTGGCAGAACCAGAATTGCAGAAATCTGAATAGCAAAAGTTCTGTCTGGCACAAGATTTCCCACAATATAGCCCATATTTAAAATACACATAGCAAACATAACGGTCATTAATAGCCCGCCAAAGACTGTACTTCTATATGGCATATCAAAAAACAAATACTGAACACCCAGACACAGAATAATAGATATGGTACTCATAATTGTCCAACCACTTATCACCTTTAGTTGGTTCAAATAGGTCCTAGGTTTAATTTGGTTTTCGTATCCTCTTTCAGCCCCCTGCATGGCAATTCCTACTTGTATAACAGAGGCCAGCATTCCTATTAAAAGGTAATTTCTAAAGCTCTTTGTAGAATTATAAAGAAATTTATAATTTACGCTTATAGGTGCTACCATATTCATAACTTGTTCTGGAACAGTAGATAGCTTACCCTCAAAAACGTTCATCATATATGCAGCTTTTGTTGTAAGCAGGATCTCTGACATAGCTGTTTTAGAAGTGGTAACTACAGAAAGAGCTGCACCATCATATATAGTAAGAATTTTTGGTGCTTTTCCGGCACGCATATCACTATAAAAGCCTTTTGGAATGATTATACCTGCATAAGCCTTATCTGTATCCATAAGTTCCCTTATTCTATTATCGTTATCCGCATACTCTATAACATCAAAGTAATTGCTATCCTCTACAAAACCCGTAAACTTTCTACTAAAATCAGAGCTATCATGATTTACAATAACCGTTGGAATACTTGTAGGCACATCCGCCTTCATTTCATAGCCTAATGCCAATCCAGACACTAAAGGTATAATGATAAATACCAGTGCTGCCATAACAAATCTTGGGTGTTTTAATTTAAACTTGTAGAATGCTACTGTTAGTTTGTTTGATTTAAGCATTTTACTTTCCTTCATTTCTTCCAAAATCGATCATAGCGGTCATTCCTGAATATAATTCTTTATCCATGCCTGAAATAGATATTTTTACGCCATATGACAATACATCAAAATCTCCATTTTCATTGGTTGCTCTTTTAGTCGCGAAATCAGGTTTTTTGTTAATGACCGTTACAATACCTTTCCATTCATTATCTGGATATGCTGGGAAAGTAACTTTTACTTCCTGTCCCTGTTTAACTTTATCCAGATCTGTTTCTTTAACATTTACTTCAACCCAAGGTTCATCATTCGTTGAAAGTGTTGCAAGCGGCATACCTGTAGAAATAAGTTCTCCCTGATTTACATTTATTGAAATAATAGTACCATCTACAGGGGCTTTAATTTGTGCATCATCAAGATAACTGTTAACTTCTGCAATAGCACCATCTGCCTGGGCAACCTGAGACCCTGCTGCTGCAACATCCTCGCTTCTAGCCCCTTCGACAGCCATATTATAGGTTTCTTTCGCTGCAATATATTGCGCTTCTACCTGGTCAAAAGTTGCTTGTGATATTGCTTCTTCCTGTAGTAAAGTCTTCATTCTGTCATAAGTTTTCTGCGCATAATCAAACGCCGCTTTTGCCTGTGCCACTTCCTGACTTCTCGCTCCGTTTTGTGCCTTGTTTGCTATTGCTTGTGCTGCAGACTTAGCGGCCTCTGCCTGCTGTAATTTTGCCTGCACTGCTTCACTAGAAATCTTTATGATAACATCTCCTGCTTTAACCTCATCCCCTTCTTTTACAAGAATCTCTCCAATATTTCCTGCAAGTTTTGAGTTTAAATCGATTTCTGTTGTTTTCACATTTCCCTGAACTATGAAATCATCTTTTCCTTCTGCTTTACTGCTAAAAGACCAACAGCCTGCTACAATTAATGCAACTACTAGCACACCCACAAGTATCGCTGTAGTTTTTTTTGTTTTATCGACTGCTGCTAATATTTCTTTTTCCATGTCTTATCTTCCTCTCTAAATTTCTAATTATTGTCCTCAACTTTAAGTCCTAATATTTCATAGCTTTCATTACGCCTTTTAAAGCTGGCCGTAAGTATGTTTTCTTCAATTGTTCCCATAATCAGAAAAGGTTCTTCACCTAATGGAGACCTCAGTATCCCCCTTAAAGAAAGTTTCCCGCTTTCAGACATCGTTCCTGAAAATAAATGCTTCTTTCCTAAACAATCCAAGCTGCCTTCTATACTGTTGTCTAGTCTGCTTAAGTTAATAAAACCCTTTTTAGGGCCCATAGGGCTCTTCAATACGATGGCATACTTTCCACTCATTGAATGCTTCCTTTCTCTTAAACCATATTTATTATACATTTGCATGGTTTTTTGACAATTGTTCCTATATAATGTATTTATTAAAATTTAAAATAACGGAGGTTCCTTGTGGCACAATCTATAACAACTGAATTAACAAAACGCCTTATGGCAGATTCTCTAAAAAAATTAATGGCTCAAAAGCCTTTAAATAAAATAAGCATTCGAGAAATAGTTGAGGACTGCGGAGTAAACCGCCAGACCTTTTACTATCATTTTCAAGATATTTATGCTCTTCTTGAGTGGATTATTAATCAAGAGATTGTTTCCGTTTTGGAAGACACTGAAAGCTTTCTGACTTGGCAGGAAGCTGGTCTTTATCTTCTTAAATATTTGGAAAAGAACTCTACCATCGTTCTTTGCGCTCTAAATTCCCTTGGTCGTTCTGCTATCAAAAAGTTTTTATATACCGACGTGGTAAAAGTTGCTACACAAATCATTACACAGATTTCATCTGATATTAATGTTGACGAAGAATCCTTCAATCATGTAGTACACTATTACTCAATTTCTTTCGGCGCTTTGCTAGAAGACTGGCTTTCCAACGGCATGAAACGCTCTCCAGAAGAAGTCATCGACATTTTAGATACAATTGCTTCTGGTACAGCCCGAACCGCATTGGAGCGATTTGCTATGAAATCTAAACCAGTCTGATATCTAACACCTTTTCTACATTACAGTGGAATTCTTGTAGTTCCAACTCCTTGAGCAAATTCATAACTCTTTAAGGCTAATGCATACTCTGAGTTTGCATTAGCTAAGTTTAATTTTGCTTTATAAACACTTACCTGTGTTGACAATAATTCTTCTACGGTGCTTATGCCCTCTTCATTGGTAAGCTGCACCAGCCTTTCCCCCTCGGTTGCATAGGTAAGGAGTTCCGTTGCTGCATCCACTGCTGCCTTTTTATCCTGGACTAGGTCGTACTTATTTCTTATATCAATTTCAATTTTGCTATATGCATCTTTTGCTGTCTTTCCAGATTCCGCTAAATTTATTTTCGCATTTAAATATGTGGATGAATTCTTTGGATATGCTTTCACATCATCAAGTAGAATCTCATACACTTTAATGGCAAAATTTGCACCCTTTAGTTCAATTCTGTTATTTAAGGCATTTTGTACTGCAGTATCTGCTGTTATGGCTGATGTGGTGGTTGCTGCCGTAATTGTCTCCAAAGTATCCGTAAAGACAACATCCTGCTGAACATTATATCCAAGTAAATAGTTAAATGACATTTTGGCATATTTCATCTGAGTTTCTGCACTTCTAACTGAACTTTCCGCATTAGATACTGCAGATTCAGCCTGTAATACATCTTTCTTCGAAAGTAATCCTACTGCCTTTTTTGCTTGAACATTCTTCAGTGTTTTTTGCTGTGACACTAGGTTTTCTTTAGCTATGTTTAAGTTATCCTGAGCAAGAAGTACTTTGTAATATATACTGATTGTGTCAGATTCAATTTGATTCAGCTCCGCCTGATAATTGTTTTCTGTATTTTGTCTGGCAAAGTCACGTCTAATCTGCATAATTTTCTTATTATTCGAAGTAGCACCAGCAACTTGGGCTTCATAAGCCATTTCAACTACACTCTTACCATACTTTGCTTCTACCCATGCATCCGGGGCCTGTGATAATGCATCCAAATTATCTTCCGTTTTTTTAATTTTACTAACTGTTTCTGAATACCCATTTCCAACCGCTATGTCTGACTGTCTGTGAAGCTCTGCGGTTTCTGCTGATGCCCCAGTTGTCTTCATTATTTTAATAGCCTCTGCAAGGGAAAGTTTTTTTGTTTCTGTTTTTTTTGGTATTGCAATCCCTTGAATAGCTGTATCAGATGTCGTTATTGCTGTGCCGGAGGTTGTAATCGCTGAATTTGATGTAGTAACAGCCGCACCCGTTGTTGTAATTGCCGTACCAGATGTATTTACTGCCGCTCCTGAAGTAATTATTGCGGAGTTTGTTGATTTTGCCTCTGCTAAAGTATTAGTAGCTAATGCCGCATTCGTTCCTGCAAAAACTAAACTTGCCGAACTAATCATTAAGCCTGCCGCTAGTACCATGCAAATATATTTTTTCTTCACTTTCGTAGCCTCCTTCTTTCTTTGTCTTTAATCATTTTACGTTTTTATTTGCAGATGTGAAATAGATAATTTTTTTCAGTTGTATAAAATTTAAACACAAATAAAAAAACTGTCTAAAATTTAGACAGTTTTTGATTTTTGTATAGACCTAACGAGCTTCTTTAGAAAGTCTCTTCGCTTCATCAAACTCTTGTGCCATTCCTGGTGATACTTTTGTACACAGGCTCACTACAATGATTGTTATGGATGAAAGCACGAAACCTGGTATAATCTCGTAAATATCAAATATTCCACCTGTCTGTAAATACCATATTATATCCGTAACGCCACCAACAATCATACCTGTTATAGCTCCCTGTGCTGTCATTCTTCTCCAGAAAAGTGCAAATAGGATAAGTGGCCCAAAAGCGGCACCAAAACCTCCCCATGCGCAAGATACAAGCCCAAATACAGAACTGCTTGGGTTAAGAGCAATAAAAATTGCAATCAATGAAATTATTACTACAGTAATTCGGCTGACCCAGACAATACCGCTTCCTTCTGAATCTTTCTTAAAAAGAGTTGCGTAAAGATCTTTTGATACAGAAGATGCTGTTACTAAAAGTTGTGAACTTGCGGTACTCATAATCGCTGCAAGTATTGCACAAAGAAGTAATCCAGCTATTACTGGGTTAAACATTTTATTAATCATAGCCATATAAATCGTTTCACCATCCACTAAATATGGCATATAGGCCTTTCCAATAACGCCAATTGCTGTTGCCGCAGATAAAGTAATTATTACCCAAACCATGGCTATAACCCTTGACTTTTTTATCATGTCAGGTGATTCGATAGCCATAAACCGTACAAGAATATGCGGTTGACCAAAGTATCCAAGCCCCCATCCTAAAGAAGATGCAAGAAGCATAGTATTTACAGTACCATTACTTTTTGGGAAAAATCCGAGGGTTTCTGGCGTTAATGTTGCAAGTCTATAGGCAACTCCATCCAGTCCACTCATATTTATTACTGCTACAACAGGCACTACTATTAGTGCTATAAACATAGTCGCACCCATTATCGTATCTGTCCAGCAAACTGCATTAAAACCGCCAAGTGCAGTATAAGCTAAAATAATCACAGCGCCAATAATAAGACCTGTTGTATAATCTATACCAAATATAGTATTAAATAATTTTCCTCCAGCCGCAAACTGTGATGAAGTATATACTAAGAAGAATATTACTGTAAAAATCGCTGAAACTGTTTTAAGGATATGTTTATCATCCCCAAATCTGTTTTCAAAGAAATCAGGCAGGGTTATGGCATTTCCAGAAACCTGAGTGTAGGTTCTTAGTCTTTTGGCCACCACAAGCCAATTTAAATACGTTCCAAGCAAAAGTCCGATAGCGGTCCAGATTGCTTCAGATGTTCCTTCATACAGCATATAGGCTGTTCCAGGGAGCCCGATCAAAAGCCAGCCGCTCATGTCTGAAGCCTGTGCTGACATAGCTGTTACCCAGCTGTTTAACTTTCTCCCTCCCAGTATGTAATCTGAAAGGTCATCTGTCTTACTGTAAAATTTAAAACCAATAGCAACCATCAATCCTAAATACAGTACAAATATAATAGCAATAGTTAACAAATCACATTTCTCCTTTATTGTTTTAATGTATAGAAGTGCCATACTATTAAGTTATGGGACTGTACATAAAAAGATACAGCCCCATTCTCAATTAGCATATGCCTTATTTATCTTTTTTCAATTTTATCAATGTTACCCATATAAGGCTTTAATGCTTCTGGAATAACTACGCTTCCATCTGCCTGCTGATAATTTTCCAGAATAGCAGCTACCGTTCTTCCTACTGCAAGGCCAGAACCGTTTAAAGTGTGTACAAATTCTGGTTTGCCCTTTGGTTCAGGTCTGAATCGGATGTTCCCTCTTCTTGCCTGGTAACTTTCAAAGTTTGAACATGAAGAAATTTCAACATACCTGCCATAGCTTGGCATCCAAACTTCAATATCGTAAGTCATTGCTGATGAAAAACCTAAGTCTCCCGAACTTAGCTTAACAACTCTGTAGGGAATCTCTAACTTCTTTAAAACATCTTCTGCTGCAGCAGTAAGCGATTCCAATTCTTCATAAGAAGTTTCAGGCTTTACAAATTTAACCATTTCCACTTTATTGAACTGATGCTGCCGGATTAGTCCTCTTGTATCTCTGCCTGCTGAGCCAGCTTCCTTTCTAAAGCAAGGAGTATAAGCAGTATAATAAATAGGTAACTGATCTCCATCAACGATTTCATCCATCAGAAGATTTGTTACAGGAACTTCTGCTGTTGGAATAAGGAAGAAATCCTTAGCAGGTACATGGAACATATCATCTTCAAATTTAGGAAGCTGGCCTGTACCTGTCATGGCTGCCCTATTTACCATGAATGGAGGTAAAATTTCTGTAAATCCGTGTTCTTCTGTGTGAAGATTTAGCATAAAGTTTATGACTGAACGTTCAAGCCTTGCACCAAGTCCTTTATACACGGTAAATCTTGCACCTGCAATCTTAGCTGCTCTGTCAAAATCTAAGATATCAAGATCTGTTCCAACATCCCAGTGAGCCTTATATTCAAAATCAAACTCCCTAGGTTCGCCCCACTTTCTAAGCTCTACATTATCTGCATCATCTTTTCCCATAGGAACGGATGGATGCGGTGCGTTTGGAACGTTTAACAAAGCTTGCTTCAATTCTTCTTCAACACCACTTACTTCTGAATCCAATTCCTTGATTTCATCTGACAATGCTTTCATTTCAGCCATTAATGCTGTAGTATCTTTTCCGGCTTTCTTTAAAATAGGAATTTCCTTTGAATCCTGATTCTGTTTATTTTTCATAGCTTCTACCTTTGCAAGTATAGCTCTCCTTTTTTCATCAAGTGCAGGAACATTACTTAGACCGAAGTCTCCCTTCCCTCTTCTTTCAACACTTTCTTTTACCGCTTCATACTCTTCCCTGATTTTCTTAATGTCTAACATTTCTATATTTCCTTCTTTCTATAATATGTTTTTTCCATATCTTGTATATGTATCAGTTAATTCATGCACCTTTTCCTGCATCTCAAGCTGAAGATCTGAGGCCAGCTGATAATTTTCTTCATCTAAAGCATCTTTAACCCTTGATAACAAGCAGTTTTGGTCTAACGTGTCCTGTCCAATATAGCGTCTAAGTTCATGAATCTTATTCCATAAATACGTATCATAATCAGCACAATCATGTTCATTGTGGAGCATAACACATTCCCTCAATAAATCCATATTCTCAGGAATAATTCTGTTATGCAGTTCTGTAGCCCATTGATCCAGAGTGGCTTTTTTGAAAGATTCAAGAACAATCGGTGACATAACATGGTCTTTCAAAAGTACCTGCATCTTATCAGAATGCTTATCAAAGGCACAGATATTCTCCCAAACAGTTCTAGGAGCCTCTCCGAATAATCTGCCTCTCTCTTCTGCTGAATATTCATCAAATACATCTTTTTCACTTCTATATTCTCTGTCTTTCTCAAGATAGAAATCTTCTTCCCTATATTTCTTTGATAAGGAGGCAAGTAGCTGCTCTGGAGTCTTCTTTGCAGCAAGCACCTCCGCAATACCATCTAAAATCGCCATATAAGATGTAGCAATTACCAGATAAGTGTTGCTCTTAGGATTTGGTGATCTAAGCTCAAATCGTGTTGATAACGGATTATTTAAATCTCTTACAAGACCAATCAGTACTGTTCTGTTCCTTGATGGCTGGGGAGCAGTATGTCCAATAGAAGTTACTATACATACTGGTGCTTCATATCCTGGTTTTAATCTGTTAAATGCATCATTTGTAGATGTAATAAATGGATTTAAAATTTCATAGTTCTTTAAAATCCCCATAAGTGCTCCAAAACCTATTGGATTTAGGAACTCGGACTTCATATCTTTCGGTGCAAATAAACTTACAATTTTACCGGTCTTAAGTTTTGCCGCAACTCCTAGATGTGTATGTTCTCCACTTCCTGCAACCCCATCAATTGGTTTTGCCCTAAAGGATACTTCTAGTCCATGAAGCCTGAAAACATCTCTTACTATATACTTTACCTGCTTTTCGTTATCAGCAGCCTGCATCGCATCAGAATACTTCCAGTCAATTTCAAGCTGTTCCATGATATGGTCATACTTACCAGAGTTACCAAGCTTTGCCTTGATGCCTCCAACTTCTTTATGACCCATTTCCATTTCAAAACCATATCTGTCTAAAAGCAATAGTGTTTTTTCTAAAGCAGTTCTAACTGGACCGATCGTTCTTTTCCAATACTGTTCTTTCATAACTTGAGCTGTTGAAAGTTCTTCTCTGTCGCCTTTTTCATCCGGTGTCTTTACCCAAAATTCAAGTTCTGTTGCACAAGTAAGTACAATCTCATCTATCTCATCTGCAGAATTTATTGGTAAATACTCAAGTACATAAGGATTATTCTTTATTAACGTCAGTAAATCCTTTTTAATCTTTATAATGGAATCTCTAAGAATAACTCTTGAACCCACTTCATTTGTATCATTGTGTACCAAAAACGAAGGAATTCTCAAAGTCCCAACCGGAAGCTCTGAAGGCTCGTGAATAAAATCAAAGTTATGATCCACATACCAGTTAACACTTAAATCTGGAATAATATCTACCTTTGCGTTGTTTAGTTCTGCAATAATAGGCAGTACTACACTGGAACCATCCGTCTGGACTCCATCAGTTAAGAATTTTTCCATATCCTCTAAAAATCTAGCTACTGGAATTTTTTCATCAGTATTTTGGCCACCTATGTCAAGGCCAACAAGAGATACAAACATAACCTCCGGGTGGCTGTTTAAAATCTCTCTTACTTTTCCTGGTTCATGATCCTTAGCAGGAATATTAAATAACATCTTATCGTATGCCAGCATACTGCCCTCCTTATAATATAACTTTTTGTAATAGTAACCATAATATTTAATTTTACTACTTTTTTGCCACTTTTTAAACAGTTTTTTATAAGTTTTTTGTTTTTTATAAACAAAAAGATGCCTAAATGAAAAATTAGGCATCTTTTTATAGTTTTACTAATTTACTCTACTGTCTGCTGCTGAACCTGTTCACCTGGAGTTAAAAGCTTCAAATACTTTTCAAGAGCAGTTATATGCTCACCATATCCAGCCCAGTCACCATTTCTCTGTGCATTTTGAGCTAATTCAAATTCTTCATTCGCCTTAGTAATTAATTCTGCCGTTGACATCTGATCAGGAGCTGTAGCTCCCGGTTCTTCTGTACCAGTTCCCTGATCTCCGCCCTTTATCGTAGAGTTGTCTCCAAACAGTGAGTCTAATGCTTCGTTTAACGTTTCTTTATAAGCAATCTTATCACCGTAAGCAACAATTACTCTCTTGACTTCTGGAATACTTTCCTTTGTAGCTTCCAAATATACTGGTTCTACATATAGTAAGGACTGTTCAATAGGTATAACAAACAAGTTACCTCTACTATAGGAGGAACCTGATGAATTCCAAAGCGAAAATTCCTTCGATATTTCAGTATTCTGGTCAATCTGTGCTTCTACCTGCATAGGGCCATAAACCGTCTTATCCTTCGGTAATTGATAAAGCACAAGTTTTCCGTAATTCTCACCATCATTCCTAGCTACCAATAAACCCGTCATATTCTTCTTATTCTTAGGTGTATATGGAATTGTATTTACGAACTCTGCGGTGGTCTCACCCGGAAGCTTCATAATATAGTAGTTTGGCTTTATTGTAACCTCATCAGTTCCATAAATTTCATTTGCAATGTCCCAAAGATCTTCTCCCTGATAAAATACCTTAACGTCATTCATGTGGTAACGCTTATAAACGTTTGCCTGAATATTAAATAGCATGTTAGGATATCTAATGTGTGATTTAAGACTTTCAGGCATTTCCTTAAAGTCTTTAAACAGTTCAGGATAAATCTTTTTATATGTTGTTGCAATCGGATCCTTATTGTCTACCAAATAGAAAGAAGTGTCCCCATTGTATGCATCAATTACAACCTTAACTGAGTTTCTCAGATAATTGTGTCCTAACTCAGAAAATGGTTCCGAATAAGGATAGCTTTTACTTATTGTATATGCATCAATCATCCAGTATAGCTTACCATCTGCTGTTACAATATATGGATCCTCATCATACTGTAGGTGCGGCATTATTTTTTGGATTCTCTTTTCAATATTTCTGTTAATTATAATCTTTGAATCCTTTGTAATATTGGTTGATACCAATAGTTTTAAACTTTGCTCCCTGATTGCAAACATCGCACGATTTAAAAGATTTAGCTTAATACCAGCCTTACCATTATAAGCAGTGTATTTGTTTTCATTTCCATCAGGGTAGTCAAACTCGTCTTCATTAGTATTCGTAAGAATATAATTATTTGTAAGTTCACCAAAATAAATCTCTGGTCTGGTAATTTTGATCTCATCGACCTGTGATATAGGCGGAACACCTGCAATAAGCATATCTGGCTGCCCGCTGTTTGTAACTTTATCTACTCTTGATAAGGTTATACCATAACCATGAGTATACTTTAAGTGTTTATTCAGCCACTCTTCTCTGATTAATGTCTCATCAATTTCTCTAGCTGCTAAGAAGGTTTGTGTATATTCCCCATTAACAAGATATCGATCAACATCTACGTCATTAAAAGAGTAATAGGTTCTAATACTCTGGGTCTGATTATAAAATTTCTTTGATGGATCATAGTCATTAATTCTGATATTCGAAATAGTTTCCATATTATTTAAAATATCATCTTTGGATAATGTATTGCTTGAAGCAAACGGCTTAACCGTTACATCTTGCAAGTCATAAGCCATCTGGGTGTACTTAATGTTATTTTTTAAATATTCGCTTTCTTTATTGATTTCATCCGGAGAAACAATAAGGTTCTGAACTAACACTGCTGCTCCTGTTCCTACAAAACCAATTGCAATCATAATAACAGGCACCGTAAGTATTACTCGATAATTCTTCTTTGCTATGCCTACTGCAAATACTACAGCTGCAACTACAGAAAGCACCATTAGGGCTCTATAAACCCAAAGCGTAACATGTACCGCTGTAAACCCAGCTCCATAAACAACTCCGCCTGAATTTGTAAACAATAGTGTGTATTGTTTAAGTAAAAAGTTTACGCCAACCATTAAAAAGAACAAGACGCCCAAGATAATTATCTGTTTTGATGCAATGCCTAAAAGATGTTTAAAATTGCTATCATCAAATTGCTTTTTCTTCTTAAAGGGTCTGTTAATATTACCACGCCCGCCCATAGCATCATTAAATTTTTCAAACATGTCTCCAAAAGATCCACCGAAATGAGCTTTGCCGAAGTTTCCTTGTCTGACATTGTCATTTTCATCAGAAGTATGTTCCGGATCTGGGGTTTGATTTTCAAAGAACTGTGGCTTTCTAAGAGAAAGCAGAACCGTATAGAAAATAAAGGTTAAAATTGCAAATGCAACGATAAGCCCTAATCCCATGCTATTTAGGCCTCTGATAAACTGTAGTTTAAACACATAGAAACTTACATCATTTCCAAACAACGGATCCTTTACACCAAAATTTGTACTATTCTGGTACTCTAATATCTGAAACCATAAATTTGATGCAATAGTTGTTGATATTAAGGCACCAAATACTGCTGATAACCCTAATGCCACACGGTTTAATATTTTCTCATTAACAATATCATTTGATTGTACCTTCTTGAAGTATCCTCTTTTCAGAACCTTAAGGTATGAAAAAGCTAGTATGGTAATTATCACAAAGGCAGGAATACCTATCTTTAACTGTGTAAACAGCTTTGTAAAAAACACACTCACATAATTCAATTCCTTAAACCATAAGAAATCAGTAAAGAATCCTATAAGACTAACAAATAATCCCACTAAGATTATAAGCACCAGCAATATGATCGCTGGACTCTTCTTGCTCTTTTTCAAATGCTCTCCTCCTTATTTTATTTTAGCTATAATTGCTTCAATTGCACCTCTAGCTTCTTCAGGAAGGTCATCTCTTCCTCCCTTAAATTCCTTTAAGGAGTTTAGATAATTTAATCTTCCCATCATTCCACCTTTTAAGGCATTAATATAATTTTTATCTGAAAAATCAGGAACAAATCCCTCTACATCCATAGATTTTATTTCTGAAATCATACCAAAATCTTTAAATTCAGTTGTCCCATCAACAATTTTCTCAATAATTCCAATGGTTACTTCCTTTGGAATCTTCTTATCCATAAAGTGTCCTGTATTGATTATGTAGTTAGAGACTGCTCTTTCTTCAAATAAAGCCTTAAACTTTTCATAATCCTGCTTTAACGGATATGTTCTAAATGGATTTGCATAAGGTTCAAATACTAAGGCATTCATATCTACACCATCAGCAAGTTTTTCTGCAGTGGAACGCTTTGTAGCAAGGCATGCACCCATTACTGAAGCGAGTACTGAATTTTCAACCTTTACAACTGGTGGAAGGGTATGATCCTTCATCAGCCAGACAATTGTATTAATTGGTTCATCCATCTTATCTACTCTGTTTGCCGCCCAAAGTTTTGACTTAATAGCTCTGCCATTACCATTTCGAATGTCTTCTGTAACAATTACAAGCTTTCCTTCATCATCAATTGTTGCGCCGCAATTCTGGACTGTAAGCAGATATTTGTTGTCCTTTGAAGTCAAAGGATAATCCTGAGTCTTATCAAAGTATGAAGGTTCTAGTGCCACAGTTGAACCATTTTCACTTGAAATAATATAAGCATCGTCATGCAATACTGTTACATCATATTTTCCCGCATGTTTTGCATGAGTTAATGTTGATTTTCCTGAACCAGATAAACCAAATACACCAAGGACATGAGCTTCTCCATTCTTCTTAACGCATCGTTTTAGTCCTCCGTGGCAGGATGCATATCCATTCCTGTTGGCAATGCTCCATGCCAAAGTAAGCGTACCTTTTTTATGCTCTCCAAAATATCTCATTCCTAACAAGCATGCACAGTTGTGTTCTGGATCAAAATACGCCAACCCATTAGGGAACTTAGGATGTCTGTAGTCTGGATCTGACAAAATAAAAATGTCTGGTTCATCACCAATTTCTTTGGACTCCTTATACATGTCATTGTATTCCGCTGTCTTGTATTGGAAATTTAATAACCAGTTTAATAATGTGTTTTCATAGGTTTCAGGAATTAAAAGGTGTGCTTTTACCATGAAATCCTTATCTAATCCTATGTACGCTTCTGAGTGATACATCTTTTTGTATCTTGTGTTGTATGCAGCTTCTCTAAGTACCTTTGCAATCTCTGCTTCCTCAACGCCTACTTCGCCAAGTATAATACGTGCGCCTGCAAATCTTCCTACTGTTTCTCCATCATTAAACAGTAAAATCTTAGCATTCTCTGGAAGGCCAATCTTTTCAGGTTCATAGATTGGCATGTCTGTTTGAATAGTACCCGTTGCAGTTCTTGCCATTTCATAGGCCTGCTTCAGGTCAAGAACCTTTTCCACATTGTTCCCATAAAAAGCAGTCTCAATGGTTGTTCTGGATGTGGAAAATGCTTTGTTTCCTGTACCAATCTGCTCTCTCTTAAAGTTAGCTTTCGTCGCCATTTTTCTTAACTCTCCCTTTCTAACAGGTAGTGTAATTTTCCGTTTTCTACGGTACCTGCATAAAAAAAATAATTTAATTAATATAATTAATATAATAAACCCTTAAATTAATTAATTTCCGGCAGGATTTATTGAATTAACAGAGCTGCAACAAGCTAAAACTAGCTCAAATACAGCTCTGCTAATATAATTATCTAGATTGTTATTGCAGACTAAAGTTTTTTATAACTTACAATCTTCATCTGCTTGGCTACAGGTTCAAGGTAATAAATGTAACTGTAATTAACCTGCTTGACTTTTCCATTTTGATTTATTGTAATTGCTTCATATACCCATATGTAAAAGCCGTTACTTCCCTGTCTTATTTCTCCTATTTTCAATGTATCAAAGTTCTCTGTAATTTTTCCTACATTCGAAAAATTCTTAGTCTTTGTGTAGGCCTGAGAACCTTCTTTGGTGAATCCTAAAACAGTGTCATCTTTTTTGTTTACATAGTTAATCCATGCAGAATCAAACTGAATTATGGTTTTTACTATCTCCTTATCATAATACACAGTATTTCCATTTTCATCTTGATACCAAATATTATTTTCAATTGGTTTAGAATTATTTATGTTTTTGTCTCCATAATCTATATTTTCTTTATATGCAAGACTATCATCTGCTGTTATGGATTTTATGTTTGTATTATATACTATTTCTTCTGCTTTATCCGGGTTCGGAACTGGATCAGGCTTTACAACCGCATTTACTTCCTTTGTCTCTTCAGTTTTGCTTTTTTCTGCCTCTTTCTCTGCTTTTTTTTGTTCTTCTTGATCTTTGTTGCTGTTCTTTAATAAGTCTACCCAATTTACAGCAACACCCAGTTTGTCGTTTATAAAAGCTGCGGCGTTGCTTTCCGGCAAAAAACATTTTATACCTAAAATAGCAACTTCAAAAGCAAGCAGCACAATTATAATGGATAAAATAACACCCATAGGGGAAATCTTTTTCCCTGCATCTTCGTCAGTGAATTCACCTAACGGGCTTTCCATTTCATCCCAAGGTAATATTGAAGATACTTCTTCACCCTCATCCGGCTTTTTTTCTAATGAATTTTCATCTTGCTCTTCAATCTGCTCTTCTTTTTCTTCAACCTGCTTTTCTTTTTGCTCTAAAATATTTTCATCTGTCTTTGTTACAGGTTTTTCTTCTATTTTTTCAACTGTATTTTCTATTTTCTCTTTTATTTTTTCTGCTGTTTTTTCTATTACTGGCTCTAAATTCTGCTCAGCAGGTACATTTAACTCTAATTTTTCTATATTAGATGGGATTTTGGGCTCAGGATAAACAAAATCTGGTGTCTTCTTTAAACGTTCATATTCCTTATCTAATAGTTTTTGAAATTCCTCGTTCTTTTTACTGAAAGTATAAAATTTGTCTATTTGTTCTTCTACTGGAGTATGTAATTTATCATTTATACTATCTTTCGGCCTAAATAATTCTTGTTCCAAAGTGGTTTCAATAACATTTTGTTTAACCTCAGGTTCAATTTGCTGCACCTTCTCCATTGGTTCCCTTTGGAATATAAGAGTATCCTTATTTTTGTTTTCGGTCTCTTTTTCTTCTTTAAGCTGTCTATCAAATATTTCAAAAATGTCCGGTTTATTTTCTTGCTTTTCTTCATGCATCGTCTCAAATCTAAGCAATTCACGTTTATCCCAGTCAACTTTTATATCTTCTGTTTTCTTAGTTTCTTCCCCTGCCACTGGGAATCCTTCTAAATTCCAATGTGGTTTAGGCGGCTTGTCCAGACTTTTGCCATTTATTTCGTGCCATGTCTGGGCTATAGTTTTTTGTGGTGCTCCGATTGTTTCCATACTTTCAACTGGTATTTCTATCGTAGATTCATCATTGTATATAACTTCCTCTACGCTTTCCCCAATATCTATGTTTTCACTTCTTTCGATTACTTGTGCACCACAATAGCTGCAGAATCTATCTCCATCCAGTAAGGTTTTTCCACATTTTCTACAAAACATCTATTTCCTCCCAGCAATTTTATCTAAAACTGTATTTGCTCACGTAGCATTTCTTCTGCGTAAATTTTCCCTGTTTTTCCTATGTTATATCCAGGTTTTATAATTGTCCGTTCATCTTTATCCATTTTATCAAAAACTATTTTGGGTGTTTCCGTTTGTGTATCATCCTGTGTAGTTTCTGTTACGCATTCTTCTTTCAATGGTGTTCTTTGTTCTAAAATCTCGTCTTCCATTATCATCATCGGTGTTCCCATGCCTATATTATCCGGTAAAATTTGTTTAATTTTCTCTAAGCTTTTATCAATGTTCTCTAATGCCTTCATTTGATCATTTATTCTCCAATACCATAATCGTACACTTCTAAAAACGAGAAATAAGATACTTATCACCATCAAAAGTATAAGCGCAATAATAATAACTGCGCCAATCGCCTCCACTCGAAGGTTGTTTTCAATATATTGAATTGTTGATATTACATAATCTGTAACCATTTCAAATACACCTTCCTCTGAATACAGAATATACCTTTTTATATTATACAATAAATTTATAATAATAGCAATTGCCAGAACGACTAAAAACTACACAATTATCACAAAAAACAACAAAAAGAGCGGGGGATTTCCCGCTCTGTATCTAGAAGAGAGATTAGGCCCTGGCTCTTTTTGTGAGAACTTAGTAATCTGAGTTTTCCATACTGGATTTAAAGTTTGAAGAAGTTCTGTTCTTCTCTTCTGTCTGCTTATTGCTTCTTACCTTTGATGTTTCCATCTTGTCCTTACAGTTGTTTGCCCTGTTCTTGTTATTTGTATTATTGTTTGTGTTGTTTTTCATAGCTAATCCCTCCTTAGTAACTATTTTGTGCAATATATCATTTGATATGTAAGGAAAAAAGAGGAATTTTAATCATGAATGTTTGTCTCTTGCATAAACTTATTATATCTAATTCATGCAAAATTAGTAATGATTTGCGTTAAAAGTATAAAAGCATAAAATTATTAGGAGGAATTGGTGTGAGTATAATAAAAGAAAAGATTGAAGCTTTTGGTATAAAGAAAATCCTTGGATACTTAGACTCTAATCCAGAAGAGAATATGCCCAAGGTTTTTAATTGGCTAAAAAAACTCGATTCTGAAAACAATTATACCGGAGCTTTTAAACTAGGAGATAAAGCAGTAAATGATCCTAATGATGTCTGGCACAAATATCTAATCAACTTATTTACGGATATTGATAAAGATGTTCGTAAAAAATTTTTTGAAAATTTTTTAGTTAATTCAGTTTTAATAGGTAGTAAGACCCGAAGAAAACTTGAAAAAAAATATGACTGCAATATTCCTTGGACCTTACTTATGGATCCGACTTCTACTTGTAATTTACATTGCAAGGGTTGTTGGGCTGCTGAATATGGTAATAATTTATCTTTAACCTACAAGCAACTTGATGATATTATAATCCAGGGAAAAAAACTCGGTATGTATATGTATATCTACACTGGAGGCGAACCTCTTGTTCGTAAAGACGATATAATCCGCCTTTGTGAAAAACATGGTAACTGCATTTTCTTATCTTTCACAAACGCAACTCTTATTGATCAATCTTTTGTGAAAGAAATGCTGCGGGTGAAAAATTTTATTCCTGCCATCAGTGTTGAAGGTTTCGAAAATGAAACAGACATGCGCAGAGGCGAAGGAACATATAAAAAAGTAGTGGAAGCGATGGCTTTATTAAAGGAAAACAAACTGCCTTTTGGTTTTTCCACTTGCTATCATAAAGAAAATGCTGAAATCATAGGCAGTGAAAAATATTTTGACGATATGATTGAAAAAGGATGCAAATTTGGATGGTTATTTACATATATACCTGTTGGTACCTCTGCCATACCAGAGTTAATGGCAACAGCAGAGCAAAGAGCTTTTTTGTATTATCAGGTTAGGAAATTCCGCTCTACCAAACCTATTTTTACTATGGATTTTTGGAACGATGGGGAATATGTAAATGGGTGTATTGCTGGTGGAAGGTGCTATCTGCACATTAATGCGAACGGAGATATCGACCCATGTGCATTTGTGCATTATTCCGATTCAAATATAAAAGAAAAATCATTGCTTGAAGCTTTACAGTCACCACTTTTTATGGAATATCGGCATCGCCAGCCTTTTAACGAAAATAGGCTTCGTGTTTGTCCTTTATTAGATAATCCTGGTGCACTTTCTGAGATGGTTCATGCCTCTGGGGCTAAGTCCACAGATTTACAAAGCCCCGAAGATGTAGATATTCTAACAGAGAAATGCAGAACTTGTGCAGAGAACTGGCAGATTATTGCTGATAAAATTTGGTACAAATAAATCCTATGCTGCCATTATGTTTTGGCAGCATTTTCTATTGCTTTTTTTAAAAAAAGTTGTTGACATAGCTTTTTAAAAATGTTATATTATAAAACGTGCCAATTATGTGTACACATGTGCATCGTTAGCTCAGTTGGTAGAGCACCTGACTCTTAATCAGGGTGTCCAGGGTTCGAACCCCTGACGGTGTACCAATTTAAAAAATACATTTTAAGGACAAGCTCCTATAAAATGTTATAATATACAGACGTGCAATTTAGAGCACGCCAATGCGCATCGTTAGCTCAGTTGGTAGAGCACCTGACTCTTAATCAGGGTGTCCAGGGTTCGAACCCCTGACGGTGTACCAATAAATAAAAAAAACCATAGCAAAAGCTGTGGTTTTTTTATTTGTCTTTTATATTGGTGGGGTTCGAACCCGAAAGGGCATGAGCGTTAAGAAAAAGTCTTCACTGGAGACTTTTTTAGCGAATGGTTCAAGCTTCCTGAACGAGGAAGCGCAGAACGGCAAATGCAAAGCATTTGTGTAAACCCCTGACGGTGTACCAAGCAAAATACCGTATCTTGTGGAACTTTTTTGGAAATATACAAGTCAAATAAATAAACTTTTTAAGAGGTGATAAGAAATGAAAATGAAAACCTTTGCATTAACCGCTGTACTATTATTATCCATGACAGGTCAATGTTTTGCAGCCACAAGCTCTTTTACGGATATCAACGATATAAAATCAAATGATAAGATCGTTGAACTATATGATAAAGGGGTTATAAAAGGCACTGAAAAAGGATTGTTCAATCCCAACGGAACCCTGACTGCCGCACAGGGCGTGCAGATGATCGTCAACGCATTTGATATCAGTCTGGCGGGCATAAGTTTTGTTAAGGCTCCACAGGCCACAGATTGGTTTAAAGAAGCCAATGATAAGGCCTGGTATGCAGACGCATTCATTCGAGCAGGAGCAAACAACATTGGATTGCCCACCGATCTAAATCCAAATACCCTGTGGACCAAGGAGGACTTTACCTATTATTTGGTTACAGCAATGGAATCCCATTATAATATGCCTATGATTAACCTGATGTATATAGAAACTGCAGATGAATCCGCCATGACCCTTGAGTATCAGGGGGCTATCCAACGAAGCATGAAATACAAGATTACCGGGTTGGACCAGGACAAGAAATTCTATCCTAAGAAACAGCTTACAAGAGCGGAAGCTGCCGAAATGATTTATAACGGGCGTACATTAGTTACAGAAATGAATCTGGAAGTGAAATAAGCCCCATCCAAATCAATCCAAAAGTTTGATATATATGAAGTTTAAGTTTAGTTTATTAGAGAGTACCAATAAAGAAAAGAACCATAGCAAAAGCTATGGTTCTTTTCTCTATCTTTTATATTTGTGGGTTCGAACCCGAAAGGGCATAAGTGTAAAGAAAAAGTTTCCACTGGAGACTTTTTTAGCGAATGGTTCAAGTTTAACCCTAATATTTAATTAAATCTTTAATAACTTCACCAGCAATAATAAGCCCAACTGCAGACGGAACAAAAGCGTTGCTTCCCGGTACTTGTCTGCGTTGTGTACATTTTCTTGCTGTTCCTGGAGGGCAAATGCAATGGGTATGACAGCTTATCGCCATGTCTCTTACCGGCTCCAAAGGAGTTTCCTGCGAATAAACAACTTTCAGTGCCTTTATATCATTTTGGCGGCATAGTTTTCGCATTACCTTTGCCAGTGGACATATGGAAGTTTCGTAAATGTCTGCAATCTTAAATGCCGTCGGATCAACCTTGTTTCCTGCTCCCATTGAGCTAATTATTGGAGTTCCAACCTCATTAGCTCTTTTTACAAGTTCCATTTTACCTGTAACGGTATCAATTGCATCAATTACGTAGTCATATTTTGAAAAATCAAACTGCTGAGAAGTATCAGGCATATAAAATGTTTTATATTTATTTACCACGGTGTCAGGATTGATTTCTTTAATTCGTTCCTCTGCCACATCTACCTTATATTGCCCTACGGTTTTATGGGTTGCATAAATTTGTCGGTTAATGTTGGTCAAGCAGATTTTATCATCATCAATGATATCTACCGTACCGATACCACTGCGTACAAGGGCCTCCACAGCATATCCCCCCACACCTCCGATTCCAAATATTGCAACACGCGAATGAGCAAGCTTTTCCATTGCCTCTTTACCAAATATTAGTTCTGTTCTAGAAAATTGAGTCAGCATCGTTTTATCTCCATTATTTTTATTATTATCTTACAATCGAATATCATATAATTACTATCGTAATAGTATGATATACTCAGTGGACTTATCTGTCAACTTCAAGAAAAATCCATTTAATCAGAACTACCACTTGAGTATAATACCCAAGTGGCAATTTTATCCATTCTTAAATTAGCTTACACAATTAGTTTGTTTGTAAATTCATCCTTTTTTCCCCATAATGCTGCACTTGTGTAAGTACTGTACAGAACATTAAGTAAATTATCGCTACTTCGCAATAAAGAATGAGTGGCTCATACAGTTTTGCAGCTATTTGCTGAGTCGCCATAAACATCTCCGTCACAGTAATACTGGCAGCCAGCGAGGTGTCTTTTACCAGACCAATAAAAGAGTTAAATAAAGGAGGAAAGGCCGTTTTAAAAGCCTGTGGTAAAACAATAAGTCTCATTGCTTGTACATAAGATAAACCAACGCAATATCCGGCTTCCAGCTGACCTTTTGGAATAGATAATATTGCTGCTCTAAGTGTTTCAGAAGCATAGGCTCCAACATTTAGAGAAAAGGCAATAATGGCGGCAGGAAATGGGTCTAACACAATTCCAATGCTAGGTAATCCATAAAATATAATAAAGATCTGTACAAGTAGTGGAGTTCCTCGGATAATCCAAACATAGAATTTTGCAATCTGCTTTAAAACTCTGATATCTGCAATCTGAACGATTGCCGTAAAAAGTGCAAGAACTAATCCTAGAATAAAGGAAATTAGGGTAAGCGGAATGGTATAGACTAATCCTGGAATTAGTATTTTAAAAAATGAATCTTGCAAAATTTCTATTACTCGAGCATCCATTGCAAGTACCGTCCTTTCGTGTTTTACAATTTTATTGTTTTACAGAAACATCTACCCCAAAATATTTTTCAGAAATCTGTTTTAGTGTGCCTTCTTCAGTAAGTTCAGCTAGTGCATTATCAATAGCTTTTACCAACGTATCATTTCCCTGTCTGATTAAAATTGCATTTTCACTGCTTTCTTCCGATAATGCTGCTATTTTCACATCAGCATCAGGTTTCTGGGTAATATAATCATAAAATGTTAAGTTATCATTAATCGTAGCATCTGCTCTTCCTGCAAGTACTAAATCAATCGATTGATTAAATCCATCTGTTCCAACTAATTCAGCTCCATAACTCTCTGCGGATTTACCCCAATTACTTGTAAGTGACTGGGCGGATTTCTTACCTGCTAAATCTTCAAAGCTTTTAATTTCTTTATTGGTTCCTGCCACAATCAGTGCCCCTTTTGTGTAAGTATAAGGCGTTGAGAAACTGTATTTTTGCTGTCTTTCTTCCGTTACACCAACCTGATTTACAACAATATCAAAGCGCTTAGCATCAAGACCCGCAATAATGCTATCCCATTTTGTTTCTACAAATTCTGCTTTTACCCCTAATTTTTTTGCCACAGCCTGTGCCACTTCTACATCATATCCAACTAAATTGCCCTCATCATTGTGGAAAGTATATGGAGCATATGTTCCTTCTGTCCCTACTTTAATAACTCCGGCTTCTTGAATGTTTGCAAGTAAGTCCTTCTCAGTAGTTTCCGCTTTTTCTGTTCCTTTAGCCGCACCGCATCCAGTTAAGGCTGTCGTAATTAATAGACCTATTAATATAGTAGTAATTGTTCGTTTTTTCATCATAGTTACCTCTTTCTTTTCTTTTTAAACTAGATATTTATTTTTTCGCTTTTTCAAGGGCATTTGAAATATCCTCTAAAATGTCTTCTTCGTGCTCCACGCCAATAGCCAGTCGTAGTAGTTTGCTATCAATTCCAATTTTTTTCTGTAACTCTTGAGCATAGGACTCATGTGTCATAGAAGCTGGATGACAAATTAAGGATTCAACACCGCCTAAGCTCACTGCCAGATCAAACATGTTAAGATTAGCAATAAACTTTTTGCTGTCCCAGCCATCATTAAGCCGAATCGATAAGACACCTCCATCTCCAGTGGCTTGGGAACGCTGAATAGCATAATTTTTATGGCTTGTTAATCCAGGGTAATAAACATTTTTTACTGCTGGGTGTTTCTCAAAATATTGAGCTACAAGTAAAGCATTCTTTTGATGTTTGGCAAGTCTCAGACTTAACGTTTTAATTCCTCTTGTTAATAAAAAGGAATCAATGGGACTAAGAATTCCTCCATATGTATTTTGAAGAAATTTTAACTTAGTAAAATGTTCATCATCATTCAGCAGAACAAGACCTGCCAGGATATCAGAATGCCCAGCATAATATTTTGTTGCTGAATACACCACAATATCTGCTCCTAAATCCAAAGGCTTTTGAAAATATGATGTCAAAAAAGTATTATCTACTACAGTTAAAATGTTTCGCTTTTTGGCTTCGTTAGCCACTCTTCGAATATCCGTAATTTCTAATAGCGGATTGGAAGGTGTTTCTATAAAAATCATTTTTACATTTAAAGCAGCATCATTGAAATCATAATGATTAAAATCATTTACTACTTCATATTCAATGCCGTGATCTGCAAAAATATTTGAAACATATCTCCATGTTCCACCATATACATTATTATTTATTAAGACTTTATCCCCTTGCTTCAGTAATCCAAAGACAAGGCTTGTTGCGGCCATACCAGATGCAAGTGCAAGTCCATACTTAGCACCTTCTAAGTCAGCAGCTAATTTTTCCACGTTGCTTCTAGTTGGATTACCACCTCGGCTATACGCAAATTCTTGAAACTGATCAAGATTTGGCTGTGCAAAGGTGGAAGATAAATAAATGGGGTAATTTACAGCATCTTTCCCACTATCATCTGATTTTCCGCCATGAATGGCTATTGATTCATATCTCATTTTTTTAGTCTCCTTTATTTTATTTTTATATAGAATAATCAGTAAAATTATTAATTCTTCTTAAGAATTGTCTTGTTCGTTCTTCTTTCGGCTGTGTAAATATATCAGCAGGTGTACCCTGCTCTACAATTTTGCCTTTATCCATAAAAATCACCTGATTTGCAACCTCTTGAGCAAAACTCATTTCATGGGTAACTACTAGCATGGTAGTTCCTTCCTTGGCTAGGTTTTTCATAATAGAAAGAACCTCTGAAATAAGTTCTGGGTCCAACGCTGATGTGGGTTCATCAAATAAGATGACGTATGGATTAAATGCAAAAGCTCTTGCAATGCCTACTCGTTGCTGCTGCCCACCAGATAGCTGTGAAGGATAAAAATCATATTTATCCTTAAGTCCCACTTTATCCAATGCATTCTTTGATATTTTGTAGGCCTCTTCTGGCGGAATCTTTCTGGCATGAATTAATCCTATGGCTATATTCTCCAGTGCAGTTTTATTGTTAAATAAATTATAGTTTTGGAATACAAAACCAGTTTTTTTACGAAGTGTAGAAATTTCCTTTTTTGTAATGTTAGTAAAATTTGCAGACATATCATCAAAGGTAATGAATCCACTATCTGCTTTTTCTAAAAAGTTAATACAGCGAAGAAGAGTAGTTTTCCCTGAACCACTTGGTCCAAGAAGAACAACAACATCCCCCTTCTCAATTTTTATATTAATACCATCCAAAACAATATTGTCTTTAAAAGATTTACAGATACTTTTAATCTCTAGCATTATCCCACCTCATTTCTTATTCATACAATTCATATCGGATTAGTATGAAATATATCTTGTTTTGTAGTATATAGATATCAAATAAACTTGTCAATGGAAATTTAACAAAAATTCTTATGCTTTCTGTTATAAAGCACAAAACAGCCTTACTCTACAGCTAAAAATTAGTGGTTTTACAACTGCTTCTTTTATTATCCAAATCTTGTTATTCTTTACAACATGATGTAAAATCTATTTAATTATTATATTTTTTATTTGCTTTTCCTAATTTAACCACTCTTATAAGCAGTTTTAAAGGAGGTTTAGGTATGGATACCTATCAAAACTATCCGGTGTTAGAAATTAACCTGGAGGGAATTTATCACAATTCAAAAGCAGTAGTAGATATGTGTCAGAAAAGAAATATTCAAGTTACAGGAGTTGTAAAAGGAACAGATTCTTACGAAAATTCATATTTAGAGGTTGCCAAACAAATGCTGAATGCAGGTTGTATCTCTATTGGGGACTCAAGAATTAACACCATTAAGCGAATGCGTGAATCAAGTATGACTGCACCTGTTCTTCTTATCAGAATCCCTATGCCCTGTGAGCTTGAGGATGTTATTACGTACACCGATATAAGTCTTAACTCTGAAATTGAAAATGTTAAATCACTCAATCAGATTGCAATAAGGCAGAACAAAAATCACAAGGTGATACTTATGATGGATTTAGGTGATCTTCGAGAAGGTTATATAAAAGAAGAACAGCTTATAGAAGATGCTGTTTATATTGAAAGACAGTTAAGTAATATTACTCTTTATGGTATCGGAACAAACCTGGGATGCTTCGGGGCCATTAAGCCTAATGAAACAAACTTAGGTACACTGGTTTCTATAGCCAACAAAATTTCAAGTACTATCGGACGAAAGCTTGATATAGTCTCTGGCGGAGCAACCTCTTCACTGCCTATGGTACTAGATGGAACAATTCCAGAAGGCATCAATCACTTGCGGGTGGGCGAGGGTATTGTAAGTGCAAGAGACTTGCAAGATATATGGGGGCTGGATCTTCCTATGTTCCGTAGAAATAATTACATAATAAAAGCGCAAGTAATAGAAGTAAAAGAAAAGCCTTCCTATCCTATAGGAGAAATCTTTGTGGATGCCTTTGGCAACACCCCTGAATATATCGATAAAGGTATAAGAAAAAGAGCTTTAGTGGCTTTAGGAAAAAGGGATGTTGGAGATATTTTCAATGTACTCCCAAAATTAAAAGGGGCATCAGTAGAAGGCGGAAGCAGTGATCATTTAATACTTGATGTCACTGAATGTGAAGCTGATATTTGTTTAGGTGATATTGTTGAATTTGAAGTCTGCTATGGAGCAATGATTCATTCTACATACTCTAGTTCCGTAACAAAAAAATATATATATCCAGAAGATTAATCTATAATTGTATTCAGAAAGGATCGTTTTATTATGATGAAAACCTCTCGCTTAAATATTGTAGAAGCTGAAGAAGCTGACATTGATACTATTATTGAAATTGAAAGTCATAAAGATAATCGTGATTTTCTTTGGATAGGAACTTACGATGAGCACAAGTCGGAAATCAGCGATCCCAGTCATCGGCTTTTGATTTTTAAAACTAAGGATAATGAAAAAATAGTAGGATATGCCTTAATTAGACTGGATTTTAAATCAGAAATTTTCGAGTTACGAAGAATCGCTATTACCGAAAAAGGCATTGGCTATGGGAAAGAAGCTATGTTGTCATTATTTGATTATGCCTTTAATTATTTAAAAGTAAATCGCTTTTGGCTCGATGTTTACCCCGACAATTATATTGGTATCAAACTATATGAAAGTCTTGGAATGCATCGTGACGGTATTCTCAGGCAAAATTATAAGGCTGAAAGAGGTTATCTTGACCAAATCATCTATTCATTACTTAAAACCGAATACATTTTATAATGTAACAAGAATAGAGCGCACTCCAATATGCGAGAATGCGCTCTTTCCTTATTCTTTATATTCCTTACCTTACCTTGCCTTTCTTTCTTCAATTTCATTGTATAATCCCAGGCTGTCCTCCCATCTGCCTTCTTCTGTACTTCCCATAACTACCCCAATGTATATATGCCCCTGTACTTTTGCAGCAGATACCAGGCAACAGCCCGCACTTTCACTTTTCCCTGTTTTAAGTCCTATAGCTTGCTCATAATAATACGGACTCTCTGGATTTATTAATTCATTCGTATTGTGATACGTCACTTTTTGCCCACTAAGCCACTTGTCAGAAATGCTATGAGAGCTGACTATCCGTTTTAATTTGTTACATTCTAAAAACTTTTTTGCAATAAATGCAAGATCTTGAGCTGTTGTATATTGATTCTCAGAATCATACCCATCTGGGCTTGTAAAGTTTGAATTTTTTGCACCTATGGATTTGGCCTTGTTATTCATTGCTGTCATAAATACCGAAAGGGCTTCATCAATGGAAAGGTTTTCATCTTCAGCTATTTTTCTTCCTGTAAAAACCCCTATGGCATAGGCCGCATCATTTCCAGATGGTAATAGAAGTCCATCGAGTAATTGCTGCACTGTTAATTCATTTCCAGCATACAGCCAGGCTCTTGAAGCATTATCTGCAATTAATTTAACTTCCTCCCCTACTCTTACTTCCTCGTCCATGTCACAATAATCTAAAGTGGTTAAAGCGGTCAGCATTTTGGTTGTACTTGCAGGCGCAATTTTTTGTTCACTTTCCTTTTGGTAGTACACTGTATTTGAAGAGACATCAATAAAATATGCGTTCTTTGCTATAAGGTCTGCTGAGATCATCTCGTCTGCGTTTTTTACCTTTTCAGCTGCTTCTTTTTCAAATATTCTGTCATGGATTTGGTTTGTTTCTACCACATTACCTCTTTGTGCAAAACCTGCCGTAAATACAGAAATAGCAATAACAAAACATAAAGCAGTGATAATTCCAGTATCATTTAGTCTTCTTCGATACTTACCCTCTATTTTCCTTATTACTCCCACTCTTCGACGTAATGATGGAATAAAAAGCAATATTAATTTTCCCACTATATAACCTGCAAAGGTCCCAATTGTATTTAATATAACGTCATCCACATCAGTGCTTCGTGACTCAAACAGCTGGATGAATTCAATTAATAAAGAAATACCCATTCCTATCAATAGCGTGACATGGAGCTTCTGACACTTGTACGACAGAAGTACCAACAAAATCCCTAAAGGCACAAACATGAGCATGTTACCAAAAAAATTCATTGGATTAGTAGCTATATTGTTTAATACCATAAAAGGATTTAAATTTATGTTTTTCCCAACGCTGCTAATGGATACCCCCATATCAGGTGAAATGGTAACAGAGAAGACAATAGTCAAGTATAATCCCAAACATATCAGTAATCCCCTGTGAATCGCCGCAACATGTTCATGCCTTCTTTTTAAATTAATTTCTGATATGAGTAAAACAATAACACTTGCTATCAACCCCGGTAAGATGTACCCCTTCATTGCTACAATATATGCCATAAAACAATATCCCCTTTCGACAAATTTATTTTATCAGAAAGGGGATAGTTAATGTTTTAATATCTAATAATTAATTTATTAAGAAATGGTAAAGAAATCTCATATATTCGGTAATGTTATTTTAAAAATTATTTTCGCATCCTCACAGCTTGCCTCTATGGAGCCTCCATGGAGCTTTATAATATCTTTGGCAATAGCCAGCCCCAACCCTGCGCCCCCTGTAGCGGTAGATCTGGCATAATCAAGTCTGTAGAATTTTTCAAATATTACATCTATCTTTTCTTTTGGAATAACCCCAGGGTTTTCAAATCGAATAATTGCATTGCTCCCCTGAATTTCTCCATATATATCGATGATACTATTGGGTGGACTGTACGAAATAGCATTCTTTAATATATTGTTAAATACTCTTGCCAGTTTTTCTGAGTCAGCAAAGATGGTTAAATTCTCAGAAGCATGGATTTTTACTTTTTTATTGCTTGCCACTAATGCCGGATACGCCTCGTCTGCAATTTGCACAAACATATAATATAAATCAATGCTCTCTTTATTTAATGGTATGGATTCAAGATTGTACCGGGTAATTTCAAAGAATTCATTTATAAGCTTTTCTAACCGATAAGCCTTTTCCAAAGTTATATGTACATACTTGGCTTTCTGTTCCAATGGCATGTCTATAGTTTCGTCAAGCAGGCTTAAATAACCAATTACAGAAGTAAGTGGTGTTTTGATATCATGAGCCAGATAAATAACCAAATCATTTTTTCTTTTTTCAGCTTCCTCTTTTGCTTCTGCTCTTTTAGCCAGCTCATTCTTCACCTGATTTAGTTTTTCTTCCATGAAATCAAGTTCAGAAGTCATCACAATTTTATTTCCATCTTCATTTGCCAACTGTTCCACACCTTCTACAATCACATCAAAATACTTTGTAAACCAGAATAAGGAAAACCGAAAGAGTATGATGAAGAATGTAACACTGGTGAGCATCATAATGGTGTCAATATTAGTTCTAATATATTTAAAGTAATAATATGCGGCCATCTCCCATTCTGCACCTGTTACTCTGCAAATAATTTCTGTAATTATATTACCAATATAACCTCTGCCTGCAGAGCGCAATACAATAACCGATGTTATTGCCACTAAAAAAAGTACTAGGGACTTAAAAAATATTTTTCGGATTAATTTTTCATGGCTTTTATTTCCAAAAATACTATTTTTCAATTTTATAACCCACCCCCCATACTGTTTTAATATATTTGGGGTTATCAACGCTATCTCCCATCTTTTCTCTTAAATGACGGATATGCACGGTAATCGTATTATTTCCTTTACTAAAATATTCGTCTCCCCAGATTTCATAGAAAAGCTGTTCAGAACTGACTACATTTCCTTTCTGTAAACATAGGATTTTTAAAATTGAAAATTCTGTAGGGGTAAGAGCCAATGGCTTTTCGTTCAATAAACATTCATGAGTATTAGTATCTATTACCAGACCTGAATGAACAATAACCGTGTCAGCTTCTACAGGAGCTGAATTATACTTGGTATATCGTCGTAGCTGAGCTTTAACTCTTGCAACCAGTTCTAACGGTCTGAATGGCTTTGTAATGTAATCATCTGCTCCTAGAGTCAGTCCTGTAATTTTATCCGTTTCCTCTTCCTTTGCAGTAAGCATAATGACTGGGTAGGTATACTTTTCTCTTATGTGCTGACAGATATTAAATCCATTGCCGTCTGGAAGCATGACATCTAAAAGCGCCAAATCTATTTTTTCTTCATTAATGCAGGCCAAGGTTTCTGTAGCGGTATAAAACTTGAAAACTTTATATTCCTCATTATTCAGATATACTTCAACTAAATCTGCAATTTCCTGTTCATCGTCTACAACAAGTATGCTTTCCTTCATTTATTCCAATCCTCCTAACATGCTGCGTTTCTTTTTCTATTTTATCAGAACTAATTTACTAATTGTTATTAATTCCTTAGGAAAGTATTAAGATTTTCATTAATTTTTTAAACAAGGGAATACCAAGAGCATAAAAAGGAAAACGGTAAGTCCTATATTTCATAGAACCTCACCGTTATGTTTAGGCATCTTCTGATTTTTCAGGTTTTCTTGTCATAAGTAAAAGTACTAGGGCAAGTCCAAAACAGGAAAAAAGCACAGACTTAACTTCATAAACATTTGTTAAGTAACAGCCTATTATGGCCCCGAGAATAAAGAATAGAATTATAATAAGATATTGTAAAGTGACTTTAAGTTCTTCTTTATTTTTTAAGCTGCTGTAACGAAAAAAATGCTCACTTGCACTTCTTAAGTTCCCTGTGCACATAGTTGAAGCATAGGTATTTCCATTAAATTTTCTAAAACTCTGTGCCTGCAGAGAGCAAACAAATGATACTACAATAATAGCTATAGCATTGTATCTACCTTGTGGTAAAAATGCTATACCAAATAATAATATTAACTCTATAGCTATAGCAATTTGTCTCCAATGTAAAGTCTTGTTAATTTTAAACCTACTTTTTATAAACTCCACAAAAGAAATTCCTACAAAAAATGTTATAATCGGTACCAGATAATATAAGGCTCTGAAAAAATTTCCCTGAGCCAATTGAATCCCCAAAAGTACCATATTACCCGTTTGCGCATTGGCAAAGACTTGCCCTCTGCATATATATGTATAAGCATCTAAATATCCACCTACTATTGCTAATATAATTCCTACTACATAAGTTTCCGACATTTGTTTCTCTTTGTTCTCTACCATAACCCCATATTCCTGCCCTTCTCAGATTATTTAATATCCCTACGTTTAAAATAACTTTTTAAAAGCACCGAAGTCTGCGATATGCCATAGTCTTTTATACGACCTAGTAACACTTCAAGCTGATCCGAATTTTCTACGGCAACACGAAGCAGGGAATTATGCACCCCAATTATATGATGATGTTCTATAATCGCATCTGTTTCTTCACAAAATTTGCAAAATAATTCATATTTCTTTGGATAGACATCAACATTTACGTAAGCAGATATAGCCTTGCCCAGCTTTGACATATCAATTTCTGCAAAGTACCCAGATATCACTTCAGCTCCTTCCAGTCTTCTTATTCTCTCTGTAACCGCAGGTGAAGTAAGCCCTACCTTTTCTCCGATTTCCTTGATTGTACTTCTGCCATTTTTCTGTAAGATATTTATAATATTCAAATCTGTGTTATCCATAATTTCTCCCATATTTTTACTATCAAATTTCGACTTTATTTAGTAAAGTAAAAGTTACATTTACTTAATTATATTAATCATTTTCATTATAACAAATTGTTTCTCCTATGTACACAATTTATTTGCAGAGTTATACTTGTAACAATTAAATAAGATAAAACAACAAAATAGTTTTTATTATATAAAAATTTAGAGCAAATTAAGTTACATATTATAAATATGGAGGTAAGAAAATGGTAAAAATTAATCAAGCAATTACAGGTATTTGTTCCTTTGCAAAATTTCCAATTTGCATGGACTTAGATAATTTAGACGATGCAGATATGGCAGTTTTAGGTGTACCTTATGACTTAGGAGTAGGCTTTCTTAGTGGTGCAAGACTAGGCCCTCGTAGAATCCGAGAGGCTTCAACTCAGTATGCTAAAGGACCTGCTGGCTTTTATGACTACGAGGAGGATGAGCAATATCTTGCAGCCCCTTTAAAAATAGTAGATTGTGGTGACGCAGACATCCTTCAAGGTGATTTAGATTATTCTTTTGAAAGAATTGAATATGCTGTCAGAAAAATAATTGAAAATGGAACCATTCCAATTATTATGGGCGGGGACCATTCCATTACTATTCCAGTAGGAAGAGCTCTTGAAAGTGTGGGAGAAAAAGTAAGTATTATTCAGTTTGATGCACATTTAGACTGGACTGACCATGTTGGTCCTCAGGCCTTTGGAAACGGCAGTCCTATGCGCCGTTTATCCGAAATGGATCATATTGACAAGATGGCTCAGATTGGGCTTCGTGGAATTGGCAGTGGTAAAAAGTCTGACTACATGGACGCAAAAAATTATGGAAGCCAGTTGATTTCTGCAAGAGAAGCACATGAAATTGGTGTTGAAGGCGTCTTAAAAAGGATTCCAAAAGCAGATAAATATTTTATTACTTTTGATATAGACGGGTATGATATGTCTATTGCTCCTGGAGTTGCGTCTCCTTATCCAGGTGGGTTGTTTTATGATCAGGCTATGGATATATTCAAAGGGATCTGTAGTATGGGGCAAATCGTGGGAATTGATCTTGTGGAAGTTGCTCCTCAATATGACCCTTCTGGTATCACTGTAAGGCTTGCAGCTTTAACCTTAATTAATATGATGGCGCAAATTGGAAAACTTCAATTAAAAAAATAGATTTATGTCAAAAGCTAGCATTGTACCATTTAATTAATACAATACGACAATGTCAAACCAATTATTGTATTATTGTATTAAACAATTAATACAATAATACAGATTTCTCTTTATGCCATATTATCTGTAATTTCGACATCCCAGTTATTGCAGATATAGGATAAATGCTCCGGGAATTGCTGGCTGATAAAGCAATTCCCGGGGCATTAATTTTAAGGGATATTTTTTACATTTGTTATTTTTTATATTTTAATTCGTTATTTTTAATTTTTTTAAATTTAAATTTTATAATTTCTAATTTTTTGATATTTGATATTTTTTAATATATATTTTATTATATTTTTTATTTTCCCTGAATTTTAAGCTGATAATAAAGTTAATGAAGACAAAACAAATGTATTCGTATCTATAACAATGTTTACACCTAATTTATGGAATATGTCTGTATTTTTAGGACAATTTATTATAGCTGCAGTATTTTGTATATGAAAGGTATTTTTGCATAGTTCGCAAATCACAAGATTTTCAGAATCATAAAGGGACATAGCAATTACCAAATCAAATTTTTTTGCGTTTGCTTCACCTAATGTTAGCAATTCCGTGCTATCGCCATTAAGTATTAATACCTCTTCATATTGATCTGCTAGCTGTTGGCAATATGTTATATCTGTATTTAAGACAGTTACACGATGCCGTTTTTCAAGCAACGTATTTATAATATTCCAAGACCGTTTGCTGTCACCGGCTAATAAGATTTTCATAGCGCTACCTCCTCCTTAAAAACATCCAGCCATAAATCTGAAGTCCATATTGTTTTAATCCCAAGCTCCTGATATGCATCTTTGCGATTTTGATCATAAAGGCTCGCAAAAACATGTTTTACATGATAAATATCTTTTGCAACTTTTGAAACAAACATATTTAGAACGTCATTCCCTGTAACCGCAATTATTGCATCCGCGTTTTCAATTCTTGCTTCTTGCAAGACACTAGCATCATTTACATCCCGGTTTAAAACAAATCCGCCAAAATGAGCCGGCAATTTATCAAAATTATTCTTGTTTTTATCAATTATGGTTACACCATTTTCTTCCTCTGACAATTTTCCTGCTATATAGGCCCCCAAAAAACCACAGCCTACAACAATGATATAAGTGCTATCCTTTTTTAATCTAAACACCTTATTTATCTCCTTTCAACAGTTTTACAAAAGCATAACGCAGAAAATTCATAAAAGCCATATTTACCGCATCAAGATTTTTTCCTCAGCATTAAGATTAAATAAGGGTTTGAGATTTACACCTCATGTATTATTTCCATAAATTTTTATATCTTAATGTAATCTTAATACCATAGTAAATATTATAACGCTATACTGATTTTGCTTATGTTATACTGTTTTAGAAAGAGAGGAGTATATTTTATGCATCAAACTAATTCTCATTCCCTGCTAGAACAGCTTTCCACCTTACCTGCAGGTAAAAGACGGGGCAAGCTGAGAATCTATTTTGGCTATGCCGCTGGTGTTGGTAAAACCTGTGCAATGCTAAATGATGCCCATGAAGCAATGGCAAATGGCATTGATGTGGTTGCTGGCTATATTGAGCCTCACATTCGCCCAGAAACCATGGCTCTCTTAGAAGAATTGGAATCTTTACCTCCTCTGGAATTTTCATACAAAGGCATTCTCCTAAAGGAGTTTGATTTGGACCGCGCCCTGCAAAGAAGGCCAACTCTTATCCTTGTGGATGAACTGGCTCATACTAACACAATCGGCTGCCGCCATAAGAAAAGATACCAGGATGTGGAGGAACTTCTACAGGCCGGAATTGACGTATATACTACAATCAATGTTCAGCACATTGAAAGCCTGAACGACATTGTAGAATCTATTACTGGCATCTATGTACGGGAACGTATTCCGGACAGCGTATTTGACAGCGCTGATCAAATTGAACTGGTGGACATTGAACCTGATGACCTGATAGACCGTTTGAACAAGGGAAAAATATATCGGGAAGAACAAGCTCAAAGGGCTCTTGTTAATTTTTTTACTAGAGAAAATCTCATAGCACTGCGTGAAATTGCACTGCGCCGTACAGCCGATCATTTAAACAGGCTTGCAGTGCAAAATGAATCTTCAAAAACTAACAGTTCTTATGCGAATGAACATATTTTAGTTTGCCTGTCATCAGCTTCCTCCAACGCTAAAGTTATCCGAACAGCTGCAAGGATGGCAGATGCTTTTCACGGCACGTTTACGGCATTGTTTGTGGAAACCTCAGATACAAAAGAACTGGAGGATAAAAACAGGGCAGCCTTGAAAGAAAACTTAAGGCTTGCTGAGCAACTTGGAGCACAAATCTCGACAGTGTATGGTCAGGATATTCCCGCACAAATTGCAGAATACGCAAAAGCAAGCCGTGTTTCAAAAATCGTCATAGGTCGCTCATCTCGCACGAAAAGATGGTTAAAATCAAATTACATTGATCGACTTACTGAGTTGGCTCCAACGATTGATATTTACATCATTCCCGACACGCACCCATCTTTCCATACCAATATACTTAAGCTTGCGAAGCCGGCAAATCTGTCACTAGCTGATACTGCTAAATCAATTGCCCTTTTATTCATTTGTACTTTTATTGGATTTCTTTTTGATTATTTGGATTTTAGCGTAGCCAATATTATAACGGTTTACATTTTGGGGATTCAGTTAAATGCTGTAATTACAAAAGGACGATTGTACAGCGCCGTATCCTCAGTATTATGTGTGTTGATATTCAACTACTTTTTCACGGAGCCGCGCTTTTCTTTACAAGCATATGATCCTGGCTATCCTGTGACATTTTTGGTTATGCTGGCAGCCTCTCTGATTACCAGCACACTGACGAAACGGGTAAAGGAGCAGGCACATCAATCAGCACAAAAGGCTTTCCGGACGGAAGTTCTTCTAGAAACAAGCCGTAAATTACAGCGAGCTAAAGATAAAGAAGATATTCTGAGTGAAGCAGCCCAGCAGATGGTAAAATTATTAGACCGAACTATAATTTTCTATCCTTCACAGCAAAGCAAGTTGGCCGACCCTCTGATATTTACAAGAAAAGATGCCGTAACTGACGTTAAACCTTATCTGGAAACGGAAGAACGTGCAGTAGCGGAATGGGTATACAAAAACAATAAGCGTGCCGGTGCTACAACCAATACCCTTTCTTCTGCCAAATGCTTATACCTTGCAATCCGGGGAAACGGTACGGTGTTTGCCGTTGTGGGTGTTGCCATGGATAAGGAAACATCATTGGAGACGTTTGAAAAAAGCATACTAATTGCCATTCTGGGAGAATGTGCCTTAGCCCTGGAAAAAGAAGATTTGAACGAAACTCAAAAACAGATTTCCATGCAAATGCAGCAAGAACAGCTCCGCGCTAATCTGCTTCGGGCAATATCACATGATCTACGCACTCCACTCACAAGCATTTCGGGTAACGCCGGTATTCTTATGGGGAATTCGAAAGTATTAAATGAATCCCAAAAGCACAGTCTCTACACTGATATTTATGATGATTCAATGTGGCTTATTAATTTAGTAGAAAACCTTCTTTCCATAACCCGAATTGATAACAGTACACTGAATTTAAATATGCAGCCTGAGCTCCTTGAAGAAGTTATCACAGAAGCACTGCTCCATATTAATCGTAATAGTGTATATTACCAAATAGACACAGTTTTAAGTGATGACTTTTTAATGGCGAAAATGGATTCTCAGCTCATTATTCAGGTAATTATCAATATCGTAGACAATGCTATTAAATACACTCAACCTGGTTCCCATATTACGATTTCAGCTATAAAAGACGGTCAATTTGTTCGGGTAGAAATAGCAGACGATGGTTCGGGTATTTCGGGTGAAGCAAAAGCTAAACTATTTGATATGTTCTATACTGCTGATAATATTCGTGGGGATGGCCGGCGTGGACTCGGATTAGGGCTTTCTCTATGCAAATCAATTATTAATGCACACGATGGCACCATTTATGTAAAAGATAATATTCTGCATGGTACAGTATTTGGCTTTACTTTGCAGGCAGAAGAGGTGAATATACATGAATAAACCTTTAATTTTGGTTGTGGAAGACGATAAAGCCATAAGGACGCTAATCACCACAACTCTCGAAACACAGGGATATCTTTATCACACGGCTGAAACAGGCGAAGCTTCAATATTTGAATCTGTCTCTAAGCCTCCGGATATCATTATTTTAGATTTAGGACTGCCTGACATGGACGGAGTTGATATCATCAGAAAAGTACGTTCGTGGTCAAACACACCTATTATTGTTGTCAGTGCCCGTAGTGAAGACAAGGATAAAATAGATGCACTGGACGCCGGTGCGGATGATTATCTGACAAAACCATTCAGTGTTGATGAACTCTTGGCAAGACTTCGGGTAAGCCTTCGCCGTATCCGTTACGATAGTGAAAAGCTACTCAAAGATTCAACAGTTTTTACAAACGGTAATCTCAAAATCGATTATGCTGCTGGGTGTGTCTGGCTAGACGATGAAGAGATTCATCTTACCCCTATTGAATATAAACTGCTTTGTCTTCTGGCTAAAAATGTAGGAAAGGTACTCACCCATAATTTTATACTACATGAGATTTGGGGGAACTATACTAGTGATGTTCCAGCATTGCGTGTTTTTATGGCAACTCTGAGAAAGAAAATCGAAAAGAACCCCTCTCAACCTAAATATATTCAGACCCATATCGGTGTTGGATATCGAATGCTTCGAGTTTTAGATGACAGTAAATCTATTTAGATTTTCTCAAATTAAGTACTATAAGTAAATATATACAAAAATAATCCGTGTAAGCAATTTCACGGATTATTTTTTTGATATTAAAATTGAGAAATTAAAAATCGTATCTTAATATCATTTTAATTCTCCCTGAGAAACCCTAACGCCAAACTAATAGTAAAAATGCTAGACTGTATGAAAACCAAAATAAGAGGAGGAATAAATATGGATTTTTTAATGCTTGGAATTTTAGCAGTCAGTTATTTTGTAATCAAGCTGCTTACAGACTGGTGTGGACGCCAGATCGAAAAATCATAGAGGAGGTGTTGATTATGATATTTCTTGAAATTCTTATTATTTCACTAGGAATGTACTTATTATATGCCTTGATTAATCCTGAAAAATTCTAAAAGAAAGGTAGAAAAAAACAATGTTACAAATTATTTTGATTTTAACAATATTTGTTGCCCTTGTTATTCCCATGGGGAAATACTTATATCACATTGCGCTAGGACAGCGAACCTTTGCAGATCCTGCATTTAACCTGATTGACAATGCAGTTTACCGTGTGTGCGGTATTGATAATAATGAAATGAATTGGAAGCAGTATGCGCTAGCTATGCTTGCAACTAACGCAATAATGATTTTCATTGGTTATTTGATTCTTAGGATTCAGTGCCTTCCGGTTTTAAACCCTAACGGAATCGGCGGAATGGAACCCAGCCTGTCATTTAACACCATTATTAGTTTTATGACCAATACAAACCTTCAGCACTACTCTGGAGAATCAGGACTTTCATTTCTTAGTCAAATGATGGTAATTATATTTATGATGTTTACCTCTGCTGCTACTGGCTTTTCCGTTTCCATGGCCTTCGTGCGGGGACTTGCCGGAAAAACAAAAACAGTGGGAAACTTTTATGTGGATCTTATTCGAATTACAACACGAGTTTTGCTGCCTCTTTCCATATTAGGAGGAATGGTTCTCGTTTCTCAAGGTGTGCCGCAAAACTTATCTGCAAATATGGTAGTCCAAACGATTGAAGGCAGCTATCAGGACATTGCTATGGGTCCCGTGGCTTCCCTTGAGATCATCAAACATCTGGGTACAAATGGGGGAGGATTTTTCGGAGCCAATTCATCCACACCGTTTGAGAATCCCAATATAATTACAAATATGGTAGAAATGCTTTCCATGATGCTGCTTCCCGGTTCATGCATCATAGCTTTCGGTCATATGGTACGCAGCCGTATAAAAGAAACAAAGAAGGGTAAAGAAAAAAAGATCCTAATTGGTAGCGAGGCAAAACCTATTTTTGCAGTAATGTCTATAATTTTTATAATTGGTCTGGTTATATGCTTTACAGCTGAAAGTGCTGGTAACCCTTTACTAGAACATATTGGATTAAACCAGAGCATGGGTAATATGGAGGGGAAGGAAGTCCGGTTTGGAATTGCCCAATCAACGCTTTTCACAACGGTTACTACTGCCTTTACCACCGGTACTGTCAATAACATGCATGATACACTTACACCCTTGGGGGGTGCTGTCCCGCTAATGAACATGATGCTTAATGTTGTATTCGGCGGTAAGGGCGTAGGACTGATGAATATGATTCTGTATGCAATTCTTTCTGTATTCATCTGCGGACTGATGATTGGACGTACGCCGGAATATCTGGGTAAAAAAATAGAAGGAAAAGAAATGAAGCTTACAGCATTGGGAATTATCATTCATCCTCTGCTGATTCTGGGCTTTTCAGCTCTGGCTGTTGCTGTACCAGCTGGTTTGGCAGGAATCACCAATCCAGGGTACCATGGATTGACGCAGGTGCTATATGAATACTCCTCGTCTGCAGCCAACAATGGGTCCGGTTTTGAAGGCTTAGGAGATAATACGTATTTTTGGAATATTACTACAGGACTGGTTATGTTTTTCGGCCGCTATCTGTCTATTATTATTCAATTGTCCATAGCGGGCTCACTAATGGCGAAACAACCAGTTAGCGAATCTATTGGTACATTAAAGACAGATACAAGTACATTTACCATATCACTGCTCATGGTAGTCATTATTATTGCTGCATTAACTTTCTTTCCGGCAATGGTACTAGGACCCATAGCGGAGCATTTAACCCTGTGGAGTTAAGGAGGATACTTTCATGAGTAAAGAATTAAAAACAAAATTTATTACAAAGGATATTTATAAATCCTCTATTAAAGGGGCCTTTACAAAATTAAATCCCAGATACATGATGAAAAATCCCGTTATGTTTGTGGTAGAACTAGGATTTATCCTAACATTGTTACTTTGTTTTGTTCCTAATATTTTTGGTGATGAAGGAAGTAATCTAAGGTTGTATAACGGTGTGGTATCTTTCACTCTTTTCGTTACTGTACTGTTTGCAAACTTTGCAGAAGCTGTCGCGGAAGGTCGAGGCAAGGCTCAGGCTCAAAGCCTTAAAAAGACTCAAAAAGACATGCAAGCTCGTATTGTAAGTAATGACGGCATAGAAACGGTCATAAGTGCAAGCCTTCTTAAAAAAGGAGATATTGTACTGGTTAAGTCTGGTGAAATCATCCCTAATGACGGTGAAGTCATGGAAGGGATTGCCTCTGTAGATGAATCTGCTATTACCGGAGAATCCGCACCTGTGTTAAAGGAGAATGGCGGTGATTTTGCCTCTGTAACTGGCGGAACGACTGTAGTTAGCGATTGGCTGAAAATTCAAATTACATCCAACCCAGGAGAATCTTTTCTTGACAAAATGATTTCTTTGGTGGAAGGTGCTTCCCGAAAAAAAACGCCCAATGAAATTGCTTTAAACACCCTGCTAGTAAGCCTGACCATTATCTTCTTAATTGTCATTGTCAGCTTATATCACATTGCTGCTTACAGTGGTGTTCATCTGCAGATTTCCACCCTGGTTGCCCTGACCGTATGCTTAATCCCAACGACTATTGGCGGGCTGCTTTCTGCAATAGGCATTGCTGGCATGGACCGCGTTACACGCTTTAATGTCATTGCTATGTCAGGAAAAGCAGTAGAGGCCTGCGGTGACGTGGATACAATGATTTTAGATAAAACTGGAACTATTACTTACGGAAACCGCATGGCCTCCAAATTTATTCCAGCAGGCAATACGAGTGAACAAGAACTAATCCGGTATGCTGTCATCAGCTCCCTAAAAGACGATACTCCTGAAGGGAAATCCATAGTAGAACTTGGAGAACGGCTGATTGGTGAACATCATGAAAACATACTGGGTATGGAATTCATAGAATTTACAGCACAGACACGTATGAGCGGTGTTAATTTTTCTGACGGTACCAGAATACGCAAAGGCGCTTATGACGCTATTCAAAAATATATACAGGATCTGGGAGGCCCAATACCGAAGGATTTGGAGGCTAAAGTCAATAAAGTCTCCAAGCTAGGCGGTACTCCGCTTGTAGTCTGCACAGGAACCCGAATTCTCGGGGTCATTTACCTGAAGGATACCATCAAACCAGGACTTGTGGAAAGGTTTGCAAGGCTTCGGGATATTGGGATTAAAACCGTTATGTGTACTGGTGATAATCCACTGACTGCGGCCACAATTGCACAGGAAGCCGGTGTAGACAGCTTTATTGCCGAATGCAAGCCAGAGGATAAGATTAAGGCCATAAAAACCGAGCAATCTAAAGGAAAAGTTGTAGCGATGACCGGTGATGGTACAAACGATGCTCCTGCATTGGCACAAGCTGACGTGGGAATTGCTATGAACAGCGGAACCTCTGCCGCCAAAGAAGCGGCAAATATGGTTGATCTGGATTCCGACCCTACCAAAATACTTGATGTTGTGGAAATCGGAAAACAACTTTTGATTACCCGCGGCTCTCTGACAACTTTTAGTATTGCCAATGACGTCGCCAAGTATTTTGCAATTATTCCTGCCATGTTCATGGCCGTCATTCCACAAATGAAGGTGCTAAACATCATGGGATTGTCAACACCATACAGTGCAATACTCTCCGCCTTGATTTTTAATGCCATCATCATCCCCTGCCTAATTCCCCTTGCTATGAAAGGGGTTAAATATAAACCACAGCGCTCGGAGAAGCTGCTGTGCCATAATATGTTGATTTATGGGCTTGGGGGCATCATTGTGCCGTTTATAGGCATAAAAGTCATTGATTTAATCATCAGCCCACTGCTAGTGATTTTAGGGCTTTAGCTTGTGGTAGTTTAGTTGTTGCACTTTTCTAATTAAAATAGGAGGTTTCATAATGAGTAAATTTTTGAAAGGAATAAAAAAGCCTTTTTTGGTAACTTTAGCGTTGCTCCTGATTTGTGGTTTGGCTTACCCTTTGCTGCTCACAGGAGTCAGCCAAGTAATCTTCCCAAAGCAGGCCAATGGCAGTTTGGTTACTATTAATGGCAAGGCGGTGGGCTCAGAGCTTGTAGGGCAGGATTTTACTGATGCACGTTTTATGAAATGTCGTCCATCTGCAGTAAACTACAATACTTATACTCGAGAAGATAAGAAAAATGGGAATTATACTGGTATAGCCTCTGGATCTAAAAATTACGGTCCTACTAATCCATCGCTTTCCCAACGTGTTCAGGAAGATATGACTGAGTTTTTAAAGGCAAATCCTTCAATAAAAAAAGAGGATATCCCCACCGATTTATTAACGGCATCTGGTTCCGGACTTGACCCACATATCAGTCCAGAATCGGCTTCTGTACAAATACCGGCATTAGTCCAAGCAACCGGTTTATCAGAAGATCGGCTGAAAGAAATTATAAAGGAAAACACTCAAGGAAAGTTTCTTGAAATATTCGGTGAAGAGACCGTTAATGTGCTAAAAATAAATTTGGAAATTGCTAAAGATTTAAATCTGATTAATAGTATATATTAACAATTAAAACTCATAATAATTCTTTAACATAAAAAAGAAAAGGCATTGAATAACAAAATTTTTCTGTTATCCAATGCCTTTTTTATCACTTCTAGTTATTCAATTCTTGTAGAAAAACTTCTGCCATATTGCACTTAACTGGAAAATCTATATCCTGTAATGTTTTTGTCAGTGCCTCAAGAACAGCCGCCATATCTTCCTTATTTGAATTTTCTCCCATATGGCCTATTCTGATCACTTTACCTGCTAAAACATCAAAGCAGCCTGCAATCATTATATTGTACTTTTCTTTCATCGTTCCAAGTATTTGAGCATCCGTGAAACCATCTGGGACTTTGACTACTGTTACAGTATTTGAATACCCTTCTTCAAGATAAAGCTCTAAGCCACCTTCCGTTATAGCTTTTCTAGTAGCTTCCGCAATTTTAGCATGTCTTTCTAAGATATTTTTATCTGCAATAACATTGTCCACCGCTGCGCGCAATCCATAAATATCACTTATCGGCATAGTATATGGAAACCATTTTTCCTTATAATAATTTTTGAAAGTCAAAATATTTGCATAGAATGCAGCAATTGGTGTTTTTCTGTTTTCCATTGCTGCTATGGCTTTATCACTTACCCACAGCATTGTTAATCCTGGAGGTGCTGACAATGCCTTTTGTGAACCACCACACAAAATATCAATTTTACTTTCATCAACATTTACATATTCGCCAAACATACCGGCAACGGAATCCACTACAGTTAAAATCCCATAAGAGGCGAGTAAATTACAAATATCCTTTATAGGATTTAGTACGCCACTAGGTGTATCGCAATGAACAACTGTGGCATATTTAAATTTTGAATCCTTTTTCAAGAACTCTTCCAGTGCTGTTATAGAAACTGGTCTATGATAGTCCGAAACAAAAGATACTGCCTCGCCACCATACATTGTGACAAAATCGCCAAATCCTCTTCCGAAGATACCATTATCAATTACCAACACCCTGTCATCCTGCTCTGTTAATGAAGCACATGCTGCCTCTAAACCTAAAATTCCTTCCCCGCCTAAAATATATACATTATTTCTCGTATACATAAGCTGGCCCAAAAGGTCACAGGTTTCCTTATAAAATTCACAAAATGCAGGATCTATATCTGGATTAGTTGTCTCCAAGCTTCTTGCCATACGCACATTTTGTCTAACGTTAGTAGGTCCAGGTGTCATGGTTTTGTACATATCTTATCTACCTCCTGATTATATAGCCAGTTTTTTTAGACGTTCTACGATTGGAATCACTATAATTCCTCCCACTACAACCTGCAAAACGTTGGCTGGAATTGATCCAAATGGAATATACCAATTTCCGTATATAATTACTTCTGCAAAATAATATCCCACAACCTTTATAATAAGCGCTACACCAATAGCAATCGTATTTACCACAACTGGCTTAAAGTGAAGTTTTTCTGTAATAAGACCTACCATAAATCCCATAATCCCTACTATTACAAAAGTAAAGGGTGCCCATATAGCCCAGCCAGAAACAAGGTCAAACATTCCCATGCCAAATGCACCTGCTAAAGCTCCCGTCTTTTTCCCATAAACAATAGCCGCAATAAACAGTGGAACATTTCCCAGATGAGCAAGTGCTCCGTTCCCCATACCCATAAAAGGGATCGTAATATTTATAAACGTTGCCACTAATGTAAGTGCAATAAATAATGCGTTTATTACTAATGTCTTGGTTGCATTCCTTGTTGAAGAAATAGTCTGTGTATTTGTGCTCATTGCTTTGCCCTCTTTCATAAAATGTATTAATTAGTATCTATTTTATATTAAAATTGATAATGTTAAAATATGCACTTTCAATTATTTTGATACATACAGTTGCTTGGTTTTTCTTTATTTTATTCAACTGTATACATAAAAAATAACCATTTCAGTTTTTACACTGAAATGGTTATTTTTTCATATTATTACAAAGTTTTTAATGATTAAAAGGTCATTGCTAAGTCCAAAGGAATATAAGTAGTTCCCTTTTCTTCCAATGGAGCAAATGATAATTTAACTTCTGTTGCCTTTCCACCCTTAGTAACTGTGCAAGTATCCTTGCCAACAGTAAAGCTATAAGATGAAGAACCATTTGTTAACACAATTGGATTGTTAGTTCCAGTCCATTTTACAGTATACCCCTTTGCAGTTGCTGCATCACGAATTGAAATCTCTGGAACGAAAGGTCCACCAAGCTTTGCAGCTGTACGGCCAAATCTATCCATCATAAAGAATAATAAGTTATCGTATAAGTGATCTGCATCCTTACAAGCTTTTTCAGCAATCTGCATATGTAAATCTGTTACGTACTTCTTTGCCTTTGCAGGATCTTCAGCATATAACTTTATCATCTTTTGTTCTGCAATCTTCATATCGTTATAAAGATCTTCTTCATAGAAGTTCCAGTAATCTTTTACACCCTGACCATAAAAGCTTCTGTTCTGTTCTGCTAAAGTACAGATTCTCTTATACTTCCAATATGCACCTGCAGGATTGTAATCTTCTCCATCTACTTTATACGCTGAATATGTATCCGTAATGCCGCTGAAATTTGGAAGGAATACTGAATGCTCTGAGTTGCCAAACGCTAGCCACTGTAATGCAGAGATTTCCTTAGGATAATTATCCTTAATCTGAATTACATGAATTTGTGACTGACGTTCAACTCCAATTACTCTCAATGCTTCGTTTCCTGGCAGAGAAGCATCAAATTGAGTTCCTTCATATCGGTTACGAAGTACATCCATAACTTCTAAAGCAGATACTTTCTTTGCTGAATCATAGAATAATGGGTACATTGTATCTGTCTTGTATTCTCCAGCAGTTGCTGGTGCAAGAAGTTTGTGTCCCATCCATGTACGCATGTTTGAATAGTCTTCTCTTGGTTCAGCAAAAGTAGCTGCCAGATGAACTTTTCCATCTACCAGTTTAGTCCATTTATTTGCATCTGCTGTTTTAAATAAATCTTTCTGATACATAAAATTTTCCGTATCAGCAGGATCAACAGTGCCAATCATAAATTGATTTCCAAATACAGCAACCTTATTTGTTGGCATTTTCTGAGCAGCCCATAAGTGTCCGCTGTAAACTTCAAAGATCCAAGCTTCCTTCTGGTCAGCAAGCATAATAACGTTGCCTTCCTCAGAACCATATTTTTCAATAATACCTGCAAGTTTTTCCACGCCTTCTTTTGCAGTTTTACAAGTAGATGCAACGATACCTGTAAGAACAGCTTCTCTAAGGCTGCCTTCAACAAAAGGATCCACCTTTTCAACTTCAGGTCTTGGGGAAGCAGAAACTGTAGCCGATATACTTAGACCGTATTCATTTGTACAAGCTCCCATATAAGGACCATCTCCTTGACCGGAAGTATCAGGGACCATTGTGTACTTATAAGTAGTTGCTGGCAATGGATATGAAAATCCTTGTACGTCATCCAAGGTACGACCTGGTACATTTTCTACTCTGTCTACAACAAGAAACATTTTGTTGTAAGCTCCTGTCCCCTGGTCTTCACTTCTTGCAATAATTGTACTGCCATCATTACTTACGTCTTTACCAACGTATACTGCCGTACATGCAAACGCACTAGTTGTGCCAAGTAGTAGTGTTACTACCATAGCAAAGGCTAAAACTCTAAGTTTCCTCATTTTTTTTCTCCTCTTCTTGTCGTCAAAAAATTAATAATAATAACGAGTAAGGAACTGTTTGTGATCTCTCCTTAACATGTATATTTTACATTTTTAGTAAAAATGAGTCAAAGTATTCCATATAAAAACTTAAATTGTATGAAAAAAAGAGCAATTCTGCATATTTTCTTGCTCTTTAAAAATAGAAACCACTGCTTAAATAGCAGTGGTCTGTGATATCACTTTACTTCATTAACATAAGGGTAATAAAAATACGATCCTTACGCGTGTTCCCTCCAATTTGTTTTAATATAACTTTACCTTTTCCTCTTAAAACCAGTTTATCTCCTTCATTTACAAGTTTTTCAGATTTTTGAACCTGCAAATTATTCACAAAGACGATTCCACCTTTTATTGCCTCAGCTGCATTGCCCCTGGAAATTCCAAAGGCTGCGCCCACAACATTATCTAATCTTAAAGACGCCACTGTATCACTTTTTTCTACCATACGTCCCTCCGGAATAGTTATACTATCTATATCCTCAATGGTGAGATCTAAGTACGTGCGTCCAGCTTTGCCGTAATTTGTCAAAATAAACTCTGCCATCTCTCGAAGCACAAGAACATCCGCACCTTCTTTATACACAAGAATATCCCCTATAGCCTCCCTTTTTATACCCATTCCCGTTAAAGACCCTAAATAATCTCTATGTGATAAATCTTTATACCCATTGTGTTTTGCCCGTATTAAGGTTAAAGGATTATCTCCTTTATTCTTTAAAAAATATTGATGCAATTCTTCTTCTGTTTCTGCTTCAATATATTCTGGTATAAAAATGGTAATTCTCCGCTCAGCATCTGGATATCCCCCATAGAAAAACCCTTTTACCTCAGCATTACTACATAACAATTTTCTGCAAAGTGTCTGCTGTCTCATATCTAAAAAACCTGTATTTGTTATCATATAATTCTCTTGGCACTGCGTTATCTTATCCTCTGCAATTGCCACTATCAGTTTGTCTTCGTTCATAATCTCCTCACCTAAGTTGTTGCCTAAAACTTGTTTACATACTTTTTCTTGTGGTATAATAAGTTCTGATGGACTTTTTATAAGCATCGAAACGTATTATATAAAATGAAAGGAAGTAATACTATGGAATATAACTTTAGTCCTCGTGGCGTATGCGCTCAAAGCCTGTCTTTTGAAATTGAAGATAACAAGATTAAAAACGTTAACTTTCACGGTGGCTGCAACGGCAATCTAAAGGGTATTGCCACTCTTGTGGAAGGTATGCCAATTGATCAGGTAAGAGATAAATTGGCTGGTATTAAATGCGGGCACAAAACTACATCATGCCCTGACCAATTAGCTCAGGCGCTTAATCAAATTTTAGAAGCTAACGAATAATAGTGCTTCATTTCATCTTCAGGAACCATACTTCCACCGGTCGCCCACAATATGTGAGTGGCCGTTTTTATTTTATCTTTTAATCCATATTGCTCTAAGTAGTCCTCATTTTGCATAACTCTTGCAATGGTATCAAAGGTTGCACAAGCAGATGGTTCTATATAAATTTCCTCTGCATCCGCTAAAGCCTTTAGATAATCATAAAGCTTATAATCGTCTATTGTTGATATACCGTCCAACAATGTTTCCAACGCTTTCCCTACAAGCCTTGATGCTCTTCCTACTGCAAGTCCATCCGCAGCAGTTTTCCCATCAAGTCCTATATCCTCTACACAAATTCCATCGTGTAGGCCTGTGGACATACCTAATACCATACATGGTGCATGTGTAGGCTCCGCAAAGAAGCAATGGACATTTTCTCCAAATACTTTCTTTATTCCATAGGCAACGCCTCCCGGAGCTCCACCTACACCACAAGGAATATATACAAATAGTGGATGTGCAGAGTCCACCGTTACATTCAATTCTGCTAACTGCTTTTCTAATCTTTTTCCAACAGTAGCATATCCAAGGAACAAATCTAAAGATCCTTCATCATCTACAAAGTGACACATTGGGTTGCCCTCTGCCTCTTTTCTTCCTTCTGCCACCGCCTTTTGATAACTGTCGGGATATTCAATAACCGTTGCTCCCCTTGAGCGAAGTAAATCCTTTTTCCACTGCCTTGCATCTGCAGACATGTGAACAGCTACATCAAATCCAAGCTGAGCACTCATAATTCCTATGGATAACCCCAGATTTCCTGTAGAGCCAACGGCTACACTATATTTGCTAAACAATTGTTTAAACCTGTCTTCTGCTAAAATCTCATAATTTTCATCTTTAGTAAGCATACCAGCTTCAATAGCTACATCCTCTGCAAACTTTACAACCTCATGAATACCTCCACGTGCCTTAATAGAACCCGATACAGGTAAATGGCTGTCACACTTTAGAAGTAAGCGGCCTTCATGGGTGTACCTCAGCATGTTAGATAAAACTTTTTGCATGTTTGGAATTTCTTTAAGTGGTGATTCTATAATACCACCACTTTTTTCTGTTTCTGGAAAAACCTTTTTTATGTATGGTGCAAATCTTTGTAGCCGTTTTTCTGCTTCATCGATGTCTTTTTGAGTAATGTCTTCATTAAAAGTATTTTCCATACCTTTAGGATTTATCCAAAGAGTTTCCTTTGCATCAGCTAATGCCTGCACAGTTTCATTATATCTCCCTAGTTCTTTTAACTCGTTTAACATTGCAACCTCCCAAAATTTAGCATACAATTAGATAGTGTATTTACCTTTAGTTTTGCATACATTATAACATAGCAAGGAGATTAAAATGGGCACATTTTTGTTTAAAATATTTATAAAAGATTATGAAAACACAAAAGATCCTATAGTAAGGCAAAAATATGGCAAGCTGGCTGGATTTGTAGGTATCATTTCCAATATGATATTATGCACTATGAAAGTACTAATTGGAGTTTTTACAAACAGTATCGCAATAATTGCAGATGGAATTAACAATTTAACTGATGCGTCTTCTTCCCTCATAACATTAATTGGGTTTAAACTTGCTGCAATGCCAGAAGACAAAAATCATCCTTATGGACATGCCCGAATTGAATACCTTACAGGTCTTCTTATTTCTGCTATAATTATCGTTCTTGGCTTTCAGCTTGTAAAAACCTCCTTTAATAAGGTTCTACATCCTGATCCTATGCAATTTAGCTATATTACCCTCATAGTTTTAGCAGTTGCTATAGCCGTTAAAATTTGGCAGTCAAGGTTTAATCGTTTTGCAGGGAAAAAAATCAACTCTGTAGCCCTAATAGCAACAGCCACAGACAGCAGAAATGATGTTATTGCTACAAGTGCTGTTTTAATTAGTATTATTATAGGTAAAATTACTAACTTTCAGCTGGACGGTATCATGGGCTGCTTCGTTGCATTATTTATTATTTGGTCTGGTATTCAGCTTATTCGTGAAACATCAAGTCCCTTACTTGGAGAAGCTCCTGATCCTGCACTTGTCACTGCAATTTTAGAAGGGGCTGAAGCTCATGAGGGTGTTATTGGTACTCATGACTTAATGATTCACAATTATGGTCCTGGCAGAATTTTTGCTTCTATTCACATAGAAGTGGATTCGGAACGGGACATCATGGAAAGCCATGATATAGTAGATAATATCGAAAGATCTTTAAGCTGCAACCTTAAAATTAATTTAACTGCTCACATGGATCCAGTAAAACTTAATGACCCCCTTACCGAACAGCTTCGTTCAATTTTACAAGAAACAATTGCCCCTTTAGAAGGAATCTTGGGAATACACGATTTGAGAATCATTCCTGGCCCAACTCACACAAATATTATTTTTGACGCAGTCATGTCTTCAGAATGTAAAATAAAACAATCTGAGTTTCAAACTGTAATTAACAAAAAAATCAAAGAAATTAATGAAAATTATTTTGTGTCTATTACATTTGATAAAGCATATATAAAGCCTTAGCTTTACTTATTGTTTAATTTTTACCATAATTGTGTATAATAAAATAGACACTTAACATAAGGTGAGGTATAATCAAGGCAAAATATAGTAGTTTTATAAACTACATAAAAGAAAGGAACTGAGTGATATGAAAAAATATGTATGCGAAATTTGTGGTTACGAATATGACGGAGATACTCCATTTGAAGAACTTCCAGATGATTATGAGTGTCCAATCTGCGGTGTAGGTAAAGACCAGTTTGAGGAGCAGGAAGCATAATGAAAATTACTGGCAGTGTATACACCGTAGGCGTTGTGGACAAGGATATAAGAATATTCCACGGTTACTATACTCCTATCGGGACTACCTATAACTCTTTCTTGGTTCTTGATGAAAAGGTTACATTAATCGATTTTGTAAAACAAACATTTACCGATGAGTTCTTAAAAAATATTGAAGAGATTCTTCAGGGAAGAACCATTGACTATATCATCTGTAATCACGTTGAACCGGATCATAGCGGAGCATTACCAAAAGTTATGGAAAGATATCCTCAGGCCATGGTTTATGGAACTGCAAACTGCGAAAAAGGCTTAAAGGCTTATTATCCATCTGCAAAATATGATTTTACAGTTGTAAAGTTAGGGGATACTTTAAATACAGGTAAGTATAACTTTAAATTTATACCTATGCCTATGGTTCATTGGCCTGATAGTATGTCCACTTATTTGGAAGAAGAAAAAATATTGTTTTCAAATGATGCCTTTGGACAACATACTGGTACGGGTGAAGTTTTTGATACAGAAAATGGTCTAAATAAGCTGATTGACAGAGCAGCCGACTACTATGCAAATATTGTTTTGCCTTTTGGAATGCAAGTTGGAAAGCTTATTTTATCTATCTCATCTCTTGATATTAAAATAGTTTGTCCCTCTCACGGAGTTATCATAACAAAGTATCTTCCTGAAATTCTGCTAAAATATATTTTCTGGAGCCAAAATCAAACAGATGATAAAAAGGTTTTGATTGTATATGATACCATGTGGGGTACAACGAAAAAACTTGCACAACAGCTTAATGAAGAATACAAAAATAAGGGATTTAACGTAGAGGTTATAAATCTTTCTGAAGAGCATTATTCTTATGCCATGTCAAGAGCACTGGAGGCCAAGTATATTTTTGTAGGTTCTCCTACCTTAAATAATACCATGCTGCCTTCAGTCATTGCTTTTCTAACCTATATGAAAGGTTTGAAGCCTAAGGAGAGAATTGGCAAAGCCTTTGGTGCCTATGGCTGGAGTGGAGAATCTATTTCCCAAATCAACGATATCTTATTATCTTGCGGTTTTGAGACAGAAGAACCCTTAAAGGCTCTTTGGAATATTTAAACAAACTAAAAATGCTTTCAACTGAAATTAAATTTCAGTTGAAAGCATTTTTTATTTTTTCTTAAAAATAAGAAAAGAACAAAAAACATTTTTCTGAATAATATAAAAAAGTATGGAGCTATGCTTCATATCTTTAATCAATATTTCCCTTTAAGAATTGATTTCTATGCGAGTAAAATTTATTTATGAATATGACTATAAGAAATTATGTCTATGCAAAAAAACGGATCCATCTATACTGTGGATCTTAATGTCTTGGGAGGATTTTAATAATGGCAAATGCTATAAGTTATGAATTATTTACTGCAAAACAAGGCGCAGCTAATGGGATTGCTTCACTTGATGCAACAGGTTCAGTTCCTGTTGCACAATTACCTGCCGGAGATGCCAATGGAGTAGCTTCACTAGATATAAACAGTAAGATTCCAGTTGCTCAACTACCTGACGTGGCTATTGACAGTTATAAAGGTGTATTTGCTGATTCTGCCGCATTAATTGCCGCATATCCTACAGCAGAAATATCTGACTATGCTTATGTAACAGCTACGACTTCTTACTGGTACTGGAATGCTGCATTAGGAACACCTGCGTGGGTGAACCAGCAGATTACAGAAGCTGCTTATACCGCACTATCAACTGCAGAAAAAGCAGGAGTCCCTTATATTGTAATAGCTTAAACTATGAACGGGAGGGAACTATGAGCGGAGCGATAAGTTATGAACTGTTTAGTGCAAGAGTCGGCAGCACCAGCAGCGGATTTACTCCTGACGGCGGAATTTATGAAACCTTTGTCAATAACACAGGCACTAGCGTAAAAGGTACTATTGTTGTTGCATCTACTACGACTAATAATGCTGTTGATATTGCACCTATAGGTTCCACAATGCCAATCGGAGTTATCTATGAAAACGCGGTTCCTAATGGTTCACCTGTAAAGGTTGTGGTTTATGGTAAGGCGGAAGTTCTTCTGGAAGACAGTCAAAGTGCTACCGTTGGTTATTGGTGTAGTGTAAGTAATACAATCGCCGGCAGAATGTTTCAACAAAGTTCTGAACCAACTGACACGAATCATTATCGTGAAATTGGTCACAGTCTTCAGACTGTAACTGGCGGTACTGACCTATTGGCATTAGTACAATTGCATTTCAATTAAGCAATCTGCTATGTTTAAATCAACTCCTGGTTAATATACAAATGTATATTAATCAGGAGCCTTTAATTTACCATAACTTAACTTATACTTTGTATACTAGTTCAGCTATTAATCGCTTACTATTTCTGGTGATTGATATCTATTTGCATTAGGTTCATCACCAATCATCAAATGGAGAATTTCCGTATCCGTCTCTCTCATTCCATCTCGGCCAATATAGCCTATATTCTCAATAGTTTTCTCTATATCGTCTGTGACAATTCCCTCACCACCTTGAAACCTTCTTTTCTGAACGGTCATATTATGGGCCATAATTGCTGCATCCAGTGCAGATGCAATTTTTGCGGCGCATGAAGCCTTTGCTCCATCACATAATATACCGCCCACATTACCTACTGTATTAATGATTGTGGAAGAAATATCTTCAAAAGAGCCCCCATGTAAATATGTTATGGCGGCACCACTGCCACAAGCAGCGCTTACCGCACCGCAAAATGCTGACAGCTTTCCGATATATTTTTTCATGTGTATGGAAACCAAATTGCTGATTAACAATGCACGATACATTTTTTCTTGGCTAACATCCAGCTCTTTTGCATATTCTACTACAGGGACCGTAACTGTAATCCCTTGATTTCCGCTACCGGAATTAATGACTACAGGCATTGAACTCCCAGCCATACGTGCGTCAGAACCTGCCGCTGCTTTTGCTTTTGCTCTGATCTTTATATCGTTACCATAAGACTCCAGCAGCGTTTTTCCTACAGCAGCCCCATACTCATTAGTCAGGCCTTCTTCTGCAATCGCTGTGTTAACACAAATCTGATAATCCAGTATAGTTTTTACCTCGCCTATCTTTACTATATCTGCAAAAGCAACAATATCTTTCACATTAAGAAGTTTTTTCTTTTCCTCCAGCTTTATGCTGTTTTCCTCTAAGTTTTTTTCAAATATAATATCCGAGTCTTTCTTTATTAAAACAATATTTGTATGACTATCTTTTACAATAACTTGGGCACTATGTTCCTTGCAAGCAACCACTATATCAATATATAAGTTACTTTCTCCTTCCTGAAGCGTACACTTACAAAAGTTTTTCTGCAGAAGCTCCTTTGCTTTTTCTATATCAGGCTCAGTAACATGATTAAGCACCTCCAGCTTATGATCAGTAGTACATTCACCTGCTATCGCCCCTAGAATAGCAGCTGCTTCTATTCCGCGAAGCCCACCTGAATTTGGTACAACTACACCTTTTACGTTTTTTATAATGTTTCCGCTACATTTTATGTTCATGCCCTCTGGAAAATTCCCTAATGTTGCTGCCGCCTTTGCCGCTGCATAGGCAATAGCTCCTGGTTCGGTACATCCTAAAGCTGGAACTAGTTCACTTTTTAAAATTTCAATAAAGGCAGTATACATTTCTTTATTCATATTTCTTGACCCCCATTAAATTCCTGTTTTATGCGTTAATTTAATTATTATTATTTCTCATATTATCACTAATAATATCAGAGATATTATTACACGTCAACTATGCAATTTCCTTGAATTTCTTCCGGCTCTCTGCTATTATTAAGTAATCAAATTAAAGAAAAAAGGATATACTGAAGGAGAAATTATGTCTAAAAACACTAGTTTAAAAGAGATGATATATAACGAAGTATTCCAGAGCATTATCAAAGGGGAATATGCTGCAAATGACATAATCAGCGAAAAAATGCTTGTGGAAAAATATCAGGTTAGCAAGTCGCCTGTTCGTGAAGCTTTGGTAGAACTTTGTAATGAAGGTATTCTCAGAAGCATGCCGCGCTATGGCTATGCAGTAGTGCAGCTGACTAGAAATGATATAGAAAATATTCTGAAATACCGCGTTATACTAGAAGGGGGCTCTTTACGTGATTGTATACACAACATTACTGAAACACAACTTGTAATGCTGGAAGAAATTGATGCAGCCTGTGCCGCACATGAATGTTCCTGTGATTTCTTTACTCACTGGGAACATAACATGGAGTTTCATCTAAAATTGATTTCATTTTGTGGTAATGAGTTTTCATACAATATGCTGAAGAAATCTCTAGACAATTTAACCCGTGCCTATGCACAGTTTTACTGGAACAAGTGGAATAATATAGAAATACCTACAGATACTAAATACCATGTGAAAATTATAGATTGTTTAAGAAAAAATGATTTAGAAGGTGCTATTCACTTTTTAAAGGAAGATATAAGCGATTTTGGAATATAAGGAGGCATTAACATGCTTAATATAGGATGTCACTTGTCTGCTTCAAAGGGCTTTGAAAACATGGGAAAGGTAGCACTTTCAATTGGTGCTAATACTTTTCAGTTTTTTACAAGAAACCCCCGAGGTGGCAAGGCTAAAGAGATAGATGAGAAAGATGTACAAGCTTTTTTAAGCCTTGCAAAAGAAAATAATTTTGCAAAATTAGTAGCTCATGCTCCATATACGGTCAATCCCTGCTCTAAAGATACGAAAATTCGTGAGTTCGCCCGTATGATTATGGAAGACGATTTAAGAAGAATGGAGTATATTCCTGGAAACTATTATAATTTCCATCCAGGCAGCCATGTGGGACAGGGAATTGATACGGGTATTGAGATCATTGCAGATTTGCTTAATGATATAATAACACCAAGCCAATCCACCGTCGTTCTGCTAGAAACTATGTCTGGCAAAGGAAGTGAAGTAGGCAGCAGATTTGAAGAATTAAAATCTTTAATTGACAGAGTTGAATTAAAAGATAAGATAGGTATCTGCATGGACACCTGCCATGTTAATGATGCAGGTTATGATATAGTAAATGATCTTGACGGAGTTTTGTCAGACTTCGACCAAATCATTGGCCTGGATAAATTATATGCAATGCATATAAACGACAGCTTGAATCCGCTTTCTGCACACAAAGATAGGCATGCAAAAATAGGTGAAGGCCACATAGGCCATGAAGGAATCTGTAATGTTATAAACCATCCAAAGTTATGTCACCTGCCCTTTATTCTGGAAACGCCAAATGAACTAGATGGGTATCAAAAAGAAATAGCTATGCTCCGCAGCAGCTGGCATTGCTAGGTGGCTATATTAATTTCCTTTTACAGTGAATTATAAAAGCTTTTAAGATATCAAGTTAAAGCAGTAATTTTACCGCCCTTGACGCTTAAAAGCTTTTACATCTAAAATACTACCTCTTTATCTTCTAACCTTTTAATAATCGTTCAACAATAGATTTATTTTTTTCAAATTCAAGTTCTTTCTTTAATTTATTGATCTCTTCGATTAAGCCCTGGATTTCTTCTTTTATCACTGTATTCTCTTGTTTGATCGCTATATTTTCTTGTTTTATCACTATATTTTCTTGTTTTATCACTGCATTTTCTTCTTTGCATTCGCTTAATTTATTTTCAATATTTACTGTAGATTTTTTACCCTCCACAAACTGTCGATTACTCTCCTCTAGCTCATTTTTCATTTTCTGCTGTAATTCCATAAATACGTCACAATTCTCATCAGACTTCTTTTTTTGTTCTAAGAGTTGAGTAATCTTTTCTTTATAATCATCAATCATTTTTTGCTTCTTTTGCATTTGTATTCTTAAAGCCACCATTGTCTTTTTCAATTGTTTATTCTCTGATTTATCCCGATATAATTCTATTTTTAAATTTTGAAGTGCATCTACTTTTTCAGGTACATTTAATTGCTTTACACGGCCTTGGCTCTCCTCAACCTGATTAACATCGCATTTTAATATTTTCTGTGTTTTTATTACAAATTGACTAGGGAAAAATAAATTCAACCCAGATTGGCCCGCTCCATAAACTTCTCTTTCTTTAATAGCTAATTCTTTGTCACAAGCTATATAAAAATGATACCTATCAACTTTATCGTCATTACCCTTGTTAACGTTGGCTGGTCTGCTCCAATTTATACCATCAAAAACCGAATAAAATATTTTATTTTCTTCCAGCCAGCAAGAATATAAATTATTATTTAATTCAAATAATAGAGGTTCCCTCAGTTCCATTTTACTTTCACAAACTCTGAACTCTTGAATAGCTCCACCCATCTTTACACGTACATGGTCCAGGTAATAGGTAGAACCTTCTCTGTACTTGTTTAATATATGCATATTCTGCTGATCATTTAGCATATCAAAATCGATATCGTCTCCCTGAATACTATAAAGCCTTTTTTCTACAGTCCATCTATGTTTTTTATACCTGCTATAATTTAAAGAAATTTCTTCACCTTCATCTGTGATAAAAAGCATATCAATATTATTCATCTTGTCTACTTTTACTATATAATCTTCCTTTACTTTAGGGGTCAAAATAATATCCAACAGTTTAGGGTCTTTAACTTCTTTCCCATCCCATATACTGTGTATTAACACTCCGTGATTACTGCCACTGGTCTCTACTAGTAAATAGAAAATATGCATCTCACTGCCAATAATGTTGACTTTTAAATCATGTATTTCAAATTCATCACTATCCATTAGGTAGACTGTTTTCCCAATCCACTGGTTATCCTTCAATGTACAGTATTTTATTTCTCCTTTTGTATTGCTGTATATAATATGTATTTTTCCCTCTTCCTCTACATAAACAGCAAACCCAAGTATATTTTTATCAATTATACTCTCTTTGGTCCATTTTCCTTCTCCATACATAATGCTATAGCATAACTCTTTATTGTCATTTTGTGAAAACTTCCATATATTATTTGTATAATCAACATATATCCAAGAATATAAACCACGCATAATCTCTATCACCCCTTCGTTCAATTATATTCTTATGAATGCTGATTATTCGCTTTTAGTAATCGATAAACCACTTTTTCATTCAATTTTATATAGTATATGCTGTTTAACATGCATAGCCATATTTCCTGCACAATAAAAAAAATTTTTTAATCTATTTTTATATTGTCACCTCTTTTTTATTATTACATATGATGGAGTATAACAAAAATCTCTGTAGAGATGAATCAGGGTAAGACCCCTAAGTACATGAGGAACTGCGAAAAATATTTAAAATACAGTGCTCTTGTATTTTAAAATTATATAAAATCATAACCTTTTAATAAGGAGGAAAACTTATGTCTATTAACTTTAAAAAATTTGTACCACGTCCCGGTCTTGTTAATAAACAGGGGCTTTTACCAGACCCTTCAGAATTGGTTTGCATAGAAGTTCCTAAGATATTTGATCAATGTTTAATTAAAAGATGTCTTGTATACGGCAAAGGGATTGATACAGATACAACCGATTGCGAATTGAGAAGTGATCCGCTTGATAATCCAAAGAGATACATTCGTAGTAGAGACTTTAATGTAACACTTATTTCTGTGGACAAAATACCACTTAGGAAAAAAGCCAACTTTAAAAAAATAATACTTCATTACATGATATCTTTTTATGCTGACTACATTGACTGTGATGGCGTAAACAGAAGCGAATTCTATGAAATCAATAGAACGGATGTAATTGGAAAATTCTACTGTCCTGATTCTATAGCTCAAATTTCAGCTAATTATGTACCAGATAAACAATCAAAAGATTTAGATGGAAATATTATAAAAATTGAAATGGTAGCTGAAGCACTAGATGGCAAATTGTCACAAGATAAAGAAGAAAACTGTTTCCTAGATATTACTTTGGGATACTTCATTATTGTAAAATGTGAGCTTATTGTTCAGCTCCTTGTACCCGCTTATGGCTACTGTCCAGTTCCAGACAAACCATGCGAAGAAGAAGAGGAAGAAAATCCATGTAGAAGATTTAACAACGCTCCAATTCCAAAATTCTATCCAGATCAGAACTTAAGACCATTGTTCCCTGACTATTGCGATAATGATAGATACAATGATGAGGGATACAATGATGAAGGATACAATGATGAAGAACTTGATGATGAAGAATTTGAATGTAGAGGATTTGAATGTAAGGAATTTGGCTGTAACCAATGTAATGATAATGACCTTGATGATAGATACGTGAATGATGAAGATGATATGTAAAATGATTACCATCATCTATCTTCGCTAACACTATGATACTCTTAAGTTATAGTAAATACACTTAAAAGGCCAATACTTAGATTATCTTTTAGATAATTTAAAATTTAAAAATATGGAGGTTTTCACTATGAATTCTAATTCAAGATATAATGATGATTGCGATGCTTGTGGAAAAGATCGAAAAGATTGTTGCCGTTCTAGAAATGATGATTGCGATTTTTGTGGAAAAGAGAGAAAAGAATCTTGCCGTCCTAGAAAAGAAGCATGCCCAACTATTATTAAATGCAGCTGCCCTGGTGCAGTTACAATTCCTACTGCAACTATTGTAGGAACTACTTTTACTCCTAGCTCATTAACACTTAATACTTGTAGATTAGAAAATCCATGCGCTAAAATTGAATTCGCAAGTAATATTGTTGCAACAGCTTTTCTTGGTTCTATAAGTTTCCAGCTGTTCAAACAATGTGCAAATCAGATTTCTCCAGTACCTGTAGGCCCTTCGTTCACTTATTCAAGACTATTAGCAATAACTGAGTCAGATACATTCACATTCTTCGTTTGTGATTGTGACTCTTGCTTTAATGACTGCTGCACTTATACAGTCGTTGTAACAGTGAATGCTGTAACAGCAGGTGTTCTATCAATAAATAACGCAACTATTGGAGCAATTGCTACTTGTAATGTATGTAATGGTGGATGTTGTTAAGATAAAAAGTGTTAAATAATTATTGACACTTCTTTTAGATTGTTAATCGGAGAAACGCCATAGTAGCTCTGCTCATATTGAGCAGGGCTAATTTCTTATATATCACTTATCACTAATCGTTATCACACCAGCTGTATAACCCACTTTTTCCACCTTTTTTTGTTATTAAGTGAATGTTTTCAATGCAAATGTCCTTTTGTACTGCCTTGCACATATCGTATATAGTCAGTGCCGCTACGGAGACTGCAGTCAGTGCCTCCATTTCAACGCCTGTTTTTCCACTACAGCTTACTTTACTTGTAATTTTAATTTTTCCGTGGCTGTCGCCAACTTCAATCAATTCAAAATTCATATCTACACCTGTTATGAATAAAGGGTGACACATAGGTATCATCTCCGATGTTTTCTTTGCCCCCATTATACCTGCGATTTGAGCTGTTCCAAGCACTTCGCCTTTCTTATTCCCGCCATTTTTTATTATCTCAAAGGTTTCTTTATTTACTAAAACGTAACCAACTGCCTCAGCCATTCTCTCAGTGATGTCTTTTTGTCCTACATTAACCATTTTCGCTCGTCCCTGCTTATTTATATGTGTAAGTTCTCCCATCTCGACTTATACTCCTCTTGTATTCATCATTCTGTTACTATCAGACTTAATTTTCTTGGAATCAAAAAAGCAGACATAATAAATGCTATCATGTCTACTTTAATTTTAAATTAATGATTTTCGGTAAGCTTATCAATTAGAGATACTAATTTCCCAATTTCTGGTTTGCTAATCTGCTCATCAGCACCCAGCTGCTTTCCCTTGATACGCATTTCCTCACTTATTAATGATGAGAATAGAATTAAAGGAATCTTTTTAAGTACTAAATCCTCCTTAACAAGCTTTGTTAATCTGTGTCCATCCATTAAAGGCATTTCTATATCTGATACGATACAAGCAACATGATCTTTTATAGGATCTCCAGATTCTTTTGCTTCCAGTAGATAATCCCATGCCTCCTGGCCATTATCTGTTTTAATTGTATTTTTATAACCAGCCTTATGTAAACACTCTATAATTAGTTTTGAAAGCAGCATTGAGTCTTCCGCAACCAGAATAGTTTTTTCCATCGTATGACGTTCTCCCATTTTCTCAATGGCTTCAACCTGTATACTGGATTCAGGACTAATTTCTGCAATAATTTTTTCAAAATCTAGTATGGTTATAAGACGTCCCTGAAATTCAGCTATTCCTGTAGCTGCGCCATCCTGTCCACCATAAACCGCCTTATCCGGTTTTTTAATTGCAGTCCAAGATATTCTATCTATACCTACAACTGTATGTACGTGAAAAGCAAAACTTAAATTATTAAAATGTGTAACAACAAAAATGTCACGGCCAGAGTTTTCACATTCAGGAAGACCTAGATATTTAGCAAGACTTATTACAGTAATAATCTCATCTCTTGGCTTAAACACCCCTTCTACTACGTGATGTGAATTAGGCATTGGTTTTACCGCCTGAGCCACCATAATCTCACGCACTTTAGCAACATTTATTCCAAAAGTTTCATCTGCAACGGTGAATTCAATAATTTCAAGTTCATTTGTTCCTGACTCTAAAAGTATACTAGTTTTATTAGCACTCTCTGGAATTGCCATATCCATTCCTCCCATACAAATTTAATTTGTAAAACTTAACCTATAATATTGTTAAAATATTACTTCATTATACAACATTAAATCTCGCTTGCATAGACTTCTTTTAAATGTGCTGTTAGTTTTGTGTTCTCATCATAATCAACCCTGCAGTCGATAATGCAGGCAACATCCTGCCTGAACGCTTCTTCCAGAGTAGGGATTAGCTCAGCTGCGGCTTCAATTCTATAGCCCTTGGCCCCGAAACTCTCAGCATATTTAACAAAATCAGGATTTGTAAAATTCACATAGCAGCTTTTATTAAACTTGTCCATCTGCTTCCACTTAATTAATCCATAATTGCTATCATTAAAAATAAGTACTACAATCGGTGTTCCAATCCTTAACGCGGTTTCTATTTCCTGTGAATTCATCATAAACCCACCGTCACCAGTTATAGCAAGTACCTTTTTATCCGGATTAATAAGTTTAGCTGAAACTGCACCCGGTACAGCTATTCCCATAGTTGCAAATCCATTTGAAATAACACATGTATTTGGTATTCTACAATGGTAATGTCTTGCAATCCACATTTTATGTGCCCCTACATCTGATATTACTATGTCATTGTCACCCATTACTTTTCTAACATCATATAAGATTTTCTGAGGTTTCATTGGGAAGCAAGTGTCATTTGCATAAGACTCATACTCTGCCTCCATGGCAGCTCTAACCTTTAATGCATATTCGGGTTCGGTATTTCTATGTACTCTTCTTCTAATCTGAGTAAGAGAATGTGCAATATCTCCTACTACTTCAACCTCTGGCTCGTAAAATTTATTGATGTGTGTTGGCCTTGTATCTACATGAATTATTCTTCGTTGGCCTTCTTTATTCCATCTTACAGGTGCATATTCCACAATATCATATCCAATAGCTATAACAAGGTCAGCCTTTTCAAGTACTTTGTTTGCATAATCTTTCTGTGGAATGCCAATTGTCCACATTGAATATTTATTATCATAAGGGATAATGCCTTTTGCCATCATTGTATTGATTACTGGAATTTTTAAGCTTTCAGCAAACATTGTTAATGCCTCACAGCACTTACCTCTTACTGCTCCACTTCCTACTAATACAACAGGGCTTTTGGAGGAAAATATTGCTCCAGCAGCATCTTCAATGCTATTTATATCTGCCATTTCCTGCGGTGCATTTCTTTTTTCAAGCGGCCTTTCATCATCACTAACTTCCATCCCTGCTATGTTTACAGGTAAATCTATATGGCAGGCACCTGGCTTTTCATTTTCTGCATATTTAAAAGCGATACGAACAATTTCACTAACTGTGTCAGGTCTTACAATCTGCTTGCTTCTCTTGGTAATAGGTTCAAACAATTTGCACAAATCTAAAGCCTGATGGGAAGTAATATGCATTCTCTCCGTTCCAACCTGACCTGTTATGGCCACCAGCGGCGCTCCATCTTCATGAGCGTCAGCTACACCAGTAACTAAGTTTGTTGCTCCAGGACCTAGAGTTGATAAACAAACACCAGCCTTTCCTGTTAATCTTCCATAGACATCGGCCATAAATGCTGCGCCTTGTTCATGTCTTGTTGTAATAAATCTTATAGGTGAATCATACAAAGCATTCATTACTTCAAGGTTTTCCTCTCCAGGAATACCAAATATGTACTCTACATCTTCCTGCTCCAAGCATTTTACTAACATCTGTGCTGTGTTTAACTTCTTACTCATTTTAAATAATCCTCACTATTTTTTCGGCTAAATAAATATTTCCCTTGGAAAGTGTTTTTTTCTTGGAAATCGTATACATTTTTAAGTTATTTTTATTCTAGCACAGCTGTTTTTTAATTCAATGATTTTTTGGCATTGTACAATTTAAATACAATTATTCAATTTTACAAAACTATCTTGCTGTTAATTAGCTCTTTTTTCCCAGCTCTAGTTAATTTTTTAATTGAACATTCTCTTTTTAATGCCTCTGATTTGTTTTCATATTCCTCAAAATATACTAACCTTACCGGTCTCCTGCCTCTTGTGTATTTTGCTGCTTTAGGTCCAGTCCCTTCATTATGAATCCTAATTCTTTCCTCAAGATTTATAGTCCACCCCGTATAATAGGTCCCATCACTACACTCTAATATGTATACAAAGTTTTTCTTTTCCATAAATACCTTCTTGCTATTTTTAATTTTTTATTTATTAATAGAATTTTATCGTATAATACCATACAATCCTTCATTTATAAAATAAAAAACCTTTTTAATGTTTACCAACCCACTTTTAGTATGTATAAAAGGATTGACAGTATAGCACATAATACTGCAAATTCTCTGCTTGCTGTTGTGGCAATATAGTCCTATAATTTGCAAAAAGATGCCATTTTACGGCATTTTTTTTGATGTTTGCATAGACACTTATCATTTAATGTACTATACTGTAATTAAGATGTATTTTTTGTCCGAATTTGTTTTAGAAATGCATTTGAATTATTTTATTTAGCAATTACATAAACATTGTGAGGTGTATCATTATGGCAAAAAATAAAAGTTTATCTGCAAGAATAGCTGCAGTTTCGGCTATCGCTTTAATTGTAGTATTTGCTTTGCTTATTTTAGTAACTACTTTTCTTAAGGCAACAGCCTTTACGGATTCTATTGGCTTTCTCATAGGGTTTTATCTGGTTGCTCTTGTAATTTTAGTTTTAATTATTTTTAATGTAACAAAGCAAACCTTGAAACCATTTAGCGACATAGTATCAGCAGCAGAAAATCTTTCAAAAGGCAATCTTGATATAAAATTAGATACTGACAGCAGTGATGAAATCGGACAAGTATCTATAGCCTTTAATACAGTTGCAAAATCCTTAAAAGAATATGTCACTGATATAAATTATTTATTATCTGAGATGGCAAATTATAAATTTGATATAAATAGTAAAAACTTAAATGTTTATATCGGCGATTACAAGGATACTTTAAGTTATCTTGAAAACATAAAAACTAATATGTATTCTACAATTTCTCAAATACAAAAATCTTCTTCCCAGGTTAATCTTGGTGCAGAACAAGTGTCCTCAGCATCGCAGTCTCTATCACAAGGTGCTGTACAACAGGCAAGCAGTATAGAAGAACTTTCTGCTACAATTTCTGAAATCGCAGAGCATGTTAAGCACAATGCTAAGAATGCACAAAATGCTAGTTCCCAATCAAATGAAACAGGTGTCGGTGTTATGGAGAGTAATACACAAATGGCAGAAATGATTTCTGCAATGAACGACATCACTGATAAATCAAGTGAAATTGGTAAAATTATTAAAACAATTGAAGATATTGCTTTCCAGACAAATATCCTTGCCCTTAATGCTGCTGTTGAAGCCGCTCGAGCAGGTACTGCCGGAAAAGGGTTCGCAGTTGTTGCGGACGAAGTTCGTAACTTAGCAACAAAATCTGCTGAAGCCGCTAAGAATACTACAGATCTTATAGAACAGACAGTTTCTGCTGTTGCTAATGGATCAAAAATTGCAGATGACACTGCCACTTCTTTACTTACAGTAGTCGATAAGGCTAGTAAAATAACTGATTTAATCAGTGAGATTGCTAAGGCCTCTGAAGAACAATCAAATTCTATTGCCCAAGTAAGTGCTGGCATAGATCAGATTTCAGGTGTTGTTCAAAACAACTCAGCTACAGCAGAAGAAAGTGCTGCTGCCAGCCAGGAACTAAATGCTCAGGCTGATTTATTAAAAAATTTAGTTGATAAGTTTAAAATTGATAATAATTCTAATATACATATTTCGACAACAATTGTTGAATCTAAAGATCCTGTAGAACCAAAAGTGGTTACTTCAGTCTCACCTTTGAAAGAAGTTAAAACAGAGCCACTTGTTAAGACACAAAAGGAGCCAGAAAAAATAAAGGTTAAAGAAAAAGTTAAAGAACCGGAAATCAAGAAAAACAAAGACCCCCAAATAATAAAGGAAACTTTCAAACCAATAGTAGAAAGTCCAATATTTCAATCTAAAAATCAACATACTACAGTTCCAAAAGCAGTTACTCCAGCAGGTACTGCCATTAACGACTTTAGTGATAAATATTAAACAAAAAAGTAAAGGGGAGATTCCATTATGGCATCTCCCCTTTACCTCATTTTACATCATTAAATTATTAAGCAAGAGTGTATTAACTTATGAGGTTAATACTACTTATACCCCTTCTCAACGTATGGGCTTGTAGAAGTCTTTAGCATACCTCCATAACCGAGCTCAAAGCTCACAATATCGCCCACCTTATAATCTATATTCGATTTTGTTACATCAAGTATAGTATGATCTGAACTTCCACCTAAAATATCAATTTTCTTATCCAGTGGCATCATACTATCCAAATCCGTATCTTGTTTTCCAATACCAATAATAGCACGCTTTATAATTCCTCTATCTTCATAATAAGGTTTTTGTCCAAAAGCATCAACACCAACTTCACCAATCGGTAAAGAAGGTTTTTCCTGAAGTTCTATAATCTGTGCTTCCAATAATAAAGCATCCCCTGTTGTCCCATCCAATTTAGCCCCGTATGCAGTATCATTACCAAGAAGGAAAGACTCTCCTAATCTTAAATTGTTTATGCCTTCTGGTAATTCTCCCTTACCAACTAAGTAAATTGAACTGGAATTACCTCCAGATACCATATTTAGTTTAATATCAAATTTCTTTTCTATCTTTTCGGCTAAACCTGTTAATACTGATAAATTATCATGCTTAGGAATAATAGCTCCATAGCAAGTCAGGTTCACACCTATTCCGTAAAATTCTATATTTGACATAGCTAAAACTTCTTTAATCGTACTGAAGATTTTATCTTCTTCTTTAAAGAAAAGTCCCTCTCTTAAATCTCCAAGGTCAATCATTAGCAAGATTTTATGCTTTTTCTGTTGTTTCGCAGACTCCTCATTTAACAACCTTATTGTAGAAATTTCAGAATTAAAACTTAAATCTACATACTTTATAACATCTTCAATTTCACTATGCATTGGAAGTCTTAAAAGTACAGTCAGTTTACCATTTGCTCTTGCCATATCTGCATAGGCAGCAATATTCTTTACTCTTGAATCTGCCATAAATTCTACATCTTTATGTTGTGCAACCAGCTTAACCATCTGTGCATCAGCACAAAGACCTTTTGTAACAATCATTAAGGAACATTTTCCCTGTTCTTTAGTTATTTTAGCTACAGCATCAAGATTGCTATTTAATTTTTTTAAATCAATTATTAATCTAGGATACATTTTTTCTCTCTCCTTTTTTATTATACAGGAAATATCGTTTAGGAACTGATTACTTAGCTGTCTTAACAATTCTTACGGTTTGCACAGTGAGGTCTTGTGCAGTGTCTGCAATCATGATTACAGTCTCCCATGTTTTGTCCTGCACTCTTCTTGTTTGCTCCCCCTATTTGCTCTTCCTCTTTATACGCACTCATATCGTAACCGAGGGCTTCGCATTCTTCAATATGCTTCTTGTATTCTTCTTCTTTCTTTTTAGCTTCTTCACTGGTTCTGTTGACTTCATCAATATACTTGGCTTGATAAGAGGTTTCCTTTTTTTCAGGGAATTTAAAATTTAAGCTCTTTTGAAGCAGACGGATAGCCGCTTCTTTATACCTCTTTGACAAAACACCAAGCGATGCCATGATATAATCATTATCTACCAGTATCTCCGCATGTTCTCCAGGGAACAGCATCATTCCGGTTTCATTATGTTTCGCGATCTCCTGCATAATTTCCACCCTATGAGGCAGTCTTGTAAGTGCCCCGCCTGTGCCTACAATATATTTTACTTGTGTCAAGTCCTTTCCTTCAGCAACTGAGCTTCTTCCGGTCGGACCATAAATATACCTTATCTTTCCTGCATGGCGTTCCACCGCTTTCAAAACAGCTTCCTTTGTAAGCCTTTCCACTAGTTTAAATTCATCGTCATTTTTCGGAATCGCTACATAAGACTCCAGAGTTTTGTCAAAGTCAATTCCCATTTTTTCACATTCTTCCCGGAGTTTTTCTTCGCCAATGGACTCAATTACCTTCATTCGATTCACATAAACACCAAGGTCGCCTTCTACCGTCCTCTTTGCCTTAGGCTCAGGTGAAATCATAATTCTTGCAATCTGATCAGATTCCGTTGCTACCGAATGAAGATCCGTTGTAGCGCCCCCTACATCAAGGACAATTAAATCACCAATACATTCATATAGAAGCTTTGTGCACTCCATTACTGCCCCTGGCGTAGGTATGATAGGGCCACTTACCATATCTCTTACATGTTCCATCCCTGGTGCGTTAGTAATGTGTTCTTCAAAGGCATCCTGTATAACCTTTCTGCAAGGTTCTACATTCAGGTCATCTATCTTAGGGTATACATTTTCTACATTATATAATTTCATCCCGCTTTCATCATCGAAAATCAGTTTCATTTCATCTTGATTTTCGCAGTTTCCCGCATATATAACTGGTGTTTTAAGTCCCAGGCTTCTAACCATTTCAGCATTGTCAATGGCAGTGTCTCTTTCACCATAATCAACACCGCCTGCTATAAGTATTAAATTGGGGTTTATTTCTTTTATCTTTGCAAGGTCAGTTCTACGAAGTTTTCCTGCAGTGACATAATGAATAATACCGCCAGCTCCCAAAGCTGCTTCCTTAGCTGCTTTTGCTGTCATATCGTATACTAACCCATGTACCGTCATTTTTAATCCGCCTGCTGCTGATGATGTTGCCAGCATTTCATCATATTCAAGCTTTTCTATATTTGTTTTCTTACATAAGTCGTCAATTGCACCTTGAAGTCCAATTCTTACATCTCCATCAAGCACAGATGTTGGTGCCTGGCCTTGTGCCCAAAATACAGGATTGTCTGTATTTATATCAGTAAACGCATTTACTACTGTTGTGGTTGAGCCTATTTCAGCTACTAAAATATCAACTTTCATTTTTGCTCTCCCTCTCTATCACTAAAAATATGGCTTTACGCTTTACTAAAAAGCATTTGTCAAAGCGCTGTACCCCTTGAAATACTCTTACTATAAAATAAGGGCGGGCATGATGCCCGCCCTTATTCATACATATTCTAAAATCAGCTTTTATTAAATTTGCAAATGCTTATTTACACTATTTTCTACGTCTCATTGCTTCTTCTGCTAAGAAAGTAGCAACGTCAATTCCGTGGGAATCTCTACCAAAACCTTCATCAATGCCTGTCTTACGTGCTTCTTCAGGAATAACCTGCGTACCACCGGCAGCAATGATAACCTTATCACGGATGCCTTTTTCAATAGCCAGTTCATTGATTCTCTTCATGTTCTTATAGTGAACATTATCATGTGAAATGATTGTAGAAGCAAGGATTGCATCTGCATTCAATTCCACCGCTGCGTCAACCAGCTTTTCTACTGGTACGGAAGTGCCAAGATATTCAACCTGAATACCCCACTTTTCAATACCGCCATGTTTGATGTTGATGATTTCACGAAGTCCTACAGAGTGTTCGTCTTCTCCAACTGTACCACAAACAACCTTTAGCGGATGATCGTTGAATTCTTTATAAAGAACTTCATCACTTAGATAGTGTGGTTCAGGTGGAATCACAAGAGTAGCAGGATCGATATCAAAGGCAACCTTACCCTTCATTTCGATTCTTGTACCTTCTGCTTCCTGAAGAACTTCTTTACTGATTACTTCAGGGTTTTCAAGTCCAAGCTTTGCACCAATCTGAAGCGCCGTTGCTTCTGCGACTCTCTTATTTGCAGGAATACACATAGTAAGAAGGATTGTTCCATCTCCACACCATTCTACTTCTGGCTTAATTGCTTCGCCATCTAAATATTTCTTAACATTTTCAAGTCTTACATTAACACTATCTGTTTCATCTAACTCGTCGATGAATACGATCTTGCTTCTGTCTTCAAATGTACAACCACCGATTAAAGCTGCTGGATCCTTAGGATCTCCGCCATACTGTTCTACGTTATTGTATCCATAATGAGCAGTTACAGGAGCCATATAGTCTTCTTCTCTTTCGAAAATGTAACCATAACCTACGCCGCCTTCGATTTTTCTTGCGATACCGTCGCCATTTCTTTCAGGATATCTTGCTGAGTCAACAAAGAAGCCCTCCTGTACAGCCTGGAAATAACCGCCAACTTCAATGATTTCTTCCATGAACAGACAAGCTCTTTCCTTAAGTTCTCTAGCCATATCTCTTAATGGACCGTCTTTCTTTAATTCAACCATATCCATTAAACCATCAAGACCAACTAAAGTCTGTTTTGCATTGTCACATGCTTCTATGTTATAGATATGCCAAGGAACGTTTCTTCCTTCGTCTGGTGTAATAGTAGACTGAATATCTGCACTTGTAAGCTTAGAAATCAGCATATTTAAAACATGAGTTACTGTTGCTTCTCTTGCAGAAGAACAAATATACTTAGTGTTCTGCTGTGCTCTCATCTTATATCTTCCACAAATGTCTCTAAGTGCAACTGCATATGGTAAATCCATGTATACGCAAGGAGCAGGAGTCGCAGTAGGAGGTACTGTTGACAAACTGATTAAATCAGGACTGATACCAACCTTTTCTGAGAACAGTGAGTTAATTGAATGCTGTACGATAAGCTCAGGCATAATCTTCCAAGCTTCTCTTGCTGTTGCATTAGCATTGTGTGCTCCATCAATCTGTAACATTCCTGCCCAAGACATAATCTTCTTGGATTCGCAAGCATCTACAAATGATCTTACACAGTTAATGTCTCTGTAAAGTACGTTGTACTGAGGATCCTGATGGGCACCATTGATACCTTCTTCTGCAAACATTACAGCTACGTCTGGACCTGCAACGCCGGATACATAAGAATGGTAATTAATTGGGCGACCAACTTCATCTTCTATAATGTCAAGAGCTTTTCTTTGTGCCCTAACCTGTTTTCTTGTAATAGGAACACCACCAATACCCTGTGGAGTTCCTTCCATTAGGCCATCAATATGTGACTGACCCATATGTCTGATAACCATTATATGGTCAGCGCCATGCCAAGCAGCCATTCTCATTCTTCTTACATCATCTTCAAATCTTCCAGAAGCAATTTCTGTTGTAATAACAGGAAGCGGCTGTGGATCGATGTCTCCAAAGAATTTAGCAGGAGGAAGCCCTACGCTGTTCTTTAAAGGTTCTGAGCAGTCCTTATATTCAAAAGGTCCCATTTTGATTCCAGGAGCAGGCTTTCTCCATGTCCAGCCTCTTCTTCTTGGAGCATATTGATCAAGGTCTTTCAAGATGCTTCTTACATCCAATTTTTCATTTGTTTTTAATTCCATGTCTGCCATCTCTATTTACCTCCTTTAAATAATGCTACTGCTTCATCCCAGCCTTCGCCTTTGGATAACATTTCTCCTGTTTCTCTAATGGAAATGCCTTTTTCCTTTGATAACTTATATACAACATGACCTGTTCCGTGTCCCATAAGACCTCTGTCCATACACCCTTCTACTATTTTCTGTGTGTCAAGTGATGAAATACCCATTCTTAATAGCACGGCTCTCTCAACAGAAGGTGTTGTATTTTTTCTACCAAGTTCAAGTAGAGGAGTTACAACCTGCTCTGTTAAATCCCAAAATTTAGCATAAAGTTCTTCGTCAGATAGACCAGCAATATGCTTACGTCTTTCCTGAAAATCATCGTCTCTTCTCATTCCTGATTTCATTCTTGAATCTCCTTTTTATCCTTATTATAAAAGTCTACTCTGTTTTATAAACTCTTAATAACTTCCTTAACGAAGTCTACATCTGTCTTTGTTTCTATTGCAAGGAATTCCATGTCAGCTTCTGATGGATTTGTTACATTATGTACTTTGCAAGCTTTCTTAATTAAAGAAGCTCTGAAATGGTTGATGTCAGCATCTACACACTTGAAGAAGCTTGGATCCTGTGGAAGTATAACATTTACTCCCGGTTTTTCATCTTTAGGATTTCCAAAAATTACTTCTACTCCGTTATCTTTTGCAAATGAAAGCTGAGGCTGAACATGCTTTCCAGCTCCTGTGTATTCTGTTTCACTCACAACTAGGATTTCATCTTCAGGAAGTTCCTGAGCCAGTGAGAATGCTGCTGCCAGTGAAGTATTTCCAGCAGGTCCTCTTTCGATACCTTCTAAGTTAGCAAGAGCTTCAGTCATATACATAACTTCGCCCTGTGATACTGTTACATAACGATCCATGTAACGAAGTGGTCTTGCTGCACTTCTAGGTACATCTGAGTGGTCAGGATCTGTAGCATAAGGAACACCAAATCCAGTATGACCCGTTGTACATGACTTTAAGTTGAACTGTTTGTCTGAAGCCATATGTAATCCTGTAAGGTCTATTGATGCTGCTACCACTTTTGTATCCTTAGCTCCAGCCTTAATCAGACCACGTGCAGTACCAGTAACCATTCCGCCGCCGGCATTTGTACAAACTACCATAGCAGGATCTTTACCTAACTTTTCACGGCACTGAAGCGCAATTTCATATCCTAATGTTTCTACACCTGCAATACCAAACGGTGAGTACAGTGATGCATTGAAGTATCCTCTGTCTTCAAGTATTGATAAGAATGTATAGAATAGTTCAGGTCCAACTGTAAGCTGAACAACTTCTGCTCCTAAAGCTTCACACTTTCTTGCTTTTTCTATAATTTCAGGCTGACCTACACCATGTGAATCAAAGCATTCCTGACAGATAACACATTCAAGTCCCTGCATTGCTGCCTGTGATGCAACTGCTGCACCATAGTTTCCTGAAGTTGCTGCAATAACACCCTTATATCCTAACTTCTTAGCATGTGCAACAGCGCAAGCTGCTCTTCTGTCTTTAAAGCTTCCTGATGCATTTGCTGCTTCATCTTTAGCAAAAATTCTTGCACCATATCCTGGCTTTGCATACTTTCTAGCAAGTTCTGTTAAATTTCTTAGTTCAAGTAATGGAGTGTTTCCAACTCCAGTTCTGCTCTGGATTCTATTGATTTCATCCAATGTATACTCTGTTGATTTCATCAGAGCTTCATAATCAAATGCGATTGAACCTGATTCAAATTCATCATAGTCCAAACCAAGTGCTTTTTTCATTATATCGTTAGATCTTCCCATAACGGAATCATAATCTTTTGCTAATGCCATTATTTGTCACCTCCGAACATGATTTCTCTTAACTGCTTATCAATCTGAACCAATTCAGGGATAAACTTGCCATAGCTATGTTTCCAATATGGGTTTACCTCAATAAGAGTGCCCTTTTCCAAACGGTTAGCAGCAGTTTTTACTGTAACTACGTCGCCAATTTCCGCATCTTCCTGTAAAAATCCTTTTGTCCACATTTCAAGTGGGCATGCCTGTGTGTCAGCAGGAAGCTTTGCAGTTCTTGCAGATGATTCAAGCACAATTGAATGAATTCTGACCCATTCTCCTTTTTTAACCATTTTAATTCTCCTTTTTATATTGTATAGGACACTCCTGCCGATCCCAAGAGTGCCCCTTACATTTTTTTAATTTAATTATTTTTCAAAGTTTTTTCAAAATTTTTCAATTCAATATTTTTAATTAAGACTACTCATTATCTAGACTTATTCTAAACTCAACTTAACTTTTATATAGTCCTAAATTTTAACTATTTAACAATCTTAGCTTCTGGGCTGATAAGATCTCTCATATCTCCCATGATTACCCTTGGAACTGGAAGGTCGATCATTGTGTGTAGACCTGGTCTAGCATTAATAATGTGAGGAATCATGTTTACGCACATTGCGATAGTTCCAATTCCTCCTGGAACTTCTGGTGAGTTAACCATGTTAATGTTTGGAGTACCTTTGATGATTACATAGTCACCAGTGTTAACGCCAACCTGTTCAGGTTCAATCTGCTGAGGGTGGTCCATTTCAATTCTTAATTCGCCGCCAACATATCCAGCACCCTTCATTGCAACACCAGCAACATTTCCTGCAGCTGCAAATCCATAAGGTGATTTTCTGTCAACATCTGTCATGATTGGTTCCATTGAAGTTGTAATCTTTTCAACTGGCCAGCCAATAGCGTCACCAATCATTCTGATTGATTCATGGAAGCCAACATGTCCTGATAAGTGTCCAGTCTTAACGCCTTCTTCAAATTCTTCCTTAGTGATACCAATACCCTGTTCTTTCATTACAACAGGTCCGAAAGGAGATAAGCTGTTAACTCTTCTGGAAACGATATGTTCAACTTCTTCACAGCATCCAGTCATAGTAACTACTAGTAAGTCCATGATAAGACCAGGATTGATGCCAGTACCAATAATGGATACTCCGTTAGCCTTTGCAATTTCATCTAACTGCTTAGCTAGTTCAGGTTCCTGTGCCATTGGGTATGACATTTCTTCTGCAGAAGAAACAACATTGATTTTCTGTTCAAGGACAAACTTAAGTCTGTCAAATGCAACTTTTGTAAATGAATCTGTACAACAAAGAACTACGTCAGCAGCGCCTTCTTTAATTACATCTTCAGGGGCACCGATAATAACGTCAGCTCTGTCACCTTTTGCAGTTTCAATGAAGTCATACATTGACTTACCGATTTTAGAACCTCTGCCAACAGCACCAACAATGTCAACACCTTTTTTCTTTAATAGCATGTCAGCCATACCGCCGCCCATTGCGCCAAGACCCCAGATAATTACTTTTACATTTTCCATAACATACTCTCCTTTTCACTTTCAATAAATATTAGATTCATTCTAATTTATTAACACAATTTATTATGGCTTGGAAATGTCCTAATACTTCTTTGGACATGCCCGTGCAACACTTATATAATACGCAAGTCCCGTGCCAACAAAAAATAATGGCTAAATTTCAGCATTCTTTATTTTTGACAGGGCAACTATTCATTTGAAAGTTGTAAATTTTCTGTTATATTAAGAAAAAACGCAAATATATTTGCACCAAATGTGCAAATATATTTGCGTTTTTTACTATTATGCTGTTATTTTTTATCTTTTTGTACAATCGTGCACAAAAATTTTTATTAGATTTGATACTTTTTTATTTTATGTTGTAGCGTCTGCCTTTTAATCCCAAGGACTTCAGCAGCTTTAGAAATATTTCCGCCAAAATCCGCCATTTTTTCTTTAATTATATTTACCTCTAAGAATGCCAAATAGTTGTCTATACTCATTTCCTCAGAATCATAATCAGCCTGTATATTTGCCATTGCAACCTCTTGAGGCATCTGAAGGAACTTTTCAGTAAGGACATGCTCCTTATCAGATAAAGATACCGCTGACATTATAAAATTTTCCAGTTCTCTAATGTTTCCGGGATAATCATAGTTTTCAAGTTTTTCTAAAGCCCCGTCGGATAACATCCATACCTCTTTTTTAAATCTTTTATTGTGTTTTTCAAGAAAATGTTCTACTAATATAGAAATGTCATCTTTTCGCTCTCTAAGTGGTGGTATACTGATATTTACAATATTTAAACGATAATATAAGTCTTTTCTTAATAAACCATTTTTTATGAGCTCTTCAGGTGTTTCATTAACTGTTGCAATAATTCTTACATCTATTGGAATATCACGACTTCCACCTACACGTCTTATATAGTCTTCTTGAAGTACACGTAATAATTTGCTCTGCAGTTCATACGGCATAGCACTGATTTCATCTAACAGCAGGGTCCCGCCATTTGCTTGTTCAAATAATCCCGCCCGGTCTACTGCCCCTGTAAATCCACCTCTTGCGGTACCAAAAAGTATTCCCTCAAGCAAGCTTTCTGGTAAGGCTGCACAATTCTGTGCAAGAAACGGTTTATCCCGTCTATTACTGTTAAAATGAATACTTTGCGCCATTAGTTCTTTACCTGTACCAGTTTCTCCATATATAAAAACTGCTGCATCAGTTTGGGAAGCCCTGGCGGCAATATCAAGCTGATGCTTTAACCGCCTGTTTTGCCCTATTATATCTTTAAAACTGTATTTTCTTATTCTAGGTGCTGTAACCTTGTGTTCAGGTATAGCTTCTCTTTGAAGTTCTAAAATTGTGTTAGACATAGTTTTTATATCCGTTATATCCTTTGCAATTTCCAGGGCTGCCACAACTTTCCCGTAATCATTCAAAATAGGAACTGTTGTATTTACAGTAGTAATTTCCTTTCCATAACGGTTTAAATATGTCTGCTGTTTATTTAATGTCGGTTCAGCCTGTTTTAATGCCCTAAGAAGAGTACTTTCCTCCTCTGGAATATGTGAGAAAACCACTCTAAAAGGCTTGCCAATAACATCTTCTCTATTGGTCTTTTCAAGATTTGCCATAGCCTGATTATAAACTATACTTTTTCCTTCTTCCGTTACTATATGAATCCCTTCATCAATAATATTTGAAAGCTCCTGTATAATTTTTTCATATTGCTTTGCGTTCACTTTTTCACCCTGCAACTTTCTGCAACCAAATATAAAAATCGTTAATTATTTTTCTACATATATTTTACCTTAAAAAAAAGTAGAGCGCAAATAATTTTGCACTCTATTTTAATGATATTTGTTTTTGTTTTTTGGAAGTTCACTTATAATTATTGCAACAATCATAAATATACATCCTATAATCATTCTATTTGTAAATATTTCATCTGCAAATAGAATCGCAAAAATTGTTCCAAAAACAGTTTCTGTCGATAAGATTATTGCTGTATGATTTGCAGGTGCTATTTTCTGGCATATATTTTGAAGTAAAAATGCCCCAGTTGTGTTTAAAACAATTAAATACAAAAGACCTTCCCATGCGATTTTAGGTAATGTCATTAAATCTGAAGGTGTTTCAAAAAGAAAGGCCGCTATAATGGCTAGCACAGCTGTAACTGCCAGTTGAACAAAAGTTATAAGCCAAGGATCCAATTCTTTTACGTATACACTTATAAAAACAATCTGTGCTGAAAAGGTTATGGCAAATATAAAGGTAAGCCAATCTCCTATGCCAATATTTAAGTTTTCATTTAAAGTAAGAAGAGTTATTCCCGCTAAAGCCAGAGCAGCCGCAAGCATAACATTTGATGATGGCTTTATCTTTAAAAATAACCATGACATGAGAGGTACAATAACAGTATATAGAGATATAATAAAGCTTTGCTTCCCTGGCGTAGTATATTGCAGCCCTATGGTTTGCAATGCAGTACCTATAACTATAAGAAATCCTATGACACTACCTGCCATAAAAGTTTTCTTCGTCATATTTTTAAACCTTAAAATGCAGAAGGGAATAATTAAAATAGTTGCACCTAAATATCTATATGCAACTGCTGTAAGGGGAGTTAATCCTATTAAAGCAAATTTTCCTGCTACAAATCCCCCACCCCAAAATATTGCTACTAACAACAGTCCCAAATCTGCTAGAATTACTTTTCTCTTCGTGTATTTTTCCAAATCAATTCCTCCATATATAGCCGTAATCTTTTTATTGTATCATTAACTTTATAATACTTCAAAAAAAGAATTAGAAAATCACATAGATTATTACAACAACAAAAGAATTAAGGGCAAATTAAAAGGAATGAGCCCTGTTTAATACAAAACGCATTCCTTGAACTTTTTTGCTAATTTAATCCTTCCCACCATTGTTATCTGGGGAAAGAACAATTGGAGTCCAGTTTTCTGGGTCTGATTTTTGTTTACTTTTTGCATATGCCCAGAATGGTAATGCAAATGCAATGTAAAGAACTAATACTACCCATGCCCCTGTATCCATTGCAGTGGTTGAAACATAAATTACATAAATTGTAAATAACATTCCTATAATTCCCATTACCAAACCTGCTTTTGCTTTATATGGTCTGCTCCATTCAGGATGAGTCTTTCTAAGTTTAAGGAATGATAATACTACCATTAAATAAACAATGCCGGCTGCGACTCCGTATATTGTATATATATAGTTAATCCATGCATCTGGAGCAAATACTGTAAAGTATACTGCCAGTATTCCCACAATTAAGTTTGCTGTAGCTGGCTGTCCATTCTTATTAAGCTTTGTGAATTTTTGTGTGAGCTGATGCTGCTGTGCTGCACCATATAATATCCTTGATGCACTTAACCAGAAGGATGAAAGTGTTGTTAGACAGGTTAATATACCCATAATTACTATTATTAGTCCTAACCAATGCATTCCTATAATATCCGCTACTCTAGGGTCAACAATATCTGTTTCTGCCACCCATTCATTTGATACTATACCTGATACACCAATTATTGCCATACAGTATATTAAAGTAGTACAGCCCAGAGAGCCAACAAATGCTTTCCAAAGATGCTTTTTAGGGAAGTTAGATTCTTCTGCTAATTGAGGTACTAAGTCAAATCCTACAAACTTCATTATCAAAAGACCCACAGCAGCAGAATAACCTGTAACACCGTTAGGGAACCAACTAATACTTTCAAAGTTCCAGTTTTTACTCGTGATAAATATAAGTGATGCTATTAGAGATATCACTAAAGTACTCCAAAATAATACCGACTGCAGTTTTGCAATTATTTTCAATTCCTGATTTGTTAAGAAGAACCATACTATAATTATTATCGAAGCAAGAATTTTTATCTGCAATGCGGTTGCTGGATAAAAATATGAAATCATACTAGCGATTCCATAAGCTACAGTAGGCATTGCCATTATGTAAAGTAACATAATAAACCAACATGATGCAAATCCTGTATTCCAGCCAAATGCATTAGATACCCAAATATTTTGTCCGCCTGCATACGGCATCATGCTTGTCATTTCAGAATAAATCAAGCATAGTGGCAAAATTAGTAATGCACATGTTAAAAATGAAAATACCGATCCTGGACCGCTCAATTCAAACCAAAGTTTTATCTCAACCATCCATGCAGCAATCATTCCACCTGCAGCCATAGAAATCATATTTGATAACTTGAGTTCTTTTCTTAAACCATTTTCACTCATTTTTTTCCTCCATATCATTTTCTATCGTAGCTATATATTCATTTCAATTAGTTTAATAGTTTCATCAGTAGATAAAACGTCACAATAGATGTAGCTCATAATTTTAAGTTCCGCTTCATGGTGCTCAATGCTTCCTGCTGCACATGCGTCTTCAACACATATGACTTTAAATCCTGCATCCGCCAGACCACGTACCGTTGATGCTACGCACTGGTCAGTAACAATACCTGTTACAACAACAGTTTCAATTCCCATAAACTGTAATAATGTTAAATAGTTTGTCCCTGTTGTAACACTATCTGTAGTCTTATTCACCACTATTTCATTCTCAAGAGGTGCAAGCTCCTCAACCATCTGCGCGCCATATGAATTTACAGGAATAAGCATTCCGTTCCAGCCCTCTGACTTTTGAACTGGAGATCTGTCTTCGCCATCTTCTCTTAAGCAAGCAATTCTTCCATAAGATACAGTCATATTGTTTTTTCTAAAAAATTTTAATAATTTTTTATTGTTTGGTATAACAATCTCATCAAGCCTGTCATGAAAAGGTATCCACCTTTCCCATTCTCCTGCTTCTTTAAATGTTATAGCTTCTCCATAATCTCTCGATACAAATTCATTCTGCAAATCAACCAGCAATAAAGCTGTCTTTTTAGGATTAATTTTTATCTCTGGGAACTCCTTAATTGTCTCGTAATAAAAACTTACATATTTTTTATTTGGTTGCATAATAACTTCCTCCCTCTCAATCACAAAAGATAAATTTATAAATTCATTTGCACATATATAACGCAATGCATGTGCCAATTTTCTGAATTTAATAAAATTTGAGTTTTCTATTGATTTTTCAGCGTTATGCCTAGTCCCATATTTTTACATATAAGTGTCTTGCAAGTTCTTTCGTTACTTTTTGGTAACACAAACAGAAAAAGTGTAACCTTCAGGTTACACTTTTTTTGTTTATGTTATTTCATATTTTTTTAATTTCTTATATAAATTTTTCCTTGCTAGACCTAATTCCTGTGCCGCTCTGCTTACGTTCCATTCGTTTCGTTCCATACACTTTATAATATATTGCTTTTCAAAGTCTTTTGTAGCATCTTTCAATTTATATCCTTCTAAATTCTCTTCAGTTGTTTCGTCTATAGGACACTTATATCCACTGATTTCATCGGGCAAATCTTGTATTAATAGTCTCCCTTCATTCGATAATACTACTAGCCTCTCCATAACATTTCTCAGTTCTCTGACATTACCCGGCCATTGGTACCTCATTAATATTGAAATTAAAGCTACATCTATTTTATTCACTTTCTTTTTCATCTCAATGGATAACTCCCTGACAAAACTATCTACCAAAATAGGAATATCCTCCATTCTTTCCCTCAGCGGAGGGATCGTTAAGGGCATAACATTAATTCTATAATACAGATCTTCACGAAACTTAAAGTCTTTAACATCATTTTTTAAATCTCGGTTTGTTGCTGCAATTAACCTGAAATTACTACTTATAGTTTCTGTTCCGCCAACTCTCTCAAAGGACTTTTCCTGCAAAACTCTTAATAACTTTGCTTGAGTATTTAAAGACAATTCTCCTATCTCGTCAAGAAAAATCGTTCCCCCTGCTGCTAATTCAAATCTCCCTTTTTTAATTTTATCCGCACCTGTAAAGGCCCCTTTTTCATATCCAAAAAGTTCACTCTCAAATAAGTTCTCATTTAGTGCAGCACAATTTATACAGATAAAAGGTTTTTCTTTTCTTAAACTATGTTGATGAATGAAGTTAGCTAAAACTTCTTTTCCAGTTCCACTCTCTCCCAAAATTAATACAGCTACATCACTTTTGGCTATTTTCTCAGCATCCCTGCAAAGACTTATAATATTTTCACTTTGGCCTATCAGCATTCTTGTGTGTAAGCTTTCTGTAATCTGCAGCTTAAGTTCACAGTTTTCCTCTTTAATCATAAAAATTTCATAAGCTTTTTTTATATTTGCAATTAAATCGTCAATATCTACGGGTTTTTTTAAATATGAAAAAGCTCCATTCTTTACAGCCTCAACAGCTCCAGAAATTGATCCCTCTGCAGTTAGCATAATAACCTCTATGTTAGGTCTTATTACCTTTATAGCTAATAACAATTCTAATCCATTTAGCTTAGGCATAATAATATCTGATATCACTACTGCGATATTTGTGGCCTCCACAATTTTTAATGCTCTCTGGCTATCTGCTTCTACCAAAACGTTAAATCCATTTATAGTAAAAATTTTTTTATACACTTTTAATAGCTCTGTATCATCATCTACAAGTAATATCGGTATATTAAACATGACCACACCTCCTTAGTTTCTATAAGTATCACCTATTCTGTTATAATTGGTAAAATTACTTTTATTTCCGTCCCATTAGATATTTCTTCATCTACGGAAATACTGCCTGCCATTCCATCCACTAGGGTCTTAGTAATCCATAGCCCTATTCCTGTCCCTCCACTTTCCTTTTTGGTGGTAATAAAAGGTTCAAAAATCTTTGATCTTGGTTGCATAGTTATACCTGAGCCATTGTCCTTAATCTTAATCAAAAGTTCCTTTCTACCTGCTTTTCCTGCATAAACAGAAACTTGTCCATTTTCCGTAATGGCTTGTATGGAATTATTAATTAAATTTTGGAGAATTATTTTAATTGGTTCTATCTTTCCACTATAGAAAAATGCCTCTACTTCAATATTTACAACAACTTTTATATCTTTTTTAATAATTTCTTTTTTAGCAACCATCAAAATTTGCTCAACTAGCTTTTTTAAATTTACAAACCCACTGACCTCCGTGTCCTTTGCCGAAAAGTCTAATAACGTTGCAATAACATGCTCGGCTTCTTTCACAGCGTTTTCCACCAATTCTATTTCCTCAGTATATGCTCCAGCCACTGTGGTCGCTTTATTATAAGTATTCATAATATATGTTGCTCCCTTTATAACAGCCAGGGGATTCTTTATCTCATGAGCGATTGCAGCAGAGAACTGTCCAATTTCAGCCATTTTTTCAATTTGCTGTAATTCAGTTTTCATTGCAATGCTCTTTGTAATACACTGACTTAAAATTACAACTTCTTTAATTTCACCGGATGCTTCTATTATCGGGTAATAAATATTTTTATAGATTTCACTGCCTATGGTAAGTTTTTTTTCAATTTGTTGCTTCTCTTCTAAAATTTTGTCTAAAATACAATTTTCACATACGTCATTTCTATTTGCCAAGATAGTATAACACTTATGGCTATTCCTGTTTTCCTGTAATAGTTTTTCTTCAGCCCTTTCATTTGCAATCTTTACATTTTTATCTGTATCAATTATCATTAAAATCCCATCTATGGCATTTAATACCGTTGTTATTTCATTATTTTTATGCAAAATTCTCTCTGTGTATTTTTGAAGATTATCGTTCATGTTATTAAAAGCTTCTGATAACTCATTTATTTCAGAAAAGCTTGTATTATTTCGTACTTTTCCAAAACCTCCGCCTGAAATAGTTCTCACGCCCTCCACTAACGACCTCATAGGTACTGAGAATTCATAATATAAAATCACTACAAGAACTACAGCTAATACCATTCCAATAAATATTAACTGAGCTAATGTTTTTCCATCTATACGATTTTGAGACAAAAATTCTTTTTTATTTATTTCAATTATTACTGTCCACGGTTGTCCATCTATCCTGCAACTGGACAGCATTTTATCTTGACCATGGTCAGTAAATTGAAATAGTGATTGTTTTTGCTCTAAAGCTTGCTTAAGTATTTTTATTTTAGCTGGACTCAGGGTTTTATCCTCAAAGATATTTTTATTATATAACTCCCCTTGCTTCTCTGCTCTTATTTGATAATCTGGATGATAAATAATACTCCCGGAATCAGTCAAAAGGTAGATTTTACCTGATTCTCCAAGTTTAAATCCTTCTAAAAACTTTTCCCTTAACTCTTCTATTCCTACATCAGCACACACTACTCCGAACATACTATTATTACTATCATATACAGGATGCGAGCAGCTTATTGTCCAGCCTGTCCCCAAATAATCCACATACGGAGAAGTCCAAACACTATTACGTTGTGGATTATTTTTTTCATCAGCTATTTTATAAAAGGTATCCTCTGTCTGCCAATGATCATTATTAAATACGCCTACATCATAAAATGGTAATACACGTAAAAGTTCGTTTTTTGTGGCAATGTACACCCATTTCAACATTTTCTCATGCTTTAAAACTTTATTAAATATCGGATCCAAATCCTCTGTATAATTTATCTCTTTAACAATTTCAGGTGTAATTGATATATTATTAGGCAAGAAAACCGCACTGTAATTATTATCACTTCTCTTAATTGGTTCTTTTCTTATCAGTGCCCCATCTTTTTCTTTTGCATAATATGCTATTGCCATTTCCTCTGAAGCATTCTGGTTCAAAAAGTATTCCATCCAGTCTGCCATGTTTTCCGTTTTGTCCTCTATATTTTTAAGTGAGATAGATATTAGTTCTGCTTTCTCCGTTACTATTTCCAATAAACTAGTTCTTGCACTATTTAAAGCACGCTCCTCATCTTCATACTTTATTGAAAATGTAAGAATCATTAAAGATGAAATATTAAGTATTATAAATGCCCATAAAATGGTAGTGGTAAACGACCTAGCTTTCTTCATATTATTCACAGACTCCTTGTTCATATCTTATTACAATTAAATTTACCAATTTATACTTATATTTTACAATTATAAATAATTCACAGTATTATCATATTCCAATTGTATTACATTTTGTACTTAAATTGCTACAATTATTTGTAATCTTCAAAATTAACAGAAACTTTATTTATGAATACTTAAAAACTACACTAATAAAAAACCAAGTACACCTAATTTGCACTTGGTTCATTATTTTGTTTCTAAAAATTTTTAGTTTTGGTTTACACCCTTTACCTTTAACACATACTGCAAAGGGGTTAATACTCCAAGCGGAACGACTTTTGTTTCAGATACATCAAGTGGACGCTTTAATTAGAAAGATCCCAACTTTGCAGTTTAATATAAAAAAAATTAGCTGTGAAAAATCAAATGAGCATTGGCGCAGGTTTAAGTTTTGGTATCCCTGCCTTGAACTAATGCTCTTTTGATCATTAAAAAATGTTTAGTAGTCTTTATTCATACAGATCTCACGGATGATTTTGTGGAGATGGAATAGGCCGTATTTCACCCATATCTGTATCATTTTCAATATATATTTCTGCAATATGTCCATCCCCAATTACCCATATTTTATATTTTTTTGACTCATTTATAGTAAAATCATCACTATAAAATACTCCTTGTTTTGTCTTTATGACAGATTCAATTATCCCTTGGATTTGACTTGTATTTACTTTAAACTTTTTATTAAACATATAATTTAAATCTTTTATAATCTTTTCATTATCATTTATATTATTCCAATTAAACTTTAACTTAAATGTGACACTATCGGTAAGTTCATAATTTAATTCAGTATCCTTTGGAAGGAAAAATCCATACAGATACAAATTATCCGATTTAATTATCCAATTATTCTTAATTGCTATTCTGTCAAGCATAGTAATAGCTTGTTCTACAGTGGTGGATTCTTTAGGCAGTAATTGATTTTGAGTCCCTTGGATTATCTGGTTATCCACGCAATAAGACAATGGACCAAAGGCCCAATTGCTTATATCACTTTTATCCGTAAAACTATTTAAGTTATTAGTTGAACTTGTATCTATTTTTTTTATATTTAAAAATCTAGTCAACATGGTTGCTATCTGCTCTCGCGTTATATTATTATTTGGATTAAATGTAGTTTTACCAACCCCTTGAATAATCCCTAAAGAATAGGCTCTTTGCACATCTATATTGGTAGTATCTTTAAATGGATTTTCTTTTATTTTTATATTTTTTTATCAATATTGTTAGACTTTGCATAAATTCCAACAATCAGTTCAGCAAATTCTTCTCTTGTTATTTCTAATAGGTATTTCTCATCTTTTAAAACGGTTGGCGCATCTATATTATTTGATAGAAAATCATTTATGGCTTGTGCTGACCAGTAGTTATTAGCCGCAAAAACAGGACTGAAATTCAAGGCAACAGTTCCGCAAACAATACAAACCACTAATACTTTAGTAAGTTGGTTTTTTGTCATTTTTATTCTCCATTCCCTATTAATCTTCTTAAAGATCATTAATTCTAAATCATTTCCTCCTCATATTTTATATTCATAGCAATTCTTTGGTATTACTAAGCTTCCCCTCTAGTCAATATTAGCCTAGTGGTACCTGAACCTATATATAAGATAACACTCCGATTAATTTTGTTTCAATAATTCTAAAATATTTAAATTTCGGTTTACACCTATCTCTTATATTTCGT
>CAURED010000014.1:0-105939 GCA_963524205.1 uncultured Aminipila sp.
CGGCCTTCTAAGCCGTGTGTCTGGGGTTCAAATCCCTATGGGCTCACCATTTTTTTTATTTAAGACTCGCCGTAATTCAATAGTAGATTGGGTTAAGGCTTTGAGAATGGGGTATAGCCAAGTCGGTAAGGCAACGGACTTTGACTCCGTCATTCGTAGGTTCGAGTCCTGCTACCCCAGCCATGTGACCTATTAGCTCAGTTGGCAGAGCACTTGACTTTTAATCAAGGTGTCCGGAGTTCGAATCTCCGATGGGTCACCAATTTAATTAAAATAAGAAGTAGAACTCATTGATGGAGAGGTGTCCGAGTGGTTTAAGGAGCTGGTCTTGAAAACCAGTGATTCCGAAAGGGACCGTGGGTTCGAATCCCACCCTCTCCGCCACATGAAGTTAAATTTTGCTTTGTATCGGGGTGTAGCGCAGCTTGGTAGCGCAACTGGTTTGGGACCAGTGGGCCGCGGGTTCAAATCCTGCCACCCCGACCATTTTTTATAAAGCATGCCCAGATAGCTCAGTAGGTAGAGCAGAGGACTGAAAATCCTCGTGTCCTTGGTTCGATTCCGAGTCTGGGCACCAAAAAATCCGTTTCGTTTGAAACGGATTTTTTTTTACCATTTTTCATATCTAATTAATTCATTTAAAGGTCTTCTTGGACGTTGTTTTGGGAATTCATCATTATAACCTAATGTAAGAACACAACATACGTATTTATCTTCAGGAATACCTAAGATAGGTCTAAGATCTTTTTGATTGAACCAGGCTGTCCAGCAAGTTGATAAGCCCAGATGTTCCGCTTGAAGACACATATGCTCAATAGCTATTGCTGTATCTCTAATAATTTGTTTTAACTCTGGTTCAGGACTGTTCTCATCTAATCTTATGGCGGCATTGCTATCAATTCGGCAGCGAATATCTGCAACACAAACAATAAATACAGGTGCTGTCATCATCCAGCTTTGATTGTGATCAGCATGGGTTATTTTTTCTTTCATAGTTTCCGACGTGACAAGAATAAAGTTCCATGGCTGAGTATTACTTCCAGAAGGGGATAAGCGAGCACTGTCTATAATTTGTAAAATTTTTTCTTTTTCAACTTCCTTATTTTTATATTTTCTAATACTTCTTCGATTTTCTATTTCTGATAGCATATTAAATTAAGCCCCCCTATAATTATAGTTACTGAAAATGATTCCTAATACATTATAGAATATGTACACTATTAAAAAATAAAACGGTAACTAGATATGATAGCCCTGCTATAACACAGGAAAAAGCAATGACTTTAGATTTGACTTTAGATTCTTTTTCGAAAACTGCCATGGAGGAAATAAAGGATATGACAAGGGCAACCAAGGCTATAAGAGTCATAGTATTTATTAGTGCATTATAACCCCTGAAAAAGAAACATAGGGCAGCTATAATGCATACGGTAAGAACATATTTAATGGCTCCTCCATGATTAAAGATAACCGGTATGAGTAATGCCGCCCATATGATTCCAACCAAAACACATTTCGCAATTAACCAAAATAATTCCATTTTAAAATTTATCCTTCCTATAAAACAATTTGTTCTCGATAATTATATTTGATTTTGGAGAAAATTTCAATTACAATGATATATGTATTTGATTAGGCAGATGATAAACATAGGAGGAAAAAGAGTGGCACAGCTATATTATAGATACAGTACAATGAATGCAGGTAAGTCTATTGAACTTATTAAAGTTGCATATAATTATGAAGAAAGAGGAAAACGGGTTTTGACTTTAGTTCCAAGTGTTGATGACCGGTACGGAGCAGGAGTAGTGACCTCGAGAATAGGTATACAGAGGGAAGCTGTAATGGTTGCAGATGATACAAATATTTTAGAATTATTTCTATCAGAAAATGCAAAGAAAAAAGTGGATTGTGTACTGGTTGATGAGTGTCAGTTCTTAAAAAAACACCATGTTCAGGAATTAGTGGAAGTTGTAGATAGCTGTGATGTTCCAGTATTGGCCTATGGCTTAAAGAATGATTTTAGAAATGAATTATTTGAAGGTTCATACTATATGTTAGTTTACGCTGATAAAATTGAAGAAATCAAAACTATATGCTGGTGTGGAAGAAAAGCTACAATGGTGGCTAGAGTTGTAGATGGAAAGTTTGTAAAACAGGGAGAACAAGTTGTTGTAGGTGGAAATGATATGTATGTTTCACTTTGCAGAAAACATTATAATGATGGTAGATTAGAGCCTTAGGGCATAATAAAAAAGGGGGAATGGTGTAAAAATACCATTCCCTTTTACAATGAATACATTATAAGCATTTTTTCCCCTGCCAGCTGTTTCTATTCTTTAGCTCCTTGTGTATTCCATTAAGAATTGTCCGTTTTTGATAACTCCATTCAGGGGATATCAGTATTGGTCTTGGTGCATCTGCACTCATACGATGGATAGTAATTTTACCGGGAATTATTTCTAGTGCATCAACTACTAAATTCACATATTCTTCAATGCTGTTAAAGGAAACATAGTCAGGATAAAGTTTTTCCATCTGAGAGCCCCTGACAACATTTAACATATGCATTTTTAATCCAAATATGTTATCTTTACAAACATACTTTACTGAATCAAGCATGTTTTGCTTTGATTCTCCAGGGAGCCCGAAAATGAGATGTACTACTGTACGTATATTTAACTGATTAAGTCTTTGGATAGCTTCATCATACACTTCAAGCGGATAACAACGGTTAATTAATTCTGCAGTGTTTTCATGAATTGTTTGAAGGCCTAATTCTATCCACAGGAATGTTTTTTTATTAATTTCATCAAGTAATTCATATATTTCATCAGAAAGGCAATCGGGGCGTGTGGCAATAGCAATACCTGAAATATCAGAATTATTTATTACGGAATAGTACTTTTCCCTAAGTTCAGATACTGGGGCGTAAGTATTAGTATGATTTTGAAAATAAGCTAAGTGATTACTGTTTGGCCATTTGTCTGAAAGTAGTTTTATCTGCCCAGAAATATCACTGGCAAAATCTCCTGAACCATCTGCGGAGCAGAATATACATCCATTTATGCCTTTGCTGCCATCTCTATTTGGACAGGTAAAACCGCCGTCTAGGGATAACTTAATTGTTTTTTTTTCAAAATAATTCTTTAAATATGAACCTATGCTGTTTATTGGATTTACAGCATCGCATATAATTGTTTTCATGGAAACTCCTTTTTTATTTGAAGATTTTTATGGTAATATTCGTATTCATTGGATTTTTATTATATCATAAATGTAAAGTATTATTTTATGATATAATAATTATATATATATATTTCAAAATATATTTGGGGGGAAGAATGAAAGATAAAAGACAGATTAAGCCTACTGGCGAAATTATAGAACAATTTTTTAACGAGGAAGAAATTGTTATATTTGACGATATAAAAGATGGAATGAAGGAAAAAACTAGATTATTACTTCATAGTTGTTGTGGACCTTGCAGTACTGCAGTTATAGAAAGATTAATGGGAAGCTATGATGTAACGATCTTTTTCTATAACCCGAATATTACAGAAAAAGAAGAATATGAAAAAAGAAAGGCAACTCAGTTAGAATTTCTTGAGTCCCACAATCAAAAGGTAACAGAAGAAGATAAGGTTACTTTTGTAGAGGGAGAATTTTTTCCTGAGGAATTTTTCCGCATGGTGGAAGGACTTGAGGAGGAGCCAGAAGGAGGCAAACGCTGTACAGAATGTTTTAGATTAAGACTGGAAAGAACAGCAGCTGAGGCCAAACTAAACGGCTATGACATGTTTGGAACCACGTTAACTGTAAGCCCTCATAAAAATTATTTACTTATATCTAAAATTGGAAAAGATTTTGCTTTAAGTTATGGACTCTCATTTTTGGATATTGATTTTAAGAAAAAGGCAGGATACCAGAGAAGTGTAGAATTGTCTAAAGAATATGGATTGTATAGGCAGAATTATTGTGGTTGTTGCTTTTCAAAATGGGAATAAATATTGAATTGGAGATTTATGAAATACGTAAATGTAGCTATTGATAATAATAATGATAATACAGATAATTTATACACCTATGCTTCAAATTCGGATAATATTGTAGCTGGCAGCAAAGTTCTAGTGCCTTTTGCACGTGGGAACAAATTTAAAACAGGATATATTTTTGATGTCATGGATTCTATTGACAATGAAATAAAGGGATTAAAATATGTAGAAAGCATTGATGAAGAAATTTGCCTTTCAGCAGAGATGATAGATACTTGCAAATGGATGAGAAAAAGGTATTTATGTAGGTATATAGATGCAATAAGCTGCTTTACACCAGCAGGGAGTGTCTCTAAGCGAGGGAAAAAAAGAATTCCATACAAAGATATGGCTGGAGAAAAAAATTCAATTAAAGAGCTTACTGCAGAACAAGAATCGGCTATTAGCCAGATTAACCCATATATAAAAAAACAGCAGCATGAAATATTTTTGATACATGGTGTTACGGGTAGTGGGAAAACAGAAATTTATATCAGACTGATAAATACTGTATTAGAAGGTGGCAGGAATGCCATTGTAATGGTACCTGAGATTTCCCTTACTACTCAGGTTATTGAAAGATTCATAGGCAGATTTGGGCAGGATAAAATAGCAGTACTTCATAGTAAGCTTTCGTTAGGCGAAAGATATGATGAATGGGTTAGAATAAGAAATGGACAAGTAAGAATTGTTATAGGTGCAAGATCTGCGGTGTTTGCTCCTTTAGAGAATATCGGCATTATTATCATGGATGAAGAACATGAATCTACTTATAAGTCCGATATGTCACCTAAATATGATACCCTTGAGGTTGCTATAAAAAGAACAAAAAATTTTGATGGACTGGTGATATTAGGTAGTGCAACTCCTTCTGTGGTGTCTACATATAGGGTTGAACAGGGGATATATAAGAAAATAGAATTGAAAGAGCGATACAATAAAATGTCTCTTCCAAGAGTTGAAATAGTAGATATGAGGGAAGAATTAAAACTGGGTAATAAGTCTATTTTTAGCAGATTATTATATAGTCAGATGGAAAAATGCTTAGAGGAAGGACAGCAGGTGATTTTATTCCTCAACAGAAGAGGATATTCTACTTTTGTAACTTGCAGGGAATGTGGATATGTTATGAAATGTCCTGAATGCGGAATTTCTCTTACCTATCACAAGGCAAAGAATGCAGCAGTCTGCCATTATTGTGGAAAAATGGAACCATTGCCTAAAACATGCCCGGAGTGTGGCAGTAAATATATAAGACATTTTGGAACTGGAACTGAAAAAGTAGAGGAACTTACTTCCAACATCTTTCCTGATTATCCTATAGCAAGACTGGACTTAGATACTATAAAGCTTAAGGGAAGCGTGGACAAAATAATAAATGGTTTTAGAAAAGGGAAAACTAAGATACTGATAGGCACTCAGCTTGTAGCAAAGGGTCTTGATTTCAAAAATGTTGGGCTTGTAGGTATTATTTCTGCGGATGTCATATTAAATATCCCAGATTACCGCGCTGCAGAAAGAACTTTTCAGCTGATAACTCAAGCAGCAGGAAGAGCTGGAAGGGGCGATAGAGAAGGAAAGGTTGTTATACAGACTTATACTTCAGAGCATTATAGTATTGAGGCGGCAGCCCATCAAAATTACAACATGTTTTATGAGACAGAAATTTTATTGAGAACAAGCATGCTATACCCGCCTTTTAGTGATATTGTTCAGATTATAGTAATAGCTAAAAATGAGCAGGTTTGCATAGAAGGAGCCCAAAAGACAATGGCAGCGGTTAAATATGAATTGAGTGAAGAACTTAAAAATAATGTATTTGAACCACAACCCTTAATGATTAATAATCAAAAGGAACATTACAGATATTATATCTTAATAAAGTGCCCTAAGGGCAAACGGGGAGAATGTTTAACTGCAGTTGAAAAAGTGAAAAGAAATGTAAATACAGGAAAAAAACAGCAGTATACTATTTCAGTAGATATAAATCCTTACTAAAATAATGAAAGAATGGAGAAAATATTGGCGAAACTGTTTATATAGCCTAATTTTTATGGTATAATTTAATGCTATTGATTGAAATAATGGAGGTTGAAGATGGCTTTAAGAAATATTGTAGTTGAAGGTGATGAAATTTTAAGAAAAAAATGCCGAGAGGTTACAGAAATAGATAACAGAATCCGAACAATTTTAGATGATATGCTTGAAACAATGAGAGCTCATAATGGTGTAGGTATTGCAGCTCCTCAGGTAGGCATCATGAGAAGGATGTTTATCATAGAGGTGGAAGAAGACGATGTAATAGAATTGATAAATCCTGAAATACTAGAAACGAGAGGATCTGCTTGGGAAGATGAAGGCTGCTTAAGTGTTCCAGGGGTAATTGGCACAGTAGAACGCCCTGAATATATAAAAATTAAAGGATTGGACAGATTTGGAAACAAAGTTGTTCATGAGGCTGAAGGTTTTAAGGCTGTTGCTTTTTGTCATGAAAATGATCACTTAGATGGTATTTTATATATTGATAAGGCAAAGGATATAAGGGATGCAGATGAAGAATAAATTAAAAACTATTTATATGGGAACACCGGAATTTGCGGTACCTGGTTTAGAGGCACTTTACAAAAGCGGCCATGAAATAGGTTACGTGGTTACCCAGCCAGATAAAGCCAGAGATAGAGGTAAAAAAATACAATTTACGGCGGTAAAAGAAAAAGCAATAGAATTTGGTATTCAAGTTTTGCAGCCAGAAAAAATTAGGGGTAATGAACAATTCTTGAAAACATTGGAGGAATATGCTCCTGATTTGATTGTTGTTGCCGCATATGGAAAGCTATTACCTCCTGAGATTATTCATTTACCTAGGCTTGGGTGTGTTAATATTCACGCATCAATTTTACCTAGATGGAGAGGTGCAGCTCCTATGCAGAGAGCAATTATGGCAGGAGATGAGGATATCGGAGTTACTCTTATGTACATGGAAGAAGGTCTTGATACTGGGGACATGATTGCTAAATTAACAACTCCAATTCTCAGAAAGACTGCAGCTGAACTTCACGACGAAGTGGCAGAATTAGGTGGCAAACTGCTATTAGAAAAACTTCCAGATTTGGAATCAGGTAACATTACAAGAGAAAAACAAGACGACAGTCTGGCAACTTATGCAGCCATGATTTTCAAAAAAGATGGTGAAATTGATTTTTCTAAAACACCAGCAGAGATAGAAAGACTTATTCGAGGTTTAGATTCATGGCCTGGAGCATATAGCTATTATAAGGGTCAGCCTATAAAAATTTGGGGTGCAGAAGTTATAGAAAAATCTTGCGACGTACCTTATGGAACTATTGTGAATGTTTCAAATGAAGGGATAGAAGTTTCCGCTGGTGGAAGTATACTTCAAATAACAGTTATTCAGGTGCCAGGTAAGAAGAGAGTGTCAGTTGCAGACTATCTAAAAGGAAATCAAATTAAAATTGGGGAAGTATTTAATAAAATTGATTAGGGGTGTATAATATGTGGTATTTTGATTCAACTATCATTTTACTTATACCGGCTATATTATTTGCAGTTTATGCTCAGAGCAGGGTAAGTACTGCTTATAGGAAATATGCAGATATTAGAAATAGAAGAGGTATAACGGGTGCACAGGCGGCACGAATGATATTAGACAATAATGGCCTTAGAGATGTAAGAATCGAGATGGTAAGTGGAACCCTCTCTGATCATTATGATCCAAGAGCAAGAGTTATGAGATTATCTCCCAGGGTCTATAACGAACCATCAATTGCTTCAGTAAGCATTGCGGCACATGAGTCTGGCCATGCTATACAGCATGCTGAATTTTACTTACCACTTAAACTCCGCAATACGATTGTTCCTGTTGTTAATTTTGCTTCTATGTTATCATGGCCTCTGATGCTTATTGGTGTTGTGATGGCTAATGGGGGGAATTCTGTTAGGGGCAATTTTATAATGGATATAGGTATATTGTTTTTTGCCTCCGTTGTTTTATTTCATGCTGTTACATTACCAGTGGAGTTTAATGCCAGCAGCAGGGCTGTGAAACAAATGGAGAATTTAGGTATTGTATATCAAGAAGAAAAATCTAGTGCCAAAAAAGTTTTGTCTGCGGCTGCAATGACTTACGTTGCTGCACTTGCTACAGCAGTTGCAAACTTATTAAGATTACTTGTTTTAAGAGAAAGGAATCAATAAGATGGATGCAAACAGAAAAACTGCTTACTACACATTATTGGATGTGGAGTCAAAAAAATCGTATTCCAATATTGCACTTAACCACCAGATTATCTGTGGAAAGCCAAGCTCTCCTTCCTTTGTGAGAGAACTTGTCTATGGGGTTTTAGAAAATAAGAAGTACCTTGATTACATCATAGGGCATTTTGTTGCAAGCGGCATTGATAAAATAAAGGTGAGTGATTTAGTAGTGCTCAGAATGGGGATTTATCAGCTTGGGTATATGAATTCTGTTCCAGAGTATGCAGCTGTTAATGAAAGTGTATTGTTAGCTAAGAAATTTTGCAGAGGCAGAGAAGGTTTTATAAATGGGGTATTACGCTCCTATATAAGGGACAAATCTTCAGTTGAATTACCTGATCGAAGCATTGATGAAATAAAACACTTATCCACTAAATATTCTTGTGCAGAATGGATTGTTGAACTTTGGATGGAACAATATGGTGCAGAAACAACGGAAGAATTATTAAAGAATTCACAAGGCAATCCGGGATTAAGTATCAGAGTAAATACTTTAAAAACAGGCAAAGAGGATTTAACAAGAAGACTAACAGAAAAAAATTTTGAAGTTAAGGAGAGTCACATTTGTGACAGTGCCCTTCAAGTCACTAAAGGCAATGGGATATTAGAAAGTCAGTTATACAAAAATGGGCTTTTTTCTGTTCAAGATGAAAGTTCAATGAAAACCGTTGAAATTCTTGATCCACAGCCTGGAGAAATGATTGTTGATGTTTGTGCAGCACCAGGTGGAAAGACTTTAGCAAGTGCAGAAAGAATGAGTAATCGTGGTCGCATTATTGCAAGAGATATATATTTAAGAAAATTAAATATTATAAATAAGGAAGCCGAAAGACTTGGTATTTCTATTGTAAACACCTCTACATGGGATGCTACAAAAGTAGACTCAGAACTTTTAGAAAAAGCAGATAGAGTTATTGTTGATGCACCATGTTCTGGGCTTGGAGTAATTAGAAGAAAACCAGAAATAAAAGATAAGAAGAAAGTTAATGGTTTTGACAGTTTACCAGCAAAGCAATTAGAAATTCTTACAGTTTCTTCTAAATATGTTAAAAAAGGTGGAGTACTTCAATATAGCACTTGCACAATTAACAAACAGGAAAATCAAAGAGTTATAAAAGAATTTTTAAGAAAGAATAAGGATTTTAGTATAGTTCAAGAACGTCAGTTTATGCCGCATATTGATATGACAGATGGTTTTTATGTGTGCAAAATGGTAAGAAGTAAAAGCTTAATTTAGTTAATATTGGAGAAGTCATGGTTCAAGTAGGTTTTAAAAGTGATCGAGGTCTAAAAAGAAAAAATAATGAGGATTCATGTTTTGTAATACCTGAGGATAAAATCTATATTGTTGCTGACGGCGTTGGCGGTAGTAATTCAGGTGAAGTTGCAAGTCGTAGTGCAGTAAGTTTTGTTGCTGATTATGTAAAAAAGAATCCTATTAAATTGGTAAAAGGCCGAGAAGAAATAAAAAATTATTTTGTGAATTGCATAGGAGAGGCTAATTCCCTAATTTGCGGGCTATCTAGTGAGAGTACTGACAATAAGGGAATGGCCACTACTTTAGTTTTGGCGTATGTAATAAGGCGGAAGGCTTATATAGTAAATATAGGCGATAGCAGGGCATATTTAATGCGGGACGGTAATCTAATACAGATCACCGAGGACCATACATACGTTAATACTTTAATAAAGTCTGGAGCCCTTACAGAGGACGCAGCGAGGAATCATTCCAAAAGGCATATTATTACAAGAGCCCTTGGTGGAGATGATACAGTAGAACCGGATATATTTGAAGTAAAGCTTATGAAAGACGATATTCTGCTATTATGTACTGATGGCCTACATGGAGAGGTTGATGATAGTAAAATTTGTGAAATCCTATCATCAGGACAGCAAATGTCAGAATTATGTAATCAACTCATAACAAGAGCAAACCGCTCAGGCGGGAATGATAATATCACAGTAGTCTGTGTAAAGATGTAGAGGGGAGAATTCATATGAGCAGAGTATTAGCAGGCAGATATGAATTGCTGGAGCAAATTGGTGAAGGCGGTATGGCCGTTGTATATAAAGCAAGATGCAAACTTTTAAATAGGTATGTAGCAATTAAAATCTTAAAGCCTGAATTTACTAAGGATTTAAAGCTAGTTGAAAGTTTTAAGAAGGAATCACAGGCAGCAGCAAGTTTAGTCCATCCAAATATCGTGGGCGTTTATGATGTAGGAAGAGAAGGCAATATTAACTATATTGTAATGGAACTTGTAGAAGGAAAAATTCTAAGCGATATTATTAAGGAGCAAGGACCTCTTGATTATAAAAGAGCAATAGATATTGGACAGCAGATTGCTGCTGGTCTTTCTTGTGCCCATAAAAACCATATAATACATAAAGATGTTAAACCTCATAATGTATTAGTAACAAATGACGGAGTAGCAAAGATTACTGATTTTGGAATAGCAAAATTTGTTGATAATGCAACTATTGTAGGTAATGCGGATACAGTAATGGGGTCAGTGCACTATTTTTCCCCAGAGCAGGCAAGAGGCGGATATGTAGATGAAAAATCTGATATATATTCACTAGGTATTGTAATGTATGAAATGATTACAGGAAAAGTACCTTTTGATGGTGAAAATCCTGTGACAGTGGCGCTTATGCATATAAATAATGAAATAGTTCCACCTTCAAAAATAGTAAGCGGAGTACCGCCTGTTTTAGAACAAATTATAATGAAGGCAACAAATAAAATCCAAGTAAATCGATTTAAATCTGCTGACGAAATGATGGAAGCATTAAAGAACGTAGATTTAATATCAAGCATAGTAGGAGATGCCGTTTATTTACACGCGGGAACCGTTGAAAGTGGTATGGTAGAACTGTCTTCTGAACCTATAGAAAACAAAGGCAATATTTCTACCGAGGGGGACATAGAAAACATGGGGAAAAAAGGAAAGAATAAGAATGGAAAGAAGAAGGTTCGATTAAACAAGGTAAAAGTTACAGCTATAATTGTGGCACTTATATGCGCAGTTCCAGTAAGCGGATTAATTTATCACTTAATTTCAACTTTGGGTGCAGGTAGCGAAATAACGGTTCCAGATTTATCAGGGCAGACTGTGGAAGAGGCTACACAAACGTTAGAAAAATTGGGACTGACCCTTGAAGAAGGTGATAAGGTATATGACAGTGAGTATAATGAGGGCGAGATTGTATCTCAGGATCCAACAGCAGATGCTAAAGTAAAAAAGGGAAAAATAGTAACTGTTAGTATCAGCAAAGGTTCTAAAGAAGGTGCAGTCCCTAATATAGTCGGAAAATCTTATGACGATGCTGTATATCTTGTAAAAAAGTATGGATATGAGGTTGGAGATGTGACCATTGGCAAAAGTGATATGCCAAAGGATACGGTAATCAGCCAGACTCCTAAAGATGGTGAAGAGGCTAAACCGGGAAGCTCTATAGATTTTGTTGTCAGCCAGGGTGAAGATGGAACAGTTATTATGCCAAAATTATTAGGAATGACACTTGAAAAAGCAAAAGAAGCAGTTAAGGCAGAAGGTCTTAAAATCGGAGATGTGGGAGAAGATATGAGTGATGCCTACAGTAAGGGACAGGTAATGTGGCAGCAGGTAGGTGCAGGAGAGTCGGTTGATGAAGGGGCTACAATTAATGTAAAGGTAAGTACTGGAACAGAGCCATCCGCACCAAAATCTATTGCTTTAGACGTAGATTTTAGTAATGCTAAAAATTTAGTATTCTTCTTGACAGTTACCATTTCTGATGAAGAGGGAACTAGAAATATTTTCACCAGAGATCAGAGATTGAAGGAACAGGGTAGTGAGATACTTTCATTAACCGGAACTGGACAGGGAACCGTTACTGTTTTATTTGATAATGATGTAGAGATGAAGAAGAATGTAAATTTCGACACTGGAGAAATTAATTAATGGAAGGAATAGTAGTAAAGGGAATCGCTGGTTTTTATTATGTAAAAGCTGAAGATGTTGTTTATCAGTGTAAGGCACGGGGCATCTTTAAAAAAGACGGAATAAAAGTTGCAGTAGGTGATATTGTAGAAATCCAATTAAATGAGGGCAGTGATGCCCTCATTACTGAAATAAAGGAAAGAAGAAATTCCTTTGTAAGACCTCCTATTGTAAATGTTGATTGTTTTGCAGTAGTTTTTGCGGCGACAAATCCTGAACCTAATTTTTCAATAATTGACAGATTTCTAGTTATGGCAGAAAAGAGTAATACCGATATCATAATTTGTGTAAACAAAATTGATTTAGCCGAAAGTGACAAGGTTGATAAGCTGAAGCATATATATGAAGGGCTTTATCCTATGGTGTTTTTAAGTGGTAAAACTGGAGAGGGAGTTAATGAATTGAAGGAACTGCTCAAGGGTAAAAAATGTGCCTTGGCAGGACCATCAGGTGTGGGAAAATCTACAATTCTCAATGATCTGGAACCTATGGTTTCTGTAGAAACAGGAGAAATCAGTGAAAAGACCAAAAGGGGTAAACACACCACCAGGCACGTAGAAATTTTTGATACAGCTTTTGGGGCTATGATTTTTGACACTCCAGGATTTACCTCTTTTGAGGTTCTTGATGCAGATGAAGAAGAGCTGGCTCATTTATATCCTGAAATGCAAGAATACTTAGGCAAGTGCAGATATGATAATTGCAGACATATAAAAGAACCCGACTGCAGTGTACGAGAGGCAGTAGAAGAAGGCAGAATTAGTAAAAGCAGATACCACTCATATGTTGAACAGATTAAAGAAATAAGGGAGAAAAGCAGAAAATGGTAAGATTAGCACCATCAATATTGTCAGCAGATTTTTCAAAACTAGGAGAGCAGGTAAGTCTTATTGAAAAGGCAGGAGCTCAGGTAATACATGTAGATGTTATGGATGGGCATTTTGTACCCAATATCAGCTATGGAGCAACTGTGATGAAAAGTCTTTGCGGTAAAACAAAGCTGCCTTTTGATGTTCATCTTATGATTGAAAATCCAGATAAATATGTTGCAGAATTTGTAACAGATCAGACTGAATTTATAGTCGTTCATCAAGAAGCATGTCCGCATCTTCATAGGACCATTCAAAATATAAAATCATTTGGAGTAAAAGCAGGCGTTGCTATTAATCCTGCAACTTCCTTAAGTACCTTAGATTTTATATTGGAGGAAGTTGATTTAGTGCTGATAATGTCTGTAAATCCAGGATTTGGAGGTCAAAAGTTTATACAGTCATCACTGGCTAAAGTTGAAGCTTTGAAACAGATTAAGGAAACACATGGACTGAATTATGAAATTGAAATAGATGGTGGAATTGGCTTGGACAATGTGAAAGAAGTAATTGATACCGGTGTTGAACTTGTAGTAGCAGGTTCTGCTGTGTTTGGAGCTCCAGATGTAGATGCCAGAGTGAAAGAGTTTCTGACTATTTTTAATAGATAAAAGAGTAATAGATATAGATGATGGAGGTAAGTTTTGTGGCACCAGAAAACTGTGGATTAACAGAATTTGTAGGAGCTGGAATAGGCGACACAGTAGGTCTTGTCATTGCAAATCTTGATGCTAGTATACGTGAAAAAATTAATCTTGATTCAAGATTCCGTTCTATCGGAATTGTAAGCGCCAGAATAGGCGGTGGAACACATGTTATGGCAGCTGATACAGCAGTGAAAGAAACCAACACAGAAATTGTTTCAATTGAATTTTCCAGAGATACAAAGGGTGGCGCAGGTCATGGAATTACTGTTATTTTTGGATCAAAAGATGTATCTGATTCAAGAAGAGCGGTAGAAATCATGCTTGCTGAATTAGATGAAAATTTCGGCAATGTATATGTATGTGATGCAGGACATGTACAATTGCACTATACGGCTAGAGCTAGTTATGCTCTTAATAAAGCTTTTTCTGCACCTATGGATAAGGCGTTTGGTATTACAATTGGAGCGCCTGCAGCAGTAGGAATGTTAATGGCCGATGCAGCAATGAAAGCTGGCAATGTGGAATTGAGTAAATATGCAAGTCCTTCGGTAGGCACAAGCTATACGAATGAAATAATTATCACCTTTTCTGGAGATGCAGATGCAGTTAAACAGGGACTTTTAGCAGCCAGAGAGGTAGGTCTTGCGGTTCTAAGAGGTATGGGACAAAATCCAGTATCTATGACAGAACCTACATGGTAGATATACTTACAAATATTAAAAGGGCTATGTCAAAATAAGTTATTATTTTGATATAGCCTTTTTTCCGTATTATTACTATATATTATTTACACAATTTTTAATGTCCAATCTTCAACGTTCCAGATATTTGTTACCCAGTCTTCATAGAACATTGGCTCATGGCATACCAGCAGTATGGAGCCTTTGTATTCCATTAGCGCCTTTTTTAGTTCGTCTTTGGCTTCCACATCTAAATGATTAGTAGGTTCGTCTAAAATCAGCCAGTTAGCTTCTTTCTGCATAAGTTCACAAAGGCGGACCTTAGCATTTTCACCACCACTTAATACTCTCATCTGGCTTGTGATATGTTCATTTGTCAAACCACACTTGGCAAGTGCAGAGCGTACTTCTCCGTTTGTATAGGAAGGAAATCTTTCCCAGATATAATCCAGAGCTGTGATTTCACTATTTCTCCCAGCTTCTTGTTCAAAATAACCTGGTGCAAGGTAATCACCAAGTTCCACCATTCCTCCTAAAGACTTAATCTTGCCTAGAATAGTTTTTAGAAGTGTTGTTTTACCTAATCCATTGGTTCCAGTAATAGCAAGCTTCATGCCACGCTCTATTTCAAAATTAAGTGGTTTCGTTAAAGGCTCTCCATATCCAATAATCAGATCTTTTGCTTGTACTAAATATCGGCTAGGGGTTCTTGCTTCTTTAAATTGGAAAGATGGCTTTGGTTTTTCTCTAGGCTTTTCGATAACATCAATTCTATCAAGCATTTTTTGCCTGCTGTTTGCCATTCCCCTGGTAGCAACTCTTGCTTTGTTTCTAGCAATAAAGTCCTCCATTTTTTCAATTTCAGCCTGTTGGCGTTCGTAGGCACGTTCCTGCTGTTTCATCTTTATTTCGTGCATATTTAAGAAATTGTTATAATCCCCAGTATACCTTGAAAGCTCACCATTATTTACATGATAAATAACATTTACTACAGAATTCAGGAATTCTACATCATGTGAAATTAGGATAAATGCATTTTGATAATCCTGAAGATATCTTTTTAACCATTCTATATGCTCAAAGTCCAAATAGTTAGTTGGTTCGTCTAATAGAAGTATGGATGGATCCTCTAACAGAAGCTTAGTTAAAAGCACTTTTGTTCTCTGCCCACCAGATAGTTCAGAAACATCTTTATCCAGACCTATTGAAGCAAGTCCCAAACCATTGGCAACTTCATTGATTTTAGCATCAATAGTATAAAAGCCACTGTGGTCTAAGATTTGCTGAATTTCACCAGCTTCCTCCATCAGTGCATCAACATTTGCACCTTCTTCTGCCATTTGGTCATACATACCCAGCATCTTTTTCTCAAGTTCAAACATATTTTTGAAAGCATCACGGAGAACGTCGCGAATACTCATACCAGATTTCAAAGAAGAATGCTGGTCAAGATAACCGACTGTAACATTTTTGGACCATTCAACTTTGCCTTCGTCAGGCTGTATATTTCCTATAATAATGTTTAAAAAAGTTGATTTCCCTTCTCCATTAGCACCAATTAAGCCTACATGTTCCCCTTTTAGTAAACGGAAGGAGGCATCTTCTAAAATCGTTCTGCCGCCAAAACCGTGAGATACATTTTCTACTATTAATAAACTCATAATTAACTCCATTCTATTTTTGATTCAGCTATAAAAACTAGAAAATCCACTTAAATTTTAAACTTTGATATATATATATTTAATTCTTCGCCTAATTCTGCCAAACACTGGCTTGCAGAAGAAATTTCCTCCATAATTGAAGTTTGCTTTTCAATTAATGAAGAAGTTGTTTTTATCTGAACAGATTCGAAAATTTGTAAATCTTGAATTTGGTGAAGATCCTGATTCAAGGTTTGGATTTCCTGAACAATTAATGAAAATTCATCAAAACTTTCATCTGAGAAATTTGTATCTTTAATAAGTTTTTGATACCTATCTTGCATATCTTCTATTGAAGTTATTAATTTTGCTATCCTCTTGATTTTTAGGTCATACGATTCGGCCATATTGATAGAATTCTCCGACATATTATCGGCTTCAATACTAGATTTATATGATAAAGCAGCTAATTCATCTGAAAAAGTAGATATTTTATTGGAAATATTATTTAGCTCTTTTAAAAACTCCCTTAAGCTATCAACGATCATTTGAAAAGACATAAACATTTTACCAATTTCATCTTTCATATTTAAATATTTTTTGTCAATATCAAGAGTAATATCTAATTGTGACATTTGTTCTATGTAATTTTTAGCAGATTTTATTGGCTTAGATATAGAATTACCAAATATAAATGTTAAAATTACTGAAACAAAAGTTAGTATAATCGATAATAAGACAGATACAACAATAATTTCATTAAGTGGCTTCATTACTTCTTTAACAGGTGCAACTAACCCTATATTCCATCCAGAAAAATCTAAGTCGGTGTAGACAATAAATTTTTCTTTACCATCATAGTCTTTAATTTTTTTGAGTTCACCATCCTTTAATTGTTTTACTGTAATATCATCATCATATATTTGGTCTAAACTAGTTAAACCTTTTTCTTTATAGTATAAAAAATCTTTATTTGGATGGGCTAGAACATGTCCATTATTATCAATTAAAAAACTATACCCATAATCTAAAGGTTTAGAATCATTAATTATATTTACAATATGATCGATCGCAATATCAGAGCATAATACTCCTATAATCTTATCATCTCTTCGAATCGCTTTCGATAAAGTTACAATTACATCACCATGATTGGCGTCAATATAAGGAGAAGATATTTCAATTTTATCGCTTTCGGCTGCCTTTTTATACCATTCTCTCTCAACGGTATTGTAATTCTTATCAGGTATCCAAGTTCCGGAACCTGTAATAAAAATATTGTTTGGAAAGGCTATATAATATTCTAGTATATCTGAGTTTTTTTGATTTTTATAATTGAAATAATTAATTAAATCTTCTTGGTTGAAATCATTTCTGTATATAATTTCATCATATAGTTCGCTTAATATTCTTTCTTGGACAGAAAACCAGCCTTTTATTTCTACAGCATTTTTTTCTGCTATATGTTCAAAATTCTGGAAAGTTTGCTCCTTGATATTTTCAGATAAGATTTTATAACTAATAATGGTGGCTGAAAAAATACTAAAAATGCAAATTAAGCAACTTAGTAAAATAATCTTAGTTTTGATACTTTTCATATTTACTCTCCGTTATAAAAGAAATATTTATCAATACATAAAAAAAAAATCAAACATAAAATCATATGCTGACTTGAATTTTTAAATATTTGTATTTAATGCTTGTTTATTATAGCATAAAATATTGGAATCATCAAGCTAATTGAGCGCTAACACATGCTTTTAAATCAACATAAATCAGCCCAAGGATAAAGCCGAAATGTATTCAAATAATAGTTTTTATGATATAATATACAAAATTGTTTATACCAAATTATTTATATTAATTAAATAAACCTAAAAATATTAAGTTAAATAATTAATTGTACGATGATAATTGAGAAGGTGATTTTATTACTAAAATGAATATGGAACTTATACCAGGCTATATATTAGATAATGCTGATATTGGATTTAGAGTTGTTGATGAAAATGGAATAGTTGTTTATTGTAATGATATTATTGGAAAAATTATGAATATAAAGAGAGAAGACATGATAGGAAAACACCTATTTGAGATACATGAACATTTAGATGAGGGTTCAAGTACTTTGATTACTTGTCTAAGAACGGGTAGAACTATTCATAATAAGGTTAAACCGCATTTTGGAAAAAAAGGTGAAATTATTTATTTAGTAACAACCAATATACCAATTATTCAAAATGAAGAAATTGTGGGAGTTATAGAATACATAAAAACAGAAGATTCTTTTGGAGATTTATATAACTACATTTCTAAAGATCAACAAAACAGTTTTAATTTAAAAAATACAAGTTCAAAGAATTTAATAGGCTATGATTTTGATGATTTTCTTACTATAGAAACGAAAATGATATCTCTTATAGAAAATGTTAAACAAATGTCTTTATATGGATATAATGTATTAATTTACGGTGAAACTGGTACTGGAAAGGAAATAATTGCTCAAAGTATTCACAATAGAAGTCAAAGAAAAAATAATGCATTTATTGCCCAGAATTGTGCTGCTATACCAGAAAATTTATTAGAATCAATTTTCTTTGGAACAGTTGCAGGCAGTTTTACTGGTGCTTCTGATAGTTCTGGATTATTTGAACAGGCTAATGGAGGTACTTTGTTTCTTGATGAATTAAATTCTCTTCCGTTTTTTCTTCAGGCAAAGCTTTTAAGAGTGTTGCAAGAAGGATTTGTAAGGAGGATTGGTGGTAAAAAAGATATTAGAGTAGATGTAAGAATAATATGCACAACAAATGAAGCGCCAGAAGATTTATTAAAAGGTAATAGATTAAGACAGGATTTGTTTTACAGATTAGGTCCCATTTACGTAAATATACCTCCATTGCGGCAGCGAAAATTAGATATTGATTATTTAACGAAGATTTTTATTAAAAGAGAAAGTAAGTATATAAATGTTAGAGAGCCTAAGATATCAAAAGAAGTAAAGGATTTTTTTCGAAAATATTCATGGCAGGGCAATGTGAGAGAACTAAAAAATGTTATAAGCTACATACTATTAAACTCTTCCTGTGCTGATACTGTAGAATTAGAGCATTTACCCAATTATATGCATAATAGTTTATGGGATCTTGAAAATGTCAGCAGGGAATTTGATGACAATTTAAATTATCAACAGAAAATTGACGAATTTGAAAAAGTATTAATAAAAAATGCACTGATAATTACTAGAGGAAACGTATCAGAGGCATCAAAAATTCTAGAAATAAAAAGACAAACCTTACAATATAAAATTAAAAAAATGGGAATACAGTAAATACCAATATAATTGCTATTGCAATTTATTGGTATTTATTTTTTCATCTTTTGGGTTACCTTGTCTCGAAATTCATCGCTATATTTGTTGTGCTCTTAATAAATTTTGTTATTTCATCTAATTTATTATTATTAATTACGATTTTTTTTGCTATTGGGTCTTTAATAAAGAATATACTGCTTTTAGTTCCTTGACTTATTACTGTTATTTCCTCCACATCTTTGAAATATAAGTATTCTTCTTTGTTTAAAAGAAATGCATTATACTTATAAATCACTCCTTTATCTGACAAATAAATATGTTTGGAATAAGTAAAATAAAAAGCAAGTAAAAGACCGATTGCTATTTTAGCAAGTTCCATATCATTAAAACCCATAAGTAAAAAGGATATGCCCAAAATCAAACTTAAAATTTTATAGGAAGACTCATTCTTTGTTTTTTCGTTAATCTTTAATAATTTCAATAAAATTCACCCCTATCGACGTAAGCATATAAGAAGGAGGAGAAAGCCTCAAGCAATTGAGGCTTTTCTCCATAATTTCTAATTTTTTACAGAGTCATCAGAATATCGTTTAAGACGATATTCCTCAGCATCCTTAAACCTTTTGTCATCTCTGTGGAATACTGCAATTTTAAAATAAGCAAATGTGATTGCTAATATTGGGTTAATTAAATTCATAAAAGAATATGGGAAATAAGCGAATGTTGAAACTCCTAAAGTTGCAGATTGATATGCACCACAGCCATTCCAAGGGCACATAGGAGACCAAAGCGTTCCTCCATCTTCTAGTGTTCTAGATAAATAACTTCTGCTTAAGTTCATTTCATCGTATTTTTTATAATACATTCTGCCAGGAACTATGATGGCTAAATATTGATCTGTTAATACAAAATCACAGATTATTCCAGTAAGAATAGTTAGGGTTACCAACCCTACAACTGATTTAACCTTTTTAACTAATCTACCCAATATTACTTGGATAAATCCAGATTTTTCTAATATTCCCCCAAAAGATAAAGCAAAAATTATAAGGGAAATAGTCCATAACATTGAATCCAAACCTCCGCGGTTTAATAATTTATCAACTATTTCAACTCCTGTTGAAGCTTCAAATCCATAGTGGAAGTTTAACAGAACATCACCAAGGCCTCTGCCTTGGAATATCATTGCAAAAATACCCCCCAATGCAGCTGCCCCTAATAGAGAGGGGATTCCTGGTATTCTTTTTACTGCAGCGATGATTATAAAAACAGGAGGTATTAAAAGCCATACATTAATATTAAAGTTTGCCAGAATTGTAGATCTGATTAATTCAACCCTGCTGGCATCAAAAGCCCCTTTACCTATATTAAATCCTATTATAGTATAAATTATTAATGCAATAATAAAACTTGGAACTGTGGTATACATCATTGCTCGTACATGACTATAAAGAGGGGTTTCAGCAGAAGCTGCAGCAACATTTGTACTGTCAGAAAGTGGAGACAATTTATCTCCAAAATAAGCTCCTGATATAACCATACCTGCAGCTAAAGCTGGATTAATTCCTAGTCCAGTGGCAATGCTCATAAGTGCTATACCAACTGTACCTGAAGATGTCCATGAACTACCAGTTGCAAGAGAAACTATAGCGCATAGGACTGCTCCGGTAGGTAGGAATATATTTGGAGATATAAGTCCTAGTCCATAATAAACCATAGCTGGGACTGTACCAGACGAAACCCAAGTTCCAATCAGCATTCCAACTATCATTACAATTAAAAGTGCTTCTAATGCTCTGTGAATACTATCAAGCATTCCTGTTAAAATAGTATCCCAAGAGTTACCGACTTTTGCAGCCATAAGTGCTGCTAAAACGCAAGCCAAAACAATTGGGATATGTGGTTCTAAACCAAATTTTAAGATTCCAACTATAATAATTACCATCATTCCAACTATAGGGGTAAGAGCTTCCCATAGTTTTGGTGCTCTAACCTCTCTTTTCTGTTTAACCATTTTCATTTCTACCTCCATTTTTTATTCAACTATTAGTTCACTATTTAATAATGCAACATGTGTGCCAATTTTATTTTTTTTTATAACCCTTTAATTTCAATGAAATCATTATGTGAATTTAAAAATTAAAAAAATTTTATTGCTAAAAATATAGCAAAATCATTATGAAAATTCTCATAATTGTAAATTGACTTTAAATTTGAACAAAAAATATAATTGCCAATATTTTTGCAAAAGCTAAAAAATTGGCAATTATATTTTTATTAATCAAAAGAGTCTATATAAGCTCACATATTTTAGACTTGAAATTATATTGAATTTTAAATGGTTAATTACTTTTCAGGGGAATATATAATAACAAAAATAAGAAATAATGTAAAAATATGGTTGACAAAATAATTAAGGGAATTATAATGAAGATAGCCAGATGGTAAAAAATGTAATTTGACTGGAGGGATGATTAATGAGAATAAAGATATTTAGACCACTGCTTGGAATTGTATTGATAGTATTATCGGTACTAGCCTTGCTGTGGTGGGAAAATACAGGACGTGAACAGCTGGTTATGAACAGTGTAATGGTTGCAAAGGAAAATATTCAAAGGGGAACTATAATAGGTGAACAAAATTTCATAGAAATAAAAAATATTTCGGAGAGTACTATACCTGGGTCCATAACTCCAAAAAGCTTTTATAAAATAAAAGGTCTTGTAGCAAATCAATATATACCGAAACTTTCTCAAGTAATTCCTAAGATGTTTATGAAAAAAGATAAAATATTACTTGAGGGTAATTCTATTTTTCCTATTAAAGATGTTTGGATTGATAGTAGAAGTAGTTCGCTGCGAAAAGGGGATACAATTGACATATTTGACAAAAGCGGCCAGTGTTATGTAGGGACTTTCAAAATTGCGTATGTAAAGGATTCGAATGAGCAAGAGGTGGTAGGAACAGAGGCAAATCTTAGTGAGGAAGTTTTGCAAAGGGATTTTAGCAGTTCCATTATATCTAGCGTAGAAATAATTACCTCCCTTGAAGAGTATAAAAAAATTTGGGAACTTGCTGAGGAACAGAGTATGAAATTCCTACTTATTCAAAAGGGGGAGAACATATATGAATAATTTATTTGCATTTCATGGTATAGACCATAAGGTAGGGGTTACTATGTTAGCTCAGTCTGTAGCTGAATTAATTGCTTCTCAAAATAGTAATATTAATGTTCTATTTATATCATTGAATGGAAGGAAAAACTGTGAGTATGTAAAAGAAGAAGTTAAAACTATTGATGAATTTAAATTGCAATTGGACAGCCAAATGCTTATAAGTAAAGATTTTGTAAGAGACTGCAGACATAAAAGGAATTTACATATTCTAGCTGGCCTATCAAATGAACTAGAGGAAAGATATTATTTCCCAGACTCAGCTAAATATTTATTAGAATCTGTATCAGGCAGTTTTGAAATAATTATTGCAGACACTGGAAGTGAGCTTAATAATGGATTGGCATTAGGAGGGCTGTCAATTGCCGCAAGAAAATATTTGATATTGACTCAATTGGAATCAAATTTATTCAGGTATGAGGAAATGTCCCCATGGTTTGAAAAAGCACAAGTGAAATTTGATGGATTTATTGTTAACAAATTTTGTGAAGAAGATCCTCATACTCTTAAATACATAGGAGAAAGACTCGGTGTTAATAAAGAGAAATCCTTTAAGATCCAGGCAGCTGGTTATGAACGGCAGGCGGAGCTGGAGCATAAAACACTTATGGAATTTAAAACAGATAGTTATTTAGAAGATATTGCCACAATAGCAAATCATGTGTTGAAGGCATCGGGTTTACCTCAAATAGAATTACAAAGGAAAAATAAATTATGGAGAAATTTTATTTAGATAGTTTTTTATCACAAGAAGTAAAGAAAAACAGAAGCCTGTTTAACTTTAAAACGCTTTGCATGTTAATAAATTTAGAATTTCAACAGGAATGGGAAGAGGAAAACAAAGATATTCAAAGGATGCTTTCCATACAGAAAAATGCAATAATAGGCTTCGATAAAGAAGTGGGGTTTTTTAAAAATAAAATAAAATATTTCGTCAAAAAACACAATGCAGGTGAAACAGAATATCCAGCTTGGTACAAAAGTCTTGATGAAGCCATATACCACGAAAACTGGGGATTAGCGGGAATTGCTGAGTGGTTTTCAGAGGAGTATGCAGAGAGCAGTTCATGTAAAGTTATTGGTAATAGAATTTATTTTCAGGAGCATGGGAGAATGGTTTTAAAACCTCAAGAAATTTCTCAGGAAAGGAGGGAGCAGTTAATTAGGGCTTTTCTACTTATGACTCCAGAAGAACGTTTAGATAAGGATTTTCATGAAATATACACTTTAGACGGAACAAGAATAACTGTATTTCGAGGAGAGTCAGTAAAAGCTGGACAAGATGTAATTATTTTTAGGCGATATATTATACCTAATTATACATTTGAAGAACAGGCTAAAAGGGGCACTATTCCATGGGATAGTATTCCTTTATTAAAAGAGATGGTTAAGTTAGGTTATTCGGTGGCAACTACAGGAGCTATGAAAAGTGGAAAAACATCTTTTTTAGCCACATTACAGAGTTATGAGGATGAAAGCCTTGAAGGCGTAATGTTGGAGACAGACCCAGAGATAAGCTTACATAAGTTAATGCCAAAGGCACCTATTGTCCAAATATTAGCAAAAGAGGATAAGCTAAAAACTATAACAAAGCATTTACTAAGAAGTGATGCAGACTATTTAATTATGGCAGAAGCCAGAGATGGAGTTGCACTAGATACAGTACTTAGAATAGCAAGTAAAGGCACAAGACGGCTTAAAATTACTTTTCATGAAAGAAATCCCATGAATTTTCCTTATGATGTAGCCGCAGAAGTTACGCTTAGTTTAGGAGGTGATATGGAACTTATTGCAAGAAGGGCCGCGGATAGTTTTGATTACATTTTCCATTTTATTCAATTAAAGGATAAAGGAAAAAAGCGATTAAAAGGAATTTATGAAATGCATTTTGATAAGAGAACAAACAAAATTATTATAACCCAGATTTGTGCTTACAATTATCAAACAGACAGCTGGTGCTGGCGATATGCAATAAGCAAAGATAAGGTGATTGCGGGAATTGAAGAAAACCAGGAGAGCTTTAATATTTTTTCAAAATTACTAGAAGAATTGGAAGAACACAATCCGATGGAAATTGAGGGGGCTGGTAATGAAGCATATAATGGAAGTCTTAATTGAAATGCTTATATATTTACTATTTTTAATAGGGATAGTTTTTGTTTATAGCAGGGATTTGATGAATTATACTGCGAAGTTAAAATCAAAACACAGACTTAGAGAAAGAAGAAGGCAGCTAAAAGATCGTTCTAAGTTACAAAAGCATTTTGATTGTATTGCAAAGGCTACATTAAACATAAAAGGCTCGTATCTAATGATATTTATGAGCGGGGTGTATTTTGTTGTAATGCTTTTAGCTCACGGCAATTTACCCATAATGAGCTCAATAATTTTAGCCACATCTATAGCAGCAGCGCCATATATGCTTCTTAGAATTAAATTTGAAGGAATAAGGAGAAAAAGCAGTTTTGAGGGAGAAATGATAGTCAGTAACTTCTTAAACCAGTATAGAATTGTAAATTTTAATGTCTATGAAGCATTAGAGAAACTACTTGAAGAAAGTAAAAACACGAAAGCCTCTAATCCATTTGTTTTAAAAATGCTTTTAGAACTAAGAAGTACAGGAAATCCGAAAGAAATAAAGAATGCCGTTAATAAGTTTGCAAGTGTAATCAACACAAATTGGAGCAGAATGTTTGCTTATAACATACAGCTTGCTGCAGAGAAAGGTATAAATGTATCTTTAGCTATTGAGGATATACTCATGCAGTTACGGGATGCAAGAACTATTTTTGAAGAGCGAAAAAGGCTTAATTCAGAAGCAATGAGAATTGTAGTTTATATGATTCCCTTCTTATATGTCTTTACAGTGGTAATATCTTTAAGATATATAGGCATGAGTTTTATTAAATTTATAGAAAATCAACTGTTCACAAAAGAAGGTTTTTTATTCTTTACAGTAAGCGGTGTAATGTTTTTAATAAATATTGCAATAATGGAGATTGTTAGCAGACAAAAGTTTGATTATTAATAGGATTTTATACTTAGTTTAGATTAGGGGGAGCAATGAGTATTAATGCATTTTATGCCATAACAGTATGTTTATTTAGTACAGGAATCTACTTAATTTTATATAAAGAAAAAACTTATTTTAAGAGGGGATTAATAAGGACTTTAGAGTCCAAAGCTCAAAATTCAAAAATAAGATACAATTTGAATTACAAGGTGGGAGCATGGCAGAAGAAAAGACGAAATCAGATGGCAGATAAAGAGATTTATGAGGGCATATCATTTCTAAGAAATATTATTTCAATAGACAGGGGGAAACAGGTTAGCACGGATTTTATAATAGAGCAACTTTCACAAAGAGAAGGGGCTTTGCAAAGCATATATATTAAGATGTTAAGCCTTCTTCGGGTAAATAAAAAGAAAGAAGCACAGCAGACGATGGCAGATAGTTTGGAAACACCTATAGGTAAAGAGTTTGCAGGATTATTACTACGATGGGATGAAATTAATCCACTTGAGCTCTCAGAAATTTTACTGTCACATCAAAAAAGTATAAAAGAAATAAGAATGACAGAGCAGAGGCGAAAAGATGAAATCATTAGTGATTTCTTATATTTCCCAGTAGTTTTTAATGTAATTTTAATTTTTATTAATTTTATTTACGTTGGATATTTTATTAATCAAAAAGAAGTATTACAAATGCTTTTTTAGAAGATAATATTCAATTTGCTAAGGAGGGTAAATAAATGAAACAGATAATAGTTTTAGCTGCTTTTATTGCATTAGGTATTTTTATTGCCGGAGTAGTTATGGGATTTAAGGAGGATGTGAATGGTATTGGTCAAAAAACTACTAAAGCAATAACTAACATATCCAATAGTATGATGAACTAGGGGTTAAGGTAAGTGGTTATGAAGCAGTATGTGGTTTTGATAAGCATGATTATGCTGGGAATATACATTTTTAATATTATAGCGGGAAACGGTGAGGGGACTATTAATTCTTCTTTGCAACATATTTGGCAACAAGGAGTTCTAATTAGAACGTATACTCCTTAGGTAGTTTGCCAGGAAAGTAGTATAAAATGAAACAATTTATTGTGTTGATGGGGGTATTACCGATCTTAGTAATTTTTATGTTACAAATGGGGTTAGATCAAAAAAATAGCCAAATTACTTCTATCATTCAGGCTTCTGTATACGCCGCAAAGGAGGATGCTAAACAAGAAGGCTGTTTTACAAAAGAAATTAAAGAAGAGCTGAAAAATGATATAACTAGGCTTACAGGTATTACTTCAGAAAAGATAAATATTGAAACAGACAGCAAAGTAAAATATAGGTATAGTAATGGTGAAGAAAGATTAATTCATTACAAAATCACTGTAAAAATTGATGAATTAATGGCTGCTAGCAATATCTATGGGATTTCTGATGAGGACAATAGGTATAACTATGTTATAGAAAGTTATACGGCTAGTGAAAAAATTTAATTATCAGTACTAGCATAGAAGTTTTTTAGGTGGGCAAAATATGAAAGTGTTTATTGTTTTTATAGGAATATTTATGGTAAGCGTTTCTGCAGTTGTATATCAGGGTGATTTAGGAACTTATGGACATGAGCAGTTATTGATAAAAGAAGCTGCAGAGGAATGCGCAGCAGGGTCATCATTATTTTTAGACGATGATGAATTTTCAAAAGGAAACATAGTATTTGATTATGAAAAAGGGGTAAATTATACAGAAAAATATCTGGCATACATAACAAGAAATTCAAAAGCTTTGTCAAATGAAATGGTACATTATAAAATGGAGTTTGAAGATGAAAAAAGAGGATATTCTCCTTCAAATGTAGAAAAAATACCTGCAATAACTGTAAGAATATCGGTAGCCACAGAAGATCTATTTCGAGTACCTTTCATAGAAGTGACAAGTTTGGAAAGAAGCGCGCGATATGAATTGCCAGAGGAAAAATAGCAATAATTTTTTTATAAGGGCGACAATTGGTGCAATTGTCGCTTTTTCTATTCTTTGGATTGCCATTGATGAGTCAGAGCAACATCCTGTTTATAAACCAGAATATAATAGAGATTCTTTGGATTATATCTTTGAAGATATAAGGACAGCAGGAGAATTTGGGCAAAAGGAAAATCATCATAAATTGGAATTAACGGAGGAGGAATATGAAGCTATCTTTAGGCAAACTGGTTTAGGAAAACCGGCGGTAGATTATATTATTGAAAATAAGAAAGACTATGAAAGTGAAATTAAAAATTTCCAGAAAATATTTTTTGACGGTTATCCTTATACTTGTGCTAAAATAGGAGTGTTAACATACAATGAGCGAATGAGAGATAAAAATGGTAAAAAGATAAAAGGATATGAAATTGTTGATTTGCAGCCGGGAGATGTACTGGTGAATCTGTCCACACATACTATGGGATATAGACATGGTCACTGTGGAATTGTTGTTAGCAAATCTGCTAAAGGCAAGGAAGCTAAAACAATAGAGGCAATTTATATGGGTGAACCTACTGAGTACCAGACTACAGCAAAATGGCGTTCTTGTCCAACTCTTGTGCATCTAAGAATTTCTGAAGAAGCAGCAAAGTCGAAAGGGTATACACAGGCAGAACTGGGAGAATTACTAGCAGAGTATGTAGAAGAGAAATGCTTAGATATAAAGTATGGAATTCTTCCTGAATTATCTAACATTAAAAGTGATGAACTCCGTAGTACTAACTGTTCTCATTTGATTTGGTATGTTTACAAACAGTTTGGTTATGATGTTGATAGTGACGGAGGTATAATTGTCACTCCTGCAGATATAGCCTCAAGTGATTTGTTTGAAATTGTACAGATATATGGAATTAATCCAGACTTTTAGGAGGAAAGCAGATGAAAACATTAGATGAAGTTTTAAAGGGTATTAAAGGAGCAGATGAAAAAGCTGTAGAGGAAGCACATAAACACATGGATAGTTTAATTAAGCCTCTTGGTAGTTTGGGAAAACTTGAAACCATGGCAGTTAAAATGGCAGGCATTACAGGCAAGGTTAATAATAGTGTAGAAAAAAAATGCTCCATAGTAATGGTAGCAGATAATGGTATATGTGCCGAAGGAGTTGCAGGAACTCCGCAGGATATAACATTAATTCAGGGAATGAATATGACAAAAGGCATCTGCGGTATGGGAGTATTATCAGCACATGCAGGAGCAGATATAAAGGTCGTGGACATAGGTATTATGTCTGATTATAACAATGATAAAGTGTACAACAGAAAAATAAAATATGGTACAGATAACTTTGCTAAAGGACCTGCCATGAGTCGTGAAGAAGCTATAAAAGCTATAGAAGTTGGGATAGAAATGGTTGGGCTGGCTGTTTCAGAAGGATACCAGCTTATTGGTACGGGAGAAATGGGGATTGGAAATACTAGTTCAACAAGTGCCGTATTTATGACTATGACAGGAGAATCATCTGAAAATGCCGTTGGTAAAGGTGGAGGCCTTACAGATGAAGCTCTAATACATAAAAAACAGGTTATAAGTGATGCCATTAAACTGAATAATCCAGATCCAAAAGATCCTATTGATGTACTTTCAAAGGTGGGGGGGCTTGATATTGCCGGTATGGTGGGATGTTTCTTAGGTGCAGCATATTTTAGAGTTCCGATTGTTATTGATGGTGTAATATCAGCACTTTCCGCTTATGTAGCAGCACAAATGAATCCCTCAGTAAAGGACTTTATTTTCTCAAGCCATAAATCAAAAGAGCCAGTTTATGATTTGATTTTTAAAGAACTTGAAATGGAGCCAATTTTGGAAATGGATATGAGATTGGGTGAGGGCACAGGATGTGCGTTAGCCTTTCATATCATATCAGCATCATGTGCTGTTATGAATAACATGGCTACATTTGATGATATAAAATATGATCAATCCTATAGAATAGACATTAGAAAATAAGTAAATTTTAGGGGTTGAAAAAAAGTATTCAAGTGATATAATTGAATTTAGTTTAATATTTTTAACGCGTTGATGAGAAGAGTAAAATGGGAAACATTTACAGAGAGAAGCCGGAGGCTGGAAAGGCTTTAATAAAAACCATTTGAAAACTACCTCGGAGTGGCCCCAATCAGGTCCGGTGATTCCGTTATAATCAAGAAGAGTGGTTTTGTAAAATCTTAGAACATATATCACAAAATAAAGGATATATTGAATAGGAGATTACTAAGCAATTAGGGTGGAACCGCGAGAACAGATAACTCGTCCCTTTCTGCAGTTTGTGCAGGAGGGGATTTTTTATTGCAGAATGATCTCACCTGCTGAATCAAAAAATAATTTTAACAGGAGGAATTGGTTAAATGAAGATTACATTAAAAGATGGCTCTTTTAAAGAGTACAGTGAATCAAAAGCTGTTATAGATATAGCAGCAGATATTAGCGAAGGCCTTGCTAGAATGGCATGTGCAGGTGAAGTTAATGGTGAAGTAGTAGATTTAAGAACTGTTATTGATAAGGATTGTGAGTTAAGCATTTTAACAGCAAATGACCCAAAAGGACTTGCTGCCTACCGTCATACTTGCTCACATGTTCTTGCTGAAGCAGTAAAGCGACTATATCCTGAAGCAAAGCTTGCAATTGGACCTTCAATTGATACTGGATACTACTATGATTTTGAGCATGAACCGTTTTCCAGAGAAGATTTAGATAAGATTGAAGCAGAAATGAAGAAAATCATAAAAGAAGGTAATAAACTTGAAATGTTTACCATGCCAAGAGCAGAAGCTATCAAATTTATGGAAGAAAAGGGAGAGCCTTACAAGGTTGAATTGATTCAGGATTTACCTGAAGATGCTGTTATTTCTTTCTATAGTCAGGGTGAATTTGTAGATTTATGTGCAGGTCCTCATCTGATGACAACAAAGCCAATTAAGGCATTTAAGCTTATTTCATCTTCTGGTGCTTACTGGAGAGGTAGCGAAAAGAACAAGATGCTTACTAGAATTTATGGTACAGCATTTACAAAGAAGGAAGAACTAAACGAATACTTGGTTTATCTTGAAGACATCAAAAAGCGCGACCACAATAAGTTAGGCCGTGAAATGGAATTATTTGCAACTGTTGACGTTATTGGCCAGGGACTTCCTCTATTAATGCCAAAGGGTGCAAAGATGATTCAAACATTACAAAGATGGGTTGAAGATGAAGAAGAAAGAAGAGGCTATGTTAGAACAAAGACTCCGCTTATGGCAAAGAGAGAATTATATATTATTTCTGACCATTGGGCACATTACAAGGAAGGTATGTTTGTATTAGGTAATGATGAAGATGAAAATGCAGAAGTATTTGCACTTCGTCCTATGACATGTCCGTTCCAGTATTATGTGTATAAGCAGAGTCAAAAATCTTATAGAGATTTGCCTTTACGTTATGGCGAAACTTCAACATTATTCAGAAACGAAGATTCTGGTGAAATGCACGGACTAACTCGTGTTCGTCAGTTTACTATTTCAGAGGGTCACTTAATCGTTAGACCGGATCAGATTGAAGAGGAATTTAAAGCATGTGTAGACCTTGCTAAATATTGCCTGACTACTTTAGGTTTGGAAGGCGATGTAACCTACCAGATGTCAAAGTGGGACCCTAAGAATACTGAAAAGTACATGGGTACACCAGAGATGTGGGATGAAGTTCAGGATATGATGAGAAATATATTGAATCATATAGGTATAGAATTTACTGAAGCAGAAGGCGAAGCTGCTTTTTATGGTCCTAAGCTTGACATTCAGGCTAAGAATGTTTATGGCAAGGAAGATACTATGATTACTATTCAGCTTGACATGTTTCTTGCAGAACGTTTCGATATGTCTTATGTGGATAAGGATGGAGAAAAGAAAAGACCTTACATCATTCATAGAACCTCCATGGGATGCTATGAAAGAACTCTTGCATGGCTTATTGAAAAATATGCAGGTAAGTTTCCAACTTGGCTTTGCCCTGAACAAGTACGTATCTTACCTATTTCTGAAAAGTATCATGATTATGCAAAGCATGTTAAGGAAGAACTTCAAAAGAATGGCATACTTGTAACTATCGATGAAAGAAGTGAAAAGATTGGTTATAAGATTCGTGAAACTAGACTAGCAAGAGTTCCTTACATGCTGGTCGTAGGTCAGAAGGAAGCAGAAGAAGGTGTTGTTTCTGTAAGAAGTCGTTTCAATGGGGACGAAGGTCAGAAGCCGCTTCAACAGTTTATTAGTGAGATTTGCGAAGAAATCAGAACAAAAGAAATCAAGCAGATTAATGTAGAAGAGGAAGAAAAATAGTCTTTTTATAACTATGTATTCTAAAACAAATTTAAAACCGTTGGTATTCAATAATTTGGATTCCAACGGTTTATTTTTTTGATAGTGTATCTAGTATTGATTTTATATTTTTTTGAGCAACCTGAATAGTATGTACAGGCTCACTGATATCTTGAAGGTAATGTGCATCTGAGGAAGTTATAATGTTACAGGATAATAGAATAGGATTAGATTTTGTTAACTCTTCCGATTTTTTTAAATCTTTATATTCTACACATTTAAATTTACTGTCCAGAGGAATGAAACCTAGATTAGAAATAATACTGGTGGAATCTTTATCTAAATGTGCAGGAATGATAATACCATTATATTCAGTGACCAATTCCCATAGAGAGTCCAGAGAAATATCTGTACTGTTAATAAGTAGATTTTGTATATTTCCAATTATCTTATCCTGAGAACTACAAAGAAGCTGTTCACCAAATATTTTCTCATTGTTTTTTATGGGAAGTAAATGTTTATATACATAATCATCAAAATGTAATGCGGAAGTTAAATCATAAAATAAGCATAGCACATGAACTTCTTCAGAAGTTGTAAGTTCCATTCCAGGAATCACGAGCAAATCATAGACTTGTGCAGCTTCCATAACAGAGGCACAATTTTTACAGGAATTATGGTCTGTTATAGCAATAACATCCAATTGTTTAAGTGCTGACATAGCAGCTATGTTTTGAGGTGTCATATCATTATCCCCACAAGGAGAAAGACAGGAATGAATATGGAAATCATAAGATAAATTTATCATATTATATACTCCAGAATTAATTGATGTACTTTAAGAGCTGCATCAAAAATGGGTAACTCAGTATACATGACAGTTATGTTATGCTCTTTTGCTTTATTTAAAGTAGCATCATCTAATGTAATACCTTCAGCAAATATGATGCAGGCAGCTTCAGCGAGAGAAGCAACGGCTAAGGTGTTAGAATTTCCCATAACAGTCACCCATACACAGCCTGTTGGAGCTTTACCCATGGCTATGCTCAAAAGGTCACAGCAGAAAGGCTTTGTTATGGAGAAATTACCATTCCCACCATCATTCGCTAATGTAAATATGTTCTTGGAAATTAATTGATTTATGTTCATATTATCACAACCTTTTTTGTTATTTTTCACGATTAAGGTCATTATCCAGTATTGCAATTTGATTTATATATTTCTTTAATTTTGTAATATAGTCGGGTGTATTGGTATCATTTAAAGTGGTATCATTTGCAAAGGCAGTAGCATCTTTGGAAATTTCATGTATTTGCTGCTTTAAAATATGAATACATTGATTTTCAGTTGCATTACCTTTAACAATGTCTTCTGCAAGGGCTTTACAAGTTGGAGCACCACAAATGCCACAATCTAATTTGGGAAATTTTTCATAGATTGTGTTCACTTGATTCATAAGGGCCACACTTTCAATAAAGTTGCCGCTTAATTGAAATACGGGTTCGTAAACTACATCCACATTCCAGAATAATTCCTCATAAGCCATATGTTTATGTTCTTCGGTATGTCTCTCCGGTAATGATTCTTTTATTTTCTTTAATTTGGTTTTAGCAATAAAAGGATTTTCCACAGTTAGAATTCCACCTACACATCCTCCATTGCATGCATCAAGTTCTATAAATCTTAGACCACTCAATTTTTCATCCTCTAGATCTTCCAGAACCTGTAGGACATTTTCAATTCCATCGGCAGACAAATATTCATCTGTCTCAAGGGCAAGGGCTTCACCACTACTTCGTCCCCAGCCAATTCCGATTCTGCCTGCTGTGGCAAGATGTAAAGGAGATTGGGAGGCTTCTTGCAAGTGGGCTAGGATTAATGGATAAATATCTGTTATTCCAATGGCTCTGTCTATAGAACTCTTTTCCATACCAAGAGGTTCTTTAATGTAAGCTACCTTTGATGAACAAGGTGAGATAAAGATAATACCTATTTTTTCGGATGGAAGACCAGTTTTTTCAATGGCTCTTTTTCTGGCTGCTGCTGCTGCTATTTCAACAGGAGGGTGCAATGGAAGTAAGTGATCAATTAAGTTGGGAAAACGTACCCGAATGAGCCGGACCACAGAAGGGCATGCAGTACTTACTAAAGGCCACTGCTCTTTATGGGTATTGACATAATCTTTAGTAGCCTCTGTAACTACTTCAGCACTGGCTGCCACCTCATATACATCATCAAAGCCTAACATTAAAAGGGCCGTTAATATAGCATTTATATCGGTAATATTATTAAATTGACTATACAATGAAGGTGCAGGCAGAGCTACCGTATATTCAAAATCATTTAAGCATTTAATAAAATCACGGTTAATCACTTTTGCGTGGTTCTGACAAGTTCGAACACATTCTCCACAGTCAATACAAAATTCTTTTGTTATGCAAGCTTTGCCGTGCCTGACGCGAATAGCCTGAGTTGGGCAACGTTTAATACAGTTTATACATCCGCTACATAATTCTTCTATTAGAGATACGGAATGAAAAAATTTGTCCATTTTTCCCCCTTCCTTTCCATACTATTTTCTTATGACGTTATAGGGATAATATATAAGTTAAGCTAAATTAACAAATATTGTTAAAGTTGTACCAATTCCAATTGTGGTATCTATTTTCATTTGATCAGAATATTTTTTAATATTGGGAAGACCCATACCAGCGCCAAAACCTAAGGCTCTAGCACTTTCAGAAGCAGTAGAATACCCTGCCTCCATTGCTTTTTCAATATCAGTTATACCAGGACCAGAATCAGTAAGAACCATAATAATTTGTGTTGGTGTTACTTTTATATCAATGGTTCCTCCATTAGCATGAATAACCATATTGATTTCACCTTCATATAAGGCTATAGATACTTTTCGGATTATATCAGGTGAAACTCCTAGTTGTTTAAGCGTATTTTTTACATCACTGCTAGCTTCCCCCGCACGCGAAAAATCATTAGGTACAACAGTGTAGCGCAGAGAAAGGATAGTGTTATCGTTCATTAATGTTTCCTCCATGAAGCCCATTTGAATAAAGAAGGCCGCAAGATTTAAACATAGTTTCCTTTGTAGCCAGTAAACATATATTTTTTTCTGCCGCCATTTTAATAAATTCTTCAGTAGGGACTTTACCTCTAACTAAGATGACACAGTTCATATCAAGCATTTCAGCGGTTCGAAGAACCTGAGTATTACAAAGACCAGTAAGAAGAATATTTTGTTCTTTTACTAAAGCTAAAACATCACTCATTAAATCAGATGCAAAAGCACCTTGTGCAAAAGTATCCTGCAGATTTTCGCCACTGAATATGGTTGCATCTAACAGCAAGATAATATCTTTAATTTGCATATTTACCTCCAATAAATAATCAAATAAAATTAGAAGCCGTTAAAAGTTAGACAATATTATACAAGTCTTAACTTTATATTTTTTTGTAGATTTTTGTGCAATAAAGTGATATAACTAATTTTGTACTATTATCGCATGTTGTATTATATTTGTAAATAGTAAGGAGGAATTAAATTTGGCTTGCATGAAAAATGAGATACCTTTCGAGGGGACAAAAGAGCAAGAAGAGCGATTACTAAAAGTAATTAACCAGTTTAAAGATGATAAAGGCTGTTTAATGCCAATTATGCAGGAAGCGCAAAATATTTATGGCTATTTACCCATTGAAGTTCAGACTATGATATCTGATGCTTTAGGGGTGCCGCTTGAAAAAGTTTATGGTGTAAGTACATTTTACTCACAATTTTCATTAACTCCCAAGGGTAAACATACGGTATCTGTCTGCTTAGGCACAGCATGCTATGTTAAGGGTTCAGGAGATATTTACAATAAACTTATGGAAGTGCTAGGAATTGTAGGGGGAGAATGTACACCAGATGGAATGTTTTCTTTAGAAGCATGCCGTTGTGTAGGAGCCTGCGGATTAGCACCAGTAATGATTGTTGATGATGATGTTCATGGACGTGTAACAGTAGATGATGTTGAGAAAATTATAAATAACTATAGAGAAGTGTAAAAATATATGATGACGGAAATTTCATTAAATATTTTAGATATTGCAGAAAATTCCATAAGAGCTGAAGCTTCGCTGATTACTATAGCGGTAATCATTGATAATCCTAAGAATTCTTTGACAACAATTATTAAGGACGATGGAAAAGGAATGAGTGAAGAGCAGCTTCATAAAGCGGTTGATCCATTTTTCACAACTAGAACCACTAGGAAAGTTGGTATGGGAATACCATTTTTTAAATTGGCAGCTGAAAGTACTGGTGGAAATTTTACTATACGTTCGGAAATTGGTAAAGGCACTGAGATAAAAGCTTCTTTTGGGCTTTCTCATATAGACAGAATGCCATTAGGAGACATAAACAGCACCATTTACACCTTGATTGCATTTAACACAAATATTGATTTTGTGTATATATATTCGTATAATCGTAAAGAGTTTAGGCTTGATACCCGTAAGTTTAAAGAAATTTTAGATGGCATTCCTTTAAATACACCAGAAATACTAACATATCTGCAAGAATATTTAGATGAAAATAAAAAAGAAGTTGATGGCGGGTTACTGCTGTAACATATAGTAGAAAGGCAAGGTGAAGTATGAAGTCACTTGAGGAATTAAAAGCGATAAGAGATAGAGTGCAGAACCAAATGGGAGTAAGAAATGAAACTGGTTCTCAAATGCGTGTAGTAGTTGGAATGGCAACTTGTGGTATTGCAAGTGGTGCCAGGCCTGTTTTAAATACCTTGGCAGATGCAGTAAATGAAAAAGGATTAAAAGATATAGTTGTTACGCAGACTGGTTGCATTGGATTATGTCAATATGAACCTATAGTAGAGATTTATGAGCCAGGCCGAGAAAAGGTTACTTATATAAAAATGGATCCGGAAAAGGCTAGAGAAGTGTTTGAACAGCATATTGTAAGAGGCCTTATTGTAAGTAAATATACATTAGATTCAACAGAATTGTAAGGAGGGAATTATAATGGTTCGTTCACATGTATTGGTTTGTGGTGGTACAGGATGTACTTCCTCCGGAAGCATGAAAATAATCGAGGCTCTTGAAGATAACATCAAAAAGGTAGGTCTTGAAAATGAAGTTGCAGTAGTAAAAACTGGATGTTTTGGCCTTTGTGCCCTGGGTCCAGTAGTACTTATATATCCTGATCAGGTGTTTTATTCAATGGTTAAAGCTGAAGATGTAGAAGAAATCGTAAAAGAACATCTTGTGAAGGGGCGTATAGTAAAGCGTTTAGTCTATGATGAAACGTTAACTTCAGAAGGAGTAAAAGGATTAAACGACACAAATTTTTATAAAAAACAAAAACGTATTGCACTAAGGAATTGTGGATATATTAATCCTGAATGTATTGATGAATACATTGGCACAAGAGGTTACGAAGCTTTAGGTAAAGCTCTTACTGAAATGACTTCTGATGAAGTAATACAAACAGTTTTAGATAGCGGTCTTAGAGGCAGAGGTGGTGCAGGATTCCCAACAGGAATGAAATGGAAGTTTGCTTCAGGAAATAGAGGTCTAGTTCAAAAATATGTTTGCTGTAATGCGGATGAAGGTGACCCAGGAGCATTCATGGATCGATCTGTATTAGAGGGTGACCCTCATGTTGTGCTTGAGGCAATGGCAATAGCTGGTTATGCTATTGGTGCAGATCAGGGATATATTTATGTTCGTGCTGAATATCCAATTGCAGTTGAAAGATTAAAGATTGCTATAAATCAGGCAAGGGAATATGGACTATTAGGTAGAAATATTTTTGGGACAGATTTCAACTTTGATATTGAATTACGACTTGGGGCAGGAGCATTTGTATGTGGCGAAGAAACTGCGTTAATGACTTCCATTGAAGGCAACCGTGGAGAACCAAGACCAAGACCGCCATTCCCAGCAGTAAAGGGTTTATTTGATTGTCCTACTATCCTTAACAATGTTGAAACTTCAGCAAATATTCCTCAGATTATTCTAAATGGACCGGAATGGTTTGCTTCAATGGGTACTGAAAAATCAAAGGGAACAAAAGTATTTGCATTAGGGGGAAAAGTTAAGAACACAGGTCTTGTGGAAGTACCTATGGGAACAACTTTAAGAACTGTCATCGAAGAAATTGGCGGTGGAATTCCAAATGGAAAGAAATTTAAAGCTGCTCAGACAGGTGGGCCTTCAGGTGGATGTATTCCTGCGGAACATTATGACATTGAAATTGATTATGATAATCTGATCTCTATAGGCTCCATGATGGGGTCTGGTGGACTTATTGTTATGGACGAAGATAATTGTATGGTTGATATTGCTAAATTTTTCTTAGAGTTCACTGTAGATGAATCTTGTGGAAAATGTACACCATGCAGAGTTGGAACAAAAAGAATGCATGAAATCCTAGAAAATATTACAGAAGGCAAAGGTACTCTTGAGGATTTAGATAAATTAGAGGAATTGGCATATTATATTAAAGATAACGCATTATGCGGGCTTGGCCAGACTGCTCCAAATCCAGTATTATCAACACTTAGATTCTTTAAAGATGAGTATGTTGCTCATGTTACAGATAAGGTCTGTCCAGCAAAAGTATGTAAAGCATTGCTAACTTTCAAAATTGATCCAGATAAGTGCAAAGGGTGTACTTTATGTTTAAAGATTTGTTCAGAGGGTGCAATTAGCGGAGAAACAAAAAAGGCTCATGTTATTGATACAAATAAGTGTATTAAGTGTGGAGCTTGTTTAAATAACTGTCATTTTGGTGCAATAACTAAAGAGTAGGAGGGAAGGTCAGAATGGAGAATATCACTGTAAAAATAAATGGAATGGAGATTTCTGCTCCGGCTGGATCCACTATACTTGAGGCTGCCCAGCTGGCACATATTGAAATACCTACATTATGCTATTTAAAAGATATAAATGAAATTGGTGCATGCCGTATGTGCGTAGTCGAAGTTAAAGGAGCAAGAACTTTGGTAGCAGCCTGTGTACATCCTATTACACCTAATATGGAGATTATAACCAACAGTAAAAGAGTTTTAGATTCCAGAAAGAAAACTTTACAATTGCTTATGTCAAACCATACAATTGATTGCTTCTCTTGTGGAAGTTCAGGAAATTGTGAACTGATAAAGCTTTGCCATAAACTGCATGTTGATGATTCTACAAAATATGCAGGTGAGATGCCTGAGAGATTGTTTGACGATACGGCTATACATATGGTTAGAGATAGCCATAAATGTATTCTATGCAGAAGATGTGTAGCAATGTGCGAGAAGGTACAGGGAATCGGTATATTAGGAGCGAATAGAAGAGGTTTTGATACTGTTATTGATACAGCATTCTTCTTAGATTTAGGAGATACTAGTTGTGTTAATTGCGGACAGTGTCTAATGGCTTGTCCAACAGGTGCTATATCAGAAAAAGACCAAACGGATGAGGTATTTGAGGCTATTAATGATCCTGATAAATATGTGATTGTACAAACAGCTCCATCAGTAAGAGCAGCACTTGGTGAAGTGTATAAGCTTCATATTGGTAATGAGGTAGAAGGCAAAATGGTAACAGCTCTTCGTATGCTTGGCTTTGATAAAGTATTTGATACAGACTTTGCTGCGGACTTAACTATTATGGAAGAAGCTAATGAGTTTCTGAATCGAGTTAAAAATGGAGGAACATTACCACTTATAACTTCGTGTTCCCCAGGCTGGGTTAAGTTCTGCGAACATTTTTATCCAGATATGGTTGACCATTTGTCATCATGTAAATCACCTCAGCAAATGTTTGGCGCGATTACTAAGACTTACTTTGCCGAAAAGATGGGAATCGATCCTGCTAAAATTGTGAGTGTCAGCGTGATGCCTTGTACAGCTAAGAAGTTTGAGAGAACAAGAGAAAACCAGGATGCATCTGGATATCCTGATGTTGATATTGCCATCACAACAAGAGAACTTGCAAGAATGATTGATCAAGTAGGTCTTGATTTTGCTAACCTTCCAAATGGCGAATTTGACAATCCTCTAGGAGAATCAACAGGGGCTGGAGTTATCTTCGGAGCTACAGGCGGCGTAATGGAGGCGGCACTTAGAACTGCAGTAGAAACATTAACAGGCGAGGAACTTCAGAAACTAGATTTCTCTGAAGTAAGAGGGACAGAGGGCATCAAAGAAGCTACTTATAATGTTGCTGGTATGGATGTTCATGTGGCAGTTGCTTCAGGTCTTGCTAATGCAAGAAAAGTAATGGATAAAATTAAATCAGGTGAATCAAATTATCATTTTGTAGAAATGATGGCATGCCCTGGTGGTTGTGTAAATGGCGGTGGACAGCCTAGACATAGTGCCAGAACAAAAAATAAATTTGATATAAAGGCTATGCGTGCAAGTGCTCTTTATGGACTTGATGCTTCTAAGCCAATCAGAAAATCCCATGAAAATCCTGCAATAAAGAAACTTTACGAGGAATATTTGGGAGAACCAGGAAGCCACAAGGCGCATGAAATTCTTCATACCACTTATGTGAAGAGAAAGATTAATAAATAGCATTTTAAACCGGTATTAGACTTTAATCTGATACCGGTTTCTATTTTAGCAATACTGATTATTTACATGATTTGAAGCTGTTTTAATTGTTCACGGCGATCTTTTTCATTTTGTTCAGAGGTTTTATGTAGGGTTTACCCTTGATTGTATCATATGTATAACATTAAAGTTCCATAATTCGTAAAAAAGTGATTTTTCCCCTATGTTATGATATACTTTTTATAAACTATTCCAGTTCCTCAAATAAAATTGAAGGAAAGTGGGATTCTAAGAAAATCAATTGTATAGTAAGGAGCGGAGGAGATAAATGTTTGGTAAAAAAGAAAAAGAAAAAGAGGAATGGCGTAGTGGAGTTTATTTATGTACTGCAAAAGATAGTTTTGAAGCAGATTTGTTAGAATCAAAATTGAGAAGTGAAAATATTCCTTGTGAAAAACGTTATCAGGGAGCCAGCAATTTTCTGGAAATAGCTATGGGGGCCAATAGTACTTTCCCCATAGACTTATATGTGCCAGAAGAAACAATTGAGGATGCAAAGAATGTTATAGTGGCTGTGCCTCTTGAGGAAGACGATATAGAAGGTATTGATTTTAAGTAATATTTGGTATATGATATAAATGTATAAAAAAGTAAGTTCATGTTGGTTAGTGTGATATATTTAGAAGGGACGTGAGAGCATGGATGGAATTTTATCTTCATATATGGGAATGCAGGCACAAGAACTTCAACAATCCGTATCAATGTCGGTGCTTAACATGGCTATGAGTTCTCAATCACAGGTTATGGAAGAGATGATATCTGATATGCCAGATGTGGCGCAGAGTATGCCGATTGCTGAAGGTGAACTTGGTTTTAATTTAGACGTTTATGCATAGATTAGAGTTAAATTTGTAATGCAGCGGCTACATATAAAGAATTTTCGATTCTGATATGTGGTCGTTTTTTGATTATATAGAAAATATTGATTACCATATTAGTGTAATTTGAAAGGAAGACTCATGAAAGCAATTATTCCTGAATTTGATGAGAAATCAACTAGGCCCCTTTATTTACAATTATATGATTATATAAAAAAAGAAATATTATCAAATGAAATGAATCCAAATGAAAAACTTCCTTCACTCCGAAGTTTGGCAGAAAGGTTAAATCTTAGCATAACTACAGTAAATTTGGCATATAGCCAGTTGAACGTAGAAGGCTATATATATAGTAAGCCACAATCTGGATATTATGTAAGTAATATTTTACGCAGAGTTGAAGAGGCTTCTTTTAATGAAAAGAATGAAGTTGATAAAAATAGAGAAACTGAATATTCGCTATTCCCCGTAGACGTGGAAAAAAGAGATGAATCTTCGGTTTTTCAGTATGATTTGTCATGCTTTGACTTTAATAAATGGAAAAAATGTATGAACAAGGTTTTCACTGAATATCCACATCTGCTTATGTTTGAAAGTGATCCGCAAGGTGAATTGGCTTTAAGGTATGAGATTTCGAAATATATATATCGATCCAGAGGGGTGATCTGTAATCCTGAACAAATTGTAATTGGTGCAGGAACACAACAGATTACCAGTCATTTATGTTTAATACTTTCTAAGCTTGGGATTAACCATGTAGCGGTGGAGGAACCAGGATATTCACCTGTTAAAAACATGTTTAGAGATAGGGGATTTGTTATGACTCCCGTTGATGTGGATAAGGAAGGAATTGAAATTGACAGGCTTCCGTCTAATATAAAATCTGCAGTGTATGTAAGTCCTTCAAACCAATTTCCTACGGGCGCGGTGATGCCTATAGGTAAAAGATACCAATTATTAGATTGGGCAAACCACAACAATAGTATAATAATTGAAGATGATTATGATAGTGAACTTCGATACTTTGGAAAGCCAATACCTGCATTGCAGGGTCTTGACAATCATCAGAGGGTTGTATATTTAGGTTCTTTTTCATCAACTTTATTTTCCTCTATAAAAATCAGTTATATGGTGTTACCAGAGAGGATGGCTTATATTTTTAAAGATATAAGTCATGGTTATACTCAAACCTGTTCCAAGACAGAACAACTTACATTAGCTTTATTCATGGAACAGGGACTTTATCAGACAAATATTAAGAAATTAAGAAATTTATATTCCCAGAAATTGCAAAAGGTTTTAGGCTCTATTAATAAATATGGAAAGGGAATAATAAAACCTACCAATACTTCATCGGGAATTAACATGATAATAAATGTAGATAGTAAAAAAAGTGCAGAGCAGCTTTGTAGTGAGGCCAAAGTATTAGGTGTATCGGCTACACCGGTTTCTATATATGCAGATGATCCTACAGGTCAGCAATTAGCAGCCTTAGTATTTTATTATAATCAAATTCCTATTAACGAAATTCAAGGCACAATAAAGGCATTAATAGAAAAATGGACATCCGTTTAATCATGAAAAGCAGGAAAGGATTTTATATTGGAAGATAAAAATATTTATGATGTGATAATAATTGGCGGGGGGGCTTCTGGCCTTTTTTGTGCAGCTGCCTATGGAAAAAAAGTAAAAGGTTTGATTTTAGAAAAATCAAATTTTACAGGTAGAAAATTGCTTATGTCTGGAGGTGGACAGTGCAATATTACTCACAGCGGTGACATTAAGGAATTTGTAAAACATTATGGGGAAAGCGGCAAAAAAATCCGTAGTTGTTTGTATAAATTTAATAACCAAGCTGTGGTTGATTTTTTTGAAGCCAAGGGAGTACCTATGCTTGAAAGGGAAGATGGTAAGATTTTTCCTAAATCTTTAGATGCTCGAGACGTTTTGGATGTACTTAGATCCTGTGGTGGTACAAATGGTTTTACTGTAAAGTATAAACATTCTGTTTGTAGATTACAGCACTTAAATGATAAATATGTAATTATATGTGATAATTTAGAAGAAAATAAGCAAGTAAAATTTGAAACTAACAAAGTGATTTTTGCTGCAGGTGGATGCTCTTATCCGTCAACCGGCTCAGATGGCAGTGCTTTTCAAGTTTTAGAGGATTTAGGTATAGAGATTATTAAACCAAAGCCTTCACTAGTTCCCATTTTTGTGCAGGAGTATCCTTACAGTGAGTTGTCTGGAATTTCTTTCTCTCCTGCATCAGTTAAAGTGAATGGCATAGAAAACTGTGAGGATTTGTTACTTACTCATACGAACTTTTCAGGTCCTGCTGCAATTAATATTTCCCGTTATGTAAACACAGGAGATCAGTTAATTATTAATTATTTCCCGGGAAAAGGCTTTGAGGAAATATTTACCGATTTTAAACAGAAAGTTCCAAAAAATAGTAAACAGACGATTAATTTTCTGTTAGAATATTTAGGTACGGCAATACCAAGGCGTTTTATTGAAAAGGTTTGTGAACGTATAGGAATTGAAAGCAGCCAGAAAGCTTCCAGCTTAACTGGCAAACAACTTAAAATGCTGGCAGAACTATTTACTAAAGATACCTTTTCTGTCAGTGGTACAGGTGGCTTTAATATGGCAATGGCAACAGCAGGCGGAGTCGCGTTAACAGAAGTTAATTTAAAGACGATGGAATGCAAAAAATATCCCGGACTTTTCATGATTGGAGAGGTTTTAGACGTAGATGGAGATACGGGTGGATATAATTTGCAATTTGCATGTTCCAGTGGATATTTAGCGGGAAATATAACTTATTAATATTTTTTATATCATATTTTGGGGGGAGAAAAAATGAAACGTATTTTAGAAAGATTTATTGATTATGTACAGATTGACACAGAATCAGCTGAGGATGCTGGTGTTGTGCCTAGCACCAAGGGTCAATTTGACTTAGCTAATAAGCTGGCAGAAGAGTTAAAGCATTTAGGTGCAGTTAACATTAAAGTAGACAAACATGCCTGTGTAACTGCTAAAGTTCTTAGCAATCTGGAGGGTGGGGAAAAGGTACCAAGCATTGGATTTATTGCGCACTTAGATACAGCTCCTGATTGTTCAGGTAAAAATGTAAAACCACAGATATTTGAACATTATGATGGAGGTGAAATTATAATTAATAAAGAAAAGGATATCGTTCTCAATCCTAAAAATACGCCAGAACTTTTAAATTATGTTGGGAATACTATTGTCACTTCAGATGGGACAACTCTTTTAGGTGCAGATGATAAGGCAGGAATCGCTATAATTATGGATTCTCTTGAGAATATCAAAAATAACCCAGATATAAAACATGGAGATATTTGTGTGGCATTTACGCCAGACGAGGAAGTACAGGGCGGAGCTGAATTGTTTGATATTGAAGGATTTGGAGCTGATTTTGCATTTACAATTGATGGGGATGGTATTGGTGAATTTAATCATGAAACTTTCAATGCTGCTGATGCACATGTTGAATGTAAGGGAGTATGCATACATCCAGGAGCAGCTAAGAATAAAATGATAAATCCAATTGTGCTTGCCAATGAGTTTTTATCGGCTTTACCAAGAACAGAAGCTCCAGAAACTACAGAGGGAAGAGAAGGTTTTTATTATGTATATGAAATCTCTGGAGATACAGATGTTGCAAAGATCGATCTTCTTTTAAGAGATTTTGACAGAAATGGCATGGAAAATAGAATGAATTTCCTTAGAGAAACTGCGTCAAAGATTAATGAAAAGTGGGGAAAGGATTATGTAACTGTTGATATAAAGACACAATACTACAATATGAATGATTTTCTAGAAGGCCAAGAACATATTATTGAGACAACCTTAGAAGCATATAGGCAATGTAATCTTGAACCGACAATAGTAGCAGTCAGAGGCGGTACAGATGGTTCAACCTTATCCAGAAGAGGTCTTCCTACTCCAAACTTATTTATGGGCGGTCACAATTATCATAGCGTATCTGAATTTGCATCAGTGGAGGCTATGGAAAAAGCTAAAGATGTTGTAATTAAAATATTAGAATTATATGCGGAAAAAGCTTAATTTAAAGTGATTTAATATATAGGGGGCATATTTGATGAGCAGCATGAATCAAAATGGTATAACCAGTTATTTACTTCAGCATAAGGAATGTGACCCTATATCCTTTCATATGCCAGGCCATAAAGGCTCTGATTTATATAAAAGGTATGGGTATGAGTATTTTCTTAGTCATATAATGGATTGTGACATTACAGAGATTGATGGAGCAGATAATTTATTTCAGGCAGAAAGTATTATCTTGAATACCATGAATGTGTATAAAGAGCTTTACGAAGTTAGAGAGTCCTATTTACTTGTAAATGGAACCAGCTGCGGCTTGATAGCTGCTATTATGTCCTCTGTCAAGTCAGAAGGTAAGTTAATTATGGCGAGAAACTGCCATAAATCCGTATTCAACGCTCTTACACTGGGAAATATTTCTCCAGTATATGCCTACCCAGAACTAATTCAAGAATTTCAAATTAGTGGAGAAATATTACCTACAGAAATAGAAAAGTTACTGGAAGAAAATCCTGACGCTGAAGCAGTAATCATTCCAAGCCCTAATTACTATGGAATCTGCAGTGATGTAGAAAGAATTGCAGAGATTGTGCATAAAGAGGGAAAGCTATTGATTGTGGATCAGGCTCATGGTGCCCATTTAAAGTTCTTTAGCAGATTTATGGATTGTGAAACTGGTTTGGATAAAGAGTGGTATTCATTGCCAAGGCCTGCTGAAGAGTGTGGTGCAGATATTGTTGTGAATAGCATTCATAAAACTTTAGCCTCTTTTACGCAAAGTGCAGTTATGAATGTAGTTACAGATAAAGTTGATTTAGGCGTACTTGAGGATAAACTACAGGCAGTTGAAAGTACAAGTCCTTCCTATTTGCTCATGGGATCGTTAGATATTAATGCTGATTTGATTAAAACAAATGGCAGCCTTTTAATTAAAAAATGGAGAGAGAATCTAATGGATTTTTATAAGGAAGCAGACAAGATTAAAGGCTTAAGGATTATTAATACAGGCGCCAATATGGATTGGACTAAAATAAACCTGGATATGAGTCAGTGTGGTATATCAGGGCATGAATTAGAAAAGCTTTTGATCGAAAAGAACATTTTTGTAGAACTTGTAACTGGGAGTATTGTCATGTGTATGACGGGCATTGGCAATGTTAAGTCGGATTATGACAATTTACTTGAAGCGTTAAGACATATAAGCAGTGTAAATTTAAAATTTCAGAAACTAGAATACAAAAATCAGAAAGATAACTTCGCTGAGTTAATAAAGGCTATACCAAAGCAGGAAATATTGCATAAATTACCTAAGGAAAAACAGTATGTAGCTTTAGATAACGCACAGGGATATATTTGTGCCAGTTCCATTATTCCATATCCACCAGGAATTCCTCTTATTTGCCCAGGGGAAATAATTAGTAAAGAGGCAATAGAATATGTAAAGGCACTTAGAACTGCTGGTGAAAAAGTTATGGGAATTAATGAAAATAACCAAGTAGTTGTTGGAAAGTAAGGGGCATATTAAAAAGGCAGCTGGACAAAGATGTCCAGCTGCCTTAAATTTATGAACGATGTTATTTAAAGTATTTTGATATAAAGTCTGGTGCAGTGTCAAAATCATAGTAAATACTATCAGAATGTGTTTCTGTAACTCCATTCATTTGTTTAAACACTATGTAGCCTTCATAATATTTATCAAAATTGTTTTGTGTACTATAATATGTGTTTAAAATTTCTTCAATTTGTTTTTTATCTGTAATTATAAGTTGCTTCGTATTTTCTTCCCCCGTTTTTTGAGATTCTTCTGTAACGTATCTATCGTCATCTATAGAGTTGCTTCCTTCAGTATCTTTATCAATGTTTCGCTCAGAAAATATGATCTTTTGTATCATATCCGCATTATATTCTAAGTATTTAGAATAACCATTGTCTTTTAACCATTTAATCGTATTAATATCCGTTAATAAAACACTTATATCTAAAGTGCTTTTTTGAATTTTATCCTTTTCATCTAAAGATTTATAGTCAAGATACATATTGCAATAAGAATGTTTTTGACTTAAGTAGTCCTCATATGTTCTATGTTGGAAATCCTTCTCCATTGCATCCAGTAAGCCAGAAATTTTATTTGTATCAGTTATTATAAGGTTAGAAGCAGCAGCATCATCATAAAAATAAATATTGCTTAAAGTCATACGGTTCATTTCTTCATAGTTTAAATTATTAAATGAAAAATAATTTTTAAATTCTGATGATTCATAAAGCTGTTTAAGAGGCTTATTATGTATCATTTCCTTATAGGATAAAGTATATAATCTTTGAAAACCTAAAGGATTAGATATATCATAATATAAGCTAATAGGATAGGTTTGTATATTTAAGTTCTGCTCCTTTTCTATTTTACTCTTTTTATTAACTATATCCTGGTGTAATGCAATTAGGACCTTAACATTTTTAGGATCACAGTAATAAAAGCCATTAGTTTTGGATTCAGAGCTTGAAGATTTAAACGAATTTATGGTGTAACGGTCACCATTATTTACAAAATCGAAACTTGTTGATACTACTCCACTAACTTTGCTGATATTTGGAACTCTGTTTTCAAAACCCATTAAATCCAAGGTTATTGAGCATATAAAAAGAGAGGCTATCAAGGCAAATAATCCAAAACTTTTTATAGATTGTTTATTAAATACACGAGGGGTTTTAAGTACAATCATTCTGCCAATAATAAACGCTATGATTGCACCAGCTATAAGTCCTGCATAAAAGTATACATCACTTGTCTGCGTATCATTATTACTGCTGCTTAAAGACTTGAAGTAATAACCCATCAGAGACATTCCGAAATATGCTATTAAATAACATATAGCAGGTATCATAAAATTAAATATAATTGAATCTCCCGATTTTTCCATTTCACGTTTTTGATATAAGAGACCTGAAACTATTAAAATAATAAGGGTTAATATTATGTAATATATCTGAAACGGAATTGTAAAGCTTTCATCACTGGCAAATACTTGTGTGAAGGGGGACAAACCAACAAGTATTTTTTCATGTATACCCGTTGAAGTAAATCCAAATAGGTAACTTGAACAATAGGTTACAAATGTTAAGTATAATGCTGGAGCAAGGAAATTAAAACCAAAGGCTAACACCAGGTGCATCACAGTATTACCTGTTATCATACCAGCAAATACGGATATAGCATAAATAACTAATACAATGAGGAGCGAATGCCAAAACCACTGAAGTACATTGCTTCTAGTAAAAATATTTACAGCACTGTCTGTTAAAGCTGACATTTTTTCGTAATCAACATACATGTAATAATCATAAGTAGGTTTTGCTATAGCTTGAAGTATAAGTTCATTTGCTATAAGTGGAAGCACAATTAGGATTAACCCAGAAACCAGACTGCTATTAAAAAGCTGAGCTCTTGTAAACGGCATAGAATGCATTGTTGTTACTGAGCTTGAACTTTGAAGATATCTAAATACTATTACCGCAGCAATAATAGGCAGAATTAAATGTATGGCCATAAAAAAAGGCTGCTTGTTTGTAAGGCACATTTCAATATAGCCGTACATATTAGTTATGTCACCATAGCTCATTAAAATAGGAAATACGCTTGACAAAAAATATGCTAAAAAAGCTAAAGCTGGTATTGCCCAGAATCTTCTAAGATTCTCCTTTACTAGAGGAATAGAAACACTAAAATATAATGCTTTGGATTTCATTGTCAGCACCTCCTAATTCATATATAAATATTTCTTCAAGAGTAAGTGGAAGTATGTCAAACAGAACAGGTTTACTTTCAAGTATAATTTGTTCTACGAGGTCTTTTTTATCTCGTATAATAAGTAAATCTACGGTTCCTCTTACTTCATGGTGAAGAACGTTCAAATTTTCATAAGGGTTTTCAGGCTTATCTTTATAGGCCACCTGAATTTTGTGTATGTCAGATTTTAACTCATCCAAATCACGTTCCATAACCATGTGACCTTTTGAGATAATACCTATGGAATCACATATTCCCTCCAGTTCTTTTAAATTGTGCGAAGATACAAGAACAGTCATTTCTCTTTCAGCTACATCCTCTACAATATATTTCCAGACAAGCTTTCTTACAATTGGGTCAAGACCATCGATAGGTTCATCTAGAATCAGATAATCAGGCATTGTTGACATAGTTAATATAAATGCTGCTTGCTTTTGCATTCCCTTGGAGAACCTTGCCAGCTTGTTTATTTCATTTAGGCCAAATTGAGTTAACATGTGGTTATATCTTTCCTGATTCCAGCAAGGGTACAGTGACTTGTAAAATTTAGACATTTCTTTCAGGTTATAAGTAGAAAAGAAAAATAAATCATCTGGGATAAACCCCATTTTTTGTTTCACATCTTTATTGTCAAAAACCTCTTGGCCTTCAATGGTTATTTGACCTGAGTCGGGTTTTACTATGCCAGTAATATGCTTTATGATAGTAGTTTTTCCCGCACCATTTGTGCCTACCAAACCATAAATAGATCCTTTGTTTACGTTAATGTTTAAATCAACTAAGGCTTTAAACTGGTCAAAGTTTTTATTTACATCTATAACTTTAATCATTTATTGTCACCTCTTTCTTCAAGTAATTGAAGAACCATCTCTTTTATTTCTTCAAAGCTCAAACCAAGGAAATATAATTCCCTAAGATCATTTTTTATTCGATTTCTAATTTCCTCTAGTTGGATGGGACTTATACTTGTTTTTTTAGGAACAGCAACAAAAGTACCCAGACCAGTAACTGTATATACATAACCTTGATATTCAAGTTCACGGTATGCCTTCTGAATTGTATTTGGGTTTACTGTTAGAGTTTTAGATAATTCTCTGACAGAGGGCAGTTTATCTTCAGGTTGTAAAACTTCTGCTATAATTAATTCTTTGAGGTTATCAACAACTTGTTCGTATATCGTTTTTCTGCTCTTTAAATCTAGCTGGAACATACAAAGCACCTCCTTTATAATATTACAAGTGTACTACGCATATTAATACACTGTCAATGAACAAATCTTATTTTACTTGATTTTATTTGCATTAAGTAATACAATATATAATGAGTTTTTGTTCAGAAGAGCAAATAAAATATAAAATTATTGTATTAGAAAATATATTTCACATAAAAGGAGAAGAAGTTTATGTCAAAGTTGATAATTCCTGAGGGCTATACCCCAGTTATTGATTACATGGAAAGCCAGAGAGCCATTAAAAAAATTAAGGATTTTTTCCAGCAGGAACTAGCTTATGGATTGAGTCTGCGAAGAGTTTCCGCACCACTTTTTGTTTCACCTGAAAGTGGTCTTAATGATAACCTGAATGGTGTTGAAAGAACTGTAAGTTTTACTCTTATGGATATGGATGAAGCAAAAGTTGAAGTGGTCCAGTCATTGGCTAAGTGGAAGAGAATGGCCCTTGGAAAATACAATATTATACCAGGTCATGGTATTTATACAGATATGAATGCTATCAGAAGAGATGAAGAGCTAGATAATTTACATTCTATATATGTAGATCAGTGGGACTGGGAGAAAACAATTACTAAAGAACAGAGGACAGAAGAATACCTTGAAGAAACAGTAGTTATAATATACAATGCAATTAAAAATTTAGGGGATTATGTAAATAGATTATATAGGGATATTCAGACTGAACTGCCAAATGAAATAACATTCATTACTACTCAGGAATTAGAAGACAGATGGCCCAAAAAAACTCCGAAAGAAAGAGAAAACTTGATTGCCGAAGAAAAACGTGCAGTTTTTATTAAGAAAATTGGTGATAAGCTTAAATCGGGAGAAAAACATGATGGAAGAGCTCCTGACTATGATGATTGGCGGTTAAATGGAGACATTATTCTTTGGGATGAAGTTCTTAATATGGCTTTTGAAATTTCCTCAATGGGGATCAGAGTAGATGAAGAGGCTATGGAAAAACAGTTAAAATTGGCAAATGCTGAAGACAGAAAAAATTTAGATTTCCATAAAGCTATATTAAATAAAGAAATGCCTTATTCAATTGGAGGAGGCATAGGTCAGAGCAGATTATGTATGTTCTTTTTAAGAAAAGCTCATATTGGAGAAGTGCAAGTATCTGTATGGCCTGAAGATATGATTAAGGAATGTCAAGAAAACAATATATTCTTATTATAATATCTTAAGAGTTAATAATAAAAATTAAAAAAGGTAATTTTGCAACTGTGATTTCAAAGGCTATGGCAGCTTTTGAAGTCACAGTTGTCTATTTTTGGAGATATATGTAAAAACATGCTACAATTAAGAAGATTATAGAATATAAGGTGAAGGCTGGCAACTGTATATGCGGAGGATAAAACAAACGACAATCCGTATATTAGGGGCAGCAGACTATAGATATCCAATTTACATGAAATGGTAAAGAAATTGAAATTACAGAACAATGGCTTTTTCGCAGTGTATGTAGATTTAAATGTGGGGAATAATATTTTTACTTTTACGAATAATGGCAGCAGCTCCTCCGGCAATGGCATCACATTCAGAAATCAAGTGCCAGATATAGTAATTTAGCCATGACCCTTATAACAGGATACCCTGCAGTTTTATTTGAGACTTCGTTTATGGCTAATCCTGTGGAGGCTTTTATTAAACAGCTGGCGGGAGAAAACATAAATACTTATGCATAGGCATATTGAGTTCTATTTAAAAGTGTGATATAGTATACTACATTGCCCAAAATTTGTTAAAAATAAGTTAAGATAGGGAATAGGAATTTGAAAGGGGAATTTAATAAATGGATGAAGAGAAAAACGAGATGAAGGGCACAATGTTTAGCGAACCCAATCAGGATGGCGTAAGATTTTACGCAATGGATGCTAAAAAAACGCCTAATAAAAAAGCAAAAATTAGAAAGGCCTTGATAATTTTTGGAATTATTCTGGCAGTGTTTGTTATAATAGGGGTAGTAGCCAGTAGATTTGATATAGACAGTACAACCAGCAGTAGCAGTGGAAATGTTTACCCTGATGATGCATATATTGCAAAATTAAGCGTTGAAGGGACTATTTCATCGGCTAATAGCAGTGATTATTTTGGAACACCGACAGGATATCAGCATCAGTGGACTTTAGATACTATTGATGATTTAATGAATGATGAAAATAATAAAGGTATTATTTTATTTGTAAATAGCCCAGGTGGTGGAGTTTATGAAAGTGATGAACTTTATTTTAAGATAAAAGAATATCAGAAAAAGACTGGAAGACCAGTTTATTCGGCTATGGGAACTATGGCAGCATCAGGTGGTTACTATATATCAGTTCCGTGTGATAAAATAATTGCTAATAGAAATTGCTGGACTGGTTCAATTGGTGTTACTATTGGTACTATTTTTGATTTTTCAGGGCTTCTTGAAAAGTATGGAGTAAAAACGAATACCATTACATCAGGAGCAAATAAAGCCATGGGTAGTTCTGTAGAGCCAATGACAGAGGAACAAAAGCAAATTTTCCAATCCCTTGTTGATGAAGCCTATGATCAGTTTGTGGGTTTGGTTGCTGAAGGACGCCATATGGATATAGAAAAAGTAAGAAAAATAGCAGATGGAAGAATTTATACTGCGAAGCAGGCGTTGTCATTAGGTCTGATTGATGAAATTGGAACCCTTGATGAAGCAGTAGCAGATATGGAGAAAACTTATAAGCTGGGTGATTGTGAAGTAACGGAACTAAATAATGATGATACTTCATTATTCGGAACATTATTTGGAAAAATAAACATTCCAGCGATGAATTCTAAAGGTGATGTTTCAGCTATTGTGGAATTAGTGAAAGATGAAAATGAATTTCCAGTAAGTTACATGTGTGAAACGTTAAAAAGTAAAAAATAAAAATCTGAAACAAAGAGCAGTGTCAAGAAAAAATACTTGACGCTGCTCTTTATTTGTGTTAAATTATTAAGGTGTCAAGTGAGATAACTTGGCAGGTAAAAAGGAAAGAGGAATTTGTAATGTTTGATAAAATTGCAGAAGTAAGCTTATTATATGATTTTTATGGTCAGTTGCTTACCACTAGACAAAGAGACGCTATGCAGCTTTATCATGAAGAGAATCTTTCACTTTCGGAAATTGCGCATGAATTTTCTATTAGCAGACAGGGTGTTCATGATGCTTTGAAAAATGCAGAAAAAGCATTATTTGAATATGAACAAAAGCTTGGGCTGGTTGCCAAATTTGCAAAAACCCGAGCTGCGGTATTACAGATTGATAACAGGCTTAACATGCTCATAAAAGGAAATAACGATAACAAAGATTTAATAAATAAATTAGAAGACATCAAAGGAATCATCGACAGGCTTGAGGAATAATGGAAATTGGAGGTCCAGATGGCATTTGAAAGTTTATCAGATAAGCTGCAGGGCGTATTTAAAAAGTTAAAAGGAAAAGGTGTACTTACAGAAGCAGATATAAATGAGGCTATGCGTGAAGTAAAACTAGCGCTTCTAGAAGCCGATGTAAACTTTAAGGTAGTTAAGGATTTTGTATCAGCAGTAAAAGAAAAGTCACTGGGAAGTGACGTACTTGAAAGTTTGACCCCTGGACAGCAGGTAATAAAAATTGTAAATGATGAATTAGTTACACTTATGGGTGGGGCTAACAGTAAGCTTACTTATTCGCCCAGAGGTTTCACAGTGCTTTTAATGGTGGGTCTGCAGGGTACAGGTAAAACTACTACTTGCGGAAAGCTTGCTAATTATCTTAAGAAAAATGGCAAAAAGCCTATGCTTTGTGCATGTGATATATATCGACCAGCAGCTATCGATCAGTTGGAAGTAGTTGGAAGAAACGTTGACGTTCCTGTATTTACAATGCGAGAGTGCAGAGAGCCTGAAGTTATAGCAGAAAAAGCTATGAAAGAGGCTGAACTGAAGGGTTATGATGTATTAATTGTCGATACAGCCGGCAGACTTCAGATAGATGAAGCTCTTATGGAAGAACTGGTTAGAGTAAAAAAAGCTATAAAGCCACATGAAATACTATTGGTAGTAGATGCTATGACAGGTCAGGATGCTGTAAATGCAGCAACTGGTTTTGATGAAAAGCTTGGAATTGACGGAGTTATTATGACTAAGCTTGATGGTGATGCCAGAGGTGGTGCTGCACTATCAGTTAAGCAGGTAACGGGAAAGCCAATAAAGTTCATTGGTATGGGAGAAAAGTTTGATGCATTAGAACCTTTCCATCCGGAAAGAATGGCTAGCAGAATTTTGGGCATGGGTGATATGCTCAGCCTAATTGAAAAGGCTCAGGAAACTTTTGATGAATCTAAAGCAGAAGAACTGGAAAGAAAGATCAAGAAAAATGAATTTACTTTAGATGACTTTTTAGAACAGATGGCACAAATTAAGAAAATGGGCGGAATTGGAAAGATTTTAGACATGATTCCAGGAGTAAGTTCAAAGGCAATGAAGGATGTTAATCTTGATGAAAGTCAAAAAGAGTTTGCACAAATGGAGGCAATCATTTTATCCATGACAAAGTCAGAGAGAAAAGATCCGGCTATTTTAAATGCTAGCAGAAGGAAGAGAATTTCAGCAGGTTGTGGACAGCCTGTAAGTAAGATAAATAATCTTATAAAGAAATATGACGAAGCAAGAAAAATGATGAAACAATTTGCAAATGCTTCAGGTCATAAGAAAAAAAGAATGTTTAAAGGTTTTTAAATTCAGCAAATCGAACTGAGTTTAGATATATATTTTTTAACTGATAATTTAGGAGGAATAATAAAATGGTAAAGATTAGATTAAAGAGAATGGGAGCTAATAAAAAGCCTTTCTACAGAGTAATAGTTGCAGATTCAAGAGCACCAAGAGATGGTAAGTTTATTGAAGAAGTTGGAACATACAATCCGCTAACAGATCCTGCTACTATTAACATTGATGGAGAAAAAGTAAAGAAGTGGTTAGGCAACGGAGCACAGCCTACAGAGACTGTAAGAGCTCTTTTCAAAAAATCAGGAATCATTGAATAAGAAAGCGGTGAACTTTAATGGTAAAACTCGTTGAAGCAATTGCGAAGTCACTTGTTGACGACCCAGCTGCCGTTGAGGTTAAAGAGGTTGAAGGCAGGCAGGCTATTGTAATAGAACTTAGAGTTGCGCCCAATGACATGGGAAAGGTAATTGGCAAGCAGGGGAGAATCGCAAAGGCTCTTCGTACTGTTGTCAAGGCTGCCGCAACAAAAGCAAATAAGAAGGTAGTTGTAGAAATAGTACAGTAGGAACATTCTGCATATAAGATATAAGAGGGTATTTCAAGGGTTGAAGTCCCCTCTTATTTGAATTTTTACGATACTCAGTATAAAATTGAATGATTTGAGGATATTCAAATATGGAAAAAATTAAAATTGGACAAATTGTAAATGCGGTTGCCCTCAGGGGAGAGGTTAAAGTTTATAATTATTCGGATTATAAAGAAAGATATGAAGAGTTAGATTATATTTATGTAGAAGATAAGAAAACAAATATTGAAAAAGTCCGATATATGAATGAAATGGTAATTTTAAAGCTTGATGGCGCAAATGACAGAAATGCTGCGGAAGCTTTAAAGGGTAAGAGTATTTTTATTGGGGAAGATCAGCTTAGAGTACTTCCTGAAGATACTTACTATGTTAAAGATTTAATTGGTCTTGAAATCAGGGATCAGGAAGATAATAAAATTGGAAAACTTAAAGATGTGATACAAAATAGCGCACAGGATTTGTATGAAATTGAGCTTGAAAGTAAAAATACAACTCTGATTCCAGCAGTGGAGGAGTTTATTTTAGATATAAATGTTGAGGAAAAGTTTATAAGGGTTAAACTTATCGAGGGCATGTTAGATTTGTAGGTAAAAGGTAATGAAGATAAATGTACTTACACTTTTTCCAGAAATGTTTGAACCCGTCATAGGTGGCAGCATTTTGGGAAGAGCAAAGAAAAAAGGAATACTGGATGTAAACCTTATAAATATCAGGAATTTCAGTCAGGATAAGCATAAAAAGGCAGATGATTATCCTTTTGGAGGAGGGGCTGGCATGGTAATGCTGGCAGATCCAATTTTTCGTGCAATGGAATCTATTAAGGCTCAAGGAAAAAAGGCTTTATATATGTCCCCCAGAGGGAAAGTAATTAGCCATGAAAAAATAAAAGAACTTTCTAAAGAAGAAGAAATAGTCATACTATGTGGGCATTATGAGGGCATTGACGAAAGAATACTGGAATATTGGAATATGGAAGAAGTTTCTATAGGAGACTACGTTCTAACTGGCGGAGAACTCCCAGCAATGGTTCTGATAGATTCGGTTGCAAGACTGATTCCAGAAGTTCTGGCTGGAGAAGAATCTGCACAGGAGGAATCCATTTATTCAGGTCTACTGGAATATCCTCAATATACAAAACCCAGGGAATATAGGGGAATGATGGTTCCAGAAGTACTTTTTAATGGGAACCATAAGCTGATTGCATTATGGAAGTTTGAAAAGTCTTTGGAGCTTACAAGAGAACGACGACCTGACTTATTCAATAGGTATCTACTGCAACATGGAGAATTGTCTAAAGAGGAACTGAAAATATTAAAGAAAGTTGAAAGTACAGTCAAAAAGGTGTAAAATAATAAAGGTGAGTATTTTGACAAAAGGAAAAAGAAGAGGCTTACTGCTTTATATTATAGTGTTGATTGCTTTAGGTATAATAACAGAGTTAGTACCTGAAGTTACAGGGGCGCTTACGAAAACAGAGATACTTCAATATGAGAATATGCAGATAACGGATGAGGTGACGTGTTACTTCGTTAGAAAAGAGACTGTACATCTGGCATCTAATGCTGGTGCTATCAATTACTATATTGAAGATGGTGTTAAAGTAAGAAAAAATTCAAAGATTTTAGATATAGCACCTCAATCCCTTAGCAGTGATACATCTAAATATGCAGATATAATTACCCGACTGGGTAGTTCAGATGTTACACTTACGCAAATGAATAGTGCACAAAACGGAATAGTCAGTTATTACGTTGATGGATATGAAGGCTATTTTACTCCTGAAAAAATGGATAGTTTAAAGTACAAAGATATTGAGGGTGTCAAAATTAACCCTGTAAATTTAACTAGAAAAAACACCTTAGCAGGGGAACCCTTGTTTAAAATTTGTGAAGGAAATTATTGGTATATGATTGCTTGGGTTGATCCAGGCAATATATCAAAATATGAGGTAGGAAATTCGGTAAAAGTAGACTTACCTTTGGGACAGATAAAAGCTAACATTGACAAATTAGTAGATCAGGGAGATCATTGGCTTGTCATAATGAAAACCACCATGTATTATGAAGATTTTGCTAAAATAAGAAGTGCCAATGCAAACATAATAACTCAGGATTATTCAGGAATTAAAGTTAGAAATTCTAGCATGACAACAAAAGACGGAGTTGTAGGTGTATACATAAAATCTAAAAATGGAGATTTCGTTTTTAAACCTGTGAAAATCATAACAAGTGACGGTGACTATTCTCTTGTTTATGTTTCAAATTTTTACGATAAAGATGGCAAAGAAGTCAAAACTGTAGAAATTTATGATGAAATATTAAAGAATCCGAAGCAGGATTTTAAAAGCTCTGGGGATTCCAAGAATTCTGCGGAGACGAATGGATAATGAACTTTCATGGGAAAAAGAAAAAGAGGTGAATTCTTTATGTCAATTAAGGAAAATATCAAAGAAATAAACGAAATAAAAAATGCGGCAGCAATAAAAGCAGGAAGAACAGCAGAAGATATACTTCTTGTTGCGGTAACCAAAACAAGAACTCCTGAGGAGCTTAATGAAGCTATAGATGCAGGAATCACGGATATTGGTGAGAATAAAGTTCAGGAAATAATGGATAAATTCGACTATGTTAAACCTGTACGATGGCATTTGATAGGGCATCTTCAAACAAATAAGGTAAAATATATTATAGATAAGGTATCAATGATACACTCCGTGGATTCTATTAAACTTGCAGATGAAATAAATAGAAAAGCAGAACAGCATGACTTAAATATGGACATACTTATACAGGTAAACGCTGCACAGGAAGAGAGCAAGTTTGGTATAACAACCGATGAAACAGAGTATATGATCAATTATATTTTGGAAAATTGTCCAAATATAAGGTTAAGAGGCTTGATGTGCATTGCACCATTTGAAGATAATCCTGAGGATGTCAGAATTTTCTTCGCACAGGTAAAAGAGCAGTACGACAAATTCTCTAAAATACAACATGAACGTTTAGACTTTAAGTATTTATCAATGGGAATGTCACATGATTTTGAAGTTGCTATTGCAGAAGGTTCAAACCTTATCAGAGTAGGAACTGCGATATTTGGGGCAAGAAACTACAATAAAACCGTATAGGAGGTTAATATGGGACTTTTTGGAATGTTTAAAGATTTAGTAGGTATAGAAGATGTAGATGATGACATTCAAGAGGAAGAAATTCAGGCTGCCAGTGCAGAGATCGAAAGAAAGTCTGTAGAAACAAGAAATTCATTTACAACTCCAAGACCAGAGATAAAGGAGCCAAAGGTGGTACCAATGCAGAGTAAACCAATGACAGGAAATACCGTTCCGTTTAAAATGGTAGTTATAGAACCTAAGGGATTTGATGAATGCCCTAAATTAGTAGATAATTTAAAAGCAAAAAAGCCAATCATTATAAATCTTGAGAAAATAGAATCAGATACTGCGAGAAAGATTTTTGACTTTTTAAGTGGTGCTACATATGCTTTAAACGGTAATGTCCAGAAGATCGCAAATAATATTTTTGTATTTGCACCTGAAAACGTTGACATTTCTGCAAACGTTGAACATAAGGGTATTGATTTTAGTGGAAATGCGAAAAGCCCTTGGAGGTAGTTAGAATGAAATTTTTATTGATAAATGCAGTAAATTGGTTTGGTGATATTTTAATATTCCTGCTTTTGGCAAGAGCTGTGTTAAGTTGGTTTGTTAATGGACCATATAATAACGTATATAAAATATATCAAGTAATATGTAATATTACAGAGCCGATTGTTGCACCATGTAGAAGACTTTCCATGAAATTAAATACAGGAATGCTTGATTTATCAGTATTTCTTGCGTTTTTTCTTGTATCTATTGTTAGAAAACTTATAATAACATTGCTTTTAATTATTATGTAAGATAGTAGTATTAATGTGTAATTTGGGAAGGACTTAAAATATGATTACTCCATTAGATATACAAAATAAAGAATTTTCTAAAGGTGTTAGAGGATACAAAGAAGAAGACGTAGATAGTTTCCTTGACCTTTTGACAATTGATCTTGAAAAATTAATAGGCGAAAATGCTGCATTAAAGGAAGAAGTAAAGCATTTGAATGGTGATCTTGAGAAATATAAGGGTTCAGAGTCGGCTGTAGTTGAAACTTTAGAGGCTGCAAAAGCCCTTATGAGAGATATTGCACTAAGCTCAGAGAAAAGAGCAGAAATATTATTAAAAAATGCCGAACTTGATGCGCAGTTAATTACAAGAGAGGCTAAAGAATCAGTAGAAAGACTAACAGAAGAAAGTTCTAATTTGAGGAATAGATTTGTTACTTTTAAGTCAAAATATAAGAATCTTTTGGAATCTGAGTTGGAAAGATTTGATACTTTAAGTAATGAAATTTTTAATGAATTTGGTGATTTAGGTATTAAAAATAATTCACAAAAGAAAAATAATCAAGAAGTTAAAATTGATGCGGTGAATTGTAAAACTAAGATTATTTCAGATATTGAATCTGGAGTAGATGATTTGAAAAAGACAATGATAAACTTAAGAGTAGGAGATGGGGCACAGTAATTGCCCCATATATTTTATATGTACTATATTATAATTATTGTGGCTGTAATGCTGGATCAAGTTGTTAAGTATATAATCAGGTCCAATATGGATTTATACCAGAGTATCCCGATTATTGACGGAATATTTCATATAACTTATATACAAAATACTGGTGCGGCTTTTAGCATGTTTAGTGGGCATGCAGGAATTCTGGCATTAGTAACAGTTATTATCACCATAGGTATATTGTTTTATTTATTTAAACTTAGAAAAGATGGTCATTGGGCCCTGATGTTATCCTTATCCTTGATTGTAGCTGGTGGATTAGGCAATATTGTAGACAGGCTAAGCTTAAAATATGTAGTGGATTTTTTAGATCTGAGAGTATGGCCTATTTTTAATTTAGCTGATGTTTATGTTTGCTGTGGATGTGGGCTTCTAGTTGTATATGTTTTTTTTATAGAACCAAGATTAAATTCACAAAAGGGTATTTAGAGATGTGTAATAAGAATACTTTTGAAATAATAATAGATGAAAAGTTAGAAGGGACCAGACTTGATATGGCCCTTTCTTTAGCATATGAGGGAAAATCCAGAAACTTTTTTCAAAAGCTGCTGGAAACAGGAAGTATAGAGGTAAATGGACAGATAAGTGATTCTAAAAAATATAAGGTTAAATCTGGCGATGTTGTTCAAGTCATAATTCCCGAACCTAAATTACTTACTGTAGAACCTGAAAATATACCTCTAGAAATCGTTTATGAGGATGAAGATTTACTGGTGGTTAATAAGCCAAAAGGAATGGTTGTACATCCTGCTAATGGAAATGAATCTAGGACTTTAGTAAATGCTATAATGTATCATTGTGGAGATAGCTTATCTTCAATAAATGGGGTTATCAGACCAGGAATTGTGCATAGAATAGATAAGGATACCAGTGGACTTTTAATGGTTGCAAAAAATGATAAGGCACACAATTGTTTAGCGGAACAGTTAGCAGAACATAGTATCACAAGAGCTTATAGAGCAATAGTTTATAATAACTTTACAGAGGATGAAGGAACAGTAAATAAACCTATAGGCAGAGATCCTAAAGACAGAATGAAACAGGCGGTTACTAATATGAACTCTAAGCGTGCAGTGACACATTATACGGTGCTGGAACGGTTTGGCAGTTTTACGTTAATTGAAGCAAGACTTGAAACCGGAAGGACTCATCAGATAAGAGTTCATATGTCATATATAAAACATCCACTTTTGGGAGACATGATTTATGGACCTAAGAAAAAAGTTTTCGGTGTAGATACTCAGATGCTTCATGCAAAAATCTTAGGATTTAAACATCCATCTACAGGTAAGTATATGGAATTTGAAAGCCCCTTGCCGGAAGAATTTCAAACAGTCTTAAAAAAGTTAAGGAAGGAATAAAATGGAGAAAGTGTCATTTAAACCAGGTACAATGTTGAACCCAGTACCTGTGGTTATGGTTTCCTGTGGAGGAGCACCCTCTGAATACAATATAATTACCATAGCATGGACCGGTATTATAAATTCTGAACCGCCAATGACCTATGTGTCTGTGAGAAAATCAAGGCATTCACATAAAATTATAAAAGACAGTGGGGAGTTTATAATAAACTTAAGTAATGAGGAGCTGGCATTTGCAACAGATTACTGTGGTGTTAAATCGGGTAGAGATGTAAACAAATTTAAAGAACAAAAATTAACTCCAGTTATGGCTGAAATTGTTAAGTGCCCTATGATTGGTGAAGCACCTGTCAATTTAGAGTGTAAGGTAACTCAGGTAATATCACTGCCTAGCCATGATATGTTTATGGCTGAAATTGTTAAGGTTCATGCAGATAAATCCATTATAAATGAAAAAGGGAAAATCCTTTTAGAAGAAGCTAATTTAATTTGCTATAATCATGGAGAATATTTTGGATTAAAACGGAAGCCAATAGGTAAGTTTGGATACTCCATAATGAAACAAAAAACCAAAAGAAGAATTAATAGAGAAAAAATGGACGATAGAAAAAAGGTCAGTAAGAATAAAACCAATAATAATAAAAAATACCGAGTTAAATAACTCGGTATTTTTATGTAAATAAAGCTTAAATAATTTTCGAATGTTGGGATTAAAAATAGTGGCATAATTAATATAACGTTAAATAACGAATCACTGTATGTATTATTAGTTTAAATAAAGTTTATATACTTTTACATTTTACTAGAACTGATATAACCTATACACTCCTCACAAATGTATCCCCCCATAAAAGCAATATTGTTGTAACTTTTCCCACAAACTGTACATTTGCTTCGATTAACATTTTCTTTCATAACCTCTAATCATCCTTTCCTTTAAAAATTTCCGTACCCTTAAACTGGATAAATCAGTATTAATAATTGCTTTATTTACAATACCAGTGTACTAAATTTACATTGAAATAACAAGAAAAAAATAGATAAATGTAATAAATAATACTAAATATGTAATATTTTGGTCAGAAGTCAGTATGTTATTATCTAAAGATGACCTTATTAATTAAATTTTGTCACAACTTGATTTAATATAAGAAATTGTGTATTATTAAATTCTATAGATACTTGATTATTTGGAGGTGAAAATAATGAGTTTAAATGATACGCCAAGGGCAAATAGATTACACATTGGATTGTTTGGAAAGAGGAATAGTGGTAAATCATCATTAATTAATGCGTTGACTGGGCAGGAAATAGCCATTGTTTCACCTTATGCAGGAACTACTGCGGATCCAGTTTTTAAATCGATGGAACTTCATCCTATAGGTCCGGTAGTTTTTATAGATACAGCAGGATTTGATGATGAAGGAGAATTGGGCAAACTCAGAGTTGAGAAAACTAAAGAGGCTGTTCAAAAAACAGATATAGCCATTTTAATCTTTACAGATACAGATTTAGAGAAGGAAAAACTTTGGTATGAGGATTTAAAGAAGCAGAATGTCCCTGTCATAGGAATCATTAATAAATCAGATGTATTAAGGAACATTGATGAGATAAAAGAAGCAATACAGAAAAATTTTGATATAATGCCTGAAGTTGTTAGTGCTGTTGATAAAAATGGAATGGACAGAGTTAGAACTGCTTTAGTTAGGAATATTCCTGAAGATTATGAAATGAAGAGCATTACAGGAGGAATTGCAAAAGGGGGAGATGTTGTTCTTCTGGTAATGCCACAAGATATACAGGCACCGAAAGGCCGTTTGATACTTCCTCAAGTGCAGACAATCAGAGATTTGCTGGATAATAGCTGCATTCCCATTTGCACAACGGCTGATAAGTTAGATTCGGCATTAAACGCATTGAAGAAACCACCCAAATTGATTATTACAGATTCGCAATGCTTTGCTATGGTACAGGATAAAAAGCCGGAGGAAAGTATGTTGACATCGTTTTCAGTGCTATTTGCAGCATATAAGGGTGATATAGATGCTTTTCAGGCAGGAGCACAAGCAGTAGATGATTTAAATGAAAATTCTAAGGTGTTGATTGCGGAAGCGTGTACACATGCTCCTTTAGCAGAGGATATTGGCAGGGTTAAAATACCTAGGATGTTAAAACAACGTTTTGGTGAGAAACTTTCTGTTGAAGTCGTAGCAGGCGTTGATTTTCCAAAGGATTTATCGCAATATGATTTAATAGTACATTGTGGGGCTTGTATGTTTAATCGAAGATATATGATGTCTAGGATTGAAAGCGCCAAAGCACAGGGGGTACCTATTACCAATTATGGGGTGATATTGGCAAAGCTTACCGGAATATTAGATAAAGTAATGATATAATTTTTAGGAGAAAAGGGACTGATGAAACGTAATTTTACAATAATATTAATTATAGCTTTATTTTGGACAACTGCCTGCATAAATGCATACGCGGGGGCAGAATACGACCAGAGTGCAGCTGAAAATGTAGTAGAAAGAATAGATGAATATGTTAAACCATATCTCGGAACGGATACTTTGAATAATTATGATAATGGCAGAGCAATTCAGTGCCATGCTTTTACAAATTATGTATGGCGGAATGTGTTCGGCTATGATGTATATAGCAGTAAATGCAGCAGGACTGAAACCAGCAATGATTATGAAAAACTAGGAGAGTACATAAGCAATTATGCAAGGCCAGGAGATATGCTTAGAGTAGATGGTAAACATTCTATGATAATAACAAGTTTTGATGAGGATACAGTAACTGGGTTTGACTGGCTGTATAACAAGAAAGAACGGAAGTGCACTTATACTTGGGAAGGTGTTAAAGAATGGGGAGACGGTACCCAGAATTACTGGCTATATCAAATTGATGACAGTGTGTATAACTTGTTTAAAGACTCAGATTATAAAGTGGACAAGCTTTTTGGACCAGCACCTGGTCAAAAGGCTGGATCAAGTGAAGATACCGATACAAAAGATGAGCAAGAAGCGGTTGTTCAGCAGCCAAGTCGAGGGGAAACAGAAAGAACGGATTACGGGAAAATTATTATACAAATAAATAATCCTGTAATGACTGCAAACGGCATATATCAGAATATTGATTCCTTAGGGACTGCACCTGTCATCGTTAATGAGCGGGCAGTTCTTCCAATCAGGGCAATTGTTGAAGCAATGGGAGGTTCCGTAGGTTGGAACAATGATACAAGGACAGTAAGTCTAAAATATAAAAATACAAATATGGAAATGATAATTGATAGTACTACTATGAAAGTGAATGGTAAAGATGTAAAAATGGATGTTGCCCCAATGATAATTAATGAAAGGACAATGCTCCCAATCCGATACATTACAGAGAATTTAGGTGGTAAGGTTGAATGGTTTGATACCATACAGGCGGTTGCTATTACATACGAAATGTAAGGGAAAAGGGAATTTCTGAATAAACACGAGCGGCTCTTGTTAAGCATGTAACAGAGCCGCTTTTATTTGTCAAAATTCAATGATATACCTCGAATATTGTCGAATAAAATAAGTTTAACTCTATAAACAAATGTGGTAGTATATCATAAACAGAATATTCAGAATAATCAAAAAATAATTAAGAAAAAATGATGTTGCATAGCAAATGGAAAGGATGAAGTTTTATGGAGAGAAAATATAAAATTTATGTTGCTTACGGAAGCAATATGAACATTCACCGTATGGCTAAAAGTTGCCCTTTTGCAAAAGTACTAGGAGTTGGAGAATTAGAAAATTATAAACTTACATTCAGAGGCAGACACAGAGGTGTCGCAAATATAGAAAAATGTGAAGGCCAGAAGATACCAGTAGTTCTTTGGGAGATTAATGATACTTGGGGCAAAGTATTGGAAAAATCTGCAAGTATTTTAAGAAGATATGTAAAAAATCAAGTACAAGTCAAGTTTAGAAACCAAACTATAGATGCGGTGGTTTATGTTATAGCGGATAAGTATTGCGAATTTCCTGCAAAACCAAGACTATCCTACATTGAAACTATGGAACAGGGATATGATGAGTATGGAATTATAAAGGATGGACTATTCAATGCTGTTCAGGATGTATATAAAGAATTAGCCATAAAAAAATTTATTTAAAAGGATATATATTAAGCAAAGGAAAGAATGAAAAAAGCTTTCCTTTGCTTTTGTTTTTTATAAGAATAAATATATATATTTATTTATTATTTTTCTTTTGAAGGAATAGCGGGATTCACATAAACAGTTCTGTTGTTGGTGAATATCACCATACCAGGTTTTGCTCCGGCAGGTTTTTTGACATATTTAACTTGTACATAATCTACTGGAACATTTTCTGAAGCCTTACCCTTGCTGTGGTAAGCAGCAATAGCTGCAGCTTCAAAAATACCTGTTTCTGTTATTTCTCTGCCTTCTGTAAAAAGTATTACATGAGATCCGGGAATGTCTTTTGTATGGAACCAGACATCTTTAGAAGAAGCCATTTTAAAGGTTAAATGATCATTTTCTTTGTTATTTCTACCGACAAGAAGCCTAAAACCATCAGATGTGGTATATGGATGTGGTGCAGGTTTGATTTTTGCAGGTTTTCCATACACTTTACGTTTTTTTAAATAACCGGATTCCACAAGCTCATTTCTGATTTCTTCTATTTCATCAACAGCTTCAGCATTTTCAACAAAAACAGCAATCGATTCTAAATAAGTAATATCTTCATTTGTTTCTTCAAGCTGAATAGCTTTTTCTTTAATTGCTGTTTTGGACTTTCCATATTTTTTAAAATAATGTTGTGCATTTTTAGATGGAGCGATTTTTTTATCTAATGGAATGGTAATTTCATTACCATCATAATAATTTAATACGGTGACTTTGCTGTCTCCAGTATTGAACATATGGAGGTTTGCAGTTAACAATTCACCGAATAATCTATATTCCTCAGAATTCTCAGCTTTTAATAGATCTTCAGAAAGACGTTGCTTTTTTAAATAAAGCTTATCCAGATTGTTTTTTACAGCCTTCTCTAAATCAGTACTTTTCTGCTTGATTCGATTGGAGGAAGCTCTATGGGAGTAAAAAAATTCAATGGCACTAGATAGTCCATCAAACTCTTTAGCCTCATAAATCCCTTCCAAGGACAAAATTGGGATTGCATGAAAATCAATAGGAGCACCGTCGTTGCCAATATAAACTTTAGGGCATAAATGCTCCTGTTCCAAATCACATAAAAGTTTACATAAATTCTTATAGACAATCTGTGCGGTTTGTTTTGCTTCGTCCATATTGTATGGGATTTCTGATGAAATTTCCAAGCCATGTGTAAGCTGTTCTGCCATAATAGGGCTGATACCTTGTATTCCGTTAAGTAATGCTTTTGGAAGTTTGCCTGGTGCACATATACAAATTTTTTCTACTTCCTCCAAAGTTATTTTATTAAAAGGAATTTTATCTTGTGCAGGTGGATATTCATATATTTTACCTGGCAATATTTGTCTGATTCTATTTACATCAATAGATATTCTTTTAATACTATCAATAATCTTATTGCTCTCTAAATCCACTAAGATTATGTTACTGTGTTTACCCATGATCTCAATAATAAGTTTCTTACTTACGCTGAAACCAAGCTCATTAACCGTTTCAAAAGGTATTTCAACTATTCTTTCACATTCTTTCTGGGTGATGCCTATAATGCGTCCACCTTGAATGTGCTTCCGCAAAAGCATGCAAAAGGTCATTGGAGCCGGAGGGTTAGGAACAGACTCTGTAATCAAGTTTATTCGAGCATTGCTGCTGTTACAGGAAAGATATAATTTAAAATTTCCTGCTTTAGAATGTATATGAAAAACTAATTCATCATTTTCTGGCTGGTATACTTTTTCCAGTTTACCCCCAGAAAGTTTTTTATTTAATTCCTGCGTTATCGCATGGACTGCTATGCCATCAAAAGCCATTATTTGTACCTCGTTTTTTAATTTTGTAAATATTGTTTAGCAATAAAGCCTATTTTATTGTATAATTAATGTTAGTAGACTATTTATAGAATTAACTAGTTTACTAATATAGTATAAAGTATACATGTGGATAAATCAACTGAGGAGAGAATACCCATGATAAAAAGTATGACAGGCTTCGGCAGAAGTGAATATAGTGATGGAAAAAGGAACATAATTGTAGAAATAAAATCAGTAAATCATAGATACGGTGATATAAATATAAAGATGCCCAGACGTTATTCCTTTGCAGAGGATAAAGTTAAGAATACAGTAAAAGATATTGCCAGACGTGGAAAAATCGATGTATCCATTATTGTTGAAAATATTACAGAAGATGATACTACTGTAAAGTTGAATAATATGGTGGCTAAGCAGTATTATGATAATTTAAAAGCATTACAGTCAGAATTTAACGTAAGCGGTGATATTACCCTACAGTTCCTGGCAACATTACCAGATGTAATGAAGGCAATTCCTGATGTAGAGGATGAAGAAGAAATTTGCAGAAGTCTTTTAGTTCCAGTAAAGACGGCAGCGCAGAAGTTAGATGAAATGCGTATTGTTGAGGGAACAAAGCTCGCAGAGGATTTAATTATGAGGGGCGGTCTCATCAGAGATTTGGTGGAAAAAATTGAAGAACGTTCTCCTAAAGTGACGGTGGCATATACAGAAAAGCTAAAAGAAAGAATTAAGGAATTAATTGGAAACAATGTAACACTTCCAGAAGACAGAATCTTAGTTGAGGCTGCTATATTTGCAGATAAGTGCAGCATTACAGAGGAACTGGTAAGATTAGACAGCCATACTATTCAGCTATCTAATATTATAACAAAAAGCAATCAGCCAGATGGAAAAAAACTGGATTTCCTTGTACAAGAAATGAATAGAGAAGCAAATACTATTGGTTCTAAGGCTAATGATATTGAAATTACCAATATGATGTTAGAAATAAAAAGCGAAATAGAAAAAATTAGGGAGCAAGTACAAAATATTGAGTAATTCATTAATTATTGTTGAAAATATTGCCTATATGTGTTACAATATCTATTCGAATATAAATGTTAAGGAAGGAAGCTAAATGGATAAAGGACAATTATTTGTTGTTTCCGGGCCATCTGGGGCAGGAAAAGGTACGATATGTCAGAGACTAGTAGAAGACACAAATATTGAGCTGTCTGTGTCCATGACCACTAGAAATCCAAGATCTTTTGAAGAAAATGGTGTGAATTACTATTTTGTTTCTAAGGAGGAATTTCTGAGAACTATCGATGAAGATGGTCTGCTAGAGTATGCTGAAGTTTACGGCAATTATTATGGCACTCCAAAAGAAATGGTTATGCAGAAACTTAATGAAGGTAAGGATGTTGTGCTGGAGATTGATATTCAGGGAGCAATGAAAGTAAAGCAGGCATACCCAAATGGTGTATTTATCTTTATTTTACCGCCATCAATGACAGAACTTCGCAAGAGGATTACGGGAAGAGGTTCCGAAACAGAGGACGCTATAAATATGAGATTAGGAGAAACCTTAAAGGAAGTCTCCTACATAGATAAATATGATTACTGTGTTATTAATGGGGAACTTTCAGAGGCGGTAGAAAGGCTTAGGGCTATTGTAAAGGCTGAACATTCTAGAGTTTCCGAAAGTATATATCATTTGATAAAGAAGTACGAGGAGGAGATATAAATGTTATATCCATCAATTAATGAAATTAGGAAAAAGGCAGACAGCAGATACACACTAGTAATATTAGCAGCGAAGAGGGCTAGAGATATTATTGACGGTAAACCCAAACTTACGGAGGCTTCTACTGAAAAGCCTGTATCAATTGCAGCAAACGAAATTGCAGAAGATTTAATTACTTATACAAGGAACTATTAATTTAAAGCGAGTATTTACTCGCTTTTTCTTTTATGACTATCCCAATTTTATAATCTAAACTTAAAGGTGTATTAATTTAATCCACTCTTCTAATTTATATGGAGGATGGTTTATGAAGGAAAATTGCATTATTATTAAATTTAGAGGGGAAGTTAGAAAGATACTTCCTCAAGAAATTATTTTTGTAGAACAGAATCTGCGCAAAGTTTTATTTCATTTAAATTCTGAAGTTTGTGGTACATACGGAAAAATACAAAATTATGTAGAGAATTTGCCACAGGAGTTTTACAAATGTAATAAGAGCTATGTAATTAATCTTGATAAAGTTACTAAAATGGGGGATCAGATAATATACTTTTCTGATGGAAATGATATAAGAATAGGCAGGCAAAGTTTTCATGGTGCAAAAAAAGCATTTTTAGAGTTCGCACTGCAATCTGAAACATAGAAATATTAAAAATATGTTTTCACTTGGAGAGTGGGTGATAGTTAATATCTGCAACAAAAAACTTTACATTTAGCAAAGTTTTTTGTTGCAAATACTATATTTTTGTAGTATAGTATTTGTTGGTTATTTATGTGAGGCAACACTTAGTTGTATATTAAAATGAACATAAAACCATAAAATTTTTATTATTTTGCACACCGGACGACTTGAACACAGGTGCCTTAATGGTTGTTTTCAGGGTAAATCACGGTGGAAGAAAAACCAGGAGGAAAAAACAATGGCAGTAATTTCAATGAAACAATTACTTGAAGCAGGTGTACATTTTGGACACCAGACAAGAAGATGGAACCCTAAGATGGCTCCTTATATTTTCACAGAAAGAAATGGAATCTATATTATTGACCTTCAGAAGACAGTAAGAAAGATTGATGAAGCTTACGAATTTATGAAGGAAGTTGGAGCATCTGGAAAGCCAATTCTTTTCGTAGGAACTAAAAAGCAGGCACAGGCTGCTATTGCTGATGAATCTAAGAGATGTGGTATGTATTTCGTAAACGAAAGATGGCTAGGTGGTATGCTTACAAACAATAAGACTATCGCTGGAAGAATCAAGAGATTATATGAAATTCAGGATATGGAATCTAATGGAACTTTTGAAAAGCTTTCAAAGAAGGAAGTTGGTAAGCTTAAGTTAGAATTAGAAAAGCTTGAAAAGTTCTTAGGTGGTATTAAGGAAATGAAGGGTATGCCAGGTGCATTATTCATCGTTGATCCTAAGAAAGAAAGAATTGCTGTTAAAGAAGCAAGAATTCTTGGAATTCCAATCATCGGTATCGTAGATACTAACTGCGATCCCGACGACGTTGACTATATTATCCCTGCAAATGATGATGCAATCAGAGCTGTAAAGCTAATCGCAGGAAGAATGGCAGATGCTATCATTGAAGCAAATCAAGGTGAAAGCTTTGATGAAGGAGTAGTAGCAGAAGCAGAAGAAGCTGCTCCAACTTCAATTGAAGAAGTAGTTGCTGCTGAAGAAGCATAAGATATTAATTTGAATTGTGAATTGGATTCGTGTAGTTTATTCTGCACGAATCCATCAAATTTGAGGAGGAAATACAGATGGCTGTAACAGCACAGATGGTAAAAGAATTGCGTGAAATGACAGGCGCAGGCATGATGGATTGTAAAAAGGTTTTAGTAGAAGCTGATGGCGATATGGACAAGGCAGTAGACTTATTAAGAGAAAAAGGACTAGCTAAGGCTGCTAAGAAAGCTGGAAGAGTTGCTGCAGAAGGACTTGTAAAATTTGCTTTCTCTAGCGATGCTAAGAAGGCTGCTATTATTGAAGTAAACTCTGAGACAGACTTCGTTGCTAAGAATGATGAATTTGTAGGTTTTGTATCTAAATTAGCTGATATGGCTTTAGAAACTGCAGATGATTCACTTGAAAACTTTATGACTCTTCCTTATGACAATGAAGGTACTGTTCAGGACGCACTTAACAACAAGATTGCTAAAATCGGTGAAAACATGAACGTTAGAAGATTCCACAAGATGGAAGAAGCAGGATGTGTTTATGTAGGATACAGCCACGGTGGCGGTAAGATTGGTGTAGTTATTGGCCTTGAGACTGAAGCTACAGCTGAAGAAGTAGCGGTTGTTGGTAAGGATGTAGCTATGCAGGTTGCATCAATGAACCCTCAGTTTATTGATGAATCAGCTATCAGTGAAGAGCATCTTGAACATGAGAAGAAGATTTTAGTTCAGCAGGCTCTTGCTGAAGGTAAGCCAGCAGATATCGTAGAAAAAATGGTAGTTGGAAGACTGAAGAAAGAACTTAAGGAAACTTGCTTGGTTGAACAGAAATTCGTTAAAAATGGAGATCTTTCTGTAAAGCAGTATGTTGATGAAGTTGGTAAGACAATTGGCAAATCAATTAAGGTTGTTTCAATGGTAAGATTTGAAGTTGGTGAAGGAATCGAAAAGAAAGAAGAAGATTTCGCAGCTGAAGTTGCAGCACAGCTTGGAAACTAATTAAAAACTATATAAACGATTATATTAAGGTTGTTGGGTATATCCTGACAGCCTTTTTTTATATGATAGGAAAGATGGACAAATTTTCCTATCATATAAAAAAGTAAGTGCAGAGGGGCGGAAGCCACATTTTATAAAACAAAAAGTGTTAAATTAAGATAATACAATAAATAAAACTTTGTTTACAAATATATTCCAAGGGTAAATATTAATAGAGAAAATGAAGAAAGGTCGTAAATTAGATGAAGCTTAGTTTTAATGATATGTTATATGCTTTTTCATATGCTTTGGATTGTGTAGAACACGAGATGCTGGGGGTTACTACTCATCATGGAAAACGTGTGGCATATTTATGTATACTAATGGGAAAATATTTGAACTTACCAGAGACGCAATTAATTGATTTGGGGGCATGTGCTGTTTTACATGACAATGCATTGACTGAGTATATTCAGGCTGAATATATTAAAGGGATTAATATTTACGAAGAAAAGCAATATTTTAATAAAGGCGCACATTGCATGATGGGTGAAAGAAATATGAAAAAACTTCCTCTTTGCAAGGAAGCTCAAAATGCTATTTTATATCATCATGAAAATGCAGACGGAAGTGGTCCTTTTGGAAAAACAGCAGATGAGACGCCTTTGTTCGCCCAGCTTATACATATGGCAGACCAGATAGATGCCAATTGGGATTTAAGCCTTATCAATAAGCGGAAATACGAGAAACTTATGGACTTTATCGCTGAAAATAAAAGTATCCTTTTTTCAGAAAAATGTGTGGATACATTTTTTGGAGCAATAAGCTATAAGGAAGTAGTAAATTTGAAAGATGAGCAAATAGAGGGACTTTTAGGCCGATCTATTAAAAATACTGAGAGGGATTATTCTGAAAAAGAAATAAAAGACTTTGCTGAAATTTTTGGAAACATAATAGATTATAAATCTAAATTCACCAGAAAACATTCTTTGGGTATAGCAGAAAAGGCTGCTTATATGGCAAAATATTATGGCTATGATGATATGGCTGTGGCAAAAATGTTTTTCACTGGAGCAGTCCACGATATTGGTAAATTAGTTGTTGATAAAGACATTCTGGAAAAGCCGGACAAGCTTACAGAACAGGAATACAAACATATTCAGAATCATGCGTATTATACATATGACATTTTAAGAAAAGTTAAGGGCTTTGAGGATATAACAAAATGGGCTGCTCATCATCATGAAAAGTTAAATGGGAAAGGGTACCCTTTTGGAAAAACTGCGGACGAGCTAGGATTTAATGAGCGTCTGATGGCCTGTCTGGATATTTATCAGGCTCTAACTGAAGAACGTCCATATAAAAAGGGATTTCCCCATGATAAGTCTATGCAGATTTTAAGAAATATGGCAAAAGATGGAAGCTTGGATGGCAGTATTGTTGAGGATATCGGAAAAGTTTATGGTAATTGTTTAATAAAAAAATTCTTAAAATAGGTGAACCATAAAATAGTTTATGGTATAATGTTGAGGATATCGGTAAGGTATCCTTAATTTTTATACAAGGAGAAAAATATGGAGCCTAAATATAAAAGAGTTCTTTTAAAAGTTAGTGGTGAAGCACTTGCGGGACCAGACAAGTTTGGTATAAGTGATGAAATGCTTTTAGGTGTTGCAGCACAGGTTAAGGAAATTCACGACTTGGGAGTTCAAGTTGCTATTGTAGTCGGGGGTGGAAATTTCTGGAGAGGCAGAACAGGTCAGAGCATTGACAGAGCTACTGCTGATTACATGGGTATGCTTGCAACTACTATGAACGCAATGGCACTTCAGGATGCTTTTGAAAAGCAGGGACTGCCTACAATTGTACAAACAGCTATTACTATGACGCAAATTGCTGAACCGTATAATAGAAAAAAAGCAATTAAAAATCTAGAAGAAAATAATGTTGTTATCTTTGGAACAGGAACGGGAAGTCCTTTCTTTTCAACAGATACCACGTCAGCTTTAAGAGCTGTTGAGATAAATGCAGACGTTATTCTTTTAGCTAAAAAGGTTGATGCTGTATATTCTGCAGATCCAGAGAAAGACCCAAACGCAGTAAAATATGAACAGTTAACTCACAAGGAAGTGATTGAAAAACAACTTGGAGTTATGGATATTACAGCTGCTACACTATGCATGGAAAACAATATTGCAATTCATGTATTCGGAGTGGCAGAAAAGGGAAACATGTTAAAAGCCATAAATGGTGAAAAAATAGGCACGATTGTAAAGTAAAGTTTAAAAGAGTGTAGGAGGAGAATTACTTATGAGTATGAATGTGCAGGAAACCCTAGAACAGAAAATGTCTAAAACTATTTCAGTTCTAAAGGAAGAATTAAACACAGTTAGAGCAGGAAGAGCTAACCCAGCCTTGTTAGACAAGGTTATGGTGGAGTATTACGGAAGCCCAACACCGCTTAAGAATTTAGCAAATATCTCTGCTCCAGAACCAAGAACTTTATTAATTGCACCTTTCGATCCAAAATCAATTTCAGATATTGAAAAAGCTATAAATATTGCAAATCTTGGTATGGCACCATCTAATGATGGAAAGACAGTAAGATTAACTGTACCACAGCTTACAGAAGAAAGAAGAAAAGAAATTTCTAAATCTGTAAAGAAATATGGAGAAGATGCAAAGGTTGCTGTAAGAAATGAAAGAAGAGATGCTAATGATGAGCTTAAGAAGCAGGAAAAGGCAGGAGAGCTTACAGAAGACGACTTAAAGAAGCAGCTGGACCAGATTCAGAAAAAGATTGACAAGGTAACCAAGGATATAGATGACATAATTGCTGCAAAGGAAAAGGAAATCTTAGAAGTTTAATATGAATTTATGGCGGATATGGCTGATGTCAGCCATATCCGTTTTTAAAGAAAAGGAATAATTATATGTTGGATATGGATAGAATACCTAAACATGTTGCTATAGTTATGGATGGTAACGGCAGATGGTCCGAAAAAAATAGTGTGTCAAGAATGGCAGGCCACAACGCAGGCATGAAGGCAATGAAAGAAATTGTAAAAAGATCTTCGACTCTTGGAGTAGAATATCTTACAGTTTATGCATTTTCTACAGAAAATTGGAAACGTTCTGTAGAGGAAGTAAGTGGCATATTTAGGCTTATTGTAATTTATGTAGACAAAGAACTTAAAGAACTTCATAAAAACAATGTTAAAGTAAAGATATTAGGAGATTATTCAAAATTACCAAAGGAATCTGTGGATAGATTAAATAAAGCTTTAAAAACAACAGAAAACAATACGGGTCTACAATTTAATATTGCATTAAATTATGGCAGCCGAGATGAAATAACAAAGGCGGTAACTTTAATTGGAGAGAAAATAAAGGCAGGTATAATGGAACCTCAGGATATCACAGAGGATACTATTAGCCACCATTTATATACAGGAGAACTTTTTAACAACATACCTGATCCTGATCTGGTAATCAGAACCAGTGGAGAAAAGAGGTTATCCAATTATCTGCTTTGGCAGATTGCATATAGTGAATTTGTATATACAGATGTACTCTGGCCAGATTTTTCACCAGAAGTATACGAAAAATGTATAGAAGAATACCAAAGCAGAAAAAGACGCTTTGGCGGGAGGTAGAGTGTGAAAACAAGAGTATTATCGGGATTAATAATGCTGCCGTTTGGTATATTGATATTTTTAGGGGGTAAAGTTCTTATGCTTACCTGTTTTGCTATAGGCGTTATGGGTGTCAGGGAATTTTTTAATGGATTTGAAGCTATGGAAATTAAGCCTGCTTATACCGTAGCATACATTAGTGCTTTAGCATTATATGGGGTGAATTTATTTACAGCAGAATTTAGGTGGTATATGTTATGGTTCTTTGGGGCAGTTCTTTTAAGTCTTTTATATTTATTTAAGATTGAAGAAAGAAAACTTGAAGATGCAATGGCGACTATTACAGGAGTATTCTATGTAGTATTTTTCTCCTTCCATGTTACTTTAGTGGAGCAGACTGGAGAATATGGCATTCTCGTATGGCTTATATTTCTAACTGCCTTTGGGACAGATGTAATGGCCTATTTTACGGGATATGCCTTTGGAAAACACAAGCTTTGCCCTACAATTAGTCCTAAGAAGACCATAGAGGGTTCTATAGGTGGAATTTTAGGAAGTGTAATCTTATGTGGGTTATTTGGTTATATAATGATTCCGAGACTGCTGATACACTGTATCATTATAGGAGTTCTGGGAGGTGTTGTTTCACAGTTTGGTGATTTAACAGCATCTATATTTAAGAGAAAAATGGGTATAAAAGATTATGGCAATTTAATACCAGGGCATGGTGGTATACTTGATCGATTTGATAGTGTATTGTTCACTGCACCAATGATTTATTATTATATTTCATTAGTTTTATAGAGGATAGATAATGAAGAAAATTGCAATTTTAGGAAGTACTGGATCTATAGGAACTCAGGCATTAGATATAATTGACAGAAACCGTGGCCAATTGAAGGTTACGGTGCTTTCATGTGCAAGGAATATAGAAATGCTTTGTGCTCAGATTGAAAAATTTAGACCAGAAATGGTTGTGGTTGATAAAGAAGAGGATGCATTACAATTAAGCAAAAAATATTGTGATATAGAAGTAATGCATGGCATGAAAGGACTTATTATGGCCGCCGAGTCACAATATGATCTTTTACTTAATTCTCTTGTGGGAATGATGGGTCTGGTGCCTACATATCATGCTGTATGCAAAGGCAGAGATATAGCTTTAGCTAATAAAGAGACACTTGTGGCAGGTGGAGAGATAGTTATGAAACAGGTGGCAAAAAATAATGTTAAAATGCTGCCTGTAGATAGTGAACATAGTGCGATTTTTCAGTGCCTTGAGGGAAATAAACATGAGCAGTTAAAAAAAATTTATTTAACTGCTTCAGGAGGACCTTTTAGAGGTTATACCTTGGAACAACTTGAAAATGTTACTTTAGAGCAGGCTTTAAAACATCCGAACTGGAATATGGGAAATAAAATAACCATAGATTCAGCCACCATGATGAATAAAGGGCTTGAGGTTATAGAAGCGAAATGGCTATTTAATGTTCCTGTAGCTAAAATACAAATTGCAGTACATCCTCAAAGTGTAGTGCATTCTATGGTGGAGTATGTTGACAATTCTATTATAGCCCAGCTGGGAGCTCCCGATATGAGAGTACCAATCAGTTATGCTTTTGGTTATCCTGATAGAATGGAAAATACTTTTGAGCCATTGGATTTATTTGGGTTAGGCTCAAATTTAACTTTTGAAAAACCGGATTTGAAAGTGTTTAAAACCATAGCTTCAGCCTATGAAGTGGCAGAAAAAGGCGGAACTTATCCTGCTGCCATGAATGGGGCAAATGAAGCGCTAGTTCAACTATTTTTAGAAAAGAAGATTAAATTTATAGATATTCAGAATACTATAGAAAGAATACTGAACGCACATGTGCCAACATATAATTTGGGGTTGGATGATATTTTAGAGGCAGATAAGGCAGCTAGAAGTATGGTATATGAGCTGTTAAAATAGGGGGAATTATTATGACAATTATTTATGCATTAATTATGTTCTGCATATTGGTACTTGTCCATGAAGGTGGACATTTTATCGCAGCAAAATCTGTAGGTGTTAAGGTAAATGAATTTTCAGTAGGGATGGGCCCTGTGCTACTTAAGAAAATGAAAGGCGAAACCCAGTATTCAGTGAGACTCTTTCCCATCGGCGGGTTTTGTGCCATGGAGGGAGAAGATGATGAATCCGAGGATGAACGATCTTTTGGCAAAAGGCCTCTTTGGGCAAAAGCCATTATTATAGTGGCGGGTTCTTTTATGAATCTTGTTCTTGCTATTGTTGTCCTTGCGGGAATCGTGCTTTATATTGGGATACCTACTACTACTATTAACGGATTCAGTGATGTAAGTCCTGCTAAAGAAGCAGGCATTCTTTCAGGAGATAAGATTATTAGTATTCAGCAGCAGGAAATTAAAAGCTGGAATGATATAACCACAGCTATTTCAGATCAGAAAAGTGAAAAGGTACAAATTGTTGTAGATAGAGATGGCAAGGATATAAGTTTCACTATGGATTTAGCTGAAGAAGAAGGGACTGGAAGGAAGATTGTAGGTATACTGCCTGAGGTTTCAAGAAATCCATTTACAGCACTGGTTAAGGGTGCAGAATCTACGTGGGTTATGACTGTTAAAATGGTTGAGGTAATAGGACAGCTTGTGACTGGAGAGGTTTCTACGAAGGAACTTACAGGCCCAATAGGTATAACTGTGGCAGTAAGCGACTCCGTGAAATACGGATTTATATATGTAGCAAATCTGGCAGCATTAATAAGTTTGAATCTGGCTATTGTGAATATGCTTCCGTTCCCAGCCCTTGATGGTGGGCGTATGGTATTTTTAATTATTCGTAAGGTTACAGGAAGGGCTATTACAGATGAAATAGAAGCCAAAGTACATTTTGTAGGAATTATGCTATTGTTTGCTCTCATGATATATGTAACATGGCAGGATATTGGTAGATTTATTTTGAAATAAAAGCGGTAAGACAGAGGCAGAGGAAAATTTTCTCTGCTTTTTAATATAATAGGAAATATCGATAGATTTTCCTATTATATTAAAAAGGAAGTGCAGAGGGGCGGAAGCCTCTTTGCCCATAAAGGAGGGTGTTCAGCGAATAAAATGAGCGCCGAAGGGAACCATGGGGTTCCCTAACGGAGTGGCGAAGCCACATTTTTTATATGGAGGAGTTATGAAAAAAAGTGTAAGATGTGGTAATGTAATAATTGGTGGCAGTGCTCCCATATCTATTCAGTCAATGACTAATGTGGATACGAGAGATGTAAAGAATGTGACAGAGCAGATAAAAGCCTTAGCAGAAGCTGGCTGTGAGATTGTCAGATTGGCGGTTCCTGACATGGAGGCAGCAGAGGCATTTTCGCAAATAAAAAAGAATGTAGAAGTTCCACTTGTAGCAGATATACATTTTGACTATAGACTTGCTATAGCAGCTATAAAAAATGGAGCGGATAAAGTAAGGATAAATCCAGGAAATATAGGAAGTGTTGACCGCATAAAAGCTGTGGTGGAGGCTGCAAAAGAAAGAAATATACCAATTCGGGTGGGAGTTAATTCTGGTTCACTTGAAAAGGATATTGTGGAAAAAAATGGAGGTGTAACTGCAGAGGGTCTTGCAGAAAGCGCTTTACGCAACGTTAAATTGCTAGAAGACATGGATTTTGATGACATTGTTATTTCACTTAAATCTTCCGATGTAAGGCTTAACTATGAAGCGCATAAGCTGATATTTGAGCATACACAGCACCCGCTACATATAGGGATAACTGAATCTGGAACTGTAAATAGCGGAAAACTAAAATCAGCAATTGGGATTGGTGGACTTTTGCTGGCTGGAATTGGAGATACTATGAGAGTATCTTTAACTGGTGATCCAGTGAAAGAGGTATTTTTTGCAAGAGATATATTAAGGTCTATTGGGATAAGGCCTTCTGGCATAAATCTTATTTCTTGTCCAACTTGTGGTCGAACTAAAGTGAATTTGGAGACAATTGCTCTGCAGATTGAAGAAGCCGTTAAGAAAATAGAGCCTCTGAGGGAAGCAAAAGGATTACCACCGATAACGGTAGCAGTTATGGGGTGTGTAGTAAATGGACCAGGAGAAGCCAAAGAAGCTGATTTTGGAGTGGCAGGCGGTGATGGAAGAGGGGTTCTGTTTGCAAAAGGTGAAATAGTTAAAACTGTTTCTGAAAGTATGATTGTTGAAGAACTGGTGAACTTGATAAGTAATTGTTAGGTAGACTAAATTTCGGAGGAAAAGAATAATGAAAACATATAAAGCAACACATATGGTTAAAATGGAAGATTTGAATCACCATGAAAATTTGTATGCAGGAAGAGGTATAGAGTGGATGGTAGAAGCTGCTTTCATCGCAGCAGCACTTGAATATGGTGAAAGACACGGATTGTTTTACAGAAATACTCACCAATTCAGTTTTAGTAAATCGGTAGAGCCAGGAGAAATAATAAGCTATTGCAGCACTTTAGTAAGGGTTGGAAGGACAAGTCTTACCTTGCGAGTCGCACTTATCTCTGAAGTTACAGATGAAGTAAGAGCAGAAGGATATGTTACTTTTGTAACAGTAAAACCGCATACACATGAAAAAGTAGAACATGGTATAGAGCTTGATGATACCAATGATGTGGATGAACTGGCGTGGAGAGAAAAAGCACAGTCTTTTTTCCACAGCCCAGGACAGCCTAGATTTTAAACGTTTGGTTACTTTTCCACACACTGGGATAAAATTGTATACAATTTTATCCCAGTGCCTATGTGGATAAATAGAAACCTGGAATGCCTTGAAATTGGTGAAGCACAGTAATTAACTGATTATTGAAACTGAGTTATCCACAACTTTTGATGCTGTTTCTCTATAGAGGATGAAACAAAACAAGGTATACAAAAGGCGGGATTCGGTTTATAATATATAAGGTTGCTTTTTAGCACCTGAATAATAAAAATAAAATTATGAACGAGGAAAACATTACATAATGATAAATTTGATAGAAGGGATTATAAATTGGAGTAAGCTTGGACAACATCCAAGAGACAGTTATAAATTTTCGCTAGGAAGAGCTCAGATGTCACAGGAAAGTGCAACACTTTCATTAGATATCGAGCTCAATTTTGTTATGCCCTTTGAAGATGTAGAAAAAATAAAAGCAGTAGTAATAAATCAGATACAAGGATTAAAAGACGTTAAACTTCTTTTTAAGTATAAAAATCTGATTCAAACAACAGATGAAATTATAAAACTCTGTATTGAACATATGATTGATGAGGTTAATGGTGAGTATGCAAGGAGTACAAAAACTATTTTTCCGGAAGATTCAGTTATAAAAGATGGAGTATTGACGGTATATGCATTGGGAGCAGTGGTTGTAAAGGACCTTAATGACAGTGTATCCCAGTTATTCGAACGAATATTAAAGAGGGATTTTGACATAGAGGTTAAGGTTGTTTTTGAGAATCACAAAGATGAGTATCAAAAACTTGCGAAGCAGAAAAAAACAATGCAAGAATTGGAAGAAAAACAGGTACAGGAAGAACAGAAGAAAGCAGCAAGTCTTGCAGCGTCAAGGCCTGCGGCATCGGCAAATTCAAATAATGGCAGTAGCTTTTCTGGAGATAGTAATGCAAATGGTAGTAACGGTAATAAATGGAAGAAACGAAGAAAAGAAGAACCAGTTGTAGGAAATAAAATTCTTGGGGATTCAATTAATACTATGCCAGTGAAGCTGTCAAGCGTCTCACAGGATAGTGGTCAGGTAACGGTAGAAGGTATACTTTTCAGAAAAGATAATAGGACGATTAAAAATGAGAAGAAGTTAGTTACTTTGTTGATAACAGATCAAACTACATCACTTTGTATTAAAGCATTTACATCTGAAAATAAGTGGAATGAAATTGACGAACATTTAAAGAATGGGGATTTTGTTAAAATCAGAGGTAATGCTGAGTGGGATACTTATGAAAATATAGTTGTCGTAATGGCTCGAGATATTGAAAAAGGCCAAATTAAGAAGAGAAAGGACAACTGTGAGAGAAAGAGAGTTGAACTTCATGCTCATTCTAAAATGAGTGCCATGGATGGACTCAATGAAGTTAAGGATATGGTCAAGATGCATGAAGGATGGGGGCACAGTGCGATGGCGCTTACAGACCATGGTGTAGTACAGGGATTTCCTGAAGCATCTCATTCTTTAAGTAAAGGTTCAGAGATGAAAATAATATATGGTATGGAGGGATATGTTTTTGATGACAGAGGCTGTATAAATTCGGATGGGACTATAGAATACAAGAAAAAACCAACCAATCATATAATCATTTTAGCTAGAACCCAGGAGGGATTAAAAAACTTATATAAATTAGTATCTATTTCCCATCTGGACTATTTCTATAAAAGACCTAGAATTCCTAAATCAGTCTTAACGGCTCATAGAGAAGGGTTGATTATAGGTGCTGCCTGCGAAGCGGGAGAAGTATTTAGAGCAGTTCTTGAAAAAAAGAGTGAGGATGAAATAGAATACTTAGTCAATTATTATGATTATCTTGAAATACAGCCCATTATAAATAACCAATTCCTTATAGACAAAGGCGTAATTAAAGATAAAGAGGGACTTAAAGATTTAAACAGACAGATTATTGCTTTAGGGGAAAAATATAATAAGCCTGTAGTAGCAACAACAGATGCCCATTATTCTGAACCAGAGGCAGCGTTATATAGAAATATACTTATGGCTGGCCAGGGATATAAAGATGGTGGCGGGCAGGGACTGTATTTAAGAACTACACAAGAAATGCTTGAAGAATTTGAATATCTAGGAAGAAAAATGGCGGAAAGGGTGGTAATTGACAATACAAACTTGATTGCAGACATGATTGATGTTATCAGACCAGTTCCAAAAGAAAAATACCCACCCAAAATTGCTAATGCCGAAGAGACTTTAAAAACTAAGTGCTATGAACGTGCATGGAGTATTTATGGAAATCCATTGCCAACTGAAATTCAAGACAGACTTGATGCTGAACTTGTGCCAATTATTCGTGAAGGCTATGCAGTAATGTATATTGCCGCGGAAATGCTTGTACAGAAGTCTTTAAGTGATGGGTATTTAGTTGGGTCCAGAGGATCCGTTGGATCTTCCTTTGCGGCTACAATGGCGGGGATTACAGAAGTAAATCCGTTGCCGCCACATTACATATGCCCTAACTGCAAGTATCTGGAATGGGGCGACAACAAAGAATATGATTGTGGTGTAGATATGGAGGATAAAGATTGCCCTAAGTGTGGTACCAGATTGAAAAAAGACGGATTTACCATACCATTTCAGACTTTCTTGGGATTTGAGGCAGATAAGGAACCGGATATTGACCTTAACTTCGCTGGTGAATATCAGCCTGTTGCCCATAGATATGTTGATGAAATTTTTGGTGCAAAGAATGTATTCAAAGCAGGTACTATAGGTACGGTTGCAACAAAAACAGCATATGGGTTTGTAATGAAGTATTTTGAGGAACGACAGATTCCTGTCAATAAATATGAGGTAGAACGTTTGGCGGAATGTTGTACAGGTGTAAGAAGAACTACAGGTCAGCATCCAGGTGGTATTATTATAGTACCGGATGATCATGAAATTTATGAATTCTGCCCTGTTCAGCATCCAGCTAATGATGTGAACTCAGATTTCATCACTACACATTTTGATTATCACTCCATTGACCAAAACCTTTTAAAACTTGATATACTTGGACACGATGTTCCGTCCATGATTAGGCATCTTCAAGATATGACTGGTCTGGACCCGTTAACACAAGTGCCACTATCGGATGCAAGGGTAAATAGTATATTTAATGGAATAGAAGGACTTGATATCAAGGAACCGGATTATAGATTTGTTCATGGAAGCTATGGAATACCTGAATTTGGAACTAAGTTTACAAGACAGATGCTGGATGATACTCATCCAACCAGATTTGCAGATTATGTACGAATTTCAGGATTCTCTCATGGTACGGATGTATGGATTAATAACGCCCAGGAATGGATTAAATCAGGGCAGACTACTATTAAAGATGCAATTTCTACCAGAGATGACATTATGAACTATTTAATTTTAAAAGGGCTTCCGAAGAAGAGTGCTTTTACTATAATGGAAAAAGTTAGAAAGGGTAAAGGGGTAACTGACGAGGATGTAGCTTTAATGGAGGAGCATGATGTACCAGAATGGTATATTGAATCCTGCAGGAGAATCAAGTATATGTTCCCAAGAGCCCATGCAGTAGCTTATGTAATGATGTCTTATAGAATTGCGTATTTTAAGGTTTATTATCCTGTAGAATTCTATGCAACATATTTTACAACTAAAGTTAGTGAATTTGATGCGGATACAATTTTAAAAGGATCAGTAGCAGTTCTAGAAAAAATGGATGGAATTCTGGCTAAAGGAAAAAATGCTACGAAGAAAGAAGACGATGAAGTAATTGTTCTGGAAGTAGCCTATGAAATGTATGCCCGAGGTTATGAATTTATGGAGGCACAGCTGGGTATATCACATGCAACTAAGTTCTATGCAAAAGATGGAAAAGTTTTACTGCCGTTTGTCGCTTTGGGGGGAGTGGGAGAAAGTGCTGCTAAAGCTATTGTAGAAGAATATGAAATACAGCCATTTGAGACAATAGAAGAAATCAGGGAACGTGCTAAAGCCAATAAAACAGCTATAGAAGCCCTACGTAATCATGGTGTGTTAAAAGGTCTTCCTGAATCAGACCAATTATGTTTATTTTAACTATATAATGCAGTAATGTTATGTAAAATGTAATATTACTGCATTTTTGTTGATATTCACAAAGAACGGGTGGAAATTTGTAAGATTATCTGATAAAATTAATACAATGCACATTTAGAAATGTAGAATAGTAGGAAATGTAGGAGGAAGTAAAAATGGTGCAAACAAAAATTTGGAGTAAAGAAGAAACTTTTGAACGGGAACAGTTTAGAGAAATACAGTTACAAAGATTAAAAGCCACTGTAGAGCGTGTTTATAATAAGGTTCCGCATTATAAGGCTAAATTTGATGAAAGGGGTATTCTTCCAAGTGATATAAAAACCCTAGAAGATTTAAAGAAGCTGCCCTTTACAGTGAAGGCTGATTTTAGAGAGACATATCCTTGTGGACTATTTTCAGTACCAAGGAATGAATTGGTCAGATTCCATGCATCTTCTGGTACTACAGGAAAACCAACTGTAGTAGGATATACAAGAAATGATTTAGTCATGTGGAGAGAGATGGTGGCAAGAATTGTTTCTATGGCGGGTGTTACCGCAGGAGATACAGCTCAGATATCTTTTGGGTATGGATTGTTTACAGGGGCATTAGGCCTGAACCAAGGACTTGAAGAAGTTGGAGCTGCAGTTATCCCCATGTCCAGTGGAAATACTAAAAAACAGATTATGATGATGCAGGACATGGAAACTACAGCACTGATAAGTACGCCTTCTTATGCACTTCATATGGCAGAAATAGCAAAAGAAATGGGTATAGACCCTGCAAAGGATCTGCATTTAAAATGGGGCTTATTTGGTGGAGAAGGTTCCACTGAGGCGATGAGAAAAGAACTGAATGATACATGGGGGTTATTTGCTACTGAAAACTATGGTATGAGTGAACTGATAGGACCAGGAGTGGCAGGGGAATGCCAGGCACTTTGTGGGATGCATATTAACGAGGATCATTTTATACCAGAGATTATTAATCCTGAAACTGGAGAAGTTTTAGGTGAAGGTAAAGTGGGAGAGCTGGTTATTACAACAATAAGTAAAGAAGGGCTGCCTATTATAAGATATAGAACAAAGGATATTACTTCGCTCAGTTATGAAAAGTGCCAGTGTGGAAGAACTACGGTCAGAATGTCCAAAATTCAGGGAAGGTCTGACGATATGCTTATACTTGGCGGCGTAAATGTATTTCCATCACAGATAGAGGAAGTGCTGATTAGTACACAGGGAATCGGCCCACATTATCAAATCAAAGTATTTAAAAAAGGTTATCTTGATAGAATTGAAGTTATTGTTGAATTGTCAGATGCTGATTTCTTGGATTCCTTTGGAAAATTAGAAAGCTTGAATAAAGTAATTAAAAACAGATTAAAAACAGTTCTTGGACTGGATGCTAAAGTAACACTTGTACAGCCTAGAACACTTGAGAGATTTGAAGGAAAAGCTAAAAGAGTTATTGATTTGAGAAAAGAGGGGATAAAGTAAATGGCTATTAAACAATTATCTATTTTAATTCCTAATGAAAAAGGAGCCTTAGCGGAAATAACTGAGACATTTTGTGAAGCAGAAATTGATGTAAGAGCTATATCGGTTTCTGATACTACAGAATATGGCATTTTGAGAACGGTGGTTGACGATCCTGAAAAAGCAGTTAAATGCTTGGCAGAAAGGGGTATTGTAGCTAAAAAAAGTGATATATTAACCATAAATCCCGAAGATAAAAGAGGTAGTTTGACTGCTATTTTTAAACTGCTTGGTGAAAATGATATAAATATTGATTACATTTACTCTTTTGTTGTTAGAAAAAATGAAGATCAATACTTTGTGCTTAAGGTAGATGATATAGCTAAAGCTGAAAATTTACTAGAGGAAAACGGTGTAGACGTAATTAAAAGTATTTAAGCAATAAAACTGTTGACAAATACAAAAAAACAGGTTAATATTAGTGAAATGAAATAAAAGAACATACAAATGCGATGATAGGGTAAAGTAAATTATTGTATTCACCTTCAGAGAGTCGGTATAGCTGGAAGCCGATGATGAGACTGTAATTGAAGTTCCCCCTTGAGCTGGCATGCTGAACAAGCTGATTTTCAGACAGTAGGTGTGCACGGGATCTCCCGTAACAGAGATAAGGATGTTTGTCCTGAGTGGCCTTTGCAGGCAATAAGAGTGGTACCGCGGACTTTCCGTCTCTTAGGAGAAGGAAAGTCTTTTTTGTTGTTTTAATTTGGAAAATAGCAGGGGTATTGACTTTAAAGATAAAAGTAAGATACAAGAATGAAAAGGAGAATTAGAAAAATGATTTGGAATGAAACTGCTGAATGCATGGACGTTGAACAAAGACGTGAGGTACAGAGCCGAAGATTAAGAGATACCGTTGCAAGGGTTTATCAAAATGTTGAATTTTATAGAAAAAAGATGCAGGAACTTGGAGTAGAGCCTGGAGACATAAAAGCTATTGATGATATCGTAAAGTTACCATTCACAACGAAAAAAGATTTAAGAGATAATTATCCCTTTGGACTTTGTGCTGCACCTGAAAGTCAATTTGTCAGGCTTCATGCATCTTCAGGAACTACAGGAAAACCTACAGCTGTTCCCTATACTAGAAAAGATTTAGATAATTTCTCAGAGTGTGTGGCAAGATCTATCTGTTGTGCAGGTGGAACCAATAAAGACGTGATACAGATTGCATATGGGTATGGATTGTTTACTGGTGGTCTTGGGCTTCATGATGGAGCAACAAAACTTGGGGCAGGTGTTATTCCTATTTCAGGGGGAAACACTAGAAATCAACTTACACTTATGAAAGATTTTAAGTCTACTATACTTGCCTGTACACCTTCCTATGCGATGTTTTTGGCAGAATCATTAGAAGAAGCAGGTATTAAACCTGAGGAGCTTTCTCTTAGAATAGGTATTTTTGGTGCAGAACCATGGAGCAATGAAATGAGAAAGAAAATTGAGGAGGGACTTGGATTAACTGCATATGATATATATGGACTTAGTGAAATTATGGGACCAGGTGTAGCCATGAGCTGCAATGAGCAGAATGGTCTGCATGTTGCAGAAGATCATTTCTATCCTGAAATATTAAATCCAGATACACTTGGAACTGTAGCTGATGGTACGGTAGGAGAACTTGTTTTCACCCATTTAACAAAGGAAGCTATGCCTCTATTAAGATATAGAACACGTGATTTAAGCAGTATTACCCATGAAGTTTGTGAATGTGGCAGGACAAATGCGAGGATGGGAAAAATATTGGGCAGAAGTGATGATATGCTTATAATCAGAGGAGTAAATGTATTCCCTTCACAAGTTGAAAGTGTACTTCTTGAAGTACCAGAAGTTTCAGCAAATTATGTAATTATAGTTGACCGCCAGGGAACTATGGATACAATAGAAGTAAAGGTTGAGCTTGATGAGAGGTATATTCCTGACGAAATGGGCGAACTTGAAAGAATTACAAATTCTATTAAGCATAAATTAAATAGCGTACTTCGTATAGGTGTAAAGGTAACTCTTGCTGAGCATAAAACCATTGAAAGAAGTGAAGGAAAAGCCAAGAGAGTAATTGACAGACGTCATATTTAAGAGTGGAGGGCAGTATAGGCATATGAAAATTATAAAACAGGTGACGGTATTTTTGCAGAATGAAGCGGGAAGATTAGAAGAAATGACAGAAATCCTAGGCGAAAATAACATAAACATTTCAGCCATAAGCATAGCTGAAGCAACAGAGTTTGGTATTGCAAGAATGATAGTTGATGATTATCAAAAGGCAGTTGATGTACTTAAAGAACGAGATTTCTCTGTAAACTTAGTGGAGGTATTATGTGTTGAAACACCAGATACGCCAGGTGCTTTATATGAAGTACTAAGAAAACTTGCTGCTACAGGTATAAATGTTTCTTATATGTATGGATATTCAAATCATGGAGTTGCACCTATGATAATGAAGGTAAGTGATGCTCACAGAGCATTATCTATTTTGAGTATGTAAGGATATTATGTTAATAAAAGGCTTGCGTTTGCAAGCCTTTTATGTTATTCTTAGAGAAGTTGTTAATTTTAGACTTATTTTTTAGAAGAGTGGGCATTGTCCACTCTTCTACTTTTGTAGTCATACAATTAAAAAAGTAATATTAGGAAAGAATATGAAAGGAACGAGATGGCTAAGGTAAAAATAAAAGACTTAGTTGAGGAACTTTTAAATCCATTATTGAATGAAAACGGTCTGGAACTTTATAATGTAGAATTTGTAAAGGAAGCGAAAGAGTGGTTTTTAAGAGTTTATATTGATAAGGTAGAAGGATCTGAGGAAGAATATATTAGTACAGATGATTGTGAACTAGTAAGTAGATTTTTAAGTGAAAAACTTGATGAATCTGATCCTATAGAACAAAATTACTATCTTGAAGTTTCATCGCCTGGTATGGATAGAGTATTGCTTAAGGAAAAAGACTTTATTCGATATGCAGGGAAACAGGTGGAAGTTAATTTATATCAGGCAATTGACGGGAAAAAGATGCTTACAGGAGAACTTGTGGGCATTATAGATGAAGATCTTGTAATAATTGATGAAAAAATAAATCGTACGGAAATACCTATGAACAAAGTAGCTAAAACAAAGTTGGCAGTGATTTTTTAAAAGGAGGTTTTGCAGGAAAATGAACAGAGAATTTATAAAAGCCATTGAAGAGCTTGAAAAGGAAAAGCAAATTTCAAAAGATATCCTTGTTGAAGCTATTGAATCTGCATTAGTATCTGCATATAAAAAGAACTATGGAACATCTCAGAATGTAAGAGTAAACATTGACAGAGAAACAGGTGACATAGACGTTTTTATGAAGAAGGACGTTGTAGATGAAGTTTGGGAAGATTTAATAGAGATTTCTTTAGAAGATGCTCTTGAAATAGATCCAAGATATAAAATTGGGGATGCCATTGAATATCAGGTTACACCAAAAGACTTTGGAAGAATTGCTGCACAGACAGCTAAGCAGGTGGTTGTTCAAAGAATCAGAGAAGCTGAACGTGGAATGATTTTTGATGATTATATTAATAGACAGGGTGAAATTATTACAGGACAGATTCATAGAATAAGTAATGATACAATTTTTGTTAATATGGGTAAGACTGAAGGGATTCTTGCAGCTACAGAACAAGTGCCAGGTGAAACTTATGAAATTAATGGAAGAATTAAAGTTTTCATTATGGACGTTAAAAAGACTACTAAGGGACCTCAAGTTTATCTTTCAAGATCACATCCAGGACTGGTAAAGAGATTATTTGAATTGGAAGTACCAGAAATAGAAGATGGAGTTGTTGAAATAAAAAGTATTTCAAGAGAAGCAGGATCTAGGACTAAGATGGCTGTGTATGCACTGGATGATAATGTTGATCCAGTAGGAGCATGTGTAGGACCAAGAGGAAGCCGTGTTCAAGTCATAGTGGATGAATTATTTGGAGAAAAAATTGACATTATAAATTGGAGTGAAGATCCTGAAAAATTAATCAGTAGTGCTTTAAGTCCAGCAAAGGTAGAAAAAGTTATTGTTGACGAAGAGGGAAAAACTGCAGTTGCTATCGTTCCAGATTATCAATTATCTCTTGCAATTGGCAAAGAAGGACAGAATGTTAGGCTTGCAGCAAAACTTTGTGGCTGGAAGATAGATATTAAGAGCCATTCTCAGTATTTTTCAGATAATGTTGAAATTGTCGAATATGATGAGCCTGAGGTAATGCAGGACGAATACGAGGATGAAGAATAAAGAGTGGGGTGAATGCCTTGAAAACTAAAAAAATACCTATGAGACGATGTGTTGGATGTATGGAGTCTAAGTCAAAGAGCCAGTTGATTAGAATTGCTGGTTTTGAGGGAGAAGTTTCTATTGATTTGACAGGAAAAGCAAAAGGGAGAGGCGTTTATTTATGCCCAGATACTCAGTGTTTTGAAAAAGCACAAAAGAGAAGAGCAATAGGTAGAAACCTGGAAATGGAATTAAATGCTGAACAGCTGGAGAAGTTGTTTGAGGAATTAAAAAAATATGAGAAAAAAGATTGATAGTTATTTAGGGTTTGCTAAGCGCTCAAGAAATCTAATTATGGGCTATAACACATGCCTTTTGTCTATGAGTAAAAAAAAGTTAAAACTTTTAATTCTGGCAAGTGATGTTTCTGAGAATACTATGAAAAAACTTGTCAATGCAGCAGTTGAATGGAAAGTTGTATATCGTATATATGGCACTTGTGATGAATTATCACAGGCTTGTGGAACTACAGGAAGGGGAGTTTTTGGCATAACTGATCAAAATTTTGCAAACGTAATTTTAAAGGAGATTGATGAAGATCAGTCTATATAGAAGGAGGTGTTCTAATGACAATAAAAATCCACGAACTAGCGAAAGAATTGAACATGAACAGTAAGGAATTACTGGAAAGAATCAATGCAATGGGGATTGAAGCAAAAAGTCATATGAGCGGACTATCTGATATTGATGCAATTTCAGTGAAAAATACAATAAATAGGAGTAAGACAAGTGCTGAAACAAAGATTGTTAAAGCTGCTCCTAAAAAGATAGAAAAAGAAGAAGTAGAGGAAGAGCCAAGAGTAGTAGTTAAGGCAGCAGCAAAACTTACAGTAAGCCCTGCAGCTAAAAATACCAAGGCGCAACCAGCTAAGAGTCAGGAAAAAAATATTGCAGTACAAAAGCCACCTGTAGGTAAGCCAGTTCCAAAGGATACAGAAGCAGCTAGATCCAAACCACCTATAGGTAAGCCAGTGGTTCCTAAAGAATTTGAGGATAAGGAAGCAAAACATCCAGCAGAACCAATTAAGGCTCCAGAGGTGAAACATAATGAGGTTAAAGTAGAAAAAATGCAGGAAACAATCAAAGTAGAACCAGTACAGGAAGGTCCTCAAAGACTAAAGATTATTAAGAAATTTGATCCTGAAGCTGACAGAATTGAAAAAGAAAAAGCTGAGGAAAAAAGAAAAGCTGAAGCTGAGAGAAGAGAACAGGCAAAAGCCGAAGGAAATAGACAGAGCGGACAGAGAAATGATTATCAGAGAAGAGACAATAGAAATGATAATCAGGGACAAAGAAGAGATACTAGAAATGATAATGGACGAGGAAATTATCAGAGAAATAATGATGGCAGACCAGTAGGTGACAGACCTGCAAGACCGGCAGGTGACAGACCTGCAAGACCAGCAGGCGACAGACCTGCAAGACCAGCAGGCGACAGACCTGCAAGGCCAGCGGGTGACAGACCTGCAAGACCAGCAGGTGACAGACCATATTATAACAAAGATAGGGACAATGACTCAAGAGATAACAGAGGCGGAGAAAGAAAGCCATTCCAGAAAAATGACAGGCCGCATGACAAAAGCGGGGATATTCCAGCACCTATCGTTTCAAAGCCTACAATAAAGAGAGAAGACAAAGAAAAAGACAAAGAAAGAGATAAGTTCGCAAAGCTAGAAAAAGGTAACAAACCAAAACCAGCGGTAAAAACAACAAGATCTCTTGAAAAGGCACCTAAACCGAAGAAACATCAACAGAAGCCAAGGATAATAGAGGAGCCAGAAGTAAGTATGGAAGAACTTCCAGTAGGGACAAAAGTTATAAATGTACCAATTACTGTAGCTGGATTCTGTGAGCAGCTTGAAATATCAACTTCAATCGTAATCATGAAGCTTATGAAACTTGGCATCATGGCAAATATAAATCAAAATGTTGACGAGGATACGGTTATGGTATTGGCTGAGGAGCTTGGCATAAACGTAGTAATCGGTAAAGTTGAAGAAGAAGTGGTTGAAGAAGGTCTTGAAACGTTTGAGGATAAGGCTGAAGATCTAAAACCAAGACCACCGATTGTCACTGTTATGGGCCACGTTGACCATGGTAAGACATCACTTCTTGATGCAATTAGAAAGACTAATGTTACAGCATCTGAATCAGGTGGTATTACACAGCATATTGGTGCATCAGAAGTTATGATTAATGGTCAAAAAATTGTATTTCTTGATACACCAGGACATGAAGCATTTACGGCTATGAGAGCCAGAGGTGCGCATGGTGCAGATATAGCAATCCTAGTAGTTGCTGCCGATGATAGTGTTAAACCACAAACAGTTGAATCCATCAGCCATGCAAAGGCAGCAGGAGTTCCTATTATTGTTGCAATTAATAAAATTGATAAGCCAGGTGCAAACCCAGACAAAGTTATGCAGGATTTGACAGAATATGGAATACTTGTAGAAACTTGGGGTGGAGATACTATTGCAGTTCCTGTTTCAGCTAAATCAGGAGATGGAATTGTGAACTTACTTGAGATGGTATTACTTCAGGCTGAAGTTATGGAACTTAAGGCAAATCCAAACAGACTTGCTATGGGTTCTGTTATTGAAGCAAGACTTGATAAAGCTAAAGGCCCAGTTGCAACACTACTTGTTACAAACGGAACTCTACAATCAGGTATGAGTGTAGTTGCTGGTACTTCCAGTGGTAGAATCAGACTGATGACTAACTATAAGGGTGATACTATAAGGAAGGCTGGTCCAGCTACTGCAGTTGAAATTTTAGGGTTAACAGATGTTCCTGAAGCTGGCGATGTATTTAATGCTGTAAAAGAAGATAAAGATGCCCGAGAAATTGCAGAAACAAGGAAATCTAAGCTTAGAGAAGAAGTACTTGCAAGAAATGCCAGCACAACACTTGAACAATTATTCTCACAGATTCAGGAAGGTGAAACGAAAGAACTTAACCTAATTATCAAGGGTGACGTTCAGGGTTCTGTTGGAGCGTTAGAATCTTCACTTGAAAAGCTTAAGAATGAAAATGTAAGAGTCAGAATTATACACTCTGGCGTAGGTACTATAACGGAATCAGATGTTATGTTAGCAGGTACTTCAGGAGCGGTAATTATTGGATTTAATGTAAGGCCTAGTACCGCTGTATCTACTATGGCAGATAGAGAAGGCATTGAAATTAGAACATATAGAGTAATTTATAATGTTATAGACGATGTTGAAGCTGCTATGAAGGGTATGCTTGACCCTGAATTTAAAGAAGAAGTTTTGGGTAAAGTAGAAGTAAGAACTACATTTAAGGTACCTGGGGTAGGTACTATTGCTGGAGCTTACGTACTTGAAGGTAAAGTTATTAGAAATGCAGAAATACGTTTAGTTCGTGATGGTATTGTTTATCACGAAGGCAAGATTTCATCTCTTAAGAGATTTAAGGATGATGCAAAAGAAGTACAACATGGCTTTGAATGTGGTATTGGTTTTGAAAACTACAACGACCTTAAGGAAGGTGACATTATTGAATGCTTCCATATGGTAGAGGTAGAAAGAAAATAGGAAGGTAATTGATAGATGGGCAAAGGGTATAGACAAGGCCGTCTCGGTGAAGAAATCAAGAAACTAATCGGAGAATTGCTTCTTAGAGAAATTAATGACCCAAGATTATCAGGATTAGTTAGCATATCTGCTGTGGAGGTTACCTCTGATGGCAGTTATGCTACTGTATATGTTACTGTACTAGGCAGCAGCAAAGACGAAGAAACGGCTCAGAAAGAGAAGGAAGATGTCCTTGCTGCTTTTAAAAGTGCAAAAGGCCTGATAAAAAGGGAAATTGGTAGAAGTATAAAGTTGAGGCATGTTCCAGATCTGATTTTTAAGATGGACACATCATTGGAATACGGTAGACATATTTCAAAAATAATTGGAAGTTTAGGGATCGAAAACTATAAAAGTGAAGAAGAACCGGATGAAGAAGATGAATAAAAACAAGAATACATTAAAAGAGATAGCAGAGATTTTAATGGCTTCAAAGAGTGTGTTGCTGTTCACCCATATAAATATGGACGGCGACACTCTGGGCTCTTCTGTAGCACTCTGTATAGCGCTCAGAAAACTTGGCAAACAGGCACATATCCTTATTGAAGATGATATTGCTGCCTTTTTGCAATTTTTGGACAAGGATTATTGTACCTATGACAATCATGTAATTGAAGATCCTGATATTTGTTTATGTATTGATTGTGGTGATGCAGATCGGTTTAAGGAAAGAAAACAGAAATTTTTTGAAGGCAAGCAAAAGGGATGTATAGATCATCATGTTACAACAGAACCTTTTGCTGATTTTAATTATATTGATCCGACGGCGTCTGCTACAGGCGAGATTATATATGAATTACTCAAAGAATTGCCGATACAGATCGATAAAGAAATTGGGTCGGCTATTTTTGCTGCAATTACTACAGATACAGGAAATTTTCAATATTCCAATACAACTAAAAAAACGCACTTAATTGCAGCAGAATTATGTGATTATGGTGTTGATTACAATGAAATAAGTGTTGAATTATATCAAAATAATAGATTAGAAAAACTCTTGTTACAAACAAAGGCTTTACAGGAATTGGTTGTATTTGCTAAGGGGCAGGCGGCTATCTGTGGGGTTACACAGAAAATGTTTGAAGAAACTCAGGGTAAAATGGAAGAAACTGAGGGAATGATAGAGACTTTACGGAATATTTCAGGTATTGAAGTTTCTATATTTGTTAAGGAAATTGAAGAAAGTAAGTGTAAGGTTAGCATGCGTTCGAAGAAGTTTGTCAATGTTGCTGAGATGAGTCAGAAACTTAATGGAGGCGGACATGCGAGAGCAGCAGGATGCACGGTATATCAAAGCTTTGAAGAAACTAAAAAAACAATGATTAAGTTAGTAGAAGAGTATCTGAAAGGTTAGCTGATGATTAAGCAGGGAATTATTAATATTAACAAGCCAAAGGGATTTACTTCCCATGATTGTGTTAATGTTATAAGAAGTTTGACGGGAATAAAGCGGATTGGGCATACAGGGACTCTTGACCCTATGGCTGAGGGAGTTTTACCTGTTTGCATAGGAAGTGCTGCAAGGATTACTGAATATCTGGATTTGGACTTCAAAAAATATACATGTGAAATCTTATTAGGAGTGGAAACGGACACCCTTGATATATGGGGGAAGACAGTTTCAGAGGATATTAAAAAGACTGAGCAGCTTATAGAAAATGGAAAGATTTCAAAAAATGTCATAAAATCTGTTTTGGAGAAATTTACTGGTACAATTACACAGACCCCTCCTAAATATTCAGCTCTTAAGGTAAATGGACGTAAACTATATGAATATGCCAGGGCTGGAGAAATAGTTGAAATTGCTTCAAGGCAGGTGTATATTAAAGATATAAAATTACTACAGCTTTCTTTGAATGAAAGAAAGTTTAGTTTTGAAGTAACATGTTCAAAAGGAACCTATATAAGGTCTATGTGTAGAGATATAGGTGAGGCTTTAGAATGTGGGGCATCTATGAGTGGGCTTACGAGAACTGCAAGCGGAGAGTTCCCTATAGAAAATTCTGTCAGTATAGAAGAATTAAAAGCTTTAAAACAAGGTGAAGATATAAGGAACCTTGAGACAGGAAGAATAGTACAATATGCAAGAGCATTACCAAGCGATATTAATAAGTACATTACAAATGTAGATTTCCCTTTAGTTAATTTTGGGAAGATAATTTTGAATGAAAATAGAGTTAAATGGTTTTGTGATGGTGGATATGTTGGTGATAAACAGGTAATTATAGAGAAAGAACCCAAATTTAAGAATGGACAGCCACACATTAAGATAAGAGATGAATTTAGACAGGCATACAATGCTTATATGCGCAGAGATGGGCAGGATATATTTCTTGGGGTGGCTTTTTTTAACGAAGAGACTAAAGAATTTAAAGCAGACAAAGTTTTTGGCAGAGGGTAAAAAATGATAATTTTTAATAGTTTAGACGAGATTAAGAATATAGAAAATACTGTTGTTGCTTTGGGAAATTTTGATGGAGTACATAAGGGGCATCAAGCGCTTATTACAAGAACTGTAAAAACGGCTGAAGCAGCAAATTTAAGGAGTGCAGTCTTTACTTTTTCAAATCATCCTAAGAATGTTAACTCAGGGGAGTTAGTAGTCAAAAATATATTATATTTTGATGAAAAAGCTAGGATAATTGAAAATCTGGGTGTAGACTATTTATTTAATATTCCTTTTGATGAGCATATACGTCTAATGAAACCCATTGATTTTATAGACAACATTTTGATTGGAAAGTTTAAAATGAAGCAGGCATACTGCGGTTTTAATTATAAGTTTGGATACAAAGCAGAAGGTACACCAGAGATTTTAATGCATGAAGGCATCAAAAAAGGCTTCGGAATCCATGTATTAGAACCTTTTCAGATAGATGATAATTTGGTAAGCAGTACCTTTATTAGAAATCTTATAGCAGAAGGAAAAGTAGATCAGTGCATGAAGTATATGGGAAGAAATTATGCGATAGGCGGTGAAGTTGTTATAGGAAATAAAATTGGTAGAACAATAGGCTTTCCAACATCAAACCTTATAATAGATGAAAATATGGTTACTCCGCCTAATGGGGTATATGTTACTTTTTGTACATATAACGGTACAAGATATCCAAGTGTGACCAATGTAGGTGTGAAACCAACCATTGGGGATTATAAAAAGAATGTGGAAACACATATTTTCAATTTTAATAAAGAGCTTTATGGTAAAACTATCAGGGTTGAATTTTTAGAAAAAACAAGAAATGAGAAAAAATTTGCAAATGTAGAGGAACTATCTAAGCAGATTACAAGCGATTGTATTATGGCAAAGGATTATCATAGAAGAACTAAGTAGTGGTGGAGACATATGATAAAAAGTGGGATAAAAAGTACAATAGCTTTTTTGGTTATAGTGATATTCTTTATCACTATTTTGCCATGCTTTGAATCTTCATCTTGTTCAAAGCTAATAAAAGACAATGCTTGGATGATGCTAGGCATACTGACTATCTTTTTTGCCATAGTGTTAATGGTGATTGTAGCAAGTAATAGACGTCTTAAAGCAGTATTATATATAGATAGTAGTACAGGAAAGGCTTCTTTAGCTAAGTTTAAGATTGATGCCAGAGCATTGCTTGATAACGCAAAACCTGAGGAATATATGCTTGTGAGCATTGATGTTAATAATTTTAAGTATATTAATGATATATATGGATATGATGCAGGAAATGAAGTGTTAAAAGTTCTTGCGGAGCATATAGAAATGATACTCCCTGATGAAGCCATGCTGACTGCCAGAAGATCCGCTGATAATTTTGTTTTTATCAGTAAGACCAGCAATAAAGAAAAAATATTTAAATCTTTGTCAGATGACCGGCCTTTAAAGAAAGATGTACAGGGTATATTGGGACCAGATTATAATTTAACCTTAAGTACAGGAGTTTATGTAATCCAGCAACCATTAAAAGGCATATCTGTAATGTTGGATTATGCCAATATCGCTAAGAAAACAATAAAAGGCAGAGTTGGAAATCCTATAGCTGAGTATACAACTGAGATGGACAAGCATATGGAGCTTAAAAAGAAGATTACCGTAGGCATGGAAGCAGGATTGCAGCATGGAGAATTTATAACCTGTATGCAGCCCAAATATTTGTTAGCAGACGAACTACTTATAGGTGCTGAGGTTTTAGTAAGATGGAAGCATCCTGATATGGGTATGCTGTCGCCTCTATTGTTTATTCCATTATTTGAGGAAAATGGCTTTATTGAAAAACTAGATATGCATATATTTGAAGCCACCTGCAAGATGATTCAGAGATGGAAGAAGTCACGACTGATAAAGATTCCTAGAATATCGGTTAATATTTCAAGAGTTACTTTAGGTAGGGATAATTTAGTTAAAGAGCTTAAGGAAATTACTGAAAAATATCAAGTCAACACAAATTGCTTGGAAATTGAAATAACAGAAGGGACTTTAGAACGCAGTACAGAAAGAATTATACATATTATTAATGAACTAAAATCTGTGGGCTTTTATGTATCAATAGATGATTTTGGCAGCGGATATTCTTCATTGAGCATTCTGAAAGATATGCCAGCAGATATAATTAAAATAGATAAAGAATTTTTATCTGAGACCTTTGATAGTCAGAAGGGTAAAAAAATTATAAATAGCATTATAAGAATGTCTAAAGAATTAAACCTTGAGACTGTTGCAGAAGGAATTGAAACAAAAGAACAGGCAGAGACATTGAAAAACATGGGATGCGATGTTGCCCAAGGTTTTTACTTTGCTAGACCTATGAAGCCTGAAGACTTTGAAGATATACTTATTAAGGGAATTTAAAAACCACTAGACAAATAATATATAGTTGTGTTATGATTAGTTGTCAATGTATATATGCCTTTGGCCTAGTTTCTCGAAACTCCGACGAAAACTCAGCAAAGGTGAATGAAGAAAAGGAGAATTTAAAATGATTGATCAGACTAAAAAAGCGGAAATTATTAAAGATTATCAGTTAAAAGAAGGAGATACTGGATCCCCTGAAGTTCAGGTTGCAGTTCTTACTTTTAGAATTAACGATTTAAATGAACATTTAAAGATTCATAAGAAGGACCATCACTCAAGAAGAGGTCTTTTAAAGATGGTTGGACAGAGAAGAAATCTTCTTAATTACCTAAAGAATAAGGATATTGAAAGATATAGAAATCTTATTGCACGTTTAGGATTAAGAAAGTAATTAAGGAATACAAGCGGGGCATAAAAGCTCCGCTTTTATTTATATAATGCATAATAAGGTGCAGATTGGCAAAAATAGAGCAAAGGTTAACAGGAGGTAGTTGTTAATAATGGCAAGATTTGAAGATTATAGAACGTTTAGAACTGCAATTGGTGGAAGATTGTTGCAGGTAGAAATCGGTAAGGTATGTGAGCAGGCAAATGGACAGGCTATGGTAAAGTATGGAGACACAGTAGTAAATGTTACTGCGACTGCTTCAAAAGAACCAAGGCAAGATATCGACTTTTTCCCACTTAGTGTAGATTATGAAGAAAAAATGTATGCGGCAGGAAAGATTCCTGGCGGTTTTATTAAAAGAGAAGGAAGGCCAAGTGAAAAGGCAATCTTAAGTTCAAGACTTATAGACAGACCGATTAGACCACTTTTTCCAAAGGGGTATTATAATGATGTAGTAGTTATTGCTACAGTTATGTGTGTTGATCTTGACTGTTCACCTGAAATCGTAGGAATGTTAGGGTCATCAATTGCGCTTTCAGTTTCAGACATTCCTTGGGAAGGTCCTACAGCATCAGTTTTAATTGGTATGATTGATGGTGAATTTATTGTAAATCCTACGCTTGAACAGAGAGAAAAATCAGAAATGCATTTAGTTGTTTCTGGTACGAAGGATGCAATTATGATGGTTGAAGCTGGAGCTAAGGAAGTTCCAGAAGAAACGATGTTAGATGCTATCATGTTTGCTCATGAAGAAATTAAAAAATTGGTTGAATTTATTGAGGAAATTATTGCAGAGGTGGGTAAGCCTAAGAAGCAAACTGAACTTTATAAGGTTTCAGAAGAAATTAATCAGGCTGTAAGAGCATTTGCAGTAGATAAAATGAAAGTTGCAATTAAGACGGTAGACAAGCTTGAAAGGCTTGATAAAATGGATGCGGTTGAAGTTGAAACAAAGGAACACTTTGCAGAAATTTATCCTGAAAATGGTAAAGACATTTCAGCTGTTCTTTATAACATTACAAAGGAAACTGTACGTGCAATGATTTTAGATGAAGGTATCAGACCAGATAATAGAAAGACTACAGAAATAAGACCTATTTGGTGTGAAACTGGTATTTTACCAAGAACACATGGTACAGGCTTATTTAAAAGAGGACAAACTCAGGTACTTTCAGTTTGTACTTTAGCTCCTGCATCAGAGTCACAGACAATTGACGGCATTACAGAAGATACAGAAAAGAGATATATGCATCACTATAACTTCCCATCATATTCAGTAGGGGAAGCAAGAACTTCAAGAGGTCCAGGAAGAAGAGAAATTGGACATGGAGCTTTAGCAGAAAGAGCTTTAATCCCAGTTCTTCCAAGTGTAGAAGAATTCCCTTATGCTATTAGAGTCGTATCAGAAGTTCTATCTTCAAACGGTTCTACTTCTATGGGATCAACTTGTGGTTCATGCCTTGCTTTGATGGATGCTGGTGTTCCTCTTAAGAGACCTGTTTCGGGTATTGCAATGGGACTTATTGAAAGAGTTGAAGAAGATGGAAGCAGCAAGATTGCTATTCTTTCTGATATTCAGGGTATGGAAGACTTCCTTGGTGACATGGACTTTAAGGTAACTGGTACTGAAGTGGGTGTTACTGCTATTCAGATGGATATTAAGGTTCACGGACTTTCAAGACAAATTTTACAGGACGCTTTAAAACAGGCTCATGATGGAAGAATGCACATCATGAAGGAAATGCTTGATGAAATTCCAGCACCAAGAACAGAGATGTCAGCTTATGCTCCAAGAGCAATTACTTTAAATATTGATCCAGATAAGACTAGAATTGTAATTGGACCTGGTGGAAAGATGATCAACAAGATTATTGATGAAACAGGTGTTAAGATTGATATTTCAGATGATAAGCCTGGATTAATCAGCATTTACAGTCCAAATATGGAAGGGGCAGAAGCTGCTAAGAAGCAGATTGAACTTCTTACTAAGGATGTAGAAGCAGGCGAAACTTACGAAGGTAAGGTTACTAGAATCATGAATTTTGGTGCATTTATTGAGATTTTACCAGGTAAGGAAGGGCTTCTTCATATTTCTAAGATGGCCAAAGAAAGAGTTGAAAAGGTTGAAGATGTTATGAATATCGGCGATGTTGTAACTGTAAAGGTTACTGAAATTGATAGCCAGAATAGAATTAATCTTTCTAGAAAAGAGCTTTTGTAAAAACAATTAAATTTATTAAAGATAAAGGCAGAGAGTCTGAAGATTCTCTGCCTTTTTGACATAAATAATACTTGGAAGCATTTTAGTACAACAGGTATTTTGGGTTCACTTTATTTTGCCTTGCTGTTTTAGCTTTTTAGTTATAAAATAGATATTGTTGTGTATGAATTAAATATAAAAAATATATAGAATACTATGAGGATAAACGGAAATTGGGAGCAGTAAAAGTAAAAGAAGTTAATTTAGAAAGAGGAAATCCAACAGTGGATGTAGCTATGAGAAAACTTGTAGATGAACTAACTACAGCAAAAAGATTGGGATATCGGTCTGTAATAGTTGTTCATGGTTATGGCTCTTCTGGTGTGGGTGGAGCGATTAAAGCGGCTTTAAAGGGTAAGCTAAGGGAAGGAAGCCTTAGAGGTATAGTCAGAGACTTTGTAGGCGGAGAAGACTGGATAAATCGTAAAAGAAATTTAATTGAAGTATGTCCTCAACTTAGAGATTTTAGCAATTATGTGGAGGGGAATAGAGGTCTTACTGTGATAATATTAAAATGTTAATATGTAAAAAAATAAGGGGGCTATCTCAAAATAAAGAGGGCCTCCTTTTTATGTGAAGGTTTTATGAAAAAAATGTAGAGTTGTTGAATGCTAACTAAATTTATGGTATAGTAATCAAGTTAAATTAATGAACTTGGAGATAAAAATGGATAAGATTAATCAATATATTGAAAAAGTAAAACAGTTTGTGATGGAATTTAAGAATAAATATGGAGTTATAGGATGTGCAGCGGCGTTTTTAGTAGCCGTAAAATTTATTATTTTTTACAATTTAATGTCAGTAAAATCAAATTTTATACTTATATGTATTATTTCCTGGGCAATAACGTATTTCTTATTTAATTCATTTAAAAATAAATACATTCCTTCAGTTATTTATTTAGTATTGGCTGTTCTAATGTTTGCTGATGTAACTTATTGCAGCTTCTTTAATAAATATCTTTCAGTGGCATTAATGGGATCGGCAGGTATGCTGGGAGATGTTACAGCTAGTATAAAGCAGATTATGAGGCCTATTAATTTTTTTATGCTTATAGATGCTGTAGTAATATTAATAACAGTCATATTATATGATACAAAACAACGTGGGATATCATGGTATAAAATAATAAAACAAAAGAAGACAGACCAAGCGTTTGTAGAAATAGAAAATAAAGATGAAAATAAACCAGCAAGAGATATTTTGGCAGAATTGGATGCTATGACGTTAGAACAGCCTCAGGAAGAGAGCACAGGAGAATTGCAAGAAAATAAAAAGTTTATGGACATAGTAGATATAATAGAACAAAAAATTGAAGACCAGCGTATTGAAGATAATCTATATCAGGGAAGGGTCAGTAGAAAAAGGACAGAAAGAAAAAGAAAAAGGGAAAAACTTAAGCGTTTGAGATTCCATAGGACTCAAGTGATTCCTATATGTATAATAGTCGTACTGATTGTAACAAGTTCTTTTTCACCTTTTATTCAATCCATTGCTAAACAGGAGTTTTTTACATACCATATAGGAGATTTGGTTACAGAAGCATTTGGCTTATCTGGACAGAAGCATATTATGGAATTTGCAGATAACTATGAAACTGAGAAAAATGGTCCATTATTTGGTGTAGCTAAGGGAAAAAACTTAGTTGTAATACAAATAGAATCTTATCAAAACTTTCTTATAGGGATGAAATATAATGGACAAGAGGTGACTCCGTTTTTAAATAGTTTGGTTAAGGATAAGTCTGTTTATTTTGACAATTATTATCAGCAGGTAGGAACCGGAAATACTTCTGATGCTGAGTTTGCAACAAATAACTCTATTATGGGGTCAATAGAGGCATTTACATATCAACTTTATGAAAAGAACTACTTTAGAGGCCTGCCTGTACTATTAAAAGAGCAGGGGTATGAAACTGCAGTTCTTCATGCCCACGAAAACAGAGATTTCTGGAATAGAGATGACATTTACCCTCAGTTAGGTTTTGATCATTATTATGGTGGATTGATAGGTGATACTGCTCGTCCAGGTGGTAACTTTAAAATGACAGAATGGATGGGCTGGGGGTTAACAGATTCAGAGTTTTATCCTCAGGCTATGCAATATATTAAAAAACTGCAGGAACCATTCTACAGTTTTGTTATAACCCTTTCGAACCATCATCCTTATGAAATGCTGGACAAGTACCAATTTATAGACCTTGCAACAGAAGATGAGGGTACGTTAGTGGGTAATTATCTTAATAGTGCGGCTTATACCGACTATGCACTTTCTAAGTTATTTGATGAATTTAAAAAGGCAGGACTATATGAAGATACTGTCTTTGCTCTTTATGGAGACCACATGGGCCTTCCAGCATCAGATGAAACCAATGAAGTCATGGGAAGGCTTCTAGGACACGATTATGACTGGGATGATCGAATGAATATTCCTTTAATCATACATGTTCCTAGTGCAGATGAAAACATTACTACGACTATACACAATACAGGAGGGCAAATTGATTTTCTTCCAACCATATCTTATGTTTTAGGGCTGGATAGTCTAGATACTATCTATTTAGGTCATAATTTGTTTACATATGATAAAGGAGTGGTTGCAGAACATGCGTACATGCCTTATGGATCGTTCTTTACGAATGGTTATGGCTTTGAAATGTCACGAGATGGAGTATTTAAAGACGGTAGAGCATGGGATTTAAATACAAGAAAAGAGGTTGATGTGGATCAATTTTATGATTATTATATGAGGTCCATGGGAATATCAGATACATCTGTTTACATTTTGCAAAACGATATTCTTAGAAAAGTATATCAAGATGGAAAGAGTAAAGAAGAGGTTTTCTAGCTGTCTATTATATAAAGATATAAAAAGAAAACATAAAAATTGATAAAATTATAACAATTAATCATAACTGTGTAAATATGGCTAAAACATTGCGATTTATATATATAAATCACGGCAATTCACAAGAGATTAACAATCTTGCTAAAGATTTAGAACTAGAAAGATTTAAGATATCCTTAATTACTCAAGCTTTAATCTTTAGCACGGATTATAAGAAGTTGTCCTTTCTCTACAGAGACCTCACATTCCGAAGTTAAAAATTCATTACTGATTCCGAGAGGAAAAGAATTGGTAAGAAGAGCATCTGTAAGCTCCCATTTGAGATTTTTTGTAGTTACATTAATGCAATTTTCAGAGTAACTTAATAAAGAAATTTTTTCTCCAGGAGTGCCAGATATTATAATGAAATCGTCCATTATAAGCATGACGTGATTTTGACAATCACTCATGCTTATTTTTTTCCCTTTTAGGTGGTTTGTATTCCAAAATTCGATTGCCCAGGCCATACTTTGAAGGTTGGATATAGTATGGTCTAATCTGCCACCCATGCCTCCCACGAGGCATATATCATTGAATCCTTTTTCCACAGCATATTTGACACATAACATGGTATCCGTATCATCTTTTTCTACGGGGTAGATTATGGTTTGGATATCCTGGGGTAGAGAATCTTTAAAGGAATCAAAGTCTCCAAGAAGCAGATTAGGAATTATTTTTTCTTGTGTTGCGAATTTATAGCCACCATCAGCACAAATGATATAATCATTTTGAGTTATGTTTAAACTGTCTTTGATACTGCCGTTAATAAACGCTGTAATAATAAAACACTTATTCATTTATTTACCTCTTTTATTTAGAAATTATAGATAATAAAATAATTGTAGAAATTTGTCATAAACAACAAAATTTTCAGACAATTAAACGATTCATTTTCAAAAATAAGTATAACATATTGGAGAATTGTATGATATAGTTATTTATTTGCGGTTACTTTTGAGCTAGTAATATGTTTGACCAAAAATACATTTTATAAACAGAATATATGAGATAATTATCTTGAAAATAAACGATTTACAAGATATACTATAGCTATATTGAGAAAAAATTAACATGCAATAACATGCAATTGAAGTAAGAGGTGTAATATTGTGGAGAAAAAAATTAGGGAAGTACTAGAGGAAAAAGTTAACCCTGTGTTAGCAGAACATTATGGAGGAGCAGTTCTCTCAAAATATGAAGATAACATTGTCTGGGTTAAATTAACCGGTTCATGCTGCTCTTGTCCATCTGCACAAATGACCATAGAAGATGTTGTAAAACAAATTATTATGGAAGAATGTGATGACGTTAGAGACGTTAAATTGGACACAGCTGTAAGTGATGACATATTAGATATGGCTAGAAAAATTTTAAACAAAGAGCTTTAATTTTCTAAGTTAGTTAAGATTTATTTATAAAGTCTTGATTATATATCATTTGTATCATTATTTTAAAGAGGGAGTGATTATTTTATGTTAATGACAGGAGCTCAGTATATAGAGAGCTTGAGAAAGCTTAATACTAGAGTCTACATGTTTGGTGAAAAAATTGAGAATTGGGTAGACCATCCAATGA
>CAURED010000015.1:0-104139 GCA_963524205.1 uncultured Aminipila sp.
CTGCAAATTCTATACCTATGATATTAATGGCAGATACTACAATTATGCAAATCACAATCCACCATGCAACAGATACGGAAGGAAAAAACTTGTTCATATACAATCCAAAATACAGATAACTTATCATAGGGCACAACAAATAATCTAATACCATTGCCCAGCCTACCATAAATCCCAGGTGAGGGTTCATTGTTTTCTGCACATATGTGTACACAGAGCCTGCTACAGGATACGCCCTAGCCATCTTTCCATAACTATACGCAGTAAGGATTACTACTGCTGTAGTTATTATATAAGCAAATGTCATCATACCTTTTGTCAATTCAGTCACAATACCATAATTGTTAAAAACGGATGTGGGCACAAGGTATGATAATCCGAAAAAAATCAAATATCTTAGCTTAAGTACTCTTTTCAAGCCCACATCTTCTCCGAGATTATCGGATACTTGATTTACATTTTCATTCATGGTTATTAAACCTCCTCAAAACACGCCAGTAGTCTATTTGATTTCAAAGAAATGTGCTGGTTCAAGGGTAGTACTTATGTTAACTTGTTTAATTCTCGTATACCCTTCAAGTCCCAATAATCCCATTTCTTCTCCTATTCCACTTTGTTTTAAAGCTGAGCAAGGAGCTTCATTTATCTCTGTAAAGTAATTATTTACGTATATCTTTCCTGCTTCTACAGCTCGGGACATTCGTAACACTCTCCCATTGTCATTGGTAAAAATTCCTGCCGCCAAGCCATAAACGGTAGAATTAGCCAGTTTAATTGCTTCCTCCTCTGAATTAAATTTCTGTACCGTCAAAACAGGACCAAATATTTCTTGCTGAACAATTTTCATATCATTTGTAACATCAGTAAATACTGTTGGCTCAACAAAGAATCCCTTTTCATAGCCTGTAACATAAGCTCTTCTTCCACCGCATACAATTTTAGCACCTTCATTCTTGCCTTCCTCAATGAACTGAAGAACCTTTTTCATGTGGTCTTCAGAAACTAATGGTCCCATCATGGTGCCTTCGTCAAATCCTGAACCCAATTTGATTGTCTTCACATAACCGAGAAATTGCTCTAAAAATTCATCATATATGCTATCCTGTAGCAACATCCTGGATCCTGCCGTACAAGTCTGTCCTGCACCCATGAATATGGATAGTCCAGCATAATCCAATGCAGTATCCATATCTGCATCTTCAAACACGATAAACGGTGATTTACCTCCAAGTTCCAATGATAAGGGCTTAAAATTACTTTCTGCGCTAGCCTTCATAACTTCACGCCCTATTTTTGTGCTCCCAATGAATACGACCTTATTGACATTGTGACTATGTGTAATTGCATTTCCTATAACACTACTTTTGCCAAGCAGTAAATTTGCAGCACCCTTTGGCACGCAAGCCTCTTCAAAAATTTGAAACAGCGCTATTGCGGTTAAAGGTGTAATTTCTGAAGGCTTACATACAATAGTATTGCCTGCTGCAAGTGCCTGTGAAGTATACTCTGCCATAATATAAAATGGGTAATTCCACGGCACAATGATTCCACATACTCCCAAAGGTTCTCTTATAGTCATAACGTGTAGGCCCTTTTTATAATCAAAGGTCTGCCCGCTTATAAATCCTGTCATGCCAGCCATTGATTTAAAAAACTCGGCTCCTAACTCCACATCAAATCTAGAGTCTACCAGAGTTTTCCCTTGATTCAAAGTCTCCAGGCGGCTAATTTCCTCACTTTTTTCATGAATCAACTCTGCTATTCGCAGTAACACTTTGCTTCTATCTCCTGGAGTCATGTTCTTCCATTCACCTTCATCAGATGATTGAAGCCTTGCAGACTGTATAGCTCTTTCTACATCAATTTCGGATGCACAGGAAACCGTATCGATTTCTTCTCCGGTAGCCGGATTAATAATTTGGGTGACATGGCTTGAATGTCCATTTACCCATTGTCCTGCTATAAACATTTTTTTCATAGTAGACCTACTTCCTTTCCACTAATTGATTTTAATAGTTACAGTTTCTTACTGATAATGCATCCTTATTCGTACCTATTGTTTGGGATGCTTTTTATTAAGTATAATAATAAACCCCGAAGTAACTTCGGGGTCAATAATAAATTTTCAATTATTCTAAAATTTCATTTTATTTCTGCATACACTCTGTAATATTCCGTGTATTCTCCTTTTTCATAATTAACGATACATAACCGTCCATATATTTTACCTGTAAGTGCTAGTCCATTCTTACCAGCGTAATCGACCAAAGGCTTAAGCATCTCTTGGGTATTATCTGTGTATTTCACCACTGTATATAGCGATCTTTCACAATACTCCTCTTCATAGTCACACAGTTTAAACTGAAACGGCAGATTCTGTCCTACACCACTGTCTAGCACCACATATCTGTGAAGTCCTTGATTTTTTTCTTCATTGGAAATATTACAAGAAAAAGCGTAAAATAAATAGTAGATCATTTCTTTATCGTCGTGGAAATCATCCATAAATTTGATTATATCTGTTTCAAATTCGTCAATATCCGCAATAGGCTTGATTGCCACAGGCATCTCCCTGATATCAAATTTCCCTACAAGATTGATACCATCCTCATTGTGGAGTGTAGCCCAATTTTCAAGTTTTGTTAATAAAGTATTATATTTCGTAATTTTATTTGTTATTTCAGTTATTTTAGAGTTTATCAAAGAAGATATACCTTCCATGTTCATACCCTTTTGTATGCCTGCAATTTGTTTTATAGAAATATCTACATTTCGGTAAAACAAAATATCTGATAAAAGTATGATATCTTCTATGGTGAATTGCCTATATCCATTATTAGGATTCTTTTTAAGGTGTATTAAACCTTCTTTTTCATAGTAGACAATGCTTTCTACAGAAACTCCAAACAATTTGGCAACTTGACCTATTGAATACACCATAATTACCTCCGTTTATAATTACAAATATTCTTACTAATTATTATACTGAAGAATTACTTTGATTGAAATAGGTAATAATAAAATAGGCTGTTACCCTATCTTCCTCAAAACATTTTATCATCAGAACTAAACACTCAATCTGCCTTGAGTAGACAATAATGATGCTTTTAGCCATTTTTACTCCTTATTTAAATAATCTGACATATCAATTTTTTGTTTATATCTTTATTGGATTGAATTCATCAACTCATAGAAATATTTAGATTCATGAGTCTTATTAAGACTATACCAAGCATCTAATGTTTTGGAAGAAAACACACCCAGAGCTTTCAAGACGTGTACAGAAAATTCCAAGGGAGCTATTCCAGAAGCCGTAATCAATTTTCCATCAGTTACTACCGACTCCATTTTGTAATACTTTTCGCCCGTGTAAGTGGGACAGATCATTTTAAGGTATTCCAGATCATTGCTTGTATGCCAATGTGAATTCAACAATCCTGTCTGAGCAAGTCCCATTGTAGCACCACAAATCACTGCAACCAATATACCTTCCTTTAAACACCTCCGGGCGAATTTTAAGATAGGTTGGTGCATTGTTTCTGTCCATGTATCTCCACCAGGTAAAATCAATGCATCTGTGCTTTCAATACTGCACTCCTCCAGTTTGATGTCAGGCAGTATTTTCAATCCACCCATTGTTGTTACAGGCGTCTTTTCCATTCCAACAGTCACTATTTTTGATGGGTCAAGTCCCTTTTTATAATATCTTCCCGAGTTCAGCTCGGCAGTTAAGTAACCTATTTCCCAGTCTGACATTGTGTCAAACACATAAAGATATACTGTATTATTCATTTTGCAATTTCTCCTTATTTTATTCATCAAGGAATACCGACCATCGGTAATCCTTGACTATCCTCATTATAAAACAACTTCACTGACATCTGCTGTCAGTGAAGCTATTACAGTTGATAATATTCCATTAATTCCGATGCAATAGCAACAAGTCTTTCTTTCAAACTCTGTGGTTCCATTATTTGAATGGATTTACCATAGGATAGGAGAAAATAAGGGACATAAAGATGAATTGTTTTTTCCTCAAATAAAAAGATGGCTTGATTAGATGTTCGCTCTTTCAGATGATGCCCTAAAAACCAATGCATGCATAGTTCATTCAACGCCTCTGACCTGCCTTCGATAATTAAAGAAATTAGCCCCTCCTTACCCACTAAATCAGGTAACAGGTTTTTCATAAAAAATTTACGGGTCGAAAAAGCTTCGGGACGCTTAAATATTATTTGAGTCCACTTGATTAGTAAAATCCGATCTACCCGAAAGCTTCGTATTTCATTCCTTAGGTGGCAAAATGCAACAGTATACCATTTATTGTTCCAGTAAACCATTCCATAGGGGTCTATCACCCTATTCTTGGGTTGTTCTTCACGGCCTGTGCGATAATTAATTTCTACAGAGAATTCCTTTTCTACAGCCTGCTCCAATTCCGCCAATATCGGCTGAATGGAAGGGTTTACCATTCGGTTCATAACTTCAAATCCGGCTAAATGATGGTTAAGTATACTTTCCTGTTCCTGATTCGAATACATTTTCAACTTTGATGTTGCATTGCCTAATGCCTCACTCGAAGGGTATCCAGCTTCTTTTGCAAAAACAGCAGCTTGAAGAAGTGCCTTTTTTTCTTCCATATCAAATAGCAGAGGTGCTCTGATAAAATTATTCAGCAGGCTATACCCGCCATTATGACCTGGGGCGGATATTATAGGCACTCCACTGGCACATAGTGCATCAATATGCCGATAAACTGTCCTTATATTTATTTCTAGCTTTTCAGAAATCTGCTTTGCAGTTATTTTTACACCTGAATTCAGCATCCACAGAATTGCCAGCATATTATCATTTTTAGCCATAACGTGAACCCCCTTCTTTTATGAAGCCCAATATTTTAAATATCTTTATTACTCATTAAAGAACACTCATCTCCCACAGGAATAACAATCTAAAACAACATTTTGATTTTACTCCTTCGAGAAGACTTTTACAACAAATTCCAAATTACATTCTAGGCATTGAGTAGACCTCCATACTCCAGATTAAGTCATGTCTAATACAAATCTGAATAAAATTCTTTCATCAGCAAATAATAACTCTATTAATATTAAGGAATAATTAATCAAAAACCCCATTTGCAAGAGAAAAACAATTGATGGCTCTACCATGGCTGAGAGCTAAATAGATGTAAAAATATTAAGAAGAAGTTCAGCAGTCACCATAAACCTACTGACGACAAAATAAAGTTTTTATGAAAAGGAGTAAATTATATGAACCGTGATAAGCTCATAGACCAAATAAAAGACGAGTATGCACGAATAGCCTCTACTGAATCCCAAGAGGATTTTATCCAAAGCACAACCGATTTAACACCTGAAGGATATTACGAAAAACTTTTAAGTAAAGCCATCGACGAAATTAACAAAGGAACCTTTGACGATTTCAAATCTGGGGAGGAAGTAGTATCTGCTATTGCCAATGACAAAACTTTGCTATCAGGTTGGAAGTAACTTTAGCCATAAATTTATAATAGGTTTCTTAACCTATAGATAAGTTTCATTATGTAACTGAAATATATTTTGTTGTTGTTTACAGTTTACTTCTATACTGAAAAGCGGCAGGTTTTGTAGATTATTTAAGTTGACTGCAAACTCTGCCTCTTATTTATTCACTAATTCAATATTCAATAGAGGGCTAGATATTTCTATCTAACCCCCATAGTTGATAACCAACCAAATTTATTAAACTTGGTAATTTAAGCTTCTAGTTTCTTCTGTTTCTTTTTATTATAAAAATCATATCCAATCCACATTATAGCGAACGCTGGTACAAATATGAACAACATGGATAGATTACCAGGCAAGAATACAAAGGCTAGCATCATTGCTAAGTTAGTAAATAGTCCTATGTATGACATATATGGGAATCCAAACATCTTAAATTTTAAGTCTTCTAATTTGCCACCAGATGCAATATACTGCTTTCTAAACCTAATCTGTGAAAGACAAATACAAGCCCAGTTTATCATACCGGCCAAGCTAGATATTGCCACTAATATTAATGCAATTACTGCAGGCTGATAAACAGCTGTCAACTGATACAAGCATACAATTACCATTGTAAAAATCAGAGCATTTCTTGGAACACCGCTCTTTGTTACCTTAGCAAGAGCCTTTGGCGCCTGACCTTCATTAGCCATACCAAATAATAGTCTCATACAAGAATAGAGCAATGAATTACCACATGATAATGCTGCCGTGATAACGACGAAATTCATTATGTCACCTGCAAAAGCTAAACCTACATTCTGTAAAGTTAGAACAAATGGACTTTCAACGAATTCTACCCCAACAAAACTTTTCCATGGCAGAGTCAATACCAATATAAGTATTGAACCAACATAGAATATCAATGTTCTATATGCTGTGTTGTTTATAGACTTCCTTAATTGAGTTTCAGGTTGTGAACTTTCGCCTGCAGTTAGCCCGATTATTTCTGTTCCGTTATAAGAGAACGCAACTGTTATAAATGCTGTTGCAATTGCTGCTAAAGAAGTGGGGAACAAAGAACCATCGACCACAAGATTACCAAAACCTGCATGGGTCGCTTCTCCTGTTCCTAAAATTCCTAATATCTCGCAGATTCCGATTATGATAAATAAAATAATAGCAACTACCTTGATACTACAGAACCAGAATTCCGCTTCTCCGAAAAACTTTACTGCAAAAATGTTCAATGCCACAAATACTACTGCAAAGATAGTTCCCCATACCCAAACTGGCACAACTTCAGGGCTTACCCACTTCGCCATCATCTGTCCTGATATAACTAGTTCAAATGGGATGGAGATTGCAAAATTAAGCCAATAGAACCATCCTACACTGAATCCTGCTCCAGGAGAAATAAATTTAGTCGCATATGCCTGGAAAGAACCTGCTACAGGCATAAATACTGCCATTTCACCTAAACATCTCATTGTAATAAACATAATAACTCCAGTAAGAGCATAAACTAGAACTGCACCCAATGGGCCTGCCTGTGATATTGAATAACCTGATCCAACAAACAGTCCAGTTCCGATAACTCCTCCAATTGAGATCATAAATAGGTGACGGCCTTTTAAGTCTCTTTTCAATTTTGAGTCTTTCTCCTCAAGATCTTTTTTAATTTCAAATACGTCACTATTCTTATTGTTCATATTTTCACCTCATTTTTAATTTAAATATGCTTTACTGCGATTAAAACAACCTTTATTCCCTGCTTTTTGCTACTTTTCTCTATCGTAACTCAATAATATATATGAATATATCAATCTTTTTAGTAAATTTTGTAAATTATTTAGTATCTATATCTTTGAATATTGTTTTTTTTACAAAAAATATTTTCACAAGAAATTGAGCATACTAATCAGTTACACTTTATAGTACTAAAAAAGCAAAGCCTATAGTCATTTTAATTGACTTAAAACTTTGCCTTTTTTATTTAAATACTGATGCTCCCGATATTCTTAAACATTTGCATCTGTTGCAAAAGCCTCTGAACCCATTGGTGAAATTGTGACGTAAAGGCGCAATATATCTTCACCCATGTTTATAACTTGCATGCTTTCCTGACCATCAATCTGCATTAACTCACCCACCTGCAATGAGGTTTCATTGCCATCCGTGACAACCTTGGCATTACCCTCCATGACCTGTAGCAAAAGAGTTGATTCTAGATGTGTATGTCCTGGTAGTATTTCGCCTTTTGCAATGTTTAGAACAAAGGCAATTACATTTTCACTTTTAAAAAGCATCCGCTTTGCAATTTTTTCCTGTGGCTGATGGAAATAATCATTAAAAATAAACTTGTTCATAGATAACTCCTCCTCTAATTTAAGCTTAACTTTAATATACCCTAATTCGAGCATATAATAACTAATTCCATTACTACATATTTTCGAATATCTGCCCATCTATGCTGCTTATCTCATCAATGGGGATCTCTGTATCCTCGGTCATAATAATAATCCTTTCATATTCGTCTATCTTTTTAACCGTACCTGTAGCGGTGACATAGGAGCCCCCATCCTTCTTCTCATCTGGCTGAAAGTAAGTGATTACGATTTGAGGATGCTCTTTTATCCGATCTAAGATGATTCGTAACTTATCGCTCAAAACATCTTTCATATATTCGTCCATCTCTACTCTCTTATCAGTCAGTCTTGCGGTTTCTTTGATTGCGGCATCATAGCCAGTCAAGGCGGCGAAGGGAGAAAACTGGGCTGCCCGGTCACTGACTGTCATACGAGGATGTGTCGTAGAGACCTGGTGCGGTAGATGGATAATATGGTCATATGTCGTTGTCATGCTTTGTGCCCTCCAATCTGCTTGTTCCGATCTAATGTAGTAGCACCTTCTTCCAGATTCATACCCTTTAGAACGGTATTCTTGCCGTATTTCTTTTTTATCTCCAGCAAAGCTTTTTGCATCCTTTTTTCTCGGTCAAGCTCGGCTTCTTCTTCCTCTTTTTTCGCTTGTATAGCCACATAATCCGTAAAGAAGTCAAGTTGTTCAACGTCGTCCTTCTTTTGAACGGTGCTCTCATCAACAACATGATTCGCTGCGATATTAATTCTCCTAGCCATAAGATTTTTGTTAACGATACGCTCAAATAGTTCCATGACGGCATCCATAATTAACTTGGTCGAGGAGGTCTGTCTGCCAAGATTTGTCGTACCATGAGCAGCTTTCGGAACAGAACGTCCGTAATGGTCTATAGTAATTGGTCCACTATATAATTTCTTTATCTTCGGGTCTGTCAGATTTTCAATATCATATCCGACCGTTAAAACGAGCTGGTCAGTCACAAGCCTTTTATCCACCAAATCAAGTACCAGCAGATACGTCATTTCCCGCACGATCAGCTTCGCTTTGTCAAAGGTATAGGCGCATTGAAGTACCTGCCCCGATCCAATGCTGTTTGTACTTGGCTTATACGCTTTAATATCGGCAATTGTGCATGGTTCCCAACCCCAAGCATGGTCAATTAACAACTCCGCTTGATGCCAAATAGCTTGTATAGTAAATCTTCATTGTAATAATCGCTAGGATTACCGAGAGAACATCTTGCAATATCTCCCATAGTAAAGAGACCTTGTTTCTCCAGCTTTTTGGCATACCCTTTACCAACACGCCAAAAGTCGGTTAGAGGTCGATGCGACCACAGCAAGCAACGATAGCTCATTTCATCCAATTCAGCAATCTGCACACCGTTTTGATCCACCGGAATATGCTTTGCCTGAATATCCATAGCTACCTTGCAAAGGTACAAGTTTGTGCCTATTCCCCCTGATGCTGTAATGCCGGTTGTTTTAAGGACATCCAGAATCATTTTTGTGGCAAGTTCACGAGCTGAAAGACTGTAGGTGCTCAAATAATCGGTAGCATCAATAAATACCTCGTCAATGGAGTAGACATGGATATCTTCAGGGGCAATGTATTTCAAGTAGATATTGTAAATCCGGGTGCTGTACGCTAAATAATGCGCCATTCTCGGCGGAGCAATAATATAGTCTAGCGCAATACTCGGTGAGGATTTCAATTCAGTATCGCTGAAGGAAGCACTGGAAAAAGCTCGTCCCGGTGCATTATATTGTCGTGCAGCATTTATTTCCTTAATCTTCTGCACAACCTCAAACAGCCTCGGTCTACCGGGAATACCATGTGCTTTGAGAGAGGGAGAGACGGCGAGACAAATGGTTTTTTCAGTACGGCTTGCATCAGCAACAACAAGGTTTGTGGTCAGCGGATCAAGGCCTCGTTCCATACACTCGACTGAAGCATAGAAGGATTTTAAATCGATTGCAAAATAGATTCTGTTCTTCATGTTTATTCTCCGGTCGCCTCCTTAAATTTTTTTACTTTTCATCCAATTTTTTTATGATATCCTTAGGTTCATCACTTTTATAGTAAGTGAAATAAACTCGTTCTGATAATCCTCTGAAAGTAAGTTGCAACCTGTCACTCCTATTTTAACTAGTATGATTATACCAAACATCCGAATTAAGAACAAGAGTTCTCTTAGTTGTAAAAAGTGGAAAACTAATATTAATACAACAGGTACCATTGAGTTATTACCCAATGGTAGATTTCTACTATCCAACTCTGTAAAATAAGACCCACATCATTTATATCTTTATAAAAAGGACGTAAAAGCTTTCACTTTCACGTCCTTAATGCTAGCGCAATACTATTTGTTATTCTTCTTTATTTTTCAACTGTTTCTCTTCTCCAACAAATGCCTTGAGCGTACAATAATGATGACATAAAGAGCTGACGGTTCCTTGGCGGAAGGTTGTTCTAAATTTGTACTTTTATTAAATAGTTTTTATAAATAAATTAGTACCAGTATATTTCATCTAACTCCTTTAAAAATTTTTCACCTATTATAGGCTCAACCATTTTTATATAATATGCTTTTCCATATAAATGCTCTCTATAATTTATAAACTTATCTGCTTTAACATTTTCTAAATGTGCAGTAACGCCAAATTTCTTACAATAGTAAATTTCTTGTTTAAGTTTTCGCTTATACTGCTTTAAAATTTTTATTTCTTCATTAACAAGTAAACCTGTAACAATTTTTCTAGTAACTCCCTTCATCATGTGTGTTTTTAAATCATTGCACTCGAATCCATATTTTACCAATATCTCTCGAATTTCTACAATAGCAAAATTTAAATCATTACTTGATGAAAAAGTAATATCATCAGCATATCTGGTATATGTAGCATTAATTCTTTTTGAAAAAGCGTTTAATTCGTAATCCATTTTAATACATATAATGTTTGATAAATATGGACTTGTAGGAGCCCCTTGAGGAAGCACTTCATTAAAACAACATATCTCAGATAGTAATCTTGCCACAGGTGTTACATAGCCAAGATTTGAAAATATATCTTCGATAGCGTTTTGATTAATTGAAGGGAAAAAGTCTTTAATGTCCATATTTAAAATGAATTCCTTTCCTACGTGAGGCTTTGCATTATCTAGTATAGATTTACATCTAACAAAACCACAACAATTATCTGAAAGAGCAATTTTTTCTAAAATATTTTTTAATATCCATCTCTGCCTTTCTTTTAATTTCCTACTAGGTGAATCAATTTTACGCTTTTTTTTATTTCCCTTTATAAAAAAGGTTTTATAAGAATTCAATTTCACGCCTCTGAGCTCTAAAATCTGACGCAGATGTGCCGTATCGAAAATAACAGGAAGCTCTTTTTCAATTAATTTCTTTGCATAAGAGGCAACTGCTTCTATTTCTTCAGGAGGAAGATCTTGTTTCTTCATCTCATCTTGCAATTTATTTATATACTGTACATTCTCCATAAAAAGCCTTTCGCGAATAAGTATAGCTAAGGGCAGTTACTCATAACAATTAACATTACAAAATAACGCACTACGCTATCGGTGACGCTTGCGCACAAGAGAAAAATGAACGCGAAGAAAGCGACACTGATAGCGTAAGTTAGTGCCTTTTCGTAAGAAGGCGAATCCACCTTCAATCTAACTGCCCTTAAATATACTCACTCGACTTTAAAATTTTTTGGTATAAAAATTTCTCGCGAATTAAAATTAATTATTTCATTTTGTGGCTGAGCACTTAGAATAGCTTCTATATTGCTCCAAGTTAATTGAATAATCTCCTTTGCATATTCTGTAATAAAAAGCTCTTCATTTTTAAAAATTAGAAATTCTTGATCTAATAGTTTCTGTACTCGCTCTGCAATTATTAATTTGGGCGCATGCAAATATTTTGCTAATATTAAATAATCAATATTAGTCTTCTCGTTAACATATGATAAAATAGCCTCATCTAAAAAATCGAGGTGATTCTCTGTTGCCTTTCCCTCCTTAGTTCTCATAATTTCCAACATATATGCTTGATTATAATTAGATTTTTTTTTCGCTTGTAAGGTGTCAATCTTAACACGTTTTTTTTGACCTTGTCGTTGAAAAATTGGCTCATGAACATCTGTAACCTTCCAAAATGAGCATAAGGTATTATTGGGTGTGTCATAATATGTAGAAGCTAATAATTTACATTTTTCAAATCCTAATACATAGGTTTTTCCATCTTCTTTTTGAAATTGATCTATTATTTTTTCATACTTTTCTATTTTCTTCTCCTTTTCATCCACTACTTTACTATCAAAAATATAATCACCAGTAAAAGCACTTTTTAAAAAATCAGCATAAAAGATATCAATATCAATGTTCAATTTTTTTGCTCTTTTTTGAATAAAAAGTTTTCCACGTTTTGTAAGAAGAATAGGTGCTAGAATGATCTTAACATCTGGAGAAACGCACATTGGAAATCGTTCAAGAAAACATTTAACACTATTGAAAGCGGTAAAACCAGTTCCTACAATATCATCCACGAAAACAATTGCTCGCATATCTTGTAGAAACTTATCTTCCAATTTACTTATTGCTTTTACAATCTGTGTTTTGTCTATCTTTCCCATATATTTTTTATGTATTCCACTACCTAACTCATCACTTCCCCCTTTATATCCGTGCTTGGGTTCTACTGTAACAAACAGCATTTCTTCATAAGAAATATCACTATATTTATCGTGTATTTTTTCAATAAGTAATTTTATTTTTTTCAGCATATCTGGATATGTAATATATACATATTTTGATAATAACTGTAAATATGTATTTCTATCTTCATCCGCAAAAGATTCAAGCCATTTTTCTATCTTCTGCGGTAATATGCTTATTGTATAGTCATAACTAAGGTTTGTATCTGCTTCTTCACTTACCTTTTCAAAGTCTATATTATTATACTCATAGAACTGTTGTAATGCTTGCTGTTTGTCCATGTTATCTCCATAAAATTTATCATTCTCTCATTTAATATGGCCAATTTTATTTCTTATTTATATTAACATCTAATCCTTTATCATTTAATCTTTGATTTTAATTTCTCAATTTCCTCTAACAATTTGGAAAAACACAAAAACCCCGCAAATGAGAATATGGCTATATTCCAGGCTGACGGTAAATTACCAATATTCTCATTTAATTTCAGAACATAATACAAACAGCTTAAGCTAAGTATCAAAAATAATTGTTTAAATCCAAATATAAAAAAGGCATTAAATTTTTTAAGTTTTGTTATATAAAAAATCGTTGAAGTGAAAAAAGTTATTACCAAAAAAAACAAGGATAATAAAAAAATTATTCCGGCTAAGCTTATAAGTGCCAATAAATAATCCGCTATTAAATACATAAAAAACAATTTAATGGTAACATTAGCTATGCAAATTATTTGAATCGTTAAAAATATAAAGATTAGCAATACTATCATTCCAATGTAAAAAAGATCATTATAATATGTATTACCATTCTGTTCTTGCTTTGTTTTATTGATGAATTCTATTATTCTATTCGTTTGCTTTTCATCACTAAATATTAATGTGATTAAATACACTAAACCTAAAAGCGAATAAATTATTATTTTCTTATCGGAATCTAACAAAAGAAGGATTGTCGGTATATAGGAAACTGTAAGCAAGTTTTTAATAATATTCCAAAAACTAAAGAAGTTAATATGAAATTCCAATGGACTCATCATCCCAAATACAATATTCTGTCCATCAAAAGAGGTACTTATGGATATATACCCATCTATTTGGTATCGTGCATCCCCTTTTCGGTTTATAGAGACAGACATATTTTGTATTTTATCTAAAAATTCATCTTTTAAAAGCTTTCTCTCTTTTTCACTTTTGATTTGATCCAGATCTATCAATTTGTATATTGCCTCTTTTAAGATATACAAGTTGATAATATGTACAAAGTCTAAATGAAATCCATCAAATCTTTTAAGCCAAATAGTTTTAAATCGATTAGATTTAAATTCAAAATCTTCTTGCTCTCCATCCCAAAATAAGCTTAATAAATATTTCTTCCTTTTAGATAAGATGGTTTGTTTTCTTGCTTTTTTATTTCATAGTTTAATTTCTTAATATATAAAGTAAATAGATTATTTATTTGATTTATGGAAATAGGATTGTATTCTTCTAAAATTGGATAGAAAATAAATTCTTCGGAAACCAAAGAAACCATTTCATTTTCTTTTAATTTATATACTTCTACCTTTTTATTAAAGTTCAAAGAATCATATATTTTTACAATTCTAGCAAAACTAATTTTTTTACATCCAAATTCTTTTTTTATAAAATATACAAATTGCATTTCTTCGAAATTTTTAAATTTTTCTTGAGGTATTCTATAATAAAACTCTTCTTTATCAATATCCTCTATCTCTCTGAAGAGTACTATTTTATCCATATATCGCCTTTCACTTGTTTATATATTTCCCTCTGTCTTGGGAAACTCATTACTCTCTGTACAGATGAAACCCTTTAGTTCCCCCCTTTTTTACTCTCCTAAATATAAACTCTGCATGAGGAGTATCAATTTGTGGTGGTGTATTATCTACAATCAGTTCTTGATTATCATTCGATAATTCAGCTAGCTAGATATCTGAATATTTCATTGTAAGTTTCTGGGTCAATACTATCTTCTGACTCTGAGTCAGTTCCAATGTTATTACTAACAGTATCAATCATAAATAAACCTGGATGAAAATTGTTATCCTCTTCTATATTAAGTTCCAAAATCGCACCTAGATAAGCTATTTCCATACATAATAATAGACATCCACTTGAATTCTTTAATACACTAATTCCATCATAATATGGTAAATAATTATCTTCACTTATGAAGCATAAATCCTCATACGTATCTTGAAAATTGAATTATATGATCGTAGTTGGTCGTGAAATATGCTGAGAAATTGTATTTTCCTAAATCTTTATAATTATTATCTATCTTAGTCAAATCTTTTGGAATAGCTTTTTCGATCCTATTGACAACAAAAGATTGAATATCTTGTTCGTGCCTATTAGCATATTTCTTAATAACATTAATTGCTTCCCAATAATCATTCTGATCCAAGTTGAAATCAATCATAGGCATGAAATCAGTTCGGTTAATATTACTCATCCCTACTTTAATAGCACACTCTTTTATAAGGCCTCCCCAATCTGGAACTCCAAAAGGGATAGATAAACCGGCTCCCATAAAAGGAATAAGATTATTTTCTGAATATTTCTTTTTTAAATCCTTTATAAACAAGTTTTTTGCAGATTTTCACCTGCCATACATTAGTAATTATGTTATAATTATACTATCTTTATTTACATTTATCAAATATAAAACAATATTTTAGACACATATCTACAAATATTTAGATTTAAATCGCAGGGAATATGGGAATAGGATGATAGTATTGATTTACGTTTTTAAATGGCGTATTGCCTTAATCTCTTAGTATTTTAAAAAAACTCCTACGTCATCCACATTCCAAACCAAATTTAAAAGGGGCAAAAACCATCATTTCAGTCCGGTTTTTGCCCAAAATTCACTCTAGAATTGATTCTATATTAAATTATCTCTTCTCCAACAAGCAAACTACCTCCGTTTGCCTTGTTGCTGTAATTCTGATGATTGTCGAGTCTGGTACCCCCTTGACGTCAGGTTATAACATGTAATTATTCTTAATCATATCACACTTATATTTAAACACTAATAGAATAACTTTTATTAACAAATTCTGTAATACTGATATCACTTTCCGTTTTAATTATCTCTGATCTTTGCCCTCGAATCAAAGCCAATACAGGCGGAATATTGAAACAGTTTGTATCAGAAATCAACCACCTATCATGCCATTTAAAATCTCCGTCATCAATGATTCTCCAGTCTATAATAATATTCCTATTTTTTAATTCGTCACGAAGTCTCACAAAATCAGACTTAGCACTTTGGGTCAAATTATCAGTTCCTGAAATAATAGTAACTGTTTTCACTTCAATTGATGATAATCCATCTATAATCATTTCTAGCCCTTCTTTTCTAAAGTGCTTGTCTAACCAATATATATCCCCTTTACAGGTTCTTAATGCTTTCCTAAGATTATAAATATTTGAAAAAGGTGTTGAAGGCTCAATAAAATACTCTTTGATATCTAAATTTTTTCTTGGTAATTTTTCATTAACATAAACAATACTTTTTTTCTTGTCATATGTTAAAATAGAGTATTTATTAAGTAACACTACGAACGACGAGATATTACCTTCTGTTATTGGTTCCTTAGATATATGATGTAAGTTTAAAAGATTACATATTTGTAATTTATTTATATTTCCTCTACCATAAAAAACCTGCACAATTAAGTTTACTACTGAATTATTTAATAAATGCTCTTGTATTATTAAATCAGTCTCTTCAATGTTGTCTAACACAAACCTTAATTCATAATACTCTTTTGCTTTTGAAGTTAATATACCCTCTTCTATAAAATCAATATCTATAAAAAAATCATATAATTCAATTGGAATAGCTTTACTTTCGGCTGTTTCTTCATCATTTACTAAGAAATATTTATCATTATAATTATCTTTTAGTATACGATGATATTTGCTTCCCAATTCATATATGTATTCATTGATAGCTTTTGAAGTAATACTCAATATATATGTCATAGTATTATTCCTTTACTTCTGAATTTGCATTTATTAAATGATTAAGTGTAAGTTTTACCATTCCCTCTATAAATTCCAAATCTTTATGATTTATATCAGATGGAATAGTAATGAGAACTTTACGCTGCTTGCCTAAAGGGAATTCCAAATTTTCATATCCTTCAATTTTTTGACTTAAATTTGTTTCTCTTGTCGTTTGAATCACATGAGTATCCACTATTTCAGAAATTCCATTTTCCTCTATACTTTCATCATCAAAATCTTTCTCATGAACAGCTTTTATAGCAATTTCTGTATTTAAAACTCCATTTTGCAGGACTCCAATTTCGGTTGCGGTTTTTCTAAATATTTCAGCAGCCTTATCTTTTGCATTTGGTGCTATCCCATAACTTGTTACCAATATATTTCCTAATGCTTCCACTTCAGGAACTGCTTTTCCATTATATAAAGTAACTAACTCTTTATATAAATTGGGCTTTTTAAAACACTCTAAATCTAATCGCTTTTCATCAAAATTCGGAGTTGGAAATACAATTTCTTTAGAAGCTGGTAAGAATTTTATTGTGTCAGAGGCCGTCGTTATAAATCCAAACTGCTTAGCTGCACTTATGCGATGTGTAAACGATTTAGTAGACTTTTTTAGACCTAACTTTTCTGAAGCATGTACATAGGACACCATTCCAGAAGATACATAGTCCTTTAAATTCATTACAAATTGTTTTGTTTCATTTATTGTGACTTGAGGATGCTCCTTGCTTTTCTCTTTTTTCATCTTTTCCATTTTAGTCTCCATTTGTTTTTTAATATTCTATAATTTTTATATTAAGCACAAAATATGAGTTTGTCAAGTTTTTCCAACTTAATCCTCCTTATTATCAATCGTTTCCCTGGCATTATATATGTAGGATAAATAGATTTTGCCAAATAGTGATCTAAATTTGAAACAACACCTACTCCACAAATAGGGCATCTTCCAGCTGAAGAAACCATTATTTTATCATAGTATTTCGGTCGAACTGAAGCAAGTTTTGCGAATTTATCTGAATATAGTTTTTCCATATCCGATGTAGCTATTAACTTTGTCGTGGGGTTTTATTTTATACAAAGATTGTTTTATTGCAAGTTTATTATAAGAATCACTTTCTGTTGCGATAAAAATAGCACTTTTTTGATACTTTTCTCTTTTTGATTTATCTCTAAAGCTTTCTGAGCATTCATTTACTATTTTTTTGTGTTGTAAGTTGGTTTATCAATTTTTCTCATCTTCGTTTTCCCTTAGAATTAATAATGCTTGTAATAAAGCTCGTGCTTCTTCTCCTAATTCCCAACTATACATATCCATTATTTTTTCATAACTATAGCCACTATTTACTTCTTCTGATAGCATCTTATTAAATCCAGATTGCCTTACCTCTAAGCCGAAGACTTCCCTTGTTAAAGAGCCAATTGTCGCTCCAAATGTCTCTATTTCTACTCTGCTTGTTAATATTTCGTTGCCACTACGGCATAATTTCCACACACAACTTTTAGGAGCTTCTTGTAAAATCACAGGAGTGTGTTTGTAGATACTATTGCAACGCTATTTCTGTTTATTAACATATAAGAAAGTGCCCTAATGAACGCAGATAAAAGAGGGAATGGAGATGTTTCTCTGGTTCATCCAAAAAAATAATGCATTTTTCTTCAAGTTTGTCTATGCAAGCAGTGATAATCAATAAAACTACTTTATGACCTGAACTAAGTTTATCAAAATTATCTTTCAGAAATTCTTTAACAGATTTTTTTTCTGAGCTTTTATCTAACTTCCATTTGTTTAAAAATTTATAAATTTGTGATTCTTCAAAAGTAGGGTCACTCTTTAATAAATCAATCGTATTTTCCCATCGGATAGTTTTAGCATTATTCCCCATAATCGTTTACAAACTGTTTCACAGTCATTTGATTCATTAATAAATATTTTGCATTCAGTATCCCTCTAATTCTTACGAAATGTATTTATTAACCCTGAACTGCCGACGTTTTTGTAAAATAATAACAATAACAGAAATAACAACCCAAAATATAGAAAATAGTAGCCCTTGCCAAATATAGGGCATTATAATACCCCAACCCGAACCTTTTAGGTTCAATAATTTAAACGGATTAGCTAAAATGGCATATGGCCAAATAATTTTTACTATTGAGTAGAATCCTTTAGGCATGAGAAATGTTGGCCATGTTGCACCTGAAGTAATTATGATTACTACACTTATGATTGTATAAAACTCTGCAAAATACAGCGTATTTCTAGGTTTTATAAAAGTTGAAACAAAAAGGCTGCTTGCGGATATAGCGAGAATGAATGTAGCCATCAATACAAAATAGCAAAGGACATTGCCTCTCATTGGTAATCCAAAAAATTTAGCGGCTATGAGCAGTCCGATGTAACTTGCAATACTACTGCTTACCCCTATGAAAAGAAATCTTGGAAAAATCGCCTTGATTCTTTCGCATGTATACGCCTTATAGAATTCTCTTCCATTTTCTTTTATCTGTAAAAAAACTACTCTCTCCTGTGATAAAATTGGTATTGCGAAATAACAAACAAAAAACATTTGTATTAAATAAGGTACTATAATATATATCATGTAGCATAAGTAGCTTAAATAAGGATCATATAAGGTCCGATCTACATAATTGAAAGTATTTATTACCTTTACCGCTTCTTGGGGCAGCATTCCTTTTTCCTCTAAATAATTTAATTCTATTCCAGCATTATATGTAGACAAAACTGCTGAAATATAGCCTCTGGCATTGTTACCAATTAGCAAATTTGTTCCATCAATAAAAGCAATTATTTTTGAAGGATTTCGAGAAGAAAGATCTTGATTAAAATTTTGAGGAATGACAATACCGCATGACAGTTCTTTGCTTTTAATCGACTTTTGTAAGTCTGCTTCACTGTCTACATAATATACCTGAAACCCAGGATGAGTCTCAAACCCAGTGGAAATTTTTCTGGAAAGAAAGGAATTGTCATTATCTACAATTCCCATAGGGATGTCTTGTACATATATATTGCCAAAAATGCTACATAAGGCAGTAGGAACTATTATTGGTAGTATTAGTAGGAACATAAATATTTTAATATCCTTTTTTAGCAGATTTTTTAACATTTTATCATTATCCCCTTTGTAATAAATCTTGGCTACTGGTTTTATTTTGTTCTTCATGCTTGTGCCACAATAATAACAGCAACAAACTCCCTAAAATTACAAACATTAATAGAAAGAGAATATTAGGTATAACTGAACTGAAAGATCTACCTAAAAATATTACATCACGTATAGGCCCAACAGCGTGAGTAAACGGAACATACTTTGAAATTACTTGATATAGTTTCGGCATTGCAAGTACCGGATAAGTATATCCTGATAACAATAAGGTGGCCATAATAAGCATGGAAACTTCTATAGTGGCACTTTTTTCTGAAAACAAAAGTCTAAATATGCCCCCCAAATTTGCAATACCGATCATGTTTAACAAAGATAAAATCGCAATAGTACCGTAACTCCCTTCCATTGGGAATCCAAACATTTTATTTAGAATAAACACTACAGCAACTGTAACTAATGAAGCCAACATTCCTGACAAAACGGAATAATTTAAAGGACAAGGTATTTTAGAATTTTCCTTTTCTACAGCCTCTACTGCAAGAAAAAAAACTGCAATCTGTATCATATTTGCAATAATCCCTGGAATAAAAAAGTATCCGGAGGATTTCCATGGGTTGCCAAGAAATCTAACTTCAGAGCCAATGGGTTGAACATACATCATTGCTTCATCTTGACTGATATTCAGCCTTGCCTGCATAACTTGAAGGGAAGCCCCAATTCTTATTGTGGCTAGCACTTCTGAAATCTTAGCTTTAGCAGCTCCCGCCATAGACATTTGGCAGCCATCATAAATCACAAGAAGGTCCGGTGAATTTCTATTTACTACATCCTCAGAAAAATTTTCAGGGATAATAATGCCTGAAACGATCTTATTTTTTTGAATTTCATTTAGAATATCATCTTTACTGTTACCCTCATAGATCACATTGAAGGTATCATTTGTTTTTATATTCTCAATTAAAGTGCGGCTAAGGGAAGAATTATCCAAATCTACAATGCCAAAAGGAACACCAGTAATTACTTGATCTCGAAATTCTAAACCGAGAATAAGTGTCATTGCTATAGGTAAAATAATTAAGAAAGAAATAGGAATGGTTAATCTTTTAATCTCTCCCATCATACCTATTTCCCCTTTCCGCTAAAATCTACAAAAACAGTCATTCCAGAATACAATTCTTCTGTGACATCATTTGGTTCAACGGTTACACTGAAAGCAATCACGTCATAGCTTCCGTTTGCATTAGTCGCACGTTTTACTGCAAAATCAGCACTTTTATTAATTTCTGTTACAGTTCCATGAAATACTTCATCTTTATAAGCGGGGAATGTAATCGTAACCTGTTGATTTTGTTTAACATGAGGTAGTTGTTGTTCTGAAACTTTGCACGTAATATAAGGATTCCCTTCGCTTGTAATCGTAGCAACTGGCAGCCCTGTTGAAACCAATTCACCTTGTTCAACATTTAGTGCTGTTATAACTCCATCACAAGGAGCAATTATTTCTGTTTTCTGAAGATAAGTTTCAACTTCAGCTAAAGCGGACTTTGCAGCTTCCAGTTGCCCTTCCAACGTATCTACCGCTGCTGCTGCCGCCTCTTTATCTTCATTTTGTGCTCCTTTCTTAGCTGCCTGATACTTCTGACCTATAATTTCGTATTGGGTAGCAACAGAATCATAGTCAGATTTGCTTACTGCACCGTTTGAGTAAAGAGCAGATATTCGATTAAAATTGGCTTCTGCCAGCTCATAGCTTGCTTTAGCCTGTGCCAATTCTTCATCTGTAGCACCTTTTAACACCTTTTGATAAGTTGCTTGTGCTGCTAACAATTGTCCTTCTACAGCCTTTACGTTGCCCTCAGCCTGTTCTTTCTTTGTTAATAAAGTATCGCTGTCTATTTCAGCAATAATCTGTCCCTTTGTAACACGATCTCCTTTTTTTATATGTAATGCTTTAAGTTGGCCTGCTGCTAAGGAATTAACATTTGTTTCCTTTAGCTCCAATGAGGATTGCACTACTAATGAATCATCTTCTTTTCCGATAAGCGCTTCACCTGTTGTTACATTAAAAAGAGCTGCAAGAACAATTATTGCTAATAATATTACAATGGCCTTTTTAGAGTTTTTTATGTTTTTAATTTTACTAATTTTTTCTAGCACTTTAAGCCCTCCATAAAATTTTTATTGCATTTTTTTTAAATTAAGATATAATTTATTACACAATATGAGTAATATTTCTCTGGTTGATACCTTATAATTTGGCATTATAGCATAAAAATACAAATCAATTCAAAGGCCAATTTCCTCAATATGTGGCATAAGATACAAATAATTAAAATTGTAGAAAATCATGGAGGTAGGATAATGGTTAGTAGTACTGACCTTAGGGTTGTAAAAAATAAGAAGCACATAAAGGAAGCATTTTTGGAACTAATTCAAAAATACGATTATGAAAAGATAACAGTGACTGAATTAGCAGAAAAAGCCATGATTAATAGAAAAACATTTTATCTTCATTATGAAACAAAGGATGCACTTCTAGATGAAATTATACAGGATGGATTGAAAATCATGCTAAAAAATACCCGTTATCCAGATTTAATGCCTAATAAAGACTATCATCTGGGTTCTGTAGAAAATGATATGATTTGCATACTTAAAAATATATCTTCAGATAAACCATTATTTAAATTACTTTTTTCAAACAATGAGATGCAGAAGCAAGCTAAATCTATAATAAAAGATAGATTAATTAGCATTGTTGCAGACAATTTATCTATTAATTCACATATTCCCAAAGACCTTTTTTCATTATCAATTACAGCTGCAGCAATGGAAATGTTTAGATGGTGGTTAGACCAAGAAAAATACTCTGAAGAAGAAACAGTTGATATATTTATTGAACTACTGATAAATGGATTTACACAACTGGCTAAATAGCCCTTTTCCTGTAATAACTTTAGAGCGATATAAGTGCAATGTTAAACCAAATTTCTGATTATTATTGTTCAGCAAGCATGTTGAATTTAAACTATCCTAGAATATTAAAAATACTATTTGTCATTTTATCGCCCCTTATGGGAAAACTCCTTGCATAAATGGTCAATATATTTTAGATAATCTTTGATATATTTAATATCATCTTTTTTTGTCTTATTTTAAAAGGGCAAAAACCGTCATTTTTTGTCCAGTTTTTGCCCCAAATTCACTTTAAATCTACAATATCTTGTCTCCAAATTCTATTTTCCACCCTTCGGGCCACATTTCATCATGAGAACTACGCACTCAATGTGCCGTGAGTAGGCAATAAAGATGTCGTCAGGACCTAGTGATTCCTTGGTGGTATTTTTTCGAACACGATATATTGTATATAAACTTTCCGATTATTTCAGATAATTAAATTTTTCCATCCTAATTTTCATTATCTGTATTATTAAGACGATGTTGTGAATTTTTATCCAGTTCATTCACTCTATGTTCATCAGTTAACAACTTCATTTGACTAATTGCAATAGTGTTAAGCTTTTTAAGCCGCTCACCTTGTGAAATACCATCTCCAATAAATAAGGCATTTATGTTCTCCATATTAGAAAGACAGACAAGTTGTGAAACATTAGCATAATCACGGATATTTCCTTTCTTATCTGGATTTCCATCTCTCCACTGCTTAGCTGTCATACCAAATAATGCTACATTCAGTAGATCTGCTTCAGTCGCATATATTTGAGCGATTTGTTGAGGTGTAATTTCAGCTGGAATTAAGTTTTCTTTTATTGCATCAGTATGTATGCGATAGTTAATTTTCGCAAGATTACGCTTGATATCCCACCCTAACTGTTTCTGCTCCTCCGCTTTAAGCCTCTCAAATTCTTTGATTAAATAGATTTTAAATTCAGGACTTATCCACATTCCAAATTCAAAGGCAATATCTTTGTAAGCATATGTTCCACCATAACGTCCAGCTGTTGCTTTCAAACCAATTGCATTTGTTTTTGCAACCCACTCTTTCACACTGATCTTATAACTGTTTAGACCAGCTTGACTTCTAATTATGGCGAATTCGCCATAATTAAAATCAGGATTATGTATCTGTTCCCAAATACCTAAAAACTCAATTGTATTTCTATTACGAAGCCAATCCGAAATAAAAAAATCGCCATCTTTAGCCTTTAGCATATCCGTCAAAGAAATATAGTCCTTTTCTTCAAGTGTAGTGATATTAACTTGTGTGCCGTTTACGAATATTTTATTTGCCATAACGTCCTCCATTTCAAAACATGAAGTTGTAATTCTGTTAACTTGATTCTAACTAAGCTCAAAGATAATAAATACTAAATCTCACAGTATATACTACAAATTTGATACTGTTTTTATAATAACATAAAAACGAATACAGAACAAGCGTTCTGTATTCGTCCACAATAAAAATATATATTTTGTTTTTCTATTACTCACATTTACGGAGGCTTCAAATATTATATTATCCCTTCTGCAACAAACAAACTACCTCCGTATGCCGTGTTGTTGCAATAATGATGTCGTAGGGAACTGGTGGTTCCTCACAACCACTTAATTGGCAAATACAATCCACCTGCTGAAGCAGGTGGTAGTTGAGTTTAAATTATATTCTCAAATAAATTCTTATATTTGTCTGCTATTTTCATTTATGTTATTAGCTTCAAAATCCTCCTAAACACGTGCATTTATATTTTTTCCTTGAATTACGTTTAATTCATTCATCTTTTTTATCTCACGATATATAAAAATTAAAGATATCATTGCAGTAAAAAAATCAGATAATGGAACAGATACAAAAACACCAGTGACTTTAAGAAATATTGGGATGATTAACATTAATGGTATTAAAAATAGAAATGGTTTCATTATTGATAAAAATAATGCAGGCTTAGGTTTGCCAATATATTGAAAAAAACTTGCAGCAATTACTTGAACACCTACTAAAGGACTCATAAGTATGAGTACTCTTAAAATAGGAACCGTCAATGCTATTAATTCATTATCAGATGTAAAAAAACCCGCTATTTTATTTGTAAAACTAATAATTATAACTAAAAATCCCAATGAAATTATAACTGATGTTAAAATTCCAAGCTTTAAGCTTTGTTTTACTCTATTGAATTTTTTAGCACCATAATTAAATCCTATAATAGGCTGGAGAGCTTGTCTAATTCCATACATAGGAACGGTAATAAACCCGAATATACGATTATATATACCAATTGCAGAAATATATAAGTCAGATCCTCCATAAAGTCTTAATGAATTATTTAATACTATGGCTAGAATTCCATAAGCCAGTTGAGTCATAAACGTGGATGCTCCTAAGGAAATCGCTTCCTTTAATAACTTTATATTAATTACTAAATTTTTAACTTTTACTCCTAAAATTTTACTATTAAAACAGATGTATACTAATAAAAATATGAAACATATGATTTGGGAAATGTCTGTAGCAATGGCAGCTCCTTTTATCCCATATTTAAGTCTTGTAACCAATATGTAATCTAACGGAATATTAATTACAGGTCCTATTATCATGCTTATCATAGCAATATTAGCATGTCCTTCTGATTGTAGGATGCTATTAGAAACAATACTAAAAACGAAAAAAACACTGGAATATAAAGTAATTCTAAAGAATGTTACAGCATAGGGTAGTATAGTTTCCAAGGAACCAAAAATATACAACATAGGTCTGATGAAAGCCAGTCCTATAACCATAATTAAAATTCCTAATAAAACAGAGGATGTTAATGCAGTACCCACAGCCTTTTCTGCTCTTAGTTTATTTCCGGCTCCAAGACTTCTGGAAGTTATAGAAGCAATTCCAACTCCGATCATTTGAGAAAGAGCCAGTATTATTTGTTGAATAGGAAAGACTATAGTTAAAGCTGCAATTCCTAAGCTACCATTAGCCTGATTACCTATAAAAATTGCATCAATAAGATTATATAATACATTAGCTAAAAATACACTTATGGCAGGAAGAGAAAACTTAACAAGTAATGTTTTGATATTACCTTCCAGCATAAAATTTTCAAGTTCAGTCATATTATTACCTCCAAAAAAGTTATATTGAATTATATATTTATAATAGATTGTTAATATATTGTCATACAATTTTACATTATATCACAATATTGATGTAAATTCTTCAATTTGTTACCATGTATTTATAAGTAATTATTTGTTTTCCAACAGTCATTTTTATTTTAGTTCGGTAATGTTATCTTCGGATATAACAATAGCCGAGTTTACTTTACACTGTAAACTCGGCCATTAAATCCTATCCTATAATATATTATCGGTTATTATGGGTAATACATTTCGAGGCATTATAAACAAAAATACCGTATGTCATCTATAAATCCCCCAAATAAATCGGGGGCAAAATTTGCACATTTAACCTTCAATTATGAAGAATTTTCCTTAAAAACCACAACATATTGTGTTCAATTTTTGTTATTTCTTATCAAAACCACATTTCGTCATCAGAACCACACACTCCGTATGCTTTGTCATCGGAAAATTATCGTATGCCTTTACTGATTTAACCTGATATCCATACAATTGCATAAACTGTAGATTTTCAGCTAATGTCTTAGGGTTACAAGAGATATATACAATCTGATTAACCCCATAATCTACAATTTTGCTCAATGCCTTATTCTGAATTCCCATTCTTGGAGGATCAACTACGATTACGTCAGGTTTTTCTTCTATATGGTCCAATACGTCAAACACATCTCCTGCAAGGAACCGACAGTTTTTCAGCCCATTTAGTTCGGCATTTACTTTAGCAGCTTCTACAGCTTCCTCTACTAACTCCACTCCGATAGCCATTTTAGCCCTTAATGCTAAAGCTTGAGTAATCGTACCTGTACCACAGAATAAATCATAGACCGTTTTACCTTCAAAATTGTCTATTAACCCTAGCGCCTCTGTATATAAACGCTCCACTGCTTCAATATTCGTCTGAAAAAAGGAAAATGCACTCACTTTAAAGTCAAGACCCATTATCCTTTCCATATAATAATCACGTCCCCAAAGTATCTTTAATTCATCACAATTAACTGCATCTGAAAGTCCGTCATTTATAGTTCTAAGTACTCCAACCAGCTCATTATCAAGTTTAAGCCCTTGAATACACTCAACAAAACTCTGCTCATCAAATTCAACCTGAGAAGAAGTAACTATATTTACAAGTAATTCTTTAGTTCTTTCTCCTTTTCTTATAATCAGGTTTCTCATTAAACCTTCATGGGATTTTTTATGATAGAACTTATATTCATGTTTATTAGAAAATTCTAGAACAGCTTTCAGTATTACATTAAAATCAGGATCTACAAGCTGGCATTCATCAACTGTAACAATTGACATAAACCGGCCCTTTTGATGCATTCCCAAGGTCATGTCTCCATCTTTAACCTGATCTCCAAAAGTATATTCCATCTTATTTCTATATGCATACTGTTTTGGGCTACCTTCAATGCCTAAAAACTTTTCACAAACTACATCTTTTGCATCAAGTAAACGAATGACTTCTTTACCTTTCATTTCCACCTGTTTTTCATAAGGTATACCCTGATGAATGCATCCTCCACAAAATTGGTCGTGCTTACATATTTCCATAAATCTCTCCTATTTCCTTTAATGATTTATTTAGAATTTGTCACAGTAGACTAGCAAGGCAGGTTCTTAGAACCTGCCATACTTCGTATAAAACTCATTTTTATATTCAAGAAATCTGTCTTCTTCAACAGCTTTTCTTATATTACCCATCATATTTACTAAGAAGTGTAAATTATGGTTAGATAAAAGCATTGCTGATAACATTTCATCACATTTATATAAATGTCTCAAGTATGCCTTTGAATAATTTCTGCAAGTATAGCAGTCACATTCAGGGTCAAGAGCTTCAAAATCTCTTTCATACTTTGCATTTTTTATGTTTACTCTTCCATATGAAGTCATAGCCATGCCATGTCTTGCAATTCTTGTTGGAAGGACACAGTCAAACATGTCAACCCCACGTTCAACGCCTTCAAACAAATAATCGGGACTTCCAACTCCCATCAAATATCTGGCTTTTTCACTTGGTAAATAGTCAACACAATCATCCAGTACATCAAGCATTAATTCTTTAGGTTCTCCTACACTTAATCCGCCTATAGCATAGCCAGGTAAATCCAAATCAACTATCTGCATGGCACTTTCATATCTTAAATCCTTATACATACCACCCTGCATAATCCCAAATAAAGATTGTCTCTCCACATCTTTATGGTAATCCTTACATCGTTTTAACCATCTGGAAGTTCGTTCTAAGGAATTTTTCACATAATCTCGGTCGGCAGGATATGGTGCGCATTCATCAAAGGCCATCATGATATCTGAGCCTAAAGCATTTTGAATCTCCATTGATTTTTCTGGTGAGAGCATATGTTTAGAGCCATCAATATGGGATCTAAACTCTACCCCTTCTTCTGTAATTTTTCTTAAGTCTCCCAGGCTGAAAACTTGGAATCCACCACTATCTGTTAATATGGCTCTGTCCCAATTCATAAATTTATGAAGCCCGCCTGCTTCCTTTACAATTTCATGCCCTGGTCTTAAATATAAATGGTAAGTATTAGATAATATAATCTGCGCTCCCATTTCTTTGACCTGCTCAGGTCTCATAGCCTTTACGGTAGCAGCCGTTCCAACAGGCATAAACACAGGAGTCTCAATAGCACCATGAGGTGTATGAACTCTGCCTCTTCTAGCCTTTGTCCGACTGTCTGTCTTTATCAGTTCGTAGGTAACTGCATTTTTCATCTATAAAATTCTCCTTTTAACTTACTTTTATGACCTATCCCAATTTGTGAAACAAATTGATGGAAGGTCAGATACTACAAAATCAACATTGCATCACCGTATGAAAAGAATCTGTATTTTTCTTCTACAGCAGTCTTATATACTTCAAGAATCTTCTCTCTATCATAAAGAGCCGAAATAAGCATTAATAATGTTGATTTTGGTAAATGGAAATTTGTAATCAGGCAGTCAATTATTTTAAATTCATAGCCTGGATATATAAAAATTCCAGTATCTCCATGTCCTGACTTAACTTCATATTTTAAGGTAGAATCAGTTAGGCTAGGAATAGCTGCACTTTCCACAGTTCTGCAGGATGTAGTTCCAACGGAAATAATTCTGCCACCTGCTGCTTTAGTTTCATTTATAATCCTTGCGCTTTCTTCACTTACCTCGTATTCTTCAAAGTGCATTTTATGCTCTTCTATGATTTCACATTTTACTGGCCTAAAAGTTCCGATACCTACATGTAAAGTAACATAAGCCAATTTAACACCCATCTCTTTTGCTTTTTCCAGAATTTTATCAGTAAAGTGAAGGCCAGCAGTTGGTGCTGCCACAGATCCTTCTTCTTTGCAGTAAACAGTCTGATATCTGTTCTTATCTTCCTCCTCACTGGCTCTTTCAATATAAGGAGGCAATGGCATGCTTCCAAGTTCTTCAAGCCTTTCAAGGAAAATACCTTCATATTCAAATTTTACATGTCTGGTACCTTCTTCACCATAATCTATTACGGTAGCCTTAAATGTGGCAGTAGCACCTTCTCTTGAAAAATCAACTACATCTCCTGGTTTAAGCCGCTTACCTGGTTTAACCATAGTTTCCCACGTATCACCCTCAAGCCTTTTAATAAGAAGAAATTCAACTTTAGCACCAGTTCCTTCCTTCGTTCCAAATAATCTGGCAGGCAATACTTTTGAATTATTTAATACCAGACAATCTCCTGGCTTCAAGTATTCTAAAATATTATAAAAATGTTTATGTTCAACGTCTCCAGTATCCCTATGAACTACCAAAAGCCTTGAATTGTCTCTTTTATCGGCTGGCTTCTGTGCAATTAACTCCGGAGGTAAATTATAATCAAAATCATTAATATGCATTAATCCTATAACTCCATTCTATTATCTAATCAATTGTAATATCCGTATAATAATACTTTAATATGTCCATATATGTAAAGCCTTTTTTGGCCATTTCTACAGCACTATCCTGAGGCATACCGATGCCATGTCCATAACCAAGCCCTGTAAATGTTACATTACCACCACTCACACTCTCTAATGCGTTGGATATCTGATTACCACCTGTAGTCTGATTCATATCAGCAACTGACTTCGTATCTTTACCATTATGAGCATACATACTATTTGTTGAAATCTGACTTGTAGAACCACTTTTATTGATTACATACACTGTTTCAGGTAACGCTGTTGCACTATTCAATGATTTAGAAACTACATAAGCCTTTGACGAATTATCCACCGTAGGCTGGGTGCTTCCATTTTCATTTAAAAAGAACCTATTTGATTTAATAACGGTAGCCCCTAAAACACTTCTTATTTTTTCTTTCTGTAATGTGGCAACACCACCTGTCCCTGTAAATTGAATGGTATCCACAGCCCCTGACTGATTCCTCTTTATTATGGAAACATTAGTAACCGTTCCTACATTATTACCTGCAGCAGATAACTTACTTGCTAACTCAGGAAATGTAAAAGACTGGCTCCAAGGGTATGAAGGTGAATATTCATCTTTAACTGCTTTTAAGTATCCTAAACTACTTCCCCATACATCTTGAACATCCTGAGTATAACCGCCACTATTTTTAAAGAAAAATGCAGCTACAGTTTTACCTTCATAATTTATAGTCTCTCCCTTAGTTTGATCTACAGCTGTGGTGGTCTCTGGATATTCATCATTATATCCCTTATAAACTTGACAATGCGTTGATGTACAAAGGTCAAAACCATATGAGTTATGAGTCCCAAGTTTACAGACTGCAAAGCTCCTTGCCGCAACAGCCTGAGCCTTTAATGCTTCTATTGGGAAGGATTTACTTAATTCTCCGTTTATGACACCATATAAATATTGTTCCATCGGTAAAAAGTTGATAATTGTCAAACTGCCTGAAGAAACATTAAACATGATTCCGCCTCTATATTTACTATTTCCAAAAGTCAAAGTACCACCATTTTCATAGTTATAAGGCATAATACAATTTGCGTTTTGAAAACCTGTGTTCAATGCAATCGTTTCACCAGAGTTTTTTGTACCAATTAATTGTATGCTGCCAGATTGAAGACTAATGGTTACTTTATTTACATCCTGGAAAGCCGCCAGTTCAGTAAATCCATTATTATCTCCCGTACCTAATTTCACACCATTATCAAATGTTACATCATATTGGCTGGCACTTGTACTTCCATACTTTAAACCAATCTTAATATATTCCGGTATAGAATCTGCTCTGGCATAATCTAAATCTAAACTAATACATGCTGTCATTATTATTACCATTACGACAATTGTTGACAAAATATTTTTTACCGTAACCCTCATATCTGCTCCTTATTTTTATTAATCTGGTAAATTAATTCCTAAATGCTTATATGCTTGTTCTGAAACCATTCTTCCTTTTTGTGTTCTGTGTAAAAATCCTGCTTGTATTAAATATGGCTCATATACATCTTCAATAGTTACTCTGTCTTCACCAATGGAAGCTGCAATAGTATCTATACCTACAGGTCCACCTTTAAATCTCTCAATAATCATTCTGAGTATTTCCCTGTCCAGTGTTTCTAAGCCATATTCATCAACACCAAGTGATCTTAAAGTTTCGTTGGTTATTTCCAAGTCAATAATTCCGCTGCCTTTCACCTGGCTGAAATCTCTTACTCTTTTAAGAATCCGATTGGCAACTCTTGGTGTTCCCCTAGATCTCCTGGCCATAGCCTCAAGGGACTCATCATCTACTTCAATGTTTAAAAGTCCTGCTGACCTCTTAATAATTAATTTTAATTCATCAATAGTATAAAGTTCAAATTTACTGACTACACCAAATCGGTCCCTAAGAGGTGCGGACAAGCTGCCAGCTCTAGTAGTTGCCCCTATTAAAGTAAACTTAGCCAAGTCCAGTCTAATAGATCTTGCTGATGGTCCCTTTCCTATGATTATATCTAATGCATAGTCCTCCATTGCCGAATATAATACTTCTTCTACCGATCTATTCAGCCTGTGTATTTCATCTATAAAAAGAACATCATTTTCATTTAAGTTAGTAAGTATAGCTGCTAAATCTCCTGCTCTTTCTATTGCTGGTCCTGAAGTTATTCTTAAATCTACACCAAGCTCATTAGCAATAATTCCTGCTAGCGTAGTCTTACCTAAACCAGGCGGTCCATAAAACAATACATGATCTAAAGGTTCATTTCGCATTTGCGCAGCTTCAATAAATACTTTTAGATTTTCTGTTGCTGTTTTCTGACCTATATAATCATCTAATTTTTTTGGTCTTAAAGTGAGCTCTACCCCTTCATCATCACTATTTTGATTGGTCGAAGTGACACGCTCATCATATTCCATAAAATCCATCATAAATGCTCCCGTTTTATTTTAGCATAATCTCTTTAATGCTCTCTTTAGATAATCTTCAACAGTCAAGTCATTTTCCTCTATTGCTGCTAGTGCTTCGACTGCTTCTCCTTTACTATACCCCAGTGCTATCAATGCATTAACTGCTTCTCCCTTTTCATTTATATTCGCACTTGTAATATCTGAAGCTGAAACACCGCCAGTTATTGCATCCGTAGCATCCAGCTTGTCTTTCAATTCAAGAACAATCCGTTGAGCAGTTTTTTTACCTATGCCATTGGCTTTTGTTAGTGCTGCCGCATCCTCAAATACAATAGCCTTTTGAAGTTCCATAACTGGTAATGTGGATAAAATAGATAAGGCAGCCTTAGCTCCTACACCATTTACAGTCATAAGCTTTCTAAATAACTGTAGACTTTCCTTATCTGCGAACCCATAAATACTTATATCATCTTCTCTAACAATCATAGCTGTAAAAACCATTACCTGCTGGCCTTCTTTTGCCAAATATACAGAAGAATTGTCTGGAACATAAACTTCATATCCCAGGCCACCTGTTTCTATAACAACACCGCCAGCAAAATGCATAGCTAATATTCCCTTTATAAAATGAAGCATATTGCCCTCCTTATAATCTATACAATTTGTATTATCGTAACTTCATAGCTTTTGACAGTCTTTTATTTGAATTAGACGAATGTCCATGGCATATGGCTGCTGCCAAAGCATCTGCAGTATCGTCAGGCTTTGGTACTTCTTTAAGATTAAGAATAGTCTTAACCATATTTTGTACTTGTTTTTTTTCTGCTCTTCCATATCCTACAAGAGCCTGCTTTATCTGTAACGGTGTATATTCCGCTATTTCCATACCTGAATTAACGCAAGCGAGTATAGCCACCCCTCTAGCCTGTCCTACCATAATAGCTGTTTTAGTATTTGTATTAAAAAACAGTTCTTCAATTGAAGCTACTTCAGGTTCATATTCTGCAATTATTTCTGTTAGTGAACTATATAAACATTTCAATCTGTCTGGCATATCCATAGAAGCTTCTGTTGTTACAGCTCCGTATCCACAGACTTCAAAATGATTTCCCTTCATTTCAACTATACCATACCCAAGAATTGCATAACCTGGGTCTATACCTAATATTCTCATAAATTCTCCATAATTATAATATTATACCACAAATTTCTTCTAATCTAAATCTTATTATTTCTTCCATTTTATCACACAAACACATGTTTGTCTACCTGTGCATATACATATGCTTTACTGTATAAAAGTTCTTATGGTTTTGAAGTTATTGCATAAATAATAATTGTTGTTGAATATCTCTGAATAATTATGTTATTATATACATGTAATGTATTTTTATTTTAAAAGATACGCGGAGGTAAAGATATGCGTTATTCAAGGCAAAACAAAATTCTTGAAATTATCAATAATTATGAAGTAGAAACACAAGAAAAGCTTGCTTTCTTATTAAAAGAAAGTGGTTATGATGTTACTCAGGCCACAATTTCAAGAGATATTAAAGAACTTCAGTTAATTAAGGTTTTATCCAATACTGGAAAATATAAGTATGCTTTAGGTAACTCCATAGAAACACCCATTTCTGACAGATTTATAAAAATCTTTAAAGAAACAATTAGAAGTGTAGTCCCATCTTACAACCTTATTGTAGTAAAAACTTTATCTGGTTGTGCAAATGCTGCTGGAGAGGCTATTGATTCATTAAACTTCCCTCATGTTGTAGGTTCTATTGCCGGAGACAATACCCTTATGATTATAGTGGATGAATTAGAAAATGTGCCTATTCTTGTAGGAAAGTTTAACGATTTATTGCAATAATACCCTTTGGGAGGTTAATCAATATGATTTCTCATTTACATGTAAAAGATTTCGCTATTATTAACGAAATGGATGTAGATTTCCATTCTGGATTAAATATCATTACTGGTGAAACAGGTTCTGGTAAATCTATTATAATAGAAGCAGTAAGCCTTGCTTTAGGAAGCAGGGCAGATACTGCTTTTGTTCGTTCTGGGAAAGACAAAGCTGTCATTGAACTAATCATAGAAGATTGTTCATCCCAGGCTGCTGCTCTATTAGCAGAAAACGATATCCCTATTGATGATAATCAAATTATAATAAAACGTGAAATTACGGTTTCGGGAAAAAGTATTTGCAGAGTTAATAATCAAATCGTTTCTGTAACCTTTTTGAATACGCTGTGTAAAAAACTCGCAGATATCCATGGACAATATGACCATCAGTCATTACTTAATCCCGAGTTACATATAACCCTTCTTGATTTATATAACAGTACTGAGATATTACCGATTAAAGCTTTAACTGAAAAGTTTTATCTTGAATATCGGAAACTTTCCAGTGAATTAAATTCAATAATATCCAATGCTGCTGAAAATCAACGCAAACGTGATTTTATGGCATTTGAACTGAACGAAATTAACAGTGCTAAACTTTCAATTGGAGAGGATGCAATTCTGGAAGAAGAGATACTTTCTCTTCAAAACAGTGAAAAAATATATGGAAACCTATCTAATGCTTATGAAACGATTTATGGTGACTCACCTTCCGTTTTGGAGGCATTAACAAAAGTACAAAACCAACTGCAAGAAATCACTCAATATTCCAAGCCTGTTTCTGACTTGCTTTCTGATTTTGATGATGCTTATTACAAGCTAGAAGATATAAGCAGGGAAATTCGTAATATCAAGGATGATATTACATTTGCACCAGATGAATTAGATATGGCTATTTCCAGGATGGACACTATTGATAAGTTAAAAATAAAATTTGGTGGATCCATTGAGAAAGTATTAGCTTATGGGGAGCAGTTAGAAAATGATTTATCCCTTATACAAAATATTGATGAAGCAAAAGAAAATCTCTCTCATGCACTTTCAGTGTGTGAAGAGCAGTTGAAATTAACCTCAGAAAGGCTTTCAACTCTTAGAAAAGCATCTGCTGTAGAACTTCAGAGCAAAATTAAAGAACAGCTTCTAGAATTAAGTTTTAATAGTTCTGAGTTTGAAATAAGCTTTTCTAATAATCCGTCTGGTTATACTGTAAGTGGAACAGATGTTGTAGAGTTTCTTTTATGTACGAATCGTGGTGAACCCCTTAAACCTTTAGCAAAAATAGCTTCTGGTGGAGAAATGTCCAGAATAATGTTAGCTTTTAAAAAGATTATTAGTGATTACGATGACATTTCTACAATGATTTTCGATGAAATAGATGCCGGTATTAGTGGAATTGCTGCCAGCGTTGTAGGAAAAAAGCTAAAAGAGATTGCACAGAATCATCAAGTTATATGTATCACACATCTTCCTCAAATCACAGCTTGTGGAAGTCATAACTTTAAAATAGTAAAACATTCTGATGAGAAAGCTACATATACAACTGTAGTACCTCTTTCAAAGAAAGAGAAAGTCCAAGAAATTGCCAGACTACTTGGCGGACTTAATATCACAGAATCCACTCTAAAAAATGCAGAAGAATTAATTGAAGCTTCTATCTAAATAGTAATTAAAAAGCTTTTAAACTTGCTAAGGCATCATCCATGATTGCTCCTTTAACAAGCTTAAAAGCTTTATTTTTTTAATTAATATTTTTAATACTATGCACGCTACTGTGCGATTTTAAATTTATTTACTAAATTCTCCAATATACTTGCTTGACCTGCAAGTTCTTCACTTGCTGCAGCACTTTCTTCGGCTGTTGCAGAGTTTGTCTGCACAATTGCCGCAATTTGGTCAACACCTATAGTTATTTGCTCTATTCGGTTTGCCTGATTGTCTGATGCATGTGCAATTTTGCCCGCAGATTCAACCAGTTTACCTGTTGAAGAAGCCACGTCATCAATTGTATTTACTGTTTCTACTGCTATCTTAGAACCATTTTGAATTGCAGAAATAGTATTTTCAATAAGTTCTGTGGTATTTTGAGCTGCTTCAGCACTTTTTTGAGCAAGATTTCTTACTTCATCCGCAACCACAGCAAATCCCTTTCCAGCAACACCTGCGCGCGCAGCTTCAACTGCAGCATTTAGTGCCAGAATATTTGTCTGGAAAGCTATATCATCAATGGTCTTAATTATCTTACTGATTTCATTTGCAGAATCTGAAATATCTGACATAGCATTTGTCATTTCTGACATTTGTACAGTTCCCGCTTTCAATGCATTTCCTGCCTGACTGGCTATTTCATTTGAATCTTTTGCATATTCAGCAGTCCCCTTAATCTCATTTGCAATCTCTGTAATTGTTGCAGATAATTCTTGAATGGAAGATGCCTGTTCTGTTGCTCCTTGAGAAAGAGCCTGTGCACCATCTGAAACTTGTTCACTGCTTACATTTACCTGTTCTGATGCTTTACTAATTTCAATCATTGCAGAGGTTAAATTATACTCTATATCATCGTACATTTTATATAATTTAGCATATTCTCCTACATATTTCTCGGAGCATTGACTTTTTGCTGTGAAATCTCCGTTTGAAATAAGTTCTAAAGTAGTAGCCACATCTGAAATAATCGTTCTTATATTATTCGACATTTCGTTAAAAGCATTTGTAAGTTCACCTATTTCATCATTTCTATCTGATTTGAGATTTAATTCAAAATCACCATTCGTAATACTCTGGGCAGCAATGACTAAATTATTTAAATATTTTAAGGATTTGTTTACTAAAACAAAAATCATATAACTAACAATTCCCAATGCAATAATCATAAATACTATCTGTAAACAAACAAATTTAGCAATTGGTTTAATGATTTCACTTTGATGTATACCTACCATTGACCACCATGTCTGCTCACCAATTTTGATAGGATAGAAAAAGCAAATTACTTTTTTATGATCCTTATTAGAAACGCTGATATTAAATGCTTTTTTTTCACTTAATTTCTCAGTCATAGATGATAATTCTTTATCATCGGTATAGTCCTTTGACAAATTATGTCCCACATTCTTAAGATCTGTAGGATCATAAACAACATTGTATTTGTCACTGTAAATATTAAAGAACATGGTAGAATACTTACTATTTGCATTTGATTTAAACGCAGAAAATAAATTAATATTTATGTCTGCAGTAACAACGCCAACTGCATTTCCATTTATAAGAATGGGATAAGAAACAGTTATCATATTAATTCCCTGATATTCATATGTCTCACTTAAATGCACTTGTTTAGATTCCATTGGTGCCTTATAGTATTCTTCATTACAATAATCTTCATATTTACCAAAAGTCTGTATTGTATTTGATGTTATATCGCCGTCAGCAATATAAAGTGTGTAATCTCTTATATTGCTATCAAAAGCATATGGCTCAAAATAAACACCCATCCCAATGATGTCTTCACTAGTAGAAACATTATTTTGGATATTTTCTATCGCATATTGTTCTATACTTTTTGTTTTTTGTGACATGCCAACCTTATAAACAGTACTTAAATTATTTGCATTAATACCATTAGGAGCTGTGTCATTTTGCATTGTTTTAGCTATATATGATGAAAGTAGCTCTACGGTTTTCTCTGATTCTTTCAAAACTCCATCTGAAATAATAGCATTTGTTTTTGCTGTACTGGAAAATTCGGATATTACTGAATTTTTCATTTGAGAATATGTATTTCCAGATGAAAAGGTTATAAAAATAGCAAATATAATAACTAATAATAACACAATCATGAATGTTAACCTTGAAGCAACTTTTTGCTTGTTCACGCCTACTTTACTTATCATTTTCATAGCAACTCTCCTTTTAATTACCTTTTTCTTTGAAATACTGATTGCAAAAACAAAAACGCCTTGAATATATAAAATATCCAAGGCACTACGTCATGCTTAATCTTATTTTTTCTAAATGCTACTTCATCGTATCCATTTACAATTTTATGGTAACATATGGAATATAATTTGTCAAGGATTAATGGTGCTCCACTAATTTTATGATTTTCTCAATGGCCTGTTCAACAGTCAATTCTTCAGTATCAACTATAATATCTGCATTTGCTTCATATAGCGGAATTCTTTGATCATATAAATCTTTTAAAGTCTGTCCTGGAGCCATGGTAATACCTCTAGTAGTTATATTATCAAGCCTCTTTTCAATACTTTCAAAAGAAACTTTAATATATATTACTAGTCCATTTTTCTTAAAATGTTTAATGGCTTCCGGGTAATATACAGCACTTCCACCGGTAGATACCACTGTATTTTCGGCAGCAAAACTACGTAGAACGTATTCTTCAACTTTTTTAAAATAATCGTTACCTTTTTTGTTGATTAGGTCTTGCAATAATGCCCCTTCTCTTTCCTGAATCAATAAATCTGTATCGAGGAACTTCATCCCCATAGTTTTTGCCAATACAACTCCTACCGTACTTTTGCCACAAGCTGGCATGCCTATTAAAATCAAATTCTTCACATGCATTACCCCCACTGTACTTTCTATTTTTGTATAATAAGAAAATCAAGGGATATTTCTTATTATACAAAAATAGCAGGGTGACATGCACCCCACTAAATTTAACTTTTTAAGAATAAAAATTATTCAGCATCTTCTTCAGGTAATTCTTCAACTTCATCAGTTTCAGGAGCTTCTAAAGTTTCCTTAATGCTTAAGCTAATTCTCTTTCTGTCTTTGTCGATTTCAAGAATCTTTGCTGATACTTCTTGTCCAACTGAAATTTCATCAGCGATGTTTGTAACACGCTTATGTGCAATTTCAGAAATATGTACAAGACCATCAAGACCTGGTTCTAATTCTACGAATGCGCCATATTCCTTAATCTGAACAATTTTACCTGTGATAACCTGTCCAATCTGATACTTATCATCAATGATTGACCATGGTTCAGGCTTAGTCTGCTTTAATCCAAGAGAAATTTTACCCTTTTCATTGTTCATTGATAAAACCTTAACTTCTACCTTCTGACCAATAGAAAGAACTTCCTGTGGATGCTTTAACTTGCCCCATGAAATCTCTGAAATGTGAAGTAATCCATCAATGCCACCGATATCTACGAATGCACCATAGTCAGTGAATCTCATAACAGTACCTTCAACAACATCACCTTCGCTTAGGCTGCCCCAAACTTCATCAATTTTCTTCTGTCTTTCTTCTGATAAGTAAGCCTTATGTGAGAACACAGCCTTACCTTTCTTCTGATCAACACGAGTAACTCTTACTGGAAGAGTCTTACCGATGAATTCTTCTGCCTTATCAACAAACTTGTCTGATAACTGTGAAAGAGGAATAAATCCGTATACTTCCTTGTAAGCAGCGATAACTCCGCCCTTAACTTCTTTAATAACTTTAGCATTAACAAATGATTTATCTTCAAGAGCACTATTAATTTCATCCCAATGCTCGTTTACTTCTAACTTTTTCTTAGATAGTAGAATGTTTCCGTCGCCGTCGTCAGTCTTTAGTACTTTAGCCTGGATTTCATCGCCTTCTTTAAATAAATCAGTTAGCTTCTGTTCTCCTTCCAGTGTTAATTCGTCCTTTGGTATAATACCGTCCTTCTTGCAGCCAAGATTAACAACAACTTCTCTGTCAGTTACCTGAATAACAGTACCATCTACGATTTCTCCGCCTCTAGGCAGTCTTAATGACTTCTCAATTTCGTCCATTAAGTCGTGCATTAAATTTTGTTCATTGTCTTCAGTGATAAATTCACTCATGTTAGCAATAACCTCCTTAATTAAGCGTTCAGGTGTCGATGCACCCGCCGCAACTCCTATTTTATTACATAATTCAATATCTTTCAATGGTAAATCTTCTATATTTTCAATAAAATATGCTTTTTCGCAATATTTTTTTGATAAGTCATACAATTTCTGGGAATTAGAGCTTTCTCTGTCTCCAATTATTATCATAGCATCAACTTCCTGTGCCAGTTTTTTGCAGCTTTCCTGCCTTGAATTTGTAGCATTACAGATTGTATTATTAATATATAATTTACACTGTTTTCCTTTGAGCTTAGTAATAACTTCCTCAAAGTGATTTTTTTGGATAGTAGTCTGCGCAACAACAAAATATTCCCCATGATCTAGCTTTTCTGCTTCCTGCACAGAATTTATAATAAAAGCACTATTTTCACACCACCCATTTATCCCTATAACTTCAGGATGTGTATAATCACCTATTATTATGATTTTTTTTTGATCATTATATGCATGTTTCACTAAATCATGAATTTTTTTAACAAATGGACAGGTAGCATCAATTAATTCAAACCCCATCTTATCTGACTTTTCATAGAAAGCTTTACCTTCTCCATGAGACCTTATAATAACTACATCTTCTTCAGACGCATCCTCTGGTTTTTGTATAATTTCTACTCCTTTTTCTAGTAAATTGTCTGTAACGATTCTGTTATGAATTAAAGGACCACAAGTAAATACCTGCTTGTCCCCCCTATACTTTTCAGCTGTCTCTTCAGTGATTTCAATGGCTCTTTTTACACCAAAACAGAATCCTGAGTTCTCTGCTAATTTAATCTCTGCCATTTATTTTTCTTACTCCCTCTAAAAACTTTTTAAATGCCGATTCATTGCCATTTTCCGTTGGCTCATAATACTTTACCCCTTCATTATAAAGGTTGTCCGGCAAATACTGCTGTTTTACATATCCACCATAAGCATGTGGATACTTGTATTCTAAGCCTATGCCTCTTTTCGATGCTCCCGAATAATGTGCATCCTTTAAATGTAACGGAATATCGTCAATCTGTTTTGTTTTAATATCATTCATAGCCTTATTCAGCGCCATATAAGCAGCATTCGATTTAGGAGAAGAAGCTAATGTTACTACAGCTTGGGCTAAATTTATCTGCGCCTCAGGTAATCCTACCATTAGTGCTGCCTGAACACATGAATTTACAATAGTTATCGCTGTAGGATATGCCATGCCAATATCTTCACTAGCAATAACAAGCAACCTTCTTCCTAGCATTTGAATATCTGCACCACCATTAAGAAGCCTAGCCAGATAATGAACTGCAGCATCTGGATCACTACCTCTTATCGATTTTTGCAATGCAGATAGAAGATTATATCTGTCTTCACTTCGATCATAAAAAGTAGTCTTTCTTTGCATTGCCTCACCTACAAGCTCTGTAGTAAGCTGCATATTATTATTTAGATTATCTACAATGAATCCGAGCGTATCTAATGCTACCCTGGCATCACCAGAACTTAACTCTGCTAAAACCTGGAGTGGTTCTTCATCATACTTTATGTGAAGGTTTCCAAGTCCACGTTCTATGTCTTCAAGGGTAAAAATTAAAATGTTTATTAAATCTTTAGTTGTGTGTTGTTTAAACTCATATATATTTCTTACCCTGCTTATGATAGCATTATTTATAGAAAAATATGGATTTTCTGTTGTGCTCCCAATAAAATGTATGACACCTTCTTCAATTGCCTTAAGTAACGAGTCCTGTTGTAATTTATTCCATCTATGTACTTCATCTACATACACATAAGTTGTCTGCTTTTGTATTCCAAAAAATTTCAACTGTGCTTTTTCTATAATTTCTTTTAATTCTTTAATTCCTGTAGTAGAAGCATTTAATTCATAAAATTCCCCATCCATTTCCCTGGCAATAATTCTAGCAAGCGTAGTTTTCCCAGTACCTGAAGGGCCATAAAAAATTGCAGAGTCAAAGGTTTTATTCTTTATTGAATTGTAAAATAAAGAACCCTTATACATAAAATGACTCTGTCCTATAAAATGATCAATGCTATCTGGTCGCATTCTTGTTGAAAGAGGAATCATATAAATTTTACCTTTCTTTTTCAATCTTTTCTTTCTGTAATAAAGGCATCTGAATACTTAGTTCCTACTAAAGAATTCATAGTGGTTACTGCCTGTTCTTTTTGTTCAAACAACTGACTTATGACCTTATATGCCCCATCTTTTTCGACAATTTGAGCAGTAATGCCACTTGATTTTAGTTCTGAAATAAGACTTTCTGCACTTAATTTAGTAGAAAAGCTGCCAAATTGTATGCAATAGCCATTTTGTGCCGTTGATGCTGGGGTCTGTCCTGTTGGTGTAATATTTAACTGGTCCTCTACAATATTTGAATCAGAATTTGGAACGTTCTGTTCAATACCCTGGCCAGTTGTATTTTGTTCATTCTTTTCATTATTCTCATTTGGATTGTCCTCATCTGAAAAAAAGCTTAAAAACTTTTCAATTTTAAAGCCTTCATTATTAGTGCCATCTGAAGTACCATCTGAATTAAATAATGGATAAATTATAAATTTTGCAGCTCCATATCCAAGTAATACTGCAATACTCATTATAACAATAATTGCAGTAAAATTCACCTTTGTTTTTTGACGATAATTACTTCTTCGTCTGTTTCTTCTAATTGGTCCCATATTTCATTTATCCTCCCTACTCCCCTACTAGGAATATCATGCTATTTAATTGTATGATTTTAAATAAAAAAAATACCCAACTCCTTTAATAAATAGAATTGAGCATTTGTAATTTTTAATTGTTCTTAGACCTTAGATCTGCAGCGCCTTTTCAATTTGCAGTGATTATTATTTATTTTTTTAATAAGAAAATATGTCAGAGTCATGTCAATTGCATAAAGTACCCCATAAATTGTTGTTACAAATTTTGCATGTTTTTTGTAATTCCAATTGGCAAAAAAATTCTTCATAGCTCCTACCTTTCTGTTCTTCAATTCGTAATATTATTTACAGTGAACAATATGTTTATTCCTTAAATTTTTATTATATTATTTTAACTAATATAATATGCCTTAATTTTCAAAAATTCAACTTGTTTGCATATTAAATTACCATTATATAACCTTTATTTTTACTGTACAAGTCTGTATTTTAAGCCATTTGGCTTTTTTTATATTAATTAATTTGTTGTAATTTTTATTTAATTTCGAAATAATTGTAGACATTTTTATGATTCCCCTATATAATAAAGTTAACGAATATTTAAAATAACTTTGGCTCGATCTGAACATGGAAACTTCTCTACCCGGAAACTAATGTCCCTAGCATCTGAAAAGAAAGACTTCTAAATCTGAATCGTCTCCCATTTTGATATTTTAAATATTTAAGTAATTTTTTTTTAAAATATGGAGGAATTAAGATTATGGAAGACAGAACACTTATTTGTCAGGATTGTGGAAATGAATTTATATTCACTGTTGGAGAACAGGAATTTTACAAGGAAAAGGGTTTTGACAATGAACCAAAGAGATGTAAGGAATGCAGGGACAAGAAAAAGCAGGAAAGACGTAGAGATAGATAATATTAAAACGATCTTACATTAAAAATAGCCGAGGAAACTCGGCTTTTTTTATTATGTACGAGTGGCGAAGCCACATTTTTTTATTATAATAAAAAATACTGCACAAGTATTAAAGCTTATCTATGCTTGTGCATTTATATTAAAAGATTTGTTTTTAACTGAAATTATAGTTTTTTTACTCCTTTATGAATCTCATCAATTGTACTAATTAATGTATCAATTTTGTCATTAAGTATAGTTAAATCTGTTCCATCTACATTATGATTTAGAAAGAGTTCTTCCATACGATCTGTAAGAGTGCTTACTGTTTTAGTTACATGAAGAAAGGGCTGAAAATTACTACTTAATGTCGCATTGCGAAATTTATTTACATCTTTTGTTATGTAGGCTACAATTTCTTGCTCATCAGCGAACTTTCCTTGAGGAATAGGATATGGTTTAATCCGTTGTAAATAATACTTTTCTTTGTGAGTAATATTATAAATATAAGAAATAGTCAAGTCATCAGTTAAATCAAATTCTACTAGATACATAGCGCTGCTGGCCTCTAAAATTTTTGAAGCCCCCGCCTGCCTTAAGTTAACTTCTATTAAGTTTCCTTCTATTGCATTACTGTTCATTCTTCCACTTCCTTTCTAGAATTAACAGAGAAACTATTTTATGCAAAACGCACTACTAAATAAAGGGTAGAAAGCAACATAGAAAGAATCATCATTGGGTATCCTATTTTAAGGTATTGAGCAAAAGTAATTGGATATCCGTGTTTGTTACTAATACCTGAAAGTACTACATTTGCAGAAGCTCCGATTAACGTGCCATTACCGCCGAGACAGGCTCCTAACGAAATTGCCCACCAAAATGGCATAACATTAAGTCCACTTTGCTCCATAGTAAGAATCAATGGAATCATGGTAGCAACAAATGGAATATTATCTAAAATCGACGAAAGTATGGCAGAAACCCAGAGAATTAGTAACATAGTCGAAACCATATGTCCTTCTGTTGCATTCATAAGAAGATGGGCTAATGTATCAATAACGCCTACTTTTACCATACCACCTACAACTATGAATAGCCCCGTAAAAAACACAATCGTAGGCCATTCTACACCCGCAATAATCTCATCTACATCTTGTTTTCCAATAAGCAGCATAATACTTGCTGCAGTTAAAGCAATAATGCAAGATTCAACCTGCAGTGTGCTATGCAAAACAAACCCAACAGCAACTGAAACGGTTAATATAATACTCTTTCTCATTAAAGACGCGTCTTTTACTGCTTTTTGTTCATCCAGCTTCATGACTTCCTTCATAGCAGATTTATCAAAAACTAAATGCTTTCCATAAATTATGTAAAAACAACAAATTGTTGCTGCTAAAACGATAACAATAATTGGACCAAGATTTACAATAAAGTCCATAAAACTTAGATTTGCAGCGCTACCAATCATAATATTAGGAGGATCACCAATTAATGTTGCAGTACCGCCAATGTTAGAAGATAGAATCTGGGTCATTAAAAATGGAACTGGATTAATTTTAAGTATCCTAGTAATGGCAAGAGTCATTGGTCCAACCAAAAGTACGGTGGTTACATTATCCAGGAAAGCCGATAATGTAGCAGTTAAAATCATGAAATACATCATAATTTTCCAAGGATTTCCTTTTGCAAGTTTTGCCGCCTTAATAGCAATATATTCAAAGATTCCTGAATTCTTTACCACGGCTACAAAAAGCATCATGCCTATTAAGACGCCGATGGTATTGAAGTCGATGTATGAAATGCAATCATCAATGCTCAGTACTTTTAAAAGTACAAGTAACACCGCACCAGTTACAGCCGCCACTGCACGATGTACTTTTTCTGACATGATAGCAACGATTACCACAATAAATATGGTAACTGCTATAAGTTGCTGTGAAATCATTTTTAATTACCCCCTTATAAGCTATTATTCTTTTGATTAACTTCTATAATAGACTTCTAATTTAGTAAATTCAATATTACGACATAAATTATCCGAACTTTAAGGTCTTATCCCCAGCCACATAAATAAGCTTCTCTTTTTAATTCTCCTAAATAACTTATTAATGATTCCATAGATAAATTCACATTTTTTAATTTTTCTATTACCATATTTATGTAATCACAACAATTCACATCTTCAAAATGCAATTCATTTAAAAAGATTATTATTCTTTGTGAAAAAATCGACTTGTTTTGGGTCTCTGTTATAGGCATAAATTGAATCTTTATATTTGACATGTTTTGATCCACATATATATACTCTTGCTTCAAGGAATATCTTGATTGTAGGATAAAATGATTTTGGGCAGCTTTGATAGCTAATACTAATTTTTCTACTACATTAAGTATTTCACAAGGATTTTTTAATTGGTCTAAATTCAATTGTTTATAACCTTCTGTATGATACGTTACGCATATTTTTTCTTTTATTTTTACAAATGACATAGGAATAAAACTTTCACAATTCCCAGTAGCAAAAATTTTCAATTCAAAGTCCTTGATTTCATTATTTTCATAAAAATTCTCCATCATATTCCCCCACATTTTAGGCAAGGCATATAACCTCGTTTTGTAGCTTCACTCTTTTCTATTTCAATAACATATCTATCTACAGTAGAACAATTAGGGCTATGATATGATTTTCCATTGTTAAAGAAACAATATACTACACTTCCTTTTCTAAGTTTTTTTGAACTACAAATACTACAAGGCTTATATTTTTTCTTTATGTTTTTAGTTAATATTGTCTGCGTAGCTGCAACTTTTATATATGGACAATCTTTTTTATGATATTTTTCTCCTGCTATAGGAAAAATCCAAACTTGCTCTGAATCTTCTATTTCCTCCATTTGCGAAAATCCCTTTGTTTTGCTATATTTATCACTTCCTAAAAAAGCTCGTGTCGTAATAGTTTCTTTTTCCCATATGGGTCCATAAAATGAAATTGGAAAATTACAATTCAATTTATAATCAATATCAAACGATATTAACTTGTCTATGTTAAGGTTAAAATACAGATATTTAAAATTGTTGGTATTTACATATGAACAATTTGAATTTTCTTCTATTCTCTCATCAAGTTTTGTTGTGAACTTAAATGCTGCAATTCTTCCAGCCGGGGTATAGGATTCAATACTTAACTTTCTTCCTTCATCAGCTGCTATACTCATAACAGTTTCATTAATACTGTTTATTTTAATTAAATAAGAAATGGTTAAAATACCTAATATAATCAAAGGCAGAACAATTGCTGCTTCAACTCCAATACTTCCCCTTTTAGTAATTTTGAACATAGCAGTACTCCTGTCCATTAATTTTAGTACAATATTTAAAACCAATATAACAATCTTTTATGCAAAAGCTTTCATCAAAACCTCCTTGAATATTTATTTGTATTAAATCCATCATTCTCATTAGTTTTATTTCTCTATCCTCAAAATAAAAAAACATACGAAGATAATCTTTATATGTACAGCCATAATTACTTGCAGGTTTAACATATCCACCTTTATTTGTCCCCTTTATGGCAGAATCAAGATCTAATGCCCAATCCTGCTTATTTTTATATAGAGCTACTTTTTCTCCTGCCAAGAGTAATTTTACATCATTTAACGTTTCCGCATATGCCCATGTTTCTGCTAAAGCTATAGCTGTTATTGGCGCTTGTGGACCTGGGGTCATAAGTTCAGCCATTTCTAAAATTTGATTTCTTTTATCAAAGTCTGCATACAAATGTGCAGAATTTAAAATGAGCCTCATAGCTTTAAAATCTTTTATAAAGTTATTCTGATTTTCACTATCACGTAATTGTCCATACAATATATACTCCAGTTCATTTTGAAAGAATGTTTCAGTAGAGCTCTCCAGCCCTAATCGATAATTAAATTTATTTAAAATATACTCATTAACAATGAGGTTCTTTGTATTCTGAGATGTAAGTTCCTTCCATGATGGCAAACCATTAGATAAAATACTGCCTATATTAAAGCCCTCATCTTCAAACTCTTTTGAGGGCAGCGCATTTATAATTCTTTCGTTTATAAGTTCACCTTTCCCCTTATATACCATCCCCTCTTTTTCTTGTTGTTTTAGCCTGGGATGCTTCATATAATCTATAATATCATTTTCAAAATTATCTACATTTGCTAACGAAAACAAACTTATATCACAATTTATACTATTTACTCTTGGCTTTATTAAAGTAAGAATATTTTGTGCCCTTTTTTTATTAAAGCTGCTGTTTACATAAAACTGTAATTTTTCATTTATCTCCTGGTTATAACTTTTAAAGGCCATAATTCCATATTTATCTTTTAATGCTATATGATATTCTGACAAAATTGATCTTCCTGCCAACTGCATAACACAATCACAATAAGAGTAATTTGAAACTTTTGTAGATGCATTTACTAAAACTACTACAATCATCATCAAGCAAACAAATATCATAGAAAGCATTACCGAAATGTTTCCTTTCTTATTAGTTTTGACACTATAAGGCAATATATTTTTCACTAAAGTACCATATCTACCTTTCGTATATATTCTTTTTCATCAATCAAATACACTGTACCTTGATGCTTTCTTAAAAAGTTATCAGACATCAGGCTATTACCGCTATAAACATGTGATACGACACCATATAAACTATTTATTTCTACATTTTTTTCTTCTGTTATATAGATTTTTTTATTAAATGCTCCTTTTCCATATTTATCTTCTGGCATAAATTTGCCCAAATCTGTAATTTTTTCACCAGTTTGAGTCATCTCAAACACTTTATCTCTTAGTTCTATGTTAATATTAGCCTTAATCGCATTTCCAGTGTACATACAAATTATTATGTAAATCACAGCCATTATAGCACCAATAGCTAATGGATATATAATGGCTGCTTCAACCATTAGCGAGCCTCTCTTATTAAACATTAAAAACCACTATTCATCAGATTAGAAAAGGTTCCATTTATAAAATCTGTAATCTGTGATTTAAAGATAAGCCCTATTCCTATAGCAATGGCTATAAGAATACCTACTTGTACCATTTCCATTCCTTTTTTGTTGTTTAGGTTTAATTTCATTTATTCTTCCTCCTTTTGTATAAAATTTTCTAATTACCAAACTTACATTTCAATCATAGCAGGCGCCAAGGTTATAATAATTAAAACTAAAAGCTGTAGTGCTAATGGCATAGTTAGCTTTGTTTCAGCTATACGTCCCTTTTCCTCTGCACGTTTTTTTCTTTGAAACCATAAAAAACTGCTCTCGCCTTGAAGAATATTTACTAATTCAGTTCCTTTATGTATATTATCTGATATAACATTACTAATCCGCATAAACTCTCTGTTTTTACTTCTCTCTGCTAATCTTTTCAGTTCTTCTACCATTGATGCATTTGTCTCAGCTACTTTAATATTTATCTCCGTAAGCTGACTATAAAAATATGACTTATTCATGTATGCACGGTAATTGTAATCCTTTACTATTTTTTCAAAAGCAGCTGATAAAACTAATCCTGCATTCATTAGAAGTACTATCTTATTTAAAAAATCTGGCAATTCATCTTCAATAGATTCATTACAGTTCCTCTTAAGTTTCTTGATTTGATCATACCTTTTAATGTAAGTACCTGTTAGTAAAACACCACATGCAAAGGCTATTAATAACATAGGATTATTTTTGTCATTGTTCCAAGATACATTGTCCATTCCTTCTATATGCTCTGGTAAATATACTTTTTTTAAATCGTCACTTTTATTTATGCTATAAACAAGCAGATTAAGTTTACCAAGAACCTGCTCTTTTAGATTTACTGGCTTTTCCGCAATATCCTCTTTATTGGTATTTGCTCCTTCAGGTTTTATATTTAATGTGACTGGTTTTTTTATAGTATCACCTTCTACCTCTCCTGATACAATTAGCTTTGTACTTATATTTCCCTGATCATAAGTAGGTCTTTCAATATATTTATGTCCAGCTTGATCAATATAAAATGGGCTTTCATTATTAAGCACATTTCCAAATATAACCCATAAGACTGTAAGAAGAAGTATGGTAATAATAGCAATATATCTTTTAAAATTTTGAAGCTTCATAGAGAATGTCAGGTTGCTATTTTTATTATTCCCATAAATACCATATAGTTCTTTTTCATACTCTTTAGTTTCCCCAGTAAGCAAATCTGGCATCTTATTCATAAGGCAAGCTAGAAATTTATCTATAAAATTCATACTTTCACCTCAACTATCCTGTCCATAATATAATAAGATATGATTATTATAATAAGGGCACTAGTCATTATGATGCGTCCCCAAAATGTATAATATAAACTATCTAAATATCCAGGAGAAACTAAATTTAAAAATATAATTATAATTACAGGCATAGAACTAATTATTTTAGCTTCCGCCTTCTTCTGGGCAGTAATAGATTTAATTTCTCTGTCGATAGCCATTTTATCCATTATCACTTCAGTTGCCTTTGAAATCATTGCGCCTAAATTTGCTCCTGTAGTTCTGCAGATAGAATACACATCTGCAAAATTAATGATTTCTTCAATTCCACTTTTATAGGCAAAATCCTTTAATAGCATTTCGTCTGTTGCCCTACTATCCTTAATACTTTTGGTTATGTATTGTAATTCCAGCATTATTGGTTCCTTTTCTCCATACATTAACGCTAAATTTTTGTTTCCTTCTATTAGGGCCTCCGACATTTGTCTTCCAGCAGAAATTGAGGCAGATAAAGAATAAAGCAAATCTCGAAATTGCTGCCTTAATACTTCTTTCTGTTGTTTTACCTTAAATTTAATGTAAGTCTTCTTGAATGGTATGGCCAGAAAAGCCATGAAAGTTGCAATAATTAAATTGAAGTAAAATATATATCCAATCAGGAATAAACTTGTACAGGTAATCATATAGTAATTTCTAGCTTGTACACCTTGTAATTTGTAGTTGTCATAATCATTAATGTTGTCTACTAGATTGTTATCCATTATCTAACTCCCCTTAATAACAATTTATCCATATTTATCAATTGATTTTGGGTTTTTACTAATCCATTTTTTACTTCATACTTAAATAAGCTATTAATCATATACTTATTTTGTTCATAGCCATATATTTCAGCGATCTCAAGTACCCTTCTGGACTTATCTGGCATTCTGCCTAAATGAACCATTATATCTATACCTTCTGCTATTTGGTTCCGTATTGCATCTGTCGGGAAATTTGCAGCCTGCAACACCATAGTTTCTAATCGTTTCAACATTCCTGAAATAGAATTCCCATGTCCCGTAGATAATGATCCATCATGTCCAGTATTAAAAGCCTGAAGCATATCCAGTACCTCCTTTCCTCTTACCTCTCCAACAATAATTCTGTTTGGCCGCATTCTGAGACTAGTCTTAATTAACTGCTGCATATCAACAAGGCCCTTACCTTGAACATTTGCATTTCTGCATTCAAGCCTCACTATATTTTCAATGCCGTGCAGCTGGAGTTCTGCAGAATCTTCTATTACAATAATTCTTTCTTCTTTAGGTATATAGTTTGATAAAACATTCAATAGGCTGGTTTTACCACTGCCTGTACCTCCACTAATAAATATGTTTTCTCCTGCGATAACCATTTTGTTTAAAAAATCTGCAGCTTCTTCTGTTATCGTTCCAAAATTTATTAAATCTTCCATTGAAAAAGCCTTTTCCGGAAACTTTCTAATCGTTAGAATCGGTCCATTCAATGCTACATTTTTATAAACCGCATTTACCCTTGAACCATCTGGCAATCGGGCATCCACTATAGGATTTAGCTCATTTATTTCACGATGTACTCTGCCTGCAATTCTTCTTATCAGTTCTTCCAGTTCTTCTGTTGTGGTAAATTGTTCATTTACTCTTTCAATAGTTCCAGAACGTTCAATAAATATATTATCTTTGCCATTTACCATTATCTCTGTAATGTCTTTATCTTTACTAAATGGATGCAATATACCTAAATCTTTTCTTATGGAATAATATACTTGATAAACTAGTCTTGCTTTAACTTTGAAATTATACATTTTTAATCTTGAATCCGATAAAATATAACTTTCAATTATCTTAAAAATTTGTTGCTCATCATTGCCATAATCGCTATGCCCTATAATCTTTCTGATATCTTCCATGATTTCCATAATTATATCTTTACCAATATCCATTTTTAACCTTTAATTCCTTTTATTTCCTTGTAACTATATAATAAAACAGCTGTAAATATTTTACAACTGTTTTGTATCGACATTATTCGACTTACTTAATTAAGTATACCCTTTCTAAAGAATTTATCTAGAGTTCTCTGGGCCCCTAAAACCCATAAAACGTCTCCTTCTTCAATTTGTGTATTTTTATTTGGACTTATTATGGATAGCGCATCTCTATCTATACCTATAACAAAGCCATGATATTTTTCTTTTACATTTGACATCTGAATAGTTCTATTACAGAATTCACACTGATTTGTTACATTAACTGCCATACAAAGCAAATGATTTTCTCTATCTGTGGAAGTAAAAATCTGCCTATAGGTATAATCTCGTAATGTTAGTTTAGCTTTTCTTTTCTTAGTAACAGCAGTGGTTTGAATGGCCATTTCATAGGAATCAAGATTATGCCTTTTTCCCATGGCTACAATAATATCTCCTTCTTCTATGCCTGTTTCTATATCAGGAATATTTATATGCCTGCCTTTCCTTATAATCTTTATAATTTGTACTCCTAGTTTACGTCTGGCGAAAAAACTTTTTTCTGGTTTCTCTATCAATATTTCATTAACTTCATATTCTTCTACTAATAAAGTCTCATCAAGCCACCTGTATTCCTCGGTAATGCCCCTCTCTTTCTTCTTCTTTTCTAATATACGTTCATTAAAATTTGCTATAAATCTTGTTTCAATTTTAATGGAATTACTCGCCATAAAATCAGATTTTATACTGAAAATTACAATTATTAAAGCTATTATCCAAAGAATCCATAGATGGATATCTGTAAGGGTATTAATAGTGAGCATTACAAAAAAAACAGATACAAGAACTCTCACACTGGCAAATACTAAAAGGGGGAGCCTATTAGTCTTACTTTTAAGCCATAGTTTAATATAAACAATATTTCTTTTATATGACATCAAATTGATCATTGGCGCCATGAATGCTACTGTCAATCCAACGGTAATCCATCTTGCAAGGTTAGTTTCCATTCCATAATTCCATAATGCAGGAAGTATAACCTGCGTACCAATTATATATATACAAATCAAAATTACTGTGATAATAGCTGTTCTTTGTATATATTTACCTAAAAATTCCTTCCAATCTGGATCTTTTTCATTTTCATTCTGCTTTTCCGAAGTATATTGTTTTATAGCCTTTAATGTTCGTTTTGGTAATCTCCTGCTTATTATTGAATAAGCGGAATCTATTTTCTTAATAAACATCGGCGTTGTAAAGGTTGTTATTACAGATACAGATACTACTATTGGATATAAGAAATGGCTTGTTACCCCCAAAGAGTTTCCTAAAGAAGCTATAATAAATGAGAATTCACCTATTTGAACCATACTCATTCCCGTACCAACCGCTGTGCGTAGCGATTGGCCAGACAATAACACACCAATACTAGAAAAAACCATCTGTCCAACTATAGTAACAAACGTAAGTATTATAATCGGTCCTATATATTGAAGAATTAAATCTGGATTTACAAGCATTCCCACTGACACAAAAAATATTGCACCAAATAGATCTTTTATGGGTTTTACAAGATCCTCAATTCGTTCAGCCTTAACAGTGCCTGCAAGTATAGATCCTGCCAGAAATGCTCCCAAAGCAGAAGAAAATCCCATGTAATTTGCAATCACTACCATAGCAAGGCAAAGCCCTAAGGACACAATAAGCAAAGTTTCATCATTTAGGTATTTATCAGCTTTCTTTAGTACTGTAGGTATCAAATATATACCTAAAAGCAACCATAATATTAAGTAGAGCAGCAACTTACCTATCTCACTGCCTAATTCAATTCCTGACACATCTTTACTTACAGAAATAGTGGAAAGCACAATCATCATAAATATGGCTACCACATCTTCAATTACTAATGTCCCCAATACTAATTGTGCATATTTTTTAGTCTTTAATTTTAATTCTTCATAAGCCTTTAATATGATCATGGTAGAAGACATAGACAACATACCACCTAAGAAAATACTATCCATTTGGCCCCATCCCATAGCTAGTCCTGCACCATATCCAATAAATACCATTGATGTTATAACCGTAGCAGCTGTTACAATAGCACTTCCACCAATATTAGCTATTTTATGGAAGCTAAATTCAAGGCCCAAAGCAAACATGATAAAAATAACGCCCAGCTCAGCCCAAAGGTTTATATTTTCAACATCAATAATAGTTGGAAATATAGAAAAGTTAGCACTAGTTAAAAACCCCGCCAAAATATACCCTAAAACTAAAGGTTGTTTTATTTTTTTAAAAATAATAGTGATAATACTAGCTACTGCAAGTATTAACGCTAAATCACGTATCAAGATATCAAGATGCCCCATTTAGTCCTCTTTCCTATTAAATATAACGGTGAATGTAGTTCCTTCTCCTAATGTACTTTTTACACTAACTTCTGCATTAAATAAAAAAGCAATGTGTTTAACAATAGAAAGTCCTAATCCCGTTCCACCACCTTTTTTAGTTCTTGATTTATCTACTCTGTAAAATCTCTCAAACAATCTATCAAAATGTTGTTCAGATATTCCGATTCCATTATCAGTAACTTCAATATACACCTTATCATTGTTCATAAAAGATGAAACCAGTATCTTTCCCTTTTGATCTTCTTTAGAATACTTTATAGCATTCTCAATTAAGTTCATCATCATTTGAATAAAACGGTCAACATTTCCTTCAATAAAACATCCATCTACTAGTTTTGTTTCTATTTTAATATTTTTACTGTTTGCAAGGGGTTCCATTGTAGAAATCATTTTAATCAGACTGTCCTTTATATCGATCTTTGCAATGTCCAAGGGAGCTCTTTTATTTTCAATATCTGAAAGTACCAGCACATCTTCAATCAACCGTTCTAACCTAGAAGTTTCAATGGCAATAATGTCAATAAATTTATTCCTTATTTCAGGATTTTCAGCTGCACCATCCTGTAATGTCTCAATAAATCCCGAAATCGAAGTGAGGGGAGTTTTTAATTCATGTGTTACATTTGCCACAAATTCACTTCTTATCTGCTCTGCTTTCTTATTCTCTTCTGTTGTTTTAACCATCTGCTCTTGAAGTTTATGCACCGGTTTCATTATTTGATTATACATAAATAATGAAAAAATTCCAGAGCATAACACGCATATAAGCATAGTGATGCCAAAGTATTTATTATTAAGCATAAATGAGAAAGCACTGTCATGTGCATTTGATTCTATAGAAACAAAATAAGCCATAACAAATAAAAGCAAAACAACATTACATGCAGTTATCCCCACTGAAGCCATTAAAAATCTCTTTTTCATCTCATTTTGTAACCCTTCCCGCGTATTGTCTGTATATATTTGTCTTCATTATCATCTTGACCCAGTTTTTTTCTTAAATAACGGATATGTACATCTACAGTTCTTGTTTCACCTACAAAATCAATTCCCCAGACTTTATCTAAAAGCTGATCTCTTGAGAAAACATGTCCTCTATTTTCTGTTAAAAAGCATAACAGTTCAAACTCTTTCAGTGTAAGTTCAACCTGTTTTCCTGCCACAATAACCTCATGCCTGTCTGTATTAATTTCTATGTCATCTATACTAATAATATAATCATCTATGCTATCAGAAGAATTGTTTTCTTCATATCTTCTTAAAACAGCCTTTATTCTAGCCATTAATTCACGTACACTAAATGGTTTTGTGATATAGTCATCTGCACCAAATTCAAGGCCCAATATTTTATCTACTTCATCACTTTTGGCTGTAAGCATTATAATAGGAGTTTTATTTCCTTCTTCCCTCAATTCTCTGCAAATTTCATGTCCATTCTTGCCTGGCAGCATTAAGTCTAAAAGAATTAAATCAGGCTTTTGTTTGTGTACTAAAGTAATACCCAGCAAACCGTCCTCAGCGCTTATATAATCATAACCATTATTTTTCAAGTTATAACCAACTAATTCTATAATATTGGGTTCATCCTCAATTATTAATATCTTTTTCATTGTTTCCCTTCAATTCTGTATCACTAATCTCTGATACTATTTAAGCTGATACACTATCATGGAGTCAAAATATCATCCCAAGTATATCAGCTTAATTTTAAGTTTGTATATTTAATTTTAACACAAATAACAGCTTTCATCAATTATATAGAATCTTTAATTTCTTTACTTGGAATATTACTTTCTTTAAAATTTATATCAGCTAGTACTGCCTCTGCAATATTTTTACAAGAATCCCCAATTCTTTCAATATTATGAACTATATCTGTATACATAACTGTAAATTCTGGTGAACATTTTTTATCATAAAGTCTTTTAATATGCTCTTTCTTCAATCTCTGTTCTGTTCTATTCATATCTTCTTCTTGAACTAGAACATCATTTGCAAGATTTATATCTCCAGTTTCAAGAGCTTTAATGGTTTCTCTCGTCATTCTTGAGGCCTGATCAAAACACTCATATATTTCAGCACAAGCTATATCTGAAAACTCATAACCATGCTTAATCTTTTCATTGGTAAACTCAGCGATGTTTGTGCAATTATCACCAATATGTTCTATATCTGTAGCCATATGAATAAGTCCTGAAACCATTTTTCCCTGATGCTCTGTCAATGTATCGTTAGCAAATATTGAAGCTAGGTATTTCACCGTTTCGTCTTCAAGTGTATTAACGATTTCTTCTGTTTCAAACACACTATTTAATGCCTGTGTATCATTTGCCAGAAATGCTTTCTTTGCATCTGTAATCATCTGTAATGTAAAGTTTGCGATTCGGGAAAGTTCTTTTGTTGCAAGATGTATAGCAAATACTGGCTGTTCAATAATATTATAATCCAAATATACTGGTTGCGAAGGCAATCTGTCGTTATCTTTACCTGGAATAATTCTCATAACAATTTTAACTAAAAGCCAAATGAATGGTAAGAAAATAATTGTATTTATGATATTAAAAAACATATGTGCATTAGCAATCTGCCTTGATACAATTTCATATTCCAAACCTGTAGGTGAAATATATTTAATAAATCTACTGTACACAGGTATAAAAAACATAAATAAAATTGTACCTGTAACATTAAAAATAATATGTGCAGCAGCAGTTCTTTTAGCATTAATCGATGCTCCTATTGATGCAAGTATGGCAGTAATTGTTGTCCCAATGTTAGTGCCAAATAAAATTGGTAATGCACCTTGAAGTCCAATAATGCTTGAAACCCCATCAGGGCCTACCTGACAGGCTAAATTTTGTAATACCGCAATAGAAGCAGAACTGCTCTGTATAACAAGGGTTACTAATGTACCAATTATAACTCCTAGAACAGGAACTTCTTTAACAGATAAAAACATTTGTGCTACTTCTGGCATTGCTGCTATGGGTTTCATAACATCTCCCATGGTATTTATCCCCATAAAGAGCAGTCCAAATGCAAAAATAGTCTGTCCAATATTTACCCAGCATTCTTTTTTCATAAAAAAATACATAACAAATCCAATAAGAATAAATACCCAGACATAATCCCCCACTTTAAATGCAATAAGCTGTGCTGTTATAGTTGTACCAATATTTGCACCTAATATAATACTAATTGCTTGTGGTAAATTCATAAGCCCTGCGCTGACAAAGCCTATAACCATAACGGTTGTTGCACTACTGCTTTGCAGTACTGCTGTTGTTAAAGCACCTGCTAAAATACCTATTAATGGATTCTTTGTCAAAAGTGCCAAAACATTTCTCATTTTTTCTCCAGCAGCCTTTTGCAAACCATCACTCATTAAGTTCATTCCATATATAAAAACAGCTAAGCCTCCAAATAATGTTATAATAACTTGAAACCAATTTATTTCCATCTTGTTCTCCTCTCAATTGCACGTGATTATCACTATCATAGCCTGTCTCTATTATAGTATAAGGTAAACACACGCTGAAAAAGAGCAAAAATGTTAAACTATTGTTAATTTATTGTTAATTTTGTTGACAATTGTCTTATGCCGGAGCCAAAATCTCGTTCTATATTTATGGTTGTATAAAACATATTTTCTGCATATTGGTGAGTAAAAAAACTATCCTCATCATAATCTATATATACCTTCTCTGAAGCTTGTTGTAGGCAGGCATCATCTTCTTGCTGCATATAATAATTTACTACACTAATTATTTTATCAAAAATTTGTTTTCCGAAAATATGTTCCATATAATTATCGAAATTGGCTTGTTTTATATCACTGCCCCATTTATCAACTTTGCAAATTTTATTGCAAACAGATATTAGCCATAGAGTTTCTTCACTTAATGAATTATCTCCATCAATAAAGATAAAATCAAATTGAGGTGCAGTTTGTATTGCATTTATAAACTTACAAAGTTCTTCAATATTCAAAAGTTTTAATTGATTTCTTCCTTTGGAAGCAGAAAATGTTTTTATGCCATAATCATCAGTAATTGTAAAATGATCAATTAATCCACTGAAGTCTTTATTAGTTTCTAAATAATACAAATAATTTGAAACTGTTTTCTCTTCTTGTATTTTAAAATATCTGTCCGTCGATTCCAATTCTTCATAGTTAATATATAATACTTTTTTTCCATGGAATCTTGTTAATTCTTGTGCTAATGCCAAAGCTATAGAGGTTTTACCGGTACCACCTGCTGCACTGCAAAATAATATTATTTTTCCAGTTTTTTTCATTGGACTTATAAATTTACTTCCAGTTTTTATACAATATAAAATAGTTAATCTCTTTGAAAGATTTTCGGCGGTATCATATCTGTATAAAGTCTGCTTCAATTTAATTTGTTCTATTTGTGTTTTCTTCTCAATTAAACTTATATAACTATCTTCATTATTAGCTATCAGATAGTCAAGTAAAATTAGATCAAACTCTTTCATTTTTTCATAATTTTTAAACTCTTCACTAGATATAATTGTAAATAATATAGCTTTATTTTCCTCTGATACGCAAGTTGTCATTGCTTTAGCATACTCAAAATCATCCGTTACTAAAAGAATTGTAATTATTTCCATAATTTGCTCCTTTATCCATATTTATATATAGTATAGCGCCTTATGGAAATAATTGTCAATATTTACCTATTATTTTCTTTCTCTTTAATCAATTCATGAAGTTTTGCTAAAGCCTTATCTAATCCACCGATTTCATGAATCAAACCTACTTTTACTGCATCATGACTAAATAGAACAGTACCTACATCATTAGACATATTATCAGTACAGTTCATTAATTCAACAATATGATTTCTTTCAGCATTAGATGTTCTTATAATGAAATCAATAATTCTATCTTGCATTTTTCTAAAATATTCATAAGTTGGTTCTGCCCCAATAATCATACCACTCATTCTAATTGGATGAAGAGTCATGGTTGCACTTTCTGCAATAAATGAATAATCCGCAGCTGTCGCAAGAGGTATTCCGATACTATGCCCTCCTCCTAAAACTAACGAAACTGTTGGTTTTGAAAGTGTCGCAATTAATTCAGATATAGCCAATCCAGCTTCCACATCACCGCCTACAGTGTTTAGAATCGTCAGAAGACCTTTTATATTATGATTCTGTTCCACTGCAGTTAGCTGAGGTATAATATGCTCATACTTTGTAGTTTTATCAATAGGTGCCGCAAAAGTGTGACCTTCAATGCTCCCTATAATGGGCAGACATAAAATATCACTTTTGAAATCGTCTACTGTATTAGTGATACCTAATTCTTTTATATTTTCCTTTGTTTCTGCACTGTCAGCTTCTTCTTTTCCTTCATTTTCCTTTATTTCTTCTTCCTTATTCATAAAATTGTTCATAAAACGCTCCTTACGTAAATAAAATTAATAAATGTTTTAATTATTATTTGCTAAATGGGGGTTCATTATGCGACTAAGTGAAATAGGAGATAAAGAAATCGTTGATTTACGAAATGGCAGTAGACATGGTCAGCTTTGGGATGCAGAAATGTTGTTTGAAAAAGATACCGGCAAAATTAAATCCATTCTTGTTCCTAACTTACAATCAAAAATAGGTTTTCTTGCTGGTCACGATTTTATGCAGCTTCCCTGGAGCTCCATTGTAAAAATAGGAGAAGATATTATTATATTTGAAAGTCAATAGATTATATTCCAAAATTAGTAATGACCAATCAGGTTTCTCCCAATTGGTCATTCTATTATTTTAATTTTTAATTTCTTTTACTACTGCCTGTGCAGCTGCAAGTCTTGCAACAGGAACTCTATAGGGAGAGCAGGATACATAATTCAACCCAGCAGTATGGCAAAATTCAACAGTTCTGGGATCGCCTGCCTGTTCACCGCAAATGCCAAGCTTAATATTTGATCTTACAGATTTACCCAACTCCACTGCCATATTTACAAGTTTACCTACTCCATTTTTATCAATAGTCTCAAAAGGATTATCTTCAAAAATCAGTTTATCTCTATATTCCTGGATAACTTTCACAGAATCAGGCCTAGAAAATCCAAAAGTCAACTGAGTTAAGTCATTTGTTCCAAAAGAAAAGAACTCCGCTTCCTTAGCAATTTCATCAGCTGTTAAAGCTGCTCTTGGCACTTCAATCATAGTTCCTACTGAATAATTTAAAGTTATATTTTCCTTCTTAAAACATCTATCGATTGTATCTACAACAATCTTCTTAATAAAAGTAAACTCCTTCGCTAATCCTACCATGGGAACCATTATCTCTGGAACTATATCCAGGTTCTTTTCTTTTTTTAATTCAATAGCAGCTAAAATAATAGCTTCTGTCTGCATAGCCGCAATGTCAGGATAAGTAACCGCTAACCTGCATCCCCTATAGCCTAACATTGGATTTGATTCTCGAAGTTCTTCAATTCTCTTTATCAAATTGTTACAAGACACATTCATTTGCTCTGCTAATTGTTGTATTTCTTCTGTTGTATCCGGTAAAAATTCATAAAAGGACAAATCTAAAAGCCTTATTGTAACAGGCTTGTCTTTCATTACTTCGTATATTGCCTTAAATTCTTTTTTTTGAAAAGGAAGCAGCTGCAATAATGCTTCTCTTTTCTTGTCCTCATTATCAGTTAATATCATTTTTCTAATAACTGAGAGTGTGCTTTCTTTCAAAATCATTCGCTCTGTTCTGCAAAGACCAATTCCCTCTGCACCAAAATCCATAGCTATTTTTGCTTCTTGTAAATTGTCTGCATTTGTCCTTACTTTCAAAGTTCTGATTTCATCAGCCCATTTCATAATAGTTCCAAAGTCTCCTGACAATTCGGGTGCTACTGTTTTCACATGCCCTTTATAAACCATTCCTGAAGTACCATCTAAAGATATATAATGACCCTCAGTTAAGACTATATTTCCTATAGTAAGTGTCTTTTGCTCTTCATCTACTATAATTTCAGAACAGCCCACTATACAACATCTTCCCATGCCTCTTGCAACTACGGCAGCGTGGGAAGTCATCCCGCCTCTTGCGGTCAGTATTCCTTCTGCAGCTACCATACCTGCCAAATCTTCAGGTGAAGTTTCAATCCTTGTTAGTATTACCTTTTCACCATTTATTGCTGCTGTTTCAGCATCCCGTGCATTAAAATAAATTTTCCCAGTTACAGCCCCAGGAGAAGCTGGAAGTCCCTTGGCAAGTTTTGCTGCTTTTATTAAATCCTCTTCTTCGAACTTAGGATGAAGCAACTGGATAATTTGTGTCGGCTCAAGTCTTGTAACTGCAGTTTTCTTATCTATTAAACCCTCTTGTTCCATATCAACAGCAATTTTCACAGCAGCTTCTGCAGTTCTTTTAGCATTGCGTGACTGAAGCAAATATAATTTATTTTTTTCCACAGTAAACTCAATGTTCTGCATATCTGTAAAATGATTTTCAAGTAATTGTGCGATTCTTAAAAATTCTTTATATACATCTGGAAATGCTTCTGCCATTTCAGAAATAGGCTGAGGAGTTCTAATACCAGATACAACCTCTTCTCCCTGAGCATTAATCAGAAATTCCCCAAATATGCCATGCTGCCCATTTATAGGATCCCTTGTAAAAGCAACCCCTGTACCTGAATTATCTCCCATATTTCCAAAAACCATTGACTGCACATTTACAGCAGTACCCAAATCTGAGGAAATATTATTTAACTGCCTATACAAAATAGCCCGTTCATTGTTCCAGGAGCGGAACACAGCCATTATAGCTTCCATCAATTGTTCTTTAGGATCCTGAGTAAAATCTCTTCCAATTTCTTTTCTTACAAGTTCTTTATAGGTACTTATTATTTCCTTTAAATCTTCTGTTGCTAAATCCACATCATATTTTCCATTTTTTTCTTGTTTTTTCTCATTTAAAATATCTTCAAACTTCGATTTAGGAATTTCAAGAACTACGTCACCAAACATCTGGATAAATCTTCTATAACTGTCATAGGCAAATCTTTCATTTTCAGTAAGTTCAGCCAAGCCAGCCGTTGTTTCGTCATTTAATCCCAAATTTAAAATAGTATCCATCATACCAGGCATTGAAAACACAGAACCCGAACGAACAGAAACCAAAAGAGGATTGGAAACGTCTCCGAAAACTTTATCAGTAACGTTTTCAAGTTCAGAAAGTTTTTCAAAAATCTGGTCAATGATATCTTCAGCAATCTTACATTCTTCATTATAATATCTATTACATGCTTCAGTGGTAACAGTAAAGCCAAAAGGTACTGGCAGACCTATTTGAGTCATTTCAGCCAGATTTGCTCCCTTGCCACCCAAAAGATTCCGCATATCCCTTGAGCCTTCATTAAATGAATAAACAAACTTTCGCATTTTGCTCCTTCTCTCTTGCCAAAAAGACTAGAATACTAATCTTTCTTCAATGTACTGCTTAACCTGTGCTACAGGGATTCTAACCTGATCCATAGTGTCTCTGTCTCTAATTGTAACGCATCCATCATTTTCAGTTTCAAAATCAACACAAATACTAAATGGAGTACCTATTTCATCTTCTCTTCTATATCTCTTTCCGATAGAACCTGCTTCATCATAATCAACCATAAAGTACTTTGAAAGTTCTTCGTAAATAGGCTGAGCTATTGGAGCAAGTTTCTTAGCTAAAGGTAATACTGCTGCCTTAAATGGAGCAAGTGCAGGATGGAATCTTAAAACAACTCTTGTGTCCTCTTTACCATTTGCATCTTTAAGTACTTCTTCATCATATGCTTCACATAAGAATGCTAATGTAACTCTGTCAGCTCCTAGTGAAGGTTCAATACAATAAGGAATATATTTTTCATTTGTTTCAGGATCTACATAGTTCATTTCCTGACCAGAATGTTCACTATGCTGCTTTAAGTCAAAATCCGTTCTATCAGCAATACCCCACAACTCACCCCATCCAAATGGGAATAGATATTCTATATCAGTAGTTGCATTACTATAATGTGATAATTCTTCTTGTTCATGATCTCTTAATCTAAAGCTTTCTTTCTTCATGTTAAGGGATTTAAGGAATGCTTCACAATAATCTTTCCAATAATTAAACCATTCAAGGTCAGTACCTGGTTTGCAGAAAAATTCAAGTTCCATCTGTTCAAATTCTCTTGTTCTAAAAGTAAAATTACCTGGTGTAATTTCATTTCTAAACGATTTACCAACCTGTGCAATACCAAATGGAATCTTTTTTCTGGAAGTTCTCTGTACATTCTTAAAGTTTACAAATATACCCTGTGCAGTTTCTGGTCTAAGGAATATTTCTGATTTTGAGTCTTCTGTAACACCCTGGAACGTCTTAAACATTAGATTAAATTGTCTGATATTTGTAAAATCTCTTTTTCCACATTCTGGGCATGCAATTCCCTTTTCCTGAATATAAGCTTCCAGCTTTTCATTTGACCATCCGTCAACAGTTATGTCTGTAATGTTTTGTTCTTTTAAGTAATCTTCAATAAGCTTATCAGCTCTAAACCTTGCTTTACAGCTTTTACAATCAATTAGCGGATCTGCAAATCCCCCAACATGTCCTGAAGCAACCCAAGTTTTTGGATTCATTAAAATTGCAGCATCAAGACCCACATTATATTTTGATTCTTGGACAAATTTTCTCCACCAAGCCTTCTTAACATTATTCTTTAATTCAACACCAATAGGACCATAATCCCAAGTATTTGCTAGTCCTCCGTAAATTTCAGAGCCAGAATAAACAAAACCTCTGTTTTTAGCTAAAGCTGTAATTTTCTCCATTGTAATTTCTTTACTCATATCTACCTACCATTCCTAGTTTTTTTATTATATCCAAAAAACGAGCCAAGCTCGTCTTTTGAAATTAATTATTTAATTATTGACAAATTATTGACAAAAAATTATTTTTCTTCCTCCTGACAATTGCAATTGCAACCGCAGCTACATTCTTCCTGTTCAGTATCATCACTGTTGCAACAACAATCTTCACCGCACTCAGATTCATCATAGCAGCAGCCCTCTTCTTCTGATTCTTTTTTAACTTTATTTAAAGCATCTGAAGTTTTATTCTTGACATTATTATAAACATCAACGCCTTTTACTTTAACTTCATCCGCAATTACAGCACCCTTTTCAACAATATCTCCAATTGTATCATTTGCCATCTCACTGATATCAATAATTGCACCGTCATCTTTAACAAGTTCTATAACACACTTTGTGCCAAATGCAGCAATTAAACCTGCAATCATGGCCCATGGTGCAAGAAAAGTTCCTACAATACCTATATTAACAGGTAAGTTCAACATAACCTCATCATCTTTTTTAACGATAATCTTTGATACATTACCCTTTTTTACAGTTTCTTTGATTTTCTCAATAATCTGTGAACTGCCTTCACCAATTTTAGATTTTCCCTTTTCATCTATGGACTCTTCAATGTTTATAATTGCATCAACAACACTGCCATCAGCCGCCTCCAAAGCTTCCTTTGCTTCTTTATAGCTAACACCTGTTCTGTCTTTTACTAACTCAATCTTCTCTAATGTAATCTCCATAATCTTACCTCCTCAAATTATTCAATTAGAAAGCTCTCGCTTTTTAAATCCCTAATATCTAAATGATAAGCTATATAACTACGTATAATTATTTTAAGCTTTTCTTGTGTTTTATCATTTAAAGCCAAATTCTCCAAGTTCTTAAGGGGATTTGACAAAATATAATTTATCACCTCAATAATACCAAAATTTACGTCATAAATCAATGATTCATTAACATTACTTTTTAGTTTATTTAAGCAATTTCCACAAACTACACCACCTTCGTTTATTACAAACCAATTAAGTTCTTCATTGTGTCCACAGCATACGCACTTCTTAGCTTCTGGTGCGCAGCCAACATATAAAAGTGATTTGATCTGATATGCTAAAGCAAGCGTGGCATATTTCTTATTTCTTTTTTCCAAAGCAGTCAGATAATCAATAAGCAAATCGAATAACTGAGGGGCTCTTTCATTTTCTGAAATAATCTTATCCGTAAATTCAAGAATATATGATGCATACATATATTTATCAACATCTTCCCCAATTTTGTAAAAACTTTTTATAACTTCAGCACTATTAACATTATAACTTTCCCTGTTCTTATATATTTCGAATTTACTGTAAGTAAAAGGTCTTAAAGCAAGAGTAGATTTACTTCTTCCTTTTTCGTTAATATTGGTTCCTGCACTTATCTTTCCATATTTCAAAGAAAATAATACCAATATTTTTCTGCCTCCAGGCATCTTAACATTTTTTAAAACTATACCTTCCGTATCAGTATACATATCTATTCCTTGTTATCATAACCAAAGTTAGATAAAGCAAAATCGCTGTCTCTCCAGTTCTCTTTAATTTTTACCCATAATTCTAAGAATACCTTTGTTCCTAAGAGCGCTTCAATTTCCATTCGAGAACTTTTACCTATGCCCTTTAGTTTTTTGCCCTCTTTCCCAATAATAATACCCTTATGTGATTTCTTTTCGCAGTAAATCACCGCGCCAATTTTTGTAATTCTGTTTTCTTCTTTATAGCTTTCAATTTCAATAGCTATACCATGTGGTACTTCCTTTTCAAGGTATAAAAGTGCCTTTTCTCTAATGATTTCACTAACAATAAATCTTTCAGGATGATCGGTGACCATATCTTCCGGAAAATACATAGGTCCTTCCTCAAGCAGACCTTGTATCTCCTTCATTATAACATCAACATTTTTACCATCAATAGCCGAAGCCCCATAGATTGCATGAAAAATACCCATAGCACTATATTCTTCATAAATTCTACGGTACTTTTCAGGTTCCAGTTTATCTATTTTATTTATCACTAATATCTTTGGGGTTTCCACACCTTGTAATAAATCTAAAATATACTTATCGCCCGTTCCAGCAGATAGTTCATCATCAACTATCAAAATAATTACTTCTACCTCTTTAAAAGTATTTACTGCCATGCCAGTCATATAACTGCCCAATTTATTCTTTGGCTTATGAATTCCAGGTGTATCAATAAAAATCATCTGCACATCTTCTTCACCTTTATTCTCAGCCATATGCGTATAAATGCCTCTTATACTATTTCTTGTAGTCTGTGGCTTATCTGTAGTAATGGATATTTTTTCTCCTAATATTGCATTCAATAATGTTGATTTACCAACATTTGGTCTGCCAATTATTCCAATGAATCCTGATTTCAATCTATTTCTCCTTCTTGTTACAATTTAAATCCATGAGGCAACAGTTCCCTTAACGTCATCTGCTCTAAATGTTCTTCATCATCTCCAGTTATAACGATTAAATCTGGCGCAAATTCATACATAAACTGTCTGCATATTCCGCACGGCCACGCCTCACCGCCATTTCCTGATATAGCAATTGCCTCAAATTCTCTTTCCCCTTCAGAAATGGCTTTGGTAAAAGCCGTTCTTTCTGCACATATGGTACCACCTAAAGAAGAATTTTCAACATTAACTCCTGTATATACGGTTCCACTTTTGGCTAGTAATGCCGCACCAACATGAAAATTAGAAAATGGTGCATATGAATTTTTAGCCGCCTCACGGGATTTCAAAAAGAGTTCTTTATAATTCATGCAAAAGCCTACCTTTCCACTCCAATCTTGCTCATAATAAGTTCTTCCTTTGCTCTCATTTCAAGCTTGTCAGCTTCTTCCATATGATCATATCCAAGCAAATGAAAAATACTATGAACAAATAGATAAACCAATTCTCTTTCTGGAGAATGACCAAAATCATCAGCCTGTAATAATGCCTGCTCTGGACATATTACAACATCACCAATGCAAACTTCCCCTTCTTCGGGTATATCATTTAAATCATCAAATTGAGGGAAAGACAAAACATCTGTAACTCGATCAACACCCCTATACTGTTTGTTTAATGAATGTATCTCTTCTTCATCTACAAATGTTACACTTACAACAATGTAGTCAGGATTCATACCTTCCTCTAAAACGCAAAATTCTCCTGCTTCAATCATTTTGTCAACAACAGCTTGTCCCGGCATTCTTTCTTCACTAAAAATAATGTTCATATCTGTCACCTCATATTCCGCATATAGCAATAACTTTTTCTATTCTAAATTTCTATCCTCTGGTTCCGGATTGTCATTATAGTATTTTTCATAAGCATTAATTATTTTTTTAACAAGTTCATGTCTAACTACATCTACATCTTTTAAGTAGCAGAAATCAATATCCTTAACTGGTTTTAACACATTAATAGCATCTACTAATCCAGACTTTTTTCCTCTTGGTAAATCTATTTGGGTTATATCACCTGTAATAACTGCCTTTGAGCCAAATCCAAGCCTGGTTAAAAACATCTTCATCTGCTCTTTGGTTGTATTTTGAGCTTCATCTAAAATAATAAATGAATTGTCCAGAGTTCTACCTCTCATATATGCCAGCGGAACCACTTCTATAACTTCCTTTTCTTTAAGTCTTAAAGCGCCCTCTCTGCCTAAAATATCATATAGTGCATCATATAATGGTCTTAAATATGGATCTACTTTTTCCTGTAAATCTCCAGGCAGGAAACCAAGTCTTTCCCCTGCTTCTACCGCTGGTCGTGCTAATATAATTTTTTGAACTTCTTTATTTTTAAAAGCACTTATAGCCATTGCAACCGCAATATAAGTTTTACCTGTACCAGCTGGTCCAACTCCAAATACAATATCCTTTTTTCGAATACTGTTTACATAGTCTTTCTGTCCTATAGTTTTAGGTTTTAAAGGCTTCCCCTTATGTGTAAAACATATAATGTCTTTATTTATCTTACTTTCTTTATAAGACATGCCGTTTTCACATAAAGTTATCGCATAATTGATTTTCTGGGTGTCTAATTTCTCACCCATAGAAATTATGGACATCATTTCCGTAATAACCTTTTGTGCTTCAATAACTTTTTCACCTTTAAGTATTAATTCATTGTCTCTTTGAATAATGGTAATCCCAAAATATTCTTCTATAATTTTTAAATTTGAATCCAAGCTTCCGAAAAGCTCTCCTCGGTCTATAGCCTCACTTACTTGAAGTTTTATTCCCTCATTCTGCATGTTCTCCAAAAGCAATCTCCTGTTCTATTCCGATTTTTTGTAATGATTCGATCATTACAGCTACTTCTATTATATTTTTTTCCTTACCAAAATACAAACTTTTATTTAAAATTTGTACATTTTCAGGTAATTTTTCTTTTATTTCTTGTCTAACAAGCTTATTAACCTCTTTTTCCATTTCCTCTGTGGTTCTTTTTCTGGATTGAAGCTCGATTTCATTTACTTTTGAAATTGAAACAGCGAAAGGAAATGGTCTAATTCCCTTAAGACTTTTAATTTCATCTGCAGTTGAAACTTCAAAAGGATTAAATAAATCTGAAGTACATATATTTTTTTCGCCCAGTTTTAAATCGAAAGCATAAAAAAATTTTCCTGTAGGCTTTTTAATAATCTCGTATGCATTTTGATTGTAAACAAACCGATATGGTATTTTGGCAAGTGCTGTTCCTTCTGCATGAACGTACCTTTCTGTAAGGGCACTTTCTGGCTGACCATATGCTGTTGATTTTACAGGAACCGTTCCTGCAATTATTATATCACCTTTTTTTACATAAGAACCAGTATCAGCTGCCCTTATGCCCTCGATAGGTGTTACTTTATAAATATACCCTTCTTTATCCGCAACTATATCACAAGGTACAGATTTATCAACTTTTTCTAAATTTATAGTCCCCTCAACTATTTTTACCTCAGCCATACAGCCTTTTAGGTTTATACTTACAAAGGCAACATTGTCAAGTCTATCGTACAAATACAGTTTTAACTTCTCTATATCCATGGACTTTTTACATCCTTCGAACATACCGCCCTCTTTTAAGCATTCCCTTATTTCCCGTTCTGTAAACATTTCGTATCCGTCTATTCTTATTTCAGAAATGAAGAAAGTTTGGAAATATATTATAAGTATAAATACTAATATACCACAAACTCTGGCTTTATTGTTTAAAATAACCGACAATAGTGGAATATATCCACCCTCAGATATAATACTTATTCTATATTTATTTTTCCCTATTGTTTTTAAAGCAGCAAAATCATTACTTTTTACTCTAAGGGTCATTTCAATATTGTTTTTTATTTTTATATTTCTTAATGGTATATTTTTCTTCATACAATCAGAAATAAGTTCCTGCTGTTTAAATCCTTCAACCTTTATCAGCAGGTAATGCTCCATAAAACTCGATTGATTTGATTTCACCCGCCACCAGCACCCTTTCATCCTCAATTTGAGTTATAGTCAAGTCCTGACCATTTAATGCAGTAAAACGTTTTCCATTGTCTATTACGATACTGTTTTCCGATACAAATACAATTTTTTTAACATTATCAATAACTCCTGTGCGACCACTGACAAGAACTCTGGGCATACTTAAATTAAAATCATAAAGTAGTTCATTCTTTATATCCATACATTAATCTCACCTCATCATAACAATGTATTACAAATTTAAAAAAAAATGACCTTCTAAAGGTCATTTTCTTAAGAGATTTTAAATGTTATATTAATTTAATCAATAAAGTTCGGAGTAGATAAATATCTTTCTCCTGTATCTGGAAGCAATACTACTATTTTCTTGCCTTCATTTCCCGGTCTCTTTGCTACCTCTGTAGCTGCCCAGAGTGCAGCACCTGAGGAAATTCCTATTAATAATCCTTCTTCTTTAGCTGAATTCTTAGCTGTATTAAAAGCATCATCATTTTCTACTTTAATAATTTCATCATAAATAGTTGTATTTAACACTTCTGGTATAAAACCAGCCCCAATCCCCTGAATCTTATGTGGTCCTGCATTTCCACCAGACAAAACGGGAGAAGCCGCTGGCTCAACTGCTATAACCTTTATATCTGGATTTTGTAATTTCAAATACTCACCTGTACCTGTTAAAGTTCCACCAGTACCTACTGCAGAAACAAAGATATCAATTTGTCCCTCTGTATCCTTCCAGATTTCTACACCAGTAGTTTTTCTGTGTGCTTCTGGATTTGCAGGATTATCGAACTGCCCTGGAATAAAACTTCCTGGAATTTCTTTAGCTAATTCTTCTGCCCTTTCGATGGCACCTTTCATTCCTTTTGCGCCTTCTGTTAGAACAATTTCAGCACCAAAAGCTTTAAGCAGATTTCTACGTTCTACACTCATTGTATCAGGCATGGTTAAAATAGCCCTATATCCTCGCGCAGATGCAACAGATGCCAATCCTATACCTGTATTACCACTAGTAGGTTCAATAATAACACTGCCTGATTTCAATATCCCCTTTTGTTCTGCATCATTTATCATATTTAAAGCAACTCTGTCTTTTACACTTCCTGCTGGGTTAAAATACTCTAGCTTTGCAATAATTTCAGCCTTCAAATCTCTGTTATGTTTATAATTGTTAAGCGCTAAAAGTGGTGTGTTTCCTATTAATTCTGTTAAACTATTATATATTTTTGCCATAATATTATCCTCCAATAAATATATTATATCCAAACTTTCTTTAATGCTTATGCATTAATTCTTTATTAATATGAATTAATAATAAAATGTATTTCATACTTTGTCAATAGGAATTTAGTAAAATATCAATAAAAAAATAAACTGCCTATATTATAAGCAGTTTAACGGCTAGATATTATAATCCCACATAGCCTTTTCTTTATGTTGTTCAACTATATCTTCAAGTGTAAAAGAATCTATATATTTGTTTATAACATCATACAAACCTTCCCAAAATGAGATAGTAGAACACTCACCATACATCCCACACTGATTTTCCTTATCCTGTAGGCAAGTGGTTGGCGCAAAACTTCCTTCTGTAATCCTTAGTATATCCCCAATTGTATATTCCGTTGTTGCTTTTGCAAGTTTATATCCACCCTGAGGGCCCCTGACGCTATTTAAATAACCCGACTTACAAAGCTGGCTTACAATTTGTTCAAGATATTTCGTTGATATATTTTGCCTTTGTGATATGTCTTTAAGGGTAATATATTCCCCAGTATTGTGCTCTGCCAGATCAATCATCAGCCTTAAAGAATATCTTCCTTTTGTTGATACTTTCATATTTATACCTGCCTTTATACGATAAAAATCTGTAAATTGAAATTTGTGTTTTGTGTTTTGTGTTTTGTGTTTTGTGGATAATCTATAAATTAGTATTTGTGTTTTCTTATTATCTAATCATCATTAACTAATTTTATAATATTACTATTATACCATAGGTTTAGTAGGAATTCAATCCAAAAAAACTCGCACCATATTTCCGTATACTAGAAAAAACACCCCGATTGTATAACCGGGGTGTTAAATGTTTCATTATGCTAGAAATTCTTCTACAGCCTTTTTCACTGCCCCACCATCAGCTAAACCTTTAACCTTTGGTATTACAGCTCCCATAAGCTTACCCATATTTTGTTTTCCGCCTTCAATACCCATATCAGCAGCAGTTGCTTTAACAACCTCTGCAATTTTTTCAGGGGATAATTGTTCAGGTAAATATGACAATAAAATTTCTATTTCCCTGTTGTAGGAGTCTAAAAGATCTGTTCTTCCAGCTTTCTCAAAATCAGCGAGGGCGTCTTTTCTCATTTTTACTTGTTTTGCTAAAATTGCCAAAACACCTTCATCGTCAAGTTCTGCTCTATTATCAACTTCATATTGCTTAATAGCAGCACGAACAAAATTTACTGTATTCTTTCTAACTTCATCCTTCGCCTTCATAGCGTCTTTGAAGTCACTTGTTAATCTTTCTTTTAAGGTCAATTAAAACACCTCTAATCTATCTCTACAGAAATCAGCTAACTAAAACTTCTTAGCCTTTTTTCTTGCAGCTTCAGACTTTTTCTTTCTCTTTACGCTTGGCTTTTCGTAATGTTCTCTTTTTCTCAATTCTGACATTACTCCATCTCTTGCGCAAGAACGCTTAAATCTCTTAAGAGCGCTTTCTAAACTTTCGTTTTCTCTTACAACTACCTGTGCCATGTATCCAATTCACCTCCTGACCTCTTATGAACTAACGAATGCTGGTCCAACGGTTTTATCTACAACGTATGTATTATACTATCATTTGTCCCATAAGGCAAGCAATTTTTTTATCAACCTGGTGGCCAAGTCATTTTTCTTTTTCCAAGAAGATGAAAATGTAGATGCTTTACGGTTTGAAAACCATCTTCACCACAGTTATTTACAAGTCTATAGCCATTTTCAAGTCCAAGCTCTTTAGCTATATCCTTCACTTTAAGCATAATATGTCCAAGTAATGCCTGATCCTCTTCATTTACATCATCCATAGACGGAATATGTTTCTTAGGAATAATCAAAACATGAACTGGTGCCTGAGGCTCTAAATCATGAAAACAAACAATTTTATCATCTTCATATACTATATTCGATGGAATTTCTTTATTTGCAATCATACAAAAGATACATTCTGCCATAAGTTTTACTCCCTTTCTAGATTCATGATTCTATAATTATAATCCATTTTATGTTAGTTTTCAAGTTCTACCGCTTGTTTCTTACTATCTAATTTTTCATCTAATATTTCACACCACTGTTCATAGGATTTTCCTCCTTCATAATAATTACTTATTATGTTTCCCTCACTATCTACAATAAACTGGGTTGGAATAAATTGAATATCCGTCATAAAAGAATATAGCAGGTTCTTAGGAATAAGAATATGGGTAAAATTTGCTCCCTGTTTTTCAACGATAGTTCTAGCTTTTTTTATACCTTCCATCTGCGGTGACCTGTCTGCATTTTGGACATCAATTACAATACCCATAACATTAATACCCTTGTCCTTATATTCATCATACACCTTTTTCATATCAGGCATGGCTTTTATACAAGGAGTACAGTAAGTTCCCCAAACATCAATGATGGTATAATCGTAATCACTAAATACCCCATTGTCCACTTGATTTCCATAGATATCAATAGTTGCAAATGAATTTAAATCTTTGGTAGTTCCAAGATCCTCTGGCATAACCATCTTTTCTATTTCTTGGCTGTCTGTAGTGTTTTCCTGAGATGTCATATTTTTAGCATCCTCTTCACCACAAGAACTAAGCATCAATATAAGCAATATTACAATCATTACTGTCAATATAAGTTTTGATTTTCTCATCATAACACCTCATTAATACATAAAAATAGCGAGCCCTTCAATCAGATTAACTGACACATTACTCCGTCCTTATATAGGCTGATCAGCTTTACTTTTGTAAATGTATTGAGTAAGCTTTCTCTATTAAATCCACTGTCCATGTTGTCACACTTAATATAAGCTTTAATGTAATTCTCTGTATAGCCAGTCAGACAATTTATATCTTCTATATATTCCTCTATAAGAACCGTTCTATGCGTATTTAAATTATTCTCAAAAAACTTCTCAGAAACTTTATTACCAACAGAAATAAGTTCTTCAATTCTTCTATTTTTTACTTCAGGAGCAACATGGCCCTTCATTAATGCTGCTTTTGTTCCTTCTCTCTTAGAATATTTAAATGCATGTACTTTGCAAAATTCAACGTGTTTCACTATGTCTAAGCTGTCTTTGAAATCCTCTTCAGTTTCCCCTGGAAATCCTACAATTAAATCAGTAGTAATGCTATATCCAGAATCGAAACTTCTTAATGTACGTACTATATCCATATATTCTTCTCTGTCATAGTGTCTATTCATATCCTTTAGAATTTTATTACTTCCACTTTGTATTGATAAATGAAGGTGAGGACAAAGTTTCTTATACTTCAGAAGCCTTTCAACATATTCCACATTTATAACTGTTGGTTCAAGAGAACTAAGCCTTATTCTAAAGTCCCCCTCCATTTTTTCAAGCTCATTAATTACTATTTCTATACCCCATAGATTATCTCCTATAACATTTTTCTTGTTAAAACCTTCCTCTGTGCCATAAAGGGCCGTATTGATACCCGTAAGGATAATTTCTTTAAAACCTCTTTCGATAAGACTCTTCGCTTCCTTTATTATGTCAGCAACTGCTCTGCTTCTGACATGTCCTCTGGCATAAGGAATTATACAATAAGAACAGAACCGATTACAGCCCTCCTGTATTTTAATATAGGCTCTGGTTCTGGATTCCATGGAAGTAATAATACCTGTTTCCTCATACTCACAAAGCTGCTCATATTCATCCACATATTTTTCTGTATCAGCATCTGAAGTTTTTTTATAATTCTCCACTAACTCAACAAGCTTATTCTTCTGATTTGTTCCTGTAACAATATCAACTGCTTCTATAGCCCCCACCTCTTCCGGGCTTACCTGTGCATAACAGCCTGTTACTGCAACTATACTATCCGGATTAATTTTTTTCATTCTTCTAATGTATTGGCGGGACTTTCTATCTGCCAGACTAGTCACTGTACATGTATTGATAATATATGCATCTGCAAAATCATTCTCATTTACAATCTCATGATTATTATTTTTAAATTTCTCTTTTAAAGCTTCCGTCTCATACTGGTTAACCTTACAACCTAAGGTGTGAAAAGCAATCTTCATTTTTCTGCCATGTTTACTTATAAAATCTTTAGTAGCATCTATTTCAATTCCATTTGTTATTTCTTTATTATTACTCAAGTTAATTCCTCCATCTTGTATTTCATTTATCATATCGTATATTAATTATTTTTTCAATCATGTTATATAAAGACTATTTGGCTAAATATATGGAAAGTATTTACAAATTTAATTATATTTGTTATAATGTAGGTAATATACATTAATATATCTAAAAAACAATAACAATGTTATCTATGAAAGGAAATAAAAACATGGCAATGGATTTATCACAAAATTTAGCATGGACATTTATTAGTGAATGCCCTATCCCAAATGACATCAACTCTATGCTTATAGAAGGTGAAACTGCTATGGCTGCATATAAAACGATCAGGGATTCTGCTATTTTCACAAACAAACGTTTAATTGTGCGTGATGCACAAGGGCTAACTGGGAAAAAGGTTGAAATCTACTCCCTGCCTTACTCTTCTATTAACATGTGGTCATCTGAAAATGCTGGCACATTAGATTTTAATGCTGAGATTGAATTATGGACAAGAGCTGGTCATATTAAAGTTAACTTAAAAAAAGGTGTTGATATTAGAAAATTCGATATGCTTATTGCTAATGCCGTATTAGGTTAATTTGAAGTGAAAGCTTTATAACATTTTAAAATAAACAAATGAGCCATAAAGAATTTCTACTCTTTATGGCTCATTTTTTAGCCTTCTATATCGTAGTAAATTCATATTTAACCTATACCAGTCATATAGTTAGATATTATACCTTTGGGAGGTTAAAATGCGCTTTCATAAACTAATCTGGCCTGTGATATGGTCTTCCTTGGCATTATGCATTGTAATGCTTTCTATCTCAATTGTCTTTACTCTTTGTAAGGTACCCCCTCCTAATGTTGGTGGCAGCACAATAACTGTTAAAGATAAAGCCTCAGAAACAGACACAATAAAATTACCCATTATTATGTATCATGGTCTGATTAAAGACATCAAACTACAGAATAAATATTTTATTTCACCTGATTCATTTGAAAATGATTTAAAATATCTTAACGATAATGGTTATACTGCAATTACAATGAATGAATTGATCGATTATGTTTACAATGGAACCACTCTCCCTGAAAAGCCTATAATTTTAACCTTTGACGACGGTTTTTACAACAATTATCTGTATGCATATCCTCTTCTTAAAAAATATAATCAGAAGGCAGTGATTTCAATTATCGGTTCTCAAACTGACAGATATAGTCTTATTAAAATATTTAATTCTTATTATTCATATCTTTCTTGGGCTCAGATAAACGAGATGCTTATTTCAGGTCATATTGAAATACAGAATCATACCTATAACATGCACACTTGTGATAATGGCAGAAAAGGATGCAGTGAAAAATCAGGAGAAGGTTTAGTCACATATAAGGAAAAGGTCATGGGTGATATCGGTTTGCTACAACAACGTATAATAGATTATACTGGTGTAACGCCAAATACTATTGCTTATCCCTTTGGATACTATACTAAAAATTCAGAAGCACTTATAAAAGAAATGGGATTTAAGTCCTCCTTAACTTGTTGCCAAAAGATAAATAGTATTTCACGCGACCCAGAATGTCTGTATAAATTGGGAAGATATCTTCGTCCTCCTGGGAAAAGCAGTTCCAGTTTTTTTAAGAACATTCTGGATCAGGAATAAAAATTGGGGTGGCCAGGCAATATTACCTTCCACCCCAATTTTTTTAGTTTTAAAGCATACCATAATACAAAAGTATTCCGTTATATATCCCCCTTGCAAAGCTTTCTGGATCATAAGTCATTAGATATGCATCCTTTGGATTGCTTATGTATCCCATTTCTACAAGTACAGCCGGCATGTCTGTTGTTCTAAGCACATATAAAGTTGGGCGTACAAATACTCCCCTGTTCTCTAATCCCGTGCTGTAATTAAGTCCCTCCAAAATTCTCAGCCCCATATCAAAGGCTGGACTGTCACTTCTATAAACATACGCTTCGCTTCCGCTGGCTTCTTTTATGTCACTTGAATTGGTATGTAAGCTTATAAAAAAATCTGCTCCCCATGAATTAGCTGCATAAACTCTGGCCTGAAGACTTGTAGCATTGGTTGTTCCAAGTACTTCTGTAGGAGAATTTCTGGAAAGCTCTGCATCAAAATTCGGGTTAGCATTTAAAAGTGCCGCCAGTCTAACACCTATTTCGTAAGTAATATCTTGTTCTCTTACCCCGTTTCCCTCTGCACCGGCATTAGGATTTTGTGGGTTATGCCCCTGATCAATAAAAATTTTAATTGCCATTATCTCTCTCCATTTCTGTTAACCTTTATATCTAACATGCTTTGTATCATTATATGTAAGAGAGTTTGAAATTATATTAAAAGGAGATATCCTAATTAGAATATCTCCCGTCTTTCATTATTATATAAAATTATATAATTAAATTTCAGTTTTCCAAAGTCCGTGTAAATTGCAATACGCATATACTTCCAATGGCTTTTCACCATCAACCAAAGCGAACTGAGCTTCAGGTTTTTCCCCCGGTGCAAGGCCCTTTCTTTGTCCACCTTTCGATGTCAGTAAATATAACCATTCAATAAAATGTTCTTCTACCATAGGGTGTTCAACAGAACCTACCTTTGCTGTAACAATATTGCCTTCTACAGTTACAACAGGGATATGTTTTTCAAAACTTGCATCTACTGTATTTGCTTCAAGTTCTGTCATTTTTTCCCCGCAACAGACCATAGGTACCCCTGAATCCTTAATCACTCCAACTAAGTTTCCACAATGCTTACATACAAAAAATTTCTTATCACTCATACAAATTACCTCCAAACTAAAAACATATACTAAATATTTGATTATATTATATATGTTCCATCAATTAATATCTACTAAAGATTTCATATTATGCTAAATATATACCTTTTTACAGTTAACTTTAAACATCCTATTTAAAAATATTTAGAGTTCTAACTCATACATAGCCATGGCAAGTGCCGCCATTCCTGCTGTTTCAGTTCTAAGTGTAGTTTTTCCCAAAGTTACACATTGTGTATTCATTGCTCGAAGGGTATCTGCTTCTTTATCAGAGAAACCACCCTCCGGTCCTATGATTATAGCCACTGTTTCAGGCTTGTTGTTAAGTCCTCTTAATGCATCCTTAATCGTTCTGTTATCTTCATTTTCATACGGGAATAACACTAAATCAAAGCCTGCTAGTAAGGTAAGCATTTGTTTAAAAGTAATATCATCCCCTACATTTGGGATAATGCCTCGTTTGCACTGCTTTACGGCTTCATCTGAAACCTTCTGCCAACGTTCAATCTTCTTTGAGAACTTTCCATTGTCTGTAACTACTGTACGGTCTGTAAAAACTGGTACTATTTCGTATATGCCTAATTCTACCGTTTTCTGTATGATTAGTTCCATCTTCCCCTGCTTTGGTACCCCTTGAAATAAGGTAACTTTAGTAAACGGCTCATTCGTAAATTTCTGTTTATCCAGGATTATAGCTTCAACATAATCTTTATCTATATAGGATATTTCTGTTTCGTATTCCCACTTAGCTGAGTCCGATATATCTATCTTGTCACCCTCACGTAACCGAAGAACTTTTACTATATGCTGAATGTCCTGCTTATCTGTTATTCTTATGGTCTTATCGCCAATATTATCTAGAGTCGTAAAAAATCTGCTCATTTATTTTAACCTCGCTGCTATGGCACACCAATCGCCTTGTTCTAAAGCTTCTACAATCTCAAATCCATTGTTTTTAATTGATTCAGAAACTTGCTCCTGCTTTTCTATAAGAATACCAGATGAAATAAAAATCCCTTTACCCTTTAAATGTTTTGCCACGTCACAGGACAGCGTCATTACCAGGTCAGCCATCAAATTCGCTACAACAACATCAGCCTTGTAGTCTATTCCCTTTGTTAAATCACCATATTGGATTTTAACAACATCAGAAAATCCATTTAATTCAACATTTTCTTTAGAAACATTAACAGCTACGGGATCTATATCCACTCCAAGGATATTCTTTATACCAAGTAATGCTGCTGCAATGGATAAAATACCTGAGCCACAGCCCACATCAAGTACAGCATCGTCCTGATCGGTATATTTTTCCAGAAGCTTAATGCAAAGCGTTGTTGTTTCATGTGTCCCTGTACCAAAAGCCATCCCTGGGTCAATTTCTATAATAAGCTCGTCTTCTGACTGCTTCTCATATACTTCCCAAGTAGGCTTGATTACTATTCTGTCCGTAATTTTGGCAGGTTTGAAGAATTCTTTCCAATTGTCCTTCCAGTCTTCATCTTTCACAAGCTGATCTTTAACTTCCATTCTTCCAAAAGAGTTTTTATCCCCCAGTTCTCCCAGATTCATACGTTCTTTAAGGCTGTCCATTGCCTGTTTTACAGCTTGTACTTTGGCCTTTCCTTCCTGTGAATCCTCCATATATAAAATAACCGTTGGTTCTTCATTTATCTGTTCCATAACACTTTCATCAACATAATCCCAATCATAAGAATTCTTCTTATCCATAAGATCTTCAACATCTGTAGGATCTTCAATAACAGCATCCTCTATTTCCATCTCAGAAAGTGTATTAAGAACGTGCTCTATACCAAATTTGCTTGTATATATTTTTGTTTCAATATAATTCATTTCGTACCTCATTTTATCTTTTCTAGTATTCTCTCCAAATCTTTAAATAAAAATTTGTAAGTTTAAGCCTCTAGGCTTCTTATTATTTGTTTCATGAAAAGGGATAGGTTATAATAAATAAAATACCCTATTGATATATTATACTAAAACAGTATAATTTAGGCAATGAACCTTTTGAAAGGAAGATAAATAATGGACTTCATGAAACAGAATTATTATACTACAGGAGAATTTGCAAAACTTTGTAACGTAAAGAAGCAAACATTATTTCATTATGACAATATAGGTATTTTTTCTCCAGAAGTCATTGGGGAAAACGGTTACCGTTATTATTCATATCAGCAAATTGAAGTTTTTGAAATTATTACCATGTTAAAAGAATTGGACATGCCCTTAAAAGACATAAAAAAGTATTTAGATACCCGAACGCCAGAAAGTCTTATACAACTTCTTCATGAAAAGCAGAAAGAAGTTGAGAACAAGCTTACAGAACTGGAATGGATAAAAAACTATATAAAAACTAAAACTGACATAACCACAGAGGGACTTCAGGCCGAAACAGAGAAGGTTACTTATGTAGAAATGCCAGAAGAATATCTGATTGCTACAGATTATAGTGGCATGCCAGATGACAGGTCTATAGCTGCAGCTATTACAAAACATTATAACTATTGCCATGACTTAGGGCTTTATATGATTCATTCAATCGGGAGCACCATAAGAATATCTGATATGCCCAAAAGCGAAATTTACTACTCCTATGCCCACATATATACAAAAGTTTTAAATAAGCGGTATCCTAATCTACATATAAAACCTGCTGGTACTTATGCCGTTATATATCACCGACACGGCTATAATACGGCTTTTGAAAGTTATAAGATGCTTATAAATGACTTACTTAAAAAAGGGTACACTCCTGGAGAATATTTCTATGAGGATACCATGCTTGATGAACTATCCATGTGTGGGTATGACAATTATATGATAAAAATATCCGTGTACTGTAGCAAATAAAGCAACAATCATTAAATAACTTCTTTAAATTCCTCCAGGTTTACCGGTTCCCCTTCTCTCTGTTTTTCCACTGCCGCAAGGACTCTGTTAAACAGTTTCTTGGTAATAGGATATTTGTATATCATATAAACGGATAAAAACATAAAGACTCCCGGTATAATGGTAAATGCATTGTCTACCCAGAACAATGCGGTTTCATGCTGCACTGGTGAATTTCCGTCAAAGCCTGCCCACTGAAGCATATTTCCTAACAAAACTAAACCTACTGCCTCAGATAAAGATTCTGATATGGCTTGAAGAGACACAATAGTTCCCTGTCTTTGTTTTCCACTAACTAATTCGTCTACTTCACAAACATCATACATCATAGCCGGCATTAGCTGCCAATAGCATATGGCTCCTAACCCAAAAGCAACCAGCATAAGTGCTGCTTCAATAAAATTCGTAACTCCAATAAATCGAAGTGCTATCATACTTACAGCACAAATACTCATACCTATCATGAACTGGCTGCGCTTATCAAATTTATTACTTGTAGCCATTAAAATCGGTACAAATACCATCCCTGCAAAAGGCTCTATAGCCATTAAGGCAGTTATGCTTAAAGCATTCAATCCCATGTTATATGTATAAAAATATAACCTGTCAGCCACAAATATTGTATTTGCTGCTAAATACAATATACTTGCGTAAACAGCATATCTAAGAGTCCTCAATTTAAGAATCTCTGCAAATCCTTTAAACATATCTATTATTATCTGACAGAACTTCTTAATCGTTATTTTTTCAGATTTAGGTCTATCTTCAAGGTTGTTTGACGGTTCTTTTATAATAGAAGCGCCTATAAAAAGTGATAAAAATACACAGCCTGCAATCATAGCTGCAGTTCCATGCCATGCCTGAGCCTGTGTTCTGCCCATATTAACTAAATGGTCCACAAATATTGTAGGCATTACCGCGCCTATAGCCATGCCTAAAGTGTTTCCCACATAAGCAAAGGACCTTAGCCTTGTTCGTTCATTATAGTCTTCTGTAAGCTCTGCACCCCACGCTAAAAACGGGATAAAAAACGAAGAAAATCCAGTCCAGAAAAGTAAAGTCATACATACATAGTAAACGATCTTTACTGTCATAGTTGCTTCTATAGCAGTAAATAATAGGGTAGTTACAATTGCTACCGGTACTGATGCAAAAATAATAAACACTTTTCTTTTTCCGAATCTTGAACGAGTGTTATCGGATATAAACCCAATAACTGCTGAACAAACTGCATCCCATACAGCACCAAGAGCTGCTATGACTCCTGCAATTCCAGGATCTATTCCAACTACTGTAGTCATAAAAAACAAGAAAAAGGTTCCATAAAGGAAATATAAGCATTGGTCAGCTATTGCAATGATTCCATATGCTGTCTTAATTTTGAGCGAAAGTTTCATATTATCCCCTCCTACTCAATAGTTTAAAGTATACAGTTACCATATAGTCAATAGCTTTTTTTAAATGATCTAAAATAATCAATCCTCGTTCATCATTTCAAATTTCTGCATATTATTTATCAGCTTTAACAACTTTTCTTTTATTAAATCCCTAGTTTCTCTGAATATTTCAATAGGTTGGCCCGCTGGGTCATCAAGTCCCCAATCTACCTTATACTTATGAGGCAGGTAAGGACATACCACTCCGCAGCCCATTGTAACCAAAATATCAATTTCTTTGGGTAATTCAGATAAAAGTTTTGGTCTAAAACTGCTTATATCCACTCCTGCTTCATTCATGACCAGTACTGCATTTGGGTTCACTTCTTTTACAGGTTCGGTTCCAGCACTATATGCTTCAAGCACTTCGCTCCCAAGTTGTTTTGCCCAGCCCTCAGCCATTTGACTTCTGCATGAATTCCCAGTACAAACAAATGCTACTTTGTATTTCATAAAATCATTCCTTTCAAAATTAGGCTAATGTTTTGCTTTTAGGAATACCGTTTTCATCATAGTATTTATTTTTAAATACTAAAGCAACATTAACCAAAGCAATCATTACGGGTACCTCTACCAAAGGCCCGATTACTGCAGCAAATGCCTGACCGCTTCCGATGCCAAATATGGCAACTGCAACAGCGATGGCAAGTTCAAAATTATTGCTAGCAGCTGTAAAAGCCAGAGTCACCGTCTGGTCATACTTAAAGCCACCTCTCATTGACATGAAGAAACTAAAGAAGAACATGATGGCAAAGTAAATTAGTAGGGGTATTGCAATTCGCACAACATCAAATGGCAGCTGAACAATATACTGCCCTTTAAGCGTGAACATGATGATAATCGTATATAATAACGCAATTAAAGCAACAGGCGAGATTTTAGGAATAAATACTTTTTCATACCATTCTTTACCCTTAGATTTAACTAAAGACACCCTTGTAATAAGACCTGCTGCAAATGGTATTCCAAGATAAACCAGAACACTCTTAGCTACTTCCCACATACTAATATCAACTGTAACTCCTCCAAATGAAAGTCCCAGTAGTTTAGGTACAAAAGTAACAAAAATAAATATATACACTGAGAAAAAGATAATCTGGAAGATTGAATTTAAGGCTACTAATGCAGCACAATACTCATTATCACCCTTTGCTAGTGTGTTCCACACGATAACCATAGCGATGCAACGTGCCAATCCAATAATAACAAGGCCAACTGCATAATCTGCCATGTCAGGGAGAAAAATGACTGCAAGTATAAACATCAAAATTGGTCCAACAATCCAGTTTTGGATTAATGAAAATCCAAATACCTTTTTATTTTCAACTACTTTTCCGATTTCTTCATATTTAACTTTTGTAAGAGGTGGGTACATCATAATAATTAATCCAATTGCAATGGGCCACGAGGTAGTTCCAGTGCTCATCCTCTGAAGTGTTGTTGCAAGAGATGGAACAAGGTATCCAAGTGTCACCCCCACCCCCATCGCCAGAAAAATCCATAGGGTAAGATACCTATCAAGAAATGATAGTCGTGCTCTTTTTTCAATACTCATTTATTACCTCCAAATTTAATTAATCACAATCAATATTCTTTTTCTTCAGCCACTCTGCTCGATTTATCAAGTCTGTCTGATAGATAGAATTTTTTCTAAGAGTATTCAGTACTAAATTTTCGATAAAGTCTATTCCCTCATTATCAGATAGTGAATAGTGCACCCATTGTGCCTGCTTTCTATCCACCAGTAGACCTGAATTTTTTAAGTACCCAAGATGCCTGGAAGCCTTTGTTTGAGTAATTTTTAATGTTTCCGTAATATCACAGACACATAATTCCTTTTCATAAAGTATATTAATAATTCGTAACCGTGTTTCATCAGACAATGCTTTCAGGACATTTTCTATATTATCCATAGCATCTCCCTTCCAATCAAAAATTAGTATATTCGTCTATGCGAATATACTAATGCATTTATTATATATTGTCAATTACTTTTATTTGCAGCACCATAGGCTTAAGGCCTAATTTATAATTTCAACAATAGCTGCTCCTGTTTTCCAGATTCAGCTTTTCGTTCTTTTATTCTATCATTTTCCGTGATTGTGCTGCATAAAATAGGTGAATTCACCTCATAGTTCTGTATCTTGTTCCCTACTGTAACAGGACTATGATTAGCATAGCAATATTTACAGCCATTCCTACAGGTATCGTATGCCCCAATGTCGATACTTTCTATACAGCCACATTCCATTCTCTGATTCTTGTCCTTTTTCGAAATAATGGGATACCCAGTGATTCTCTCAATCAGTACGTCATCAATGCACTTTCCATGATTGATGCCTATATGGCTTAAATCCATGTTTTCTGCACAAGTTTCCAGATCTAATCCATACTGCTGTGTTATTTTCTGTAATGTTTTTACCATTGCCAGTTTTTCCAGGTCATCAGGCTCTGATGCTCCCATTTCAGTAAGGCTAGTTTTAATCTTAGGATAGAAATCGATAAAACTGAAGATGCATTTTTCTGTGTAATGTCCAAGTTCTCTTGCTATTTTTGCAAAATACTCCATATGATATTCTTGATTATATTTATTATTCATCAGAATAGGATCATATCTCCATATAACCTTTTCTGGGCCAATTTGATCTGAAAGCCTTTTAAATGTGTCAATTAAATTCCTTGATTTAGAAGGCACATTTATTTCCATATCGCTGCCATAAGAAGTAAGCGTAAATTGAAAATAATAATTATAATCTTTCAACTGCTTAATGCTGTCCAGCATTGGTGCCGGATTTTTTGTCCAAAACACAATGCAGTCCACCACTTCAGGGGATAAATCAATTTTACTTACCTGATTGTAATTCATTGGATTGCTCACTAAAACAAACCGCTCTTTCAAGCGGTTTGTAAACCAGTCAAAATAATAATTTGGAATGTCAGTTCGCCTGCTTGCACTGATAATCATCTTTCATTACCTATTTTTCATTTATTATTTTATTTATTAAACATCACATACATGTCCGCCAGTAGTAAATCTCTTTCCACTAACTCAGGAAACAATTGATTCATTTTTCGTATGAATCGATCACAGATTTTCAAAGTTTTGGGATCTAAATCTATATGTCCATGCAACGCTAACATTACAGAAGCTAAACCGCAATAATAAAAAGTTGCAAATACACTTTTACCTTCGATATATCTGGCACTAAGTGACTTTTCGTAAAGTATAATAGAATTCTTTATTTCCTGGTTTAATGACATATAAGCTTTATCAATGGATGCTATCAGCATCCCCAGTTCTTTAACAAGACCAGTCATTTGCTCAGACTTGTTTCTATAGTCCATATACCATGAAAGTAATACATCCAAATAAAGCTGTCCACAGAACGGTATACCTTCACTGTGTTTTAAATCAAAATTGATTTCAGGTGATTTATACTGTCCAGGGACACCCCAGTTGACCATATCATGAAATTCTGTATGGTTTCCTGTGATTTTAGAGGTCGGGCAAAATTTATAATCCAGCTTGTCTACATTTCCTTTAACAAGTTCTTCATAGTTCGCTAGCCAGTCTGCCGGCGTAGCTGTCGTTTCGTTAAACTGCAGCATTTCCCTAATAGCATCAATACCTGTTAAGCCTAGCAGCTTCATTCCTTGTTTATAATCCATTGGATTTTTCAGATATAATCGCATAGCTGCTATATCATTTACCTGAGCCAGCTTTTCAATTTCATTAACAGACATTTCTGTAATACCCCTAAAACTAGCCATTTGTAGGTTAAGAACTTCAAAACAGATTTCAAATTCCTTTTGTGACAAATGGTATCTACACATATTCTCAAGGATAAAACCTCTTTGCTCTGTATTTAACATGTGTAAACTGATGAGGTGTAGTATTTCTTCAATCATTTGAGCACAACGTCTATTATTGCTCTTCAAGTTACTCTCATCCTCTTCATTGTCTTTATCCTGTCCACAAAAATTGCATAGAAGTAAAGCTAGTATCTCACAACCTTCACTATCCAAATAAGAATCTCTTTTAGCCCCCGTTTCTTTCACTACAATTTTTAGTTTTTCAAGCATTTTTATAGAATCATAATTCATTAATGTGGTGATTAATATCTCATTGAGGCTGCCAATATTTTCTTTATATCCTTCTTCTCTGTGTTTGAAAATGTGAATATCATCAATTACTATAGGTGTAAAGAACTCATTACTCAAACGGCAATCATCTGCATCGCACACTTTATAAACTCCACTTTCCAACTTGTTCTTCAAGCATATAAAATCCTTTTCTCCAGAAGCCGCTTTTAACTGCTTACATTTCATCGTATCAATTTCCTCAGAAAAAGCATAATTATTCAATTGCTTTAATACAAGGGATTTTACAGGATAGTTCTTTCGGGCATCCCAATAGATTATTGCCTTATTTTGTTTTCCAAAATCATCTCTATATCGAATGTTTTCCAAAATGGGTGCTTTAAAATCTATAGGGAATATTGTTTCTTCAGTTTTACAATTTTCCTGTAATATTTCCTCATCAACTTTTTGACCATTACAATCAAAAATCACATGTCCATACCCTAAAACTCCTGTGATTTTTTTATCCAGCATAGGATTCGTCTCGTCTGTATCATCATACCAATGAACAGAATACGCCCTCGCTGCATTCACAGGAATCACCAGCTGCTTTATATATCTTCCCTGTCCATCACTTCTAATTGCAACTTTTCCCTCATAACGGTTATAGTCACTATCCACTATTTTGTAATTCATGTAATGAGCATATTCATTTTTAACAGAGTATGGCGGTAAAACCATACTGAACTGATTCTCTTTCTGGTTATAAATTAAATATGGCGATGGAACCTCTGTATTTTTCGGACGTTTCCTGCCTATATATTTTTCTTTTTCTTTCCATTCCTTAAACTTCTTTATAACTCTTTCGCTGTATTTTTCTTCATCTATCTCTATGTTATCACTTAAATTTAAAAGTTCATTTATATCCATGAAAAATTTAACCGCTCTCTCTGGATACAAATTTATATAAGATTTTGTGGATAATCCAACAGCATAGCTACGCCAGCTTGTCAATTCATCCATTAACACCTTAGGCTCAAATTTTTCCTGCATGCCGCTGTATTTTATCATATCAAAAATATCTTCTATTTCACTATTTGGTATCCCTGCCTGAGATATAATTGGCATCATACTCATGTCTTTAATATCATTATTAAATTTATTAAAACCTAGCTTCTTAAATATTAACTTCCAATTTTTACCTAATATGATTTTTTGATTGGAATTTATAGTAATCCCTAATTTTTCGCTATATGCACGCCAAAAATCTTCATATTCCTCATGTATAACCAGATTAACCGCATGAGTTATGTTTACTAATGGATAACTTTTCTGCATTTGTAATATGCTTGATTTTTCATTTGTAACCTCAAATATTTTTTGGCTTAATATCTCGTATTCGTCATAAGATAAGTCTAAATCACTCCAAATCTCACATTCTTTAATTAAAGTTGTTATGTTTTCCTCAATTGCTCCTAAACTAAAATTCTTATATACTACCTTCATGTAACTCCTCACTTGCCATCCATACTATTTTATGACTATTAAAGCATAAAAACTGCACAGGTATTCTATTCACATAGAAACCTGTGCAATGCCAATTCCTAATATATGTTTACTTTTCCTAACGTCACCGTACAAATAAACTATATCTTCATTATACACCAAATTCGACATTTTCGCAAATGAAAGAAGAATTTTCATTTTTTATTTTGCAAACAGGCTTCTAAATTTTCTTTGAATGCCTCATCTTGAGAAGCATTTCTCTTTGCATGCCCTTTCATCTTGCCACCGGCCATACGAATCTCTCTGGCAGTATGTCGCTGCATTAAAAGGCCATCAATATTATCTTCACTGTAAATTAGCCCATTCTGACTAATTGGTACAGCGTGTCTTGCAAGGCACATGGCAGCAAGCCCATAATCCTGTGTTATGACCACGTCTCCATTTTGCACCATATTTACTAGTGCAAAATCCACGCTATCCGCGCCTTTAGATACCATAATGGTGGTTGCCCCTTCTTTTTGAAAAACATGAGAGGTATCACATAAAATAATGCACTCCATCTTATGTTTTTTTGCTGCTCCAACTGCTATATCAACCACTGGGCAGCCATCGGCATCAATTAAAATCCGCATATGCTCTCCTTCATTTTAAATAAATAATTCTGGTTCTTTTCTTATTCCTGAGCACGTAGTTTCAAGCCAGTTTATTATATTTTTTACCCATTCCGCTTCAAATTTTCTAGCATTAACTGGACAATTTTTTATACATCTATTACAATGCATACACTTATGCGGGTCACTCTCTATAAAATCATCTCTATTAATAGCACCTACTGGACATGTTTCTGCGCATAAACCACACCTAATGCAAAGAGCATTTGTTGTTGGTGCTGTTGGCGATACTGGCGCATTATCTTTCACCACATAAGGGAATTTGCCTTTCACTATTAGCTTTTCATATGTATGATCCCTTCTTATTTCCTGTATCTTTTTTTCTATTTTTCTGCCAAAATCACAAGCTATGTATAAGTCGTTTTCATCAGGTCTATTTGTTGCAACTAAATCAGTGTAGGAATGTTCACCAACAAAAGCTGCACCCGCTATACCGATAAAACCATTTGCCTCAAATATGTCTTTCAATTCAATTAGTGCATCTTCATATTTGCGGTTTCCGTAATTAACTGTAAATACCGCTTTCGTATTATTTCCTTTTATGGTATTTAAGTATGAGATTAAAAAAGTAGGTATACGTCCGCCATAAACAGGTATACCAACCATAACCAAATCCTCTTCAGTAAATTGAGGAATAATGCCCTCAACCCTATCTTTTTCCATAGTAATATCATATTCTGTGTACTTATCTGTAATTTCCTTGGCTACTGTCTGTAATACTTTTTTCGTATTTCCTGTAGCACTAAAATAAATTAAATTTAACTTTGTCATTTATAAATCTCCATCATTTCTTGATTAACTCCCTGGTATAAAGCTCTGTGTATACTAGTTTACCATTGATTCGTTCACTAAGCATCAAACTGAATTTATTAACTAGCTGTGTCATACTCCCAAGTTCTTCTACCAGTTTCTTAGCTTCCTTATAATCGCAATTTACTTCACGTCCCAAAGTCAAGTGAGGCTTAAACTCACGCATATCTACCGAAAATCCTTGGCTGTTCAGTTCAGTATTCAGTAACTTATGTAGCTCGCTCATGGGATTGGACTTTTCTATTCCAATCCAGTAAATATCAAAGCCAGTCCTTTTAAATCTCCCTAATCCGCCAATATGAATATCAAAGCTTTCCCCATTCACCGCATCCATACACAACTTAACCTGATCTATATCATTAGAATCAACTTCCCCTAAAAAGGCCAGCGTCACATGGAGATTTTCCTTACGGCTGAAGTGTCCCTTTCGGGTAATCTTCTTGATATGACAGCTTACATCGTATATCCGGTCACAGATATCTTCATTCAAATTTATAGAAATAAATAATCGCATAGTTATTTCCCTTCAAACGCATTCTAAAATTTAATGTCCTTCCAATGGTAAATCTCTAAACTAAATTCAGCAGGCCATTTTTTGTATGTATATATGACAATTTAACTAGATTATATCCATAAATTTCACAATTATTTCTGAATTTCATTTTTTATTATTAATATTCCTACAAAACTGGTTCCATGATACTTGTTTTCTGATGGTTGATGATGTTTTTCTAAGAATTCTAACCTCTCAGTAAATGAAAATTTTCAACTGTCACAATACACATCTTTATAAGAGATTGCTACATCTTTAATTTGTAATGTTTTATTATATGGATTTTCCTTGTTTGAATCAAAGATATAAGTTCCATCTTTGTCAAACTCACATATAACATCTTGGTTGTCTTTTATGTATGCTTTACTTAACCTGCTGTCATGCAGGCTGAAATTTGATGTGTTGTTGGTTGATTTGTATGTTTTCATATAACTTTAACCTAATTACTTATTTTACCTATTTGCTTTCTATTTTTCTTTTATTTAAAAACTACTTTGTTATATATTCGTAAATGTCTTCTCTAACTGGAGTTTCTAACTGATATCTTATCTCAACAGCTTTTTTATTTATTCCCTGCATTATAATAGGATTTGGTCTTCCTATCGTGTTTATTCTTCCTAAATAATAAAACTCTTTTGATATTTTGTCGTCTTTATTTTTTCGTACAAACAACTCCATATCTACTCCTAATTCTTTGGCATGATAAGCAGTTACTACATCATCAGATTCCGAAGTTTTTCCAGATTTTGATAATGCAATTAATGCAGAAGGATTAATGAACCTATCTTCATAATTTATACTAGCACTTATATCCTCAGATTTTTCATAATTTATAAATACTGGGTAAGTCTTCGTTTTCTTATCAAATTTATACCCACCTATATTTAATGCTACTTCTGCTTTTTCCCAATCTAGGAGCCTACAAACCTCTTCATATGTATATTTCTGATAAAGTTGAAAATTTGTATTCTTATATCTATTACCATATAATTTTTTATTTCTCTCAATACCAAATTCTATAAGCTCCATGACAATTCTGTGAAATTGTTGGTCCTTTAAGATCTCATCAAATACTTTTGAAATCTTATATTCACCATTCTCTTCTTTAATAAATATACATTCTTCATATGTAGCTTTACCTGTTCCTGTAGGAAATTCATTCCTTAAAACATTTACTAAATTTGTCTCAGTAGTTTTACTAATATTAATTTTGTAGTCAACTAACATATACTCCTTAAATTTATCCATAAAGCCTTTTTTATATCTTATTATTCTTTTTAATAATTCTAATTCATGGGCCCTTTTACCTGATGCTAATTTTTTAGATATAAACTCAACGCACTTTTCTTGTGTATTGTTTAATCTAACTTTATACTCTTTTTCATATTTAACTAAAAACATATAATATGAACCTAAAGAAGAATTGTCAAATATTCTCGTAACATCTATAGCACCGCTCTTTTCAAAATCTTGTAATGTCGGAATCCTGCCAAGTTGTGCCTTTAAATTTTGATAGCTTTCTTTTATAAGCCTAACATCATTAAAATTGGCTGTATCTATCGATTCAAAAATTCTTTTTTGAGCTATTTGATCAAAATTAATTGTTGAACATCCAGGTATAATTCGATTTCCCTCTGCAACATATTTTCTAATTGTATCTTTATTAAAAGTTCTATCTCCAGATAATGCAATAGGGATCAGAAAATTCTTGGTGTAATTTCCTATAAAATCAATTACAACAACATACTCTTTTTCATCAGATTTTCTAAGTCCTCTTCCCAGCTGTTGAACAAAAATAATACTAGACTGAGTCGGTCTAAGCATTACAACTTGATTTACCTGCGGAATATCAACCCCTTCATTAAAAATGTCAACAGTAAATATATAATCTAAACAATCACTACCAGATTTTTTTTCTAATCTTTCAATTGCGTTTTCTCTACTTTCTTGAGAATCATTACCAGAGAGTGCAACTGTTCTAAATCCTCGCTCATTAAATACATCTGATAGGGCCTTTGCTTCACGAACATCCCTGCAAAACATTAATCCCTTTACTCTTGTTCCACTATAACCATAATAATTAATTTTTTCTATGATATTCTTTACTCTTTCCTTTGAAATTAAGTACGGAAATACTTTCTCAAACTCTCCATCATCTATAACTTCACCGTTTACTGATAATTCGGTTATTCCAAAATAATGAAATGGGCAAAGTAAATCAGCTTCCATGGCCTGCTGTAGTCGGATTTCATATGCAATATTATGGTCAAATAACTTATATATGTCAAAACCATCTGTTCTTTCAGGTGTTGCTGTCATTCCTAATAAGAACTTAGGACTAAAATATTCTATAATATTTTGATATGACTTTGCCCCCGCTTTATGGATTTCATCTATTACAATATAATCAAAATAATTAGGTGCAAACTGCTCTCTAATTTCAGTTTTAGCCATCATATTTGTAGTTGCGAATAAATAATCTGCATTTGTATCCTTGATGTTTCCTGATAAGAAACCGGCCTTAATCTGTTCTCCCAAAACATCTTTAAAACTTTCTTCCGCCTGTTTTAATATCTGTTCTCTATGTACAAGAAATAGCATTTTCTTCGGTTTGAAATTTCTAACATCAAAAGCACTTAAATACGTTTTTCCAGTCCCTGTAGCAGAAATTAATAATGCCTTGTCCTTTCCTTCCTGTCTCAATTGTGCTAAAGCTTTTATTGCTTCTTTCTGCATACTATTAGGCTCCAGTTTATAATTTCTAATTCTACTTATCTTATATTTTGCTCTATTTATCTTATTCTCTAAATAAACTTTCTCATACTGTTTAATCCATTCTTCTGTTAAGACATTTGCTTGGGTCCACATTAGTTCAAATTCAGAGATTGTTTGCTCTATTAACTCTCCTTGATTAAGAGAAGTAATTTTCAAATTCCATTCTTTATTTGTTTTCAAGGCATTTTGAGTTAAATTTGAACTTCCAACAACAAGTGTATAAATATTACCTTTTTTAAACATATAGCCTTTTGTATGAAAATGTTCCTCTGTAAATACCTTAACATCTAGATTTGAAAATCGTAATAATTCTCTTAGCGCATCAGGTTCATTAAAAGCTAAATAGTCAGTTGTTAAAATTCTACCTTTTATTCCTCGTTCACAAAGTTTTTTCAAAGTTTCTTTAAGCACTATTAAGCCACTCTTCGTAATAAAAGCTACAGAAAACCAAAAGCTTTCACACTGGTCTAATTCTTTAGTTAAGTTAGATAATACAGTATTAGCCCTACTGGTATCATTAAAAAGTAATCTAGGACGGAATTCTTCTAAAGAGTCTTGATTTTTATCTATAATGCCAGTTATCATTGCTTGTGTTATTTCTTTTGCTAGTATATCTTCCATATCAATCTCCACAACTTTTTTAAATCTTAAATATTCATTAACTTCTCTACTATTGGCAAGTCTGCAGCTGCCCAATCAAGCGTATTAAGTTGGTTTTTTTCAAGCCATTTTATTGAAACATGTTCTTTTAAATTAATGTTAGCATTTTCCACGTTACAAATAAAACTTTGCATTTTTATTTTAAAATCCGGGTATTCATGATTTACAGTATTAAAATATTTCATTTTATTTATGTCAACGTTAACATCCATTTCTTCAATAAGTTCTCTGTGTAATGCTTCTTCCGGACTTTCTCCTGCTTCTAGTTTTCCACCTGGGAATTCATATTTATAAGAAATATATTCATACTTTCCTTCTGCTCTTTGAGCACATAAAATTTTATTATTATATATCAGTATAGCTGCCACTACATTTAGCTCTTTCATTCTGAATCTCCTAAATTTATATTTGATTTTTTGTCTTATTTACAATTCTACCATTATTTTCTTTATTTATCTACCTACTTACATCTTATTCCAATTTATTATATAGGTAATTCCCAAGTATTCCTCATTTCGTCATAATAATTTCAATTATTCAAAAACTAAAAAGAACGCTACCTTAACCAATTTATACTTTAACGGCATCAAAAAAAGAGCCTTAAATGCAGTATTTAACTACATTTCAAAGCTCTTTTAAATATTAACTTCTTTCTAATCTATTACCTTATACTTAAAACAATTTTCAACTCATTTAATCACTAACATTTTCCGCATTGCCCATAAGTACCGGTCGGCTATCTATCTTTTTGTATTGAATAACATAGTTCTGTATTGTGTCAAAATAATACAATACATTTTTGCTGTTTACTATACCTTCCGTATCTTCAAGAACATACATGTCTTCATAACCTTTTTTGTATTTTCCTTTTTCGACCATTGTTTGATTTTTATATTTATAGTAATTATCACCCTTAAATACTAAATATCAGCTAATTCCCCAACACTATAGGTTCCTATTATATTACCATTACCTAGTTGTCGCCCATATTTAATCACAAATCCCGTTGATATACATAGAAGTACAATCAAAAGTGCTGTCGCAACATTTATAAATTCAAATTGACCGTTGTTTTTCATATTTTTCCTCATTCCGCACCGCTTGGCTTGCGACACAAATGATTCATGAAAAGTGTTTATTATTATTACACTATAAATATTTTCGTTCACTCACTGCATTTCTAATAATCCGTACTGCTCCATCTATTCCAAATACACTGCTATCAATGGTTAAATTGTAATCTTTTGCATTACCCCATTCTTTTCCGGTATATCTCTTGTAGAAGTTTTTACGGCCCTTGTCATTTTTATGTATACTGGACTTCGCAACGTCCTTACTGAAGTTATAAACATTCACCGTTCGTTCAATCCTGCTTTTCTCATTTGCATGGATAAAGACTCCTGTTATATCTTCCTCTTGTAGGATAAAATCAGCACATCTTCCTACGATTACGCAGGATCCTTGGTCTGCAATTTCTTTAATTACTTTACGCTGTGCCGCAAAAATTACATCAATTCTAGATAAAGCTTCTTTCATATAGGCATAATTTTGTGTGACTAAATCGTACAGAAAAGGGTTATTCAGTGTCTGCTCATGATCTGCAATGTAATCTTCCGAATATCCACTCTCTTTTGCTGTATAAGAAATGATTTCTTTATCATAAAATGCTATGTTTAACTCATCCGCCAGCTTTTGACCAATTTCATGTCCCCCACTTCCAAATTCACGTGCAATAGTAATAATTATTTTATTTTCACCTTCTTGCATAGGTGACATTTCACTATTTACAACAGAAACATGATCACATAAAATCTTGTCCATACACGATAAGTTTTTATTAAAGAATTTAGCCATTAATCCTACTATAAATGCTGCAATTACTGTACCTTCTCTGACACCCGCTACTTTTTGAAACATGATTAGAGAAATAATGCAGGCACATAGGGTCAAGGTAGTATCAAAACAGATTTTTGTTGTTCCAAATTCTTTTTTATACTTTGTAGAAATAGCCTTTACAAAAGCTTCTCCCGATAACATGACAACATTTGCTATTACTTCTATACTTACACCCAATGCTAAAATAACACACCCCGCAAGAAGTGATGTAATTTTTATAATGTAATCAGATGGAGTAAAAAATGAAAGTAAGGACATGGTTAAATCAATAAAATATCCGAAAAGGACAGAGATCGGAATCTGTATTAACTGTACTTTTTTAAAATCTTTTCTCAAGAAAATAATCTGTCCTACAATCAAAATCATGTTTAACAAAAAAGTGAATTGTCCCATGCTCAATGGGAATCCCATACTTAAAGTATAAGGGATACTTGATATAGGAGAAGTTCCAAGGTTGGCTTTGGTTATCAGACTTACTCCCAATGCATTTACAAATAATCCTAGTATAAATAATATATAACGTTTTAGTAATTCTTTTTTTGACATTTATTCCGCCTCGCTTAAATGGTTAATTTTCTTTTGTCATATTGCAGTATATCCGATGTAGCTGTTGTATAAATGCATCTTTTTCCTGCTCTGAAAAGTCTTTAAAAGCAAGACCTTCAAGTTCATCAAATACACACTCAACTTTATCCTGCATTTTTTCACCAGTCTCCGTTAAATAAACATACTGGGATCTTCTATTTCCGTTCAGGGATTTTCTTTCGATTAGTCCGTTTTCTTCCATCCGCCCTAGTAAACTTGTAACCGTAGCCGGTTCAATCTGACATGCAGCTGCTATATCTTTTTGAACACAGCCATTATGGTTCCCTAAATAATCTAACACCTTTGGCTGGCCTAAAGACAATTTGGTATCATTCAGTTTGGAAAATACTTTTTTGTGTAATACAGCTTGAGTTATCATCATTAGATTATGGAAATTAATATCAATCATAGCTTTCTCCCGTATGTTTTTATTATAACCGCAATAATTAGACTTCTAATTGTTAGAATTCTAATATATTATATATTAAAGAAATGGAATGTCAAGTACCTTGGTTACTCTATACGACCTATTTATTTCATATCCGGATTCAATTCAATCTTCTCAATCTTCTCAATCTTCTCAATCTCCCCTTCTCCGCTTTTTATTGTCATAACTGCCATGCTTATAGACTGGTCAAACCTCCTTCTTCCGCAGCTTCCAGGATTCAGCCATAGGACACCGTCCTTCACATCTTCGTAATACTTGTGTGAGTGACCGAATACGATTACATCTACGTCGTGCAAGTCATTGGGTACAAACTTTTTATCATGCACCATGTAAAATCTCACACCTGCTAATTCAAATCTCAAATCATTTGCCAAATGCTCCGCCCACTCTTTGTCATTATTACCACGAACAACATATAGTGGCGCAATCTTCTCCAGTTCATCAATAACCACCTGCTTATTAATGTCACCACCATGAACGATATAATCACACTCCTGTAAAATATTCTTAACCTCTTCACGTAATAAACCGTGAGTATCAGAGATAATTCCTACTTTTATATTTTTATCCATATTATTGCCCCCTTCTTCTAGCATTTTATCAGATATTGAACAAAATCACTATTTTAAATACAAAGAAACAGAAGCCAGTATATAAATACCGGCTTCTGTTTCTTGTATTTCAAAATTTATAAAAGGAGTACTTTACTTTAAACGATTTCATCAACCACATCTGCAGGGTAAACAAAATATGCATACCTTGTTGAACATGGAGTTTTAAAAATAACATGTGAATCCTTAGGAATTAAAATAATATCCCCTTCACAGCCAGTTACAGTTCTTCCGTCAATTTCTATCTGAAGAATTCCATCTATCACATAATCATATTCATCATAAGTTAATGTCCATGCTAAAGTGCCATCTCTATCAAGCTCCATTACTCCACATCCCATACGAGGTGCTTCTTCTAAACTGGTTGCCTGCTTTAAATAAACACCAGGTTGTTCCCACTGTTCCGCTTTAATAGACTTGGTCTTTATAACCATAACACCACTTTTATCTCTATGCTTTTTTATTCCATTTTCATCTGGAGTAACACAAGCTTCTGAAATAATAGTTTCTACTATTTTTTTAATAATTTCTTCATTAACAGCCATATAAACCCTTCTTTCTTATATTAATTCAATATAATTTTTTTCTATAACTGTAAACCTGTTCCGGAAGCCTTTTGCTGAATCATTTTTTTAACTACACTTGCAATATGTGCACCAGCTTCAACAGCGTTTGTTCCATTTTTATGTATATTGGAAACAACAGTTCTATTTGCTTCAGGCATACCTACATATCCATCATAAGTAATGTAAGCACTTAAGGATGCAAATGTAGACAGTCCAGGTCTTTCTCCCAGTAAGATAATCGTTACCTTAGGCTTAATCATCTCAGTAATGGCATCCATAGATGGAACACGAGCATATTTTACAAAAAACGGTGTTCCTGCATTGACACCTTCCACCTTAAATCCTTGCTCCAATGATGGAAGCAAATCTTTAATATTTTCTTCAACAGCGGTACTTGAAAGTCCATCTGCAACTATAACCTGAACATCCGGATTCAATCTGCATTTACTCTTAATTTCTGCTTCTGCTTCTTTCGTAAATAACCTTCCAAGATCCGGACGAGTCATATACTCATATTTTGATTTACATACTGTACTTACAGAAAACAATCCATTTGCTATAACCAATTCTTCTGGAACATCATTTAGTACTGCATCCATTGCACCAGCATGGTCTGCAAGCACTCGCAAATATGTTCCAGTTTTATATCTTGGACCACATCTTCCAACACCCAGGCGCGCATCAGTCTTAGCCTTTATACGCAAGTACTCTTCTGGATTAGCTGCATTAGGAATTTCAAGATGCATTGTATAATCATACTCTGTTATATCAGGAACTTCTTCATTGGATATCACTGTAGTGCATTTGTCTCCAGAAAAAGTGCTGCCATTACCTGTAGCAGACGCTTGATTATTATCAATAGCCATCTTTTCGATAATCTGTTGTATCAGATTTTTTAACTGTTCTTCATTCATTATCCGTTTCCTCCTACTTTAAGAAAATAGAGCCATCACCTGCTAAATCTGTTAATCGGCCATTCTCATCCATTAAGCCTTTCTTTATCATCCATTGGTGGAATTCAGGCGCAGGTTTGCGGTTTGTCATGTCACGTAATGCTGCATCATCATGAAAACTAGTATCCTGGTAAGCAAGCATAACATCATCACCAACTGGTACTCCCATGTAATAATTTGCTCCTGCCATAGCTAAAAGCATCGTTGCCATCTGCTGATCATCCATCGTAATAGATGTGTGATTTGTAAAGCAAGGGGCCATTCCCATAGGAAGTCCTATTAATTTACCCATAAAATGATCTTCTAGATTAGCTCTGATCATTTCTTTACCATCAAAAATGGTTTCTGGTCCAATAAATCCGGAAACATTATTAACCATGAAAGGATTAAAATATCTAGCAAAGCCATAAGTACGTGCTTCCAGAGTCATTTCATCAACACCACAGTCGCATCCAACTGAAACTTCTGAACCCTGACCAGTTTCAAAATAAAGCAGATTAGGACCAGAACTAATACCATGTTCATAAGCCGCTTTATACCCTTCATATAACAACTCTTTATTAACACCAAAGTTGTCATTTGTTAGCTGATTCCCTGCAATTGACTGGAAGATCATTGAAAGAGGTGCTCCCTTTTTAATTGCATCTATTTGTGTAGTTATATGAGACAATACGGTTATCTGTGTAGGAATATCATTTTTACAAATAAATTCATATAATGCATCTGCAATTCTTCTTGTACTGTCTACATTATCTTCAACAGGATTTATTCCTAGACACGCATCGCCACTTCCGTAACTGATGCCCTCCATAACACCTAAAAGAATAGTCTCTGGATTGTCTGTAGTACTATTCGCCTGACAACGATACGAAAGTGTACCAGGTTGTCCTATTTCAGTATTGCAGCGAGTTATTCGGTTAATCTTACTAGCTCCATACACCAAATCCATTGATCCCATGATTTTAGCAACAGCTGCTACAACTTCTCCTGTAAAGGCTCTTGAAGCTCTTGTCAAATCATCACCTGTTGTATGGTAATCAAGAATCCATTCTCTTAGCTCCCCTATTGACATAGACTTCATCTTTTTATATACCGGTTGATTTAAACCATCAATATTTACTCTGGTAACTTCATCTTTTTCATAAGGGATAGTAGGGTTTTCTACTAAATCCTCAATTGTTAGATTGGCAAGGACAATTTTAGCTGCAACTCTTTCTGTTTCGTTACTTGCTGCAATTCCCTGCAGACGGTCACCAGACTTTGGTTCATTCGCTTTAGCTAAAACATCGTTAATGTTACGAAATTGAAATATTTCTCCATTGAGTTTTGTTTTTAATTTCATCTTCTTTATCCTTTCTTTTGAATTCTATATGCAAAAAGCTCAGAAATAGTCATTACACTACTTCTGAGCTTCATCGCTTCAAACTTTATTAATCCATATTCCTATACGGAATTACAGACTTTTTCTTATTAATTATTATTCAATAAAATCAAATTGTACTTTTGTTCCTGAATTTCCGGTATCAAGTATTAATTCACCATCTAATCTCTCTGATACCATAATATTGATCAATTCCAGTCCAGAGAACTTCTGGGAATCTTTGTCTTTTTTAAACCCAATGCCATTATCTTCTACTACAATCGTCGAGCTTATTTGGTCTTTTTTTATATTTATCAGGATTTTACCTTCTGTTCTGTTTTTAAAAGCATATTTTAATGCATTGTGTATCAATTCATTGACTACTAGCCCAATCGTTACAGCTTTCTCTCCAGAAACACAAATCTGGTCACCTTTCATTTCAAAGTCAATTGATAAATAAGGACTAGCTTCAGTCAAAATCAAAGCATTACAAATTCCTTTTATCATTTCTTTAATTTCTACTTCATCTTGAAATGAATCTATGCTTTCTCCTAAAGTGGCTAATACTGACATCAATCTGCCTGCTGCTTCTTTATAGGCTTGTGCCACTTCCAAGGAATTTGTTTTAGAAGCTTTCTCATCATATATTCCAGAAACTAACTGAAGACTATTTTTAAGTCTGTGTTTCAGTTCCTTATAAGAAATCTTTATTTTATTATTTTCTTTTTCCAGCAATACCACATTTGTAATATCTTCAATAATCAGGGCATATTTTACTTCATCCGAATGCATAGGGATTTTTGTTCCCTGTAATGTATGACCACTGATATTTAACGTATTCACTTCCGTATCTTCAGATTCAGAAACACACCAGAGATTTCCCACATACATGCCAAGAATATCATCTACATATCCCAAATTTTTATAAAGTACTTTTGCTGCTCTGTTACTATAGCATATCTTATCTCTATGATTTATCAAAACAGCCGCGTCACGGATAAACTCCAGTAAATCTTCTTTATTTATTGATTCGAATCGGGCTAAACTTGATGTTTCATCATCGAGGCTTTTATACTCATCTTCTATAATTTTTTCATAAATTAAAACAGCAATTACTTTTTCTTTAAAAATGATAGGGAAAGCGGATTGAACAACATTCCTGTTATCCGGCACATGCAAGGCTTTTACTCCTGTAGTCGGTAGTTTTAGATGAAACGTTCTGTCCAGCGCAGGCTCATTTTCCCATTTGATTAACATGCCTAATAAGTGCTCTTTATAGGCAGATGGTACTGTACTTGGCTTAGCCTCGGCTATTATTACTGTTGTTTTCCCAGTATATGTTTTGCAGTCAATAAAGACATCCGCCTTTTCCTGATCTGCCATCATCTGCATTTTATCTATATACGTTTCTAAATATGCTATTTCTTGTTCATTCAAATCTGTATATTTATGAAACAATTTATAATTAATATCGTTCATCACTATACCTCTGACCTACCAATAAATAGTGTGCTACACACTCCATAGAAATCTGTTTACGCCTGCTCAGCTCTCTAATTATTTCATAAGCTTTATCTTCTGAAACATTTTTACTTTCCATGACTATCAATTTAGCTCTGTCAATTATATCTCTTGTATCTCTTCTCTTTTTAATTTTCTGGATATCTTTATTTAAAAGATAACAATCTTTACTTTTTTCTAAACAAACTTCAATTGTAGGAACAATTAGGCTGAAATCAATAGGTTTAGTCAGATATCCTGTTGCTCCCGCCATAATAGCTTCGTTTACATATTCCTTATCATCAAATGAGGTTAACATTACAATACATTTTGCAGTTCTTTCCTGTGCAACAATTTTGGCTACTTTAATACCATCCATAATTGGCATCTGGATATCAATAATTGCTATATCTGGATTAAATTCCTTACATTTCTCCACAATTTCTAGACCATTTGGTGCTTCTGCCACAACTTGATATATAGTACCTTTAAAAAATTCCTTTAATGAATTTCTAAAATTATTGTCATCATCTGCAATAACAACTGTTTTAAGCTGATGGATAGCCATAACGCTCCTCCTAATAACACACTTACTACATAAACATTATACCTTGCTTTTACTTTCACATAAAAAACAAATCATGTCTGCTACTTCTGCTAGTTTCTTATTGTTATTCAAACTTAAATTTTTTAAATATTCTAGTGCTTCTTCCTCAGTCATATTATTTTCAGTCATAAATATATGGGTTGCACAATGAATTGATCGATTGTCATAAAATTCTTTTTCCATTTCTTCATATTGTTTTTGAAGCTTTAATTTTCGCTCATTTCGTGCCAGTGCCATGGATAAACATGGAATAAGATTCCTTCTACTTATAGGTCTGGAAACAAATGCATCTATTTCATATAGATCTACTTTAGAAAGATTTGCGGTCCAATCACTATCTATTACAATGATTACTTTAGCTAATTTATGCTCCGCCATGTAATGAATTGTTCGAATACCATCTAAAAGTGGTAAATCCAAATCAATTAATAATATATCCGGGTGCTCATTCTCACATTTTAATACAGCTTCAATAGCATTCCTTACTTCATCATTTACTATGTACTCTTCTACAGCAAGCAATTCTTTGATATTATCCCTATCTGCGCTATCTTTTACAGCTAATAATACGTTATTTCCCAAGTCCTAATATCTTCCTTTCATTGCTTAATATATACAAAAGCGCACCTAAATAAACTTATCTAGGTGCGCTCCATCGCGTCATCATAGTTAGTGGACCCACTTCAATGTGTAGTCCTCTAGCAATATAATACAATAGCTCAAATATATTGTCAATATATTTGAATGAAAAAGGTTGTAAGCATTTATGATAATTTTATAGATTGTTATCCCTATTTATGACGTTCATCTGTGGATTTACAATACTATGTTTTTTTTCGAATGTTGAGTATATGAAAAGAGGTATGTACAAAAGTAAAATAGCAACTGCAACTATAGTTGAACTCCAGCCTGCATCCAGACTATTTATATAAATAATTCCAATCACATATAGCGGCACATCAATAATAGCAAATATCAGTGCAATCCAACACCATACACTTGGCAGATTCACCCCATCCTTTTTATCGCTGGACTTGTTCTTTTCTTTTTTATACTTAACGTAGGAGTACATACCTAATCCATTTGCTATAGAATATCCTATGGCAGATGCTGCAACAATAGCGGATGGTTTCCCTAAAAATAGTAAACCATAATCTAAAATTATTACAGCAATCATAGCATTTTGTGGTACACCATGCTTGTTTACATTCCCAAAAAATGCAGGTAAATTTTTCTCTAACGCCATAGAATGCATTGCATGAGAAGCACCCAAAAAAGCTGTTTGTATTACAGATACCATAGCAACTATAATAGCTATAACACTTATTATTACCCCTGCTCTTCCAAAGCTGTACTCTGCTAACAAAAGCATCGGTGGCTGCGCGGCATTAATAACACCATCTACCCCCAGTACTGCAATACATGCCGTCTGAACCAGGATATACACTACTAAACATACGATTCCACAACTGCATATTGCTTTCAGTACATCTTTCTTAGGATTTCTATATTCGGGTCCATAAACAGCTGCAGTTTCCCATGCACAAGCACTCCATTCTGCCATTCCAAATATTCCAAATAATAATATGATGTGATGTATATCAAGAGTAAAATCAGGTGGAATCCAATTACTCGTAATATTTGAAATATCTGCTCCCCCCCAAATAAAAGGTACCACCGCTAAAACAATCAGTGGCAAAAGTGAAACAATGTTTAAAACATATCCTGCCAAAGCACTGTTTTGCAGGCCCTTTTTGTTCGTAATAAAAAGCCCAAATAAAACAATAGTTGCTACACATAAAAATAGTATTGGTTTTGGAATGCTATTTAAATTAGTAAAATAACCTGTTAAGAATTCAACTATTGACAATATAAATATAGCTGGGATTGGTCCCCATCCAAACCAATAGCTCCATGCACTAAATCCCCCTGTAAATTTAGCCAGCTTGTTTTCTCCAGATCCAAGAATCTTCTGTGCATATCCTGGCAGACCCGATGCATCGGGAAAATCTACAGCCATTTCTGCATACGCAAGATTCTGGAAAAAGCCCTGTATGATGGATAGACCCCATACAACTATGGAAAATGCCCACATGTAATCAGTAAAATATACTATTGACGGTAGTATAAGCATTGGTACGCCCAGTGATATTGACAATCCTGCAACCCAACTAAGTTTTTTCGAATTATTTGCCACAAATCTTACCTTCCTTTATCATCAATTATTGTTTTTTATTTTATCGTAATAGCATAACAAGTCCCCCCATTTTTGAAGAGACTTGCCATTTAAGACTAAATTAAATTTTAATTATCCCTCAGCTTATTTCACGATTTTTGCTGCAGGAAGAATCGTTTCAACTTCAGCATGTGGTCTTGGAATTACGTGTACTGAAATTAATTCTCCAACTCTCTGAGCAGCAGCAGCACCAGCATCTGTAGCAGCCTTAACAGCTCCAA
>CAURED010000016.1:0-100169 GCA_963524205.1 uncultured Aminipila sp.
CTTTTACTGGTGCTAGTTGGTTCTGGGTGGTACAGCAGTCTGTTTGTAAAAAGTGATGTCGTGGAGCGGATGGTGCGTTCGGGCGTGATAATCTATGCTGTTTCATTTCTATTTTCAGGAATTAATACAATTTCTTCTTTTTACTTTACATCAATTGGAAAGGCAAAGGAGTCCGCTATTATATCTTCTGCACGAGGTTTAATCATTCTGCTGATTTGTATTTTTACTTTGCCACCGCTGTTCGGTATGACCGGGGTATGGCTTGTCTCACCGATTACAGAAGTGCTTACCTTACTTTTGAGCCTGTTTTTTATAGAAAAAGAAAGTAAAGATCTATCACACAGATTAGCACAAGGTTAATGTCCACCCTGTGCATACTAATCTTACTACCATTCAATTTGAGCCGCTACACGTTGTCTTTGTGCAGCGGCTCTCGTTTAATTGAAATTAAATAGGTTTAGTCCTACCTCTTCATTAAAAATCCGATCAACTTTACCGTCTATTATATTTATGATTAATTCACAAGTAGCACTTACAACAGCTCTGTTGAGATGTCCTCCAAAAACTCTTCCATCAGCATCTCCTGCACTCATATGTAAATGACTATAAAACTCATTGTTCATTGTATTGATGGTGCCTGTCAATGATACTATTTCAAAGTCACCACTAAAATCATTGGAATAATACTTTTTTTCCTTTGTTTTAAGTACCCCTACCGTAAATTCACCTACGGCACCTAAGGCATTTAGATTTGCCAGCTTAATGTTCTCTTTTATGGCAATTTCTTTAATTGTCTCTAATATTTCTTCGCCTTTATCAATTCTGGCAACTATCGTAGTGTTAAATCTTCTGTATTCCATAGCATTTCCTCCATTCAGTATTCATTTAGTTTTATTATAATAAAAAACAATCACTTGATTTTAAGGAAATTATACTACAAAATTTTGTTTTCATCCAATTTATTCATTATCTGTATCTTTGCATTCGCGAATATCGTAAACTCTGTTATAGTCTTTCGTCATAAGATTTTTTACAATCTCAGATCTATGATCATCCAAAAAACGTACTATTTGATAAACATCAATCCAGATTTCACTATTGCATTCTTTCTGTGATTCGTCAAAGACAAGCTGCATACCAAAATGGAGATGTGTCCGGTTTATGTTATTTACGTTTTCTTTTGTGCTGTATCCTGTTCTTCCCATATAACCAATAACGTCACCAGCTTTTACTTCATCTCCTTCTTTCAGATCCAGCTTGTATGGGAAATTTTTTCGGAGATGTGCATAATAATAGTACCTTTTTTTATCCAGTGATCGTATGCCTATACGCCATCCGCCATATTGATTCCATCCCATAGCTTCAACAGTACCACCTTCAACTGCGATAATAGGGGTTCCCACCTGGCCCATCAAATCATTTCCCAGATGATTTCTTGAAAATCCATAGGAACGGCTTTGACCAAAATCATCATAATGATTATAATAATAATTTTTTGCAATAGGCGAAAATGCCTTTAATCCATACCTTTTCTCCCAATGTTTCCCTCTCCCATCTTCATTGGCAACTTCTATTTCATAGGCTCCTGCAAATCCTGAAAGAACGGCACCGTAAGCCTCATAATAATAATTATAGTATTTCATATCCTTTGTTAAATCTTCTATGGTCTCGCCTTGCCGGATTTTCTCTGCAATTTCATCTAATTGTTTATCCTTATAACCCTTAAAATTATTTCCATTCTTGGCTGCCAGATATGATAATAATTCAATCCAGTTTAATTTTACATCTTGCTCCTGTGACTCAATATCTAAATTTAGTGCCTTCTCCATAGCTTCACTTGGTACATTATAATCCACCCATTTTATATAATCTTCACCTTTTTCATTGGTCCCTAAAACATCTTTGTCGTTAAAATAGTAAAAAGCAATTCGTCCACTTAGGATTAGTGCCAGCACAATTAGTATCACAAAGCATAAATTAGTTAGTACTCTTTTATTCATAAACAACATAAAGCAATATACCTCCAAAGTTATAAACAACCTTCAAGAAGTTGAAATATACAATATTACTATATATATTTCAGCTAAAGCCCAATCATTACATTTTGATAAATAAAAAACTGTCCCTAAAATTTTAACTTAGAGACAGTTCTGGCATTACTTCTTATATTATTGATTTATTTTATAACCTCTTCCGCATAAGTGTTATTTACCACTTCTTCATAAGGAGCTTTTTCCTTTAACTCTCCTGCCTGAGTCATTACTTCCTGCAGCAAATTGTATGGTTCTTCTTTAAGAATAGGATCTGTTGCCCAGACACCAATATCTTTATATCTTTGAACTACTGTTGTTAGAAGTTTCATGTCAGTGTCAGGAAATGAAGGTGCAACAGCTTCTGCAATTTCTTCTGCAGTATGGGTGTCAACCCATTGCTGCCCTTTATAAATTGCCGAAACGAAACTCTTCATCATATCTTCATTTTCTTTTATAAAGCTCTGTTTAGCAAAATATGCTGTATATGGAATTTCTCCACTTTCCGCTCCTATGGAGGATACTATGTATCCTTTTCCTTCTGCTTCAAGCATGGAAGCTGTAGGTTCAAACAAGGTAACATAATCACCAGTTCCACTTGTAAAGGCACCCGCCATCAAAGCGAACTGAATACTATTATCTAAAGTTGTATCTTTTGCTGGGTCTATGCCATTTTTTTTCATAACATATTCTAATGTCATGTAAGGTACTCCGCCTTTTCTTCCTGGTAATACTACTTTGCCCCGGATTTTATCCCAGTCGAAATTATCATCCTTTTCACGCCCTACAAGGAAGGATCCATCACGCTGTGTAAGCTGGGCAAATACCTGTGTATGATCTTCTTTTCCCTCGTTATAAACATAGATAGAGGCCTCAGGGCCAGCAAAACCGATGTCAACATTATCAGATAAGACTGCAGCCATAACTTTATCAGCGCCCTGTCCGTTTGATAACTCTATCTGAATCCCCTCATCTTCAAAAAATCCTAAATTCATAGCTACATATTGAGGTGCATAAAAGATAGAGTGCGTTACCTCACACACAGTAACATTGTAGTTTTCTTTTGGTTTAGAACCACATCCAGCAAAAAGAGAAATGATTAAAACTAAAGTTAATATACCGCACAAAAGTTTTCTGTATTTCCTCATACTGAAACTCCTTTCTATTTTTTATAAATAATTTATAAATAATAAAGCAGTTAATGCCCATACAATTTCAATACTAAATTTTGCATAAGTACTACTGCTTCATACATTATTGCTGCAACTACAGCTAATATAATTACACTTGCCATAACCAAGTCTAGCTGGAATACTTGACCTCCGTAGACAATTAAATAACCTAGGCCAGCTTTTGAAACTAAAAATTCACCTGCGATGACACCAACTAAAGATAGGCCAATATTAATTTTTAACGAATTAAAAAGCGTTGCTATGTTATATGGGAATACAATCTTGCTAAAAATCTGCATTTTTGATGCACCAAATGTGGTAGCCATTTTTACATACTCTTTATCTGTATGCTGGAAACCATTTAACATCTCAAGTACTGTTACTATTAAGGATATTGCCAAAGCCATAAATATTATTGCTTCTGTTCCCGCTCCTACAATAATGATGATTACCGGGCCTAATGCAATTTTAGGAAGACTGTTTAATACTACAAGGTATGGCTCACTTATCTTAGCAATAAGGCTGCTCCACCAAAGAATTATGGCAAGAATGGTGCCAGTTATTACTCCTAACACAAATCCCATCAGAGTTTCATAAACGGTCACGCCAATGTGCATAAGAAGCCCATTTTGGGCCATATTCACGTATGTCTTTAAAATCCTTGATGGCTGGCTGAGAATAAAACTGTCTATAAGTCCTACTCTTGCTGAAATTTCCCAAATACCTATTAAAAATACTAAAATTCCGATTTGCCAAAAAAGAATCATATGCTTTCGATGTTTTTGCTTTTTCAGAAACAATATTCTTTCTTTGGAAGTTATCTGTTCATTCATTACCACCTAGCTCCTTCCAAATATAATCAAAGTATTTGCCAAACTTAGGACTGTTTCTACAATTCAAAGGATTTCTATTTTCCATTTCGAAATCTATATCCAGAACTTCTTTCACTATTGCTGGTCGTGCGCTCAATATAACAATTTTATCTCCCATGCTTATTCCCTCTGGTATGTCATGGGTAACCATAATAGTCGTAATCTGCTCATGCTTTAATATGCCATAAACATCATTTGTCACAGTTAATCTTGTTTGATAATCAAGTGCAGAAAATGCCTCATCTAATAATAAAATATCTGGGTTAATTGCCAGGGTTCTGATAAGCGCAACCCTTTGTCTCATTCCTCCAGATAATTGTGATGGATACTTATCTTTAAATTCATAAAGTCCGTATGTTTTTAATAATCCGATTACTCTTTCTTTATTTTCACGATTTACATTTTTCTGTATTTCCAATCCCAGCATTACATTTTTATAAATCGTTCTCCATTCTAATAAGTTATCCTTTTGCAACATATATCCAATATGGGTTGATACCCCTTCAATTTTTTCGCCTTTTACATAAATTTCACCCGCTGTAGGTTTCAACAGTCCTGCAATAATGGAAAGCAGTGTTGATTTACCACAGCCGCTAGGGCCCACTACACTGACAAACTCACCTTTTTCAACATTAAAACTTATATTTTCCAGTGCTGTTATTTCCCCATTTACTGCCTGATATTTTTCCTCTATATTTCGGACCTCTAATACTGCCAAAAACATCACCTCATTGTTTTCATAATATATCATCTTACATTGTATGTGATTTTAAACAAAATGGTGAATATGAGAGACTGCTAAATAAATTCTGCACATGTTATAAATTCTCTTTTTCTAGGCAGAATACAAGGAAAGAAAAGAAAGGAGGTTTTCCAATGAATAATGAAAAAAACAGAATGGATTCAGCTCTTGCCCGAAACACTCTAGATGAAATTCCAACACCATCCAGTGACGCAAAACGAATCACTGGGCTTGTTAAGCATAGTGGGCGTGTAACCGGATATCAATTATCTGACAACAGCATCCTATCAAAAGAAGATTGTATAGATCTTGCCAGACGTGGCGGGGTAATGGGAGTAGGAGTTGCCCATAGAGGAGATACGGAATATTTGAAGTCAATTCCTGATGGTTCTGACAACAATAATTTAAGTACACTGCCTACGGTTCACTAATAATTACAATAAAAAACCCTATGGATTCGTACTATCCATAGGGTTTTCATAATCAAATTAAAAATTAATATCTTCTCCATAATAACATGCTTTCAATAGTTTTTCCATTTCCTCCTGATTAGGAATTCTAGGATTTGAACCTGTACAAGCATCTCCAATAGCCAGTTCTGCAACCTTAGAAAGCTTTTCCATAAATTCATCTTCTGCAATAATTCCGCCTTCATATTCCTTTATGCAGCAAGGTATATCAAGGAAAGCATTCATTTCTTTGATTTCAGAAATTAAAGCCTCAATCAGCTCCTTATCAGTACTCCCATTTAATCCCATAAACCTTGCAATTTCACCATATCTCTTAGCTGCATCTGGGTTCTTAGCATTAAACTGAATTACTCTAGGTAAATACATAGCATTTGCACAACCATGGACTATATGTCCACCGCTGTACGCAGCGCCAGTCTTATGCGCCATTGAATGAACGATACCTAATAATGCATTTGAAAATGCCATACCAGCAAGACACTGTGCATTGTGCATTCTCTCTTTTGCTTCTTTATCTCCACCATAAGACTTCTTTAAGAATTCATGTACCATTTTAATGGCATGAAGAGCAAGTGGGTCGGTGTAATCGCAATGAAGAGTTGATACATAAGCTTCTATAGCATGAGTCATTGCATCCATTCCTGTAAATGCTATTAATTTAGGCGGCATAGTTTCAGCAAGCTGAGGATCTACGATAGCCACATCTGGTGTGATATTGAAGTCAGCTAACGGATACTTAATGCCCTTTTCATAATCTGTAATAACACTGAAAGCTGTTACTTCTGTAGCAGTCCCTGATGTTGATGGAATAGCACAAAATTTAGCTTTTGCTCTTAATTGTGGAAAATTAAAAGGAATAATTAAATCCGTAAAAGTAGTATCCGGGTATTCATAAAATGCCCACATAGCTTTAGCTGCATCTATAGGAGATCCGCCTCCCATAGAAATAATCCAATCGGGCTGGAACTTTTTCATAGCTTCAGCACCTTTCATAACAGTATCAACGCTGGGGTCTGGTTCTACGTTTTCAAACAGCTCAACCTCCATCCCAGCTTCCTTTAAGTAACCTACTGCCTGGTCCAAAAATCCAAAACGCTTCATTGAACCGCCGCCAACAACTAAAAATGCTTTTTTGCCTTGTAAATTCTTTAACTCAGACAAACAACCACTTCCATGATAAAGATCCCTTGGTAATGTAAATCTTCCCATATAAACTTCCTCCTACGTGTTAACAAATTAACAATCGTTCTTAAAAAAAACTAGCCCTCATCAAGTAAATATTATTTTACTCATTATACAATCTCAAAATTCATATTGCAACTTAAAATTTACTGTAGTTTTACTGCATTATACGGACAATCTTTTGGGCAATATTGCCATAATACTATGCATTTTATTAGGTTAAACTTTTTATAAATTTTTATACAAAAACTTCATGTTATACAATATTTATTACTTTTTGACCCATAGCCCATGCTGGCTACAATAAAAATATAGTTTTCCTTTACGCATGTTTGGAAATCTTACTTCTGGGCTTTGTTCTGGATACAGTTTAATCAAAAGTACTCTATCATAGCAAACATATGCTACAAAACTAAGGAAATGGGTTTTGCTCATCTCATGGTTAAAGGTAATAAAAAAATCATTCTCCACTTCTTCCACAGTTAACTCATGCATTTCATCTGCTGATTTGGGAATAAGTTCTGTAAGTTTTCGCCCACAGCAGAACACCTCACCTTCTCCCGTAGCAGTCAGTACGTTTCCACAATTGGGACACACGTAAAATTTAATTTTCTTCATATTTCCTCCGTCTGCGTCATTAGGCTCTAAATTACCTAATAATATTTTTTCAATGTTTACTCCTAATATATTGGAGAGTTCTCTGAGCAAGGATACATCAGGACATCCCAAACCACGTTCCCATTTTGAGATTGCTTTGTCACTGATATTCATCACATCTGCAAGCTGCTTTTGAGTCATTCCTTTTTCTTTTCGTAAACTAAATATCAATTCTCCTACCTTATTGCAATCCATGTTGCTCACCTCCATATTTCAGATTAAATGCTGACGAAAAAAAATTCAATAAACGCTCCGTAGAGTTTGTCATACCCATTATAAAATTTGGTCTGCTGTATATAACTGGCTTATTACTGAATTTAAAGTCTGTTTTCTTTGTTCCTGTAAAGCAATCGCTTTGTTGAAGTTTTCCTTTGCCTGCTCAAATTCCTTTTTTGCTTTGGCAGTTTTACCTGCAGAAATGTATTCTTTTAGATCATCATTTTTAAAGCCTTTAATGTTGTCCTTACTTGATTTCACTATGGACACCACTGTTTTTAGATCTGCAACCTTTGCCTGAGTGATAACCATTTTATTTGAAGATAGTTTGGCTGCCTTTTTTTGTATAGAAACAGTCACACTACTCATTTGTTTTCTAAGTTCTAAAAGTTCTAAATTGTTTTGTTTTATCTGCTCATGTAACATAGAAATGTCTTCTTTTATATCAGCATCCGCTTTGCCATTATTAGCTCCTGCATAAGCTATCTGAATTCCACTTAGGCCTATGATACAAATGCAAAGTATACATATTATCTTTTTCATATTCAAATTTCCTTTCGGTAATAGCATCTATTCTTCTCTCTATTCCATAGAATTAATTTCATTTAAAAGCTCATCCACTTCGTTAGAGAGCTGATTAACCACTTCCTGTTTTTCAGAATCTGACAAGTTATTTTCTGATTTCACTATAACCGATGCAACCTCATTTTTCTCCAAGTCATTATGGACATTTTTTTCTTCTGTCTGCTCTATACTATTTTTATCCGGTTGTTCAACCTCTTTCGTCTCTTCAGATTTATTTATATCCTCATCTTCCCTTTGCCCAAACTCACTAGCACGATTCTCTTGAGAATCTGTCTGATTGGAGTCACCTGAGACATCCTTAATTTCGACTGATTTATTGCAGCCTGAAATTAATATTACTGCAAATAAAAGCAAGAGAAGATATTTTGAAAACTCTCTTTTATTCATATATCTTGTACCCTAACCTTCCACTTTATTTACTGTAAAACATATTTGTGTGCCCTCTCCCTTTTTACTTTTAGCCGTAATGTTTCCACCGCTTAAAACTACCAGATTCTTAACAATAGAAAGGCCCAGGCCGCTACTTTCTTTTTCTGAAATAAACTGGTTATTGGAACGATAAAATTTATCAAATATGAATGGTAAATCCTGTTCAGAAATACCTATTCCCGTATCCGCTATGATTATTTCAACCAAATGTTTTTTTTCTTTAGCTAGAATATCTATATGTCCATCTTTTTCTGAGTACCGTACAGCATTACTTAAAATATTAATGAAGATCTGCATCAATCTTTCCCTATCCATCGAAATCCTTAATTTTTTATCTACCAGTGCATTTATTGTAATATTTTTGCTGTCTGCTTTTTCTTTTATAATTAATACCGACTCTGTCACAACTTCATATAATAGTATTTCTTCAATGTTAAGTTTCATTACTCCAGACTGGATTTTAGTCATGTCAAGCAGTTCAGAAGTTAAGTTTACTAAACGATTTGTTTCTCCTTGTATAATTTTCAAATACTCATTGGAATCCTCTGCTGAAATAATACCATCTAACATTGCCTGTACAAATCCACCCATTGAAGTAAGGGGTGTTCTCAGCTCGTGAGATACATTAGCAATAAACTCCCGTCTTATTTTATCATTAATTTCAAGCTGGTCTTTCATATTATTAAAAGAATGAGCAAGCATTCCTACTTCATCTTTTGAATGAACCTGAACAGGTGCTACAGTTTCACCCTTTGCTATACTTCTTGCAGCCTTTTCAACCTGTTCTATAGGTTTCGATATTCTACGAGAATTAATAAAAATAACAGGAATACTGATTAAAATAATAATTGCACCGCAGCTCCATAAGATTTGGTTCATTTTCATTATGTTTTGATTTATATTATTTATAGGGCAGAACATCAGTATTGCACCTTTTATTTCTGTATTATTTTTCAGTGGATATCCCATATATACTACATAGGTTTCAAGTTTCTGCGAATATTCATTTTTACGAAACACTTGCTTACCATCAAGCACTGTAGATAAATCCTCATATACAAATTGATCTGTAAAGCCTTGATATTGCAGCTCTTTTTCTTGCGAAAAGCTATTTTTATCTATTTGTATAACATAAATCATAGCATCTGCACTGTAACTTATTCCATTTACAGCCGCATTTAGCTCTTCCTGAGACATGACACCCTCTGTATATTTTTCTGTTAAAACTCCTATTCTTTTTGCTATAATCTCAAAGCTATCTTTTTTGTCTTCCATGACAATGGTTTTATACATAAAGGAAATTGCAGAGGTCAGTATTACAATAATAATCAGTGTAATAACAAAGTAGGTAACTAAAAGTCTTGAAAAAATACTTTTCATTATTCATATACCTCCAGTTTATAGCCTACTCCCCATACGGTTTTTATTTCCCATGCCTTGGAATCACTTCCTAATTTTTCTCTTATGCATTTTATATGTACATCAACTGTTCTTGTATCTCCTATATAAGAATAATCCCATATTTTATCCAACAATTGTTCTCTGGTAAATACAATATTTTTATTTACCAGCAAAAAATATAACAGTTGTATTTCTTTAGGTTTTAAATTAACATTTTCATTATTTAATTTTACTTCATATTTATTTATATCAACCATGAGATTATCTACATTAATTAGTTTATTAACTTGCTTACGTTCTGATGGCATAGCATTTTTTATTCTTACCTTTACTCTTGCCAAAAGTTCCTTTGGCTCAAAAGGCTTTACGATATAATCATCTGCTCCTGCCTCGAACCCATTTACCTTATCGTCAACCATATCTCTTGCAGTAACCATGATAACAGGTATATCTTTTTCCATTTTTATTAAACGACAAACCTCCCAGCCATTAATGGCAGGGAGCATTAAATCCAGAATTACTAAATCATAATCCCCTTTACTTATATAATCAAGAGCAGAGCTCCCATCATGGCAGCAGTCTGTAATATAGCCTGCATTGCCAAGATAGAGCTCCATTAACTTACAAATATTTTTATCATCATCTACAATCAATATTTTCTTAGTTTCCATCTGCTCTCTTTTCTCTCTAGTTTGTCTTCTAATTATCTGTATCTTCTTCCTTATCTGCATGATTTGCTGCCTGTTTTACTGTTTTAATTTGTTCCTTCAAAGCTTTAATCTCTGCTTTAGTCTCTGCCTTTTCCATTTTGGCAGCTTCTCTAGTCTCTTTTACTTCCGCTCTGTTCTCTGCCTTTTCTACCTTTGCAGCTTCTCTAATCTCTTTTATTTCTGCTCTAACTTCTGCTTTTTGTGTCTTTGCAGCTTCTAATGTGGTTTTAAATTCTGCTTTCTTTGCTTCAATAAGATCCCTAATCTGGTCTTCTGTTAAACCTTCGGTATTAATGCCATACTTAATCGCTCTAGTAGTAATCTTCTCCATAGCTGCAGCCTTTATGACAATCTTCATTTCTTCCAAAGACAAACCCTCTACATCTAATCCAAGTAACTCAGCCCTTAGCGTAAGCATTTCCCTCTTCATAGTTAAAAGTTTTCTTTCAGTTGTAACTCCATCTTCAGATTTTTCCACTGGCTCAATGTTTTCCAGTTCCTGAATACTATCCGCATCTTCAATTGCTTCTACTTCATCCATTATCTGAGTCGCTTCTTCAGCATCTTCAGCCTGTACTCCCTCAGCATCTTCAGCCACCTGTGTTTCTTCTTCAGCATCTGTAGCCTGTACGGTCTGGGAATCCTGCTGTAAATCTGTGGTTTCTGTAGATTCTGCTGCAAAAGCATTTACAGCTCCCCCCACACCTAAAGCCATTACCATCATTAAACCCAGTATTTTTGCACTCATTTTCTTCATCTTGATTTTTCTCCCTTCAATTAACGTATCTACCATTTACTTTATTTGGTACAATTACATCATAAAGGTCAAATATGAATAAAAAACAGTTGATTTGTAAACAGATTGTAAACAGCAATTTACTAAGTTTATGTTAAAAAAATTGCTGTTGGTCCATCTGCCCCACCAATTATTCCAATATCCATTTACGCTCCTCCCACATCAGTTAAATTATACTTTGGATGCACAGCTTACAAATGTAAAAGTAAAATTGGCATCCAATTTAAATTCTGAAATAGCATGTAATTATTATATATCCCCGAATGATTTAATGAAAACATTATTATTTTGCACAAATAATTATTAAATTCATAGTTTTACTAGAATGGACTCCTAACTTAAGAATATTATCTTATTTTTAGCAAAAAATAAATTGAATTTATTATTAAGGAGATCTTACATGTACTATATTGTATTTGATTTAGAATTTAATCAGGATTTTTCTTCGTCTCAGTCTGCCATTGAAAAAAAACCGAAAGCTCCCTTTGAGATTATTCAGATTGGTGCTATCAAATTAGATTCAAATGTTAATACAATTGCAACTTTTAACCGTTATGTAAAGCCGGCCATTTATTCACAAGTTAATCCTTTTATCACGGATTTGACTGGTATTACCACAGATCAGCTTATATCAGAAGAGCCATTTTCTAAAGTTTTCAATGACTATATTGAGTTTACTGGCCAGGAAGATTCTGTTTTTTGTGTCTGGGGAATGTCTGATATGAAAGAGCTATTTAGAAATGTTGAATATCATAAATTAGACAAAAAACTTTTGCCTGAAATGTATATTAATATTCAGCCCTATCTTTCGCTTCATTTAGGCTTTTCTAAAATAAAATTGTTAAAACTTCAGACTGCTGCTGAATCGCTGAAAATTCCAATGCCTTATGCATTTCATGATGCTCTTTATGATGCTTATTATACCGCAGAGATATTTAAAAAAATAAATAATCCTGCCATTGAAGCAAAGAAATATAATCCTGATTATATACCCATTCGGCCCATACAACGAAAAAAAATTATCGATTTTGAAAAGCTATTACAACAGTTTGCAAAAATGTATAACCGTGAATTAAGCAAAGAAGAACAAGATATGATTATTCTTGCCTATAAAATGGGGAAAACAAATCAGTTCTTAAAATAATAAGTGTAGCTACTCAGCATTAAATTTAGTTAAGGGGTTGCACTTTCATGTTTTTTAACCATATTTTGCTTTGCTCATTAAATGCGCTAGTCTTTTCTGGGTCGTAATGCTTTGAATATTTATCAAGAAAACCATGTTGTGCATTTATCCTTAAAGTTTCTACATTTGACTTTTTACTTAACTGTTCACATATGGAATTTACATCAAAGGAGTCCTGTTCCGCAAACATTAAAAACGTATGGCATCTAGGTTTTAAATATAAATAATCTCTTATGCGAGATCCATAGCAGGCTAAAATAGCATCACAATAGGTGCTTTCACAACAACGCCACGCAACAGTAGCCCCAATGCTAAAGCCTACAACAATTACCTTTTTATACTGTTCCTTTAGTGTTTGTATTAAACGCAAAATATCAGAATAGACAGCAAACCCACTTTCATTGATAAAATAGGAGTATGCCTCTGATGCCTCTTCGTAAGGGAAAATCTTATTCGTTGCAAGTAAATTAGGACAATATACATCAAATCCTTCTTTACAATATTCAGAGCAAATCTCTTTAATAAAGTCGTTCCTGCCATATATCTCATGCAATACAATAATTGCTGTTTCACTGTTATTTATATATTTAATCATTTTTTAATCTAAGCAGCCTCCTATGCAATATTTTTCCTTGTCTTTCCAGTGTTCATTTTTCCTGTCTGTCATCTTTATATTGAATCATATTCATAACTTTTTGTAAATAGTTCATCCATCATATTAATCTTGAGAAAAAATAACGTACCCAGATTATTCATCTAGATACGTTACTTTTTTCAACAACCAAATTGGTGTATTATTCCTTCCAAGCTGGTAATTTTTCCATCATTCCTTTAGCTGCATTTTCAGCTGCTACTTTGTCTAGTCCCTGGGTCTTAATAATAAAATCAGTCATGCTTATCAGTTTTTCTTCATAAGACTGCATGGAACCATCCTGTCTTGCACAGTATCTGCAATAGTCTCTGCTTTCATCCTCCATAGCATAATCTTCCTTTGTTTTCATGGGCATCCCGCATGCAATACACATCTTCATATTTCTCTTTCTCCTTCTCCTACTGTTATTAAATTAGTAAAATGTTCAATCCACTCCTCCCCATATCTTGAGACAACAGAATCTCCTGGGGCAAACATATCTTGATTTGTTAGATAGTAATGAATCAATCCAATCCAAGTATTGAACATAAGATTTAAAGGCATTTGCTTTATTTTTAAGTTTTTCATTTCTTTTTCTGCTACTTGTGTCAGATGAAATGAAATAGCGGATTGAATCATAATCAGGATATTCCGTGAACTTTCTTGAAGTAAAGCAGCTTCTGAAATCAGCCTAATATAAAAATCCTCATATTCAGCGATTCCTTTCAGATGTGCTTCAAGTATCTCTCGCATTCCACAGGTTTCATCTACCAGTTCATGAAGCCGTTTTGTTATCCTCATGCCAAATTCTTCTATTACTGTATCCAACAACATTTCCTTTGTGGGAAAATGGGCAAAAATAGTTCCGTGAGAAACTTCTGCCGCAGCTGCAATATCAGCAGTTGGAGTGTTAGTCAATCCGTTCTTAGAAAATTCATTAAATGCTATCTGTATTATATGTTCTCTGGTTTTAGCTTTTTGTTCCTGCCTTTTATTCATATTCATTAACTCCTAACTCATTGAGTATATACTCATTATATTCTAGGGGTATATTTCTGTCAATATGAATTTTACAATTTAAAAAATAATTTTATCCCAGCGCAACATCAAGAATCATCATAATCAAATGTATTCTTTATATCCAGAACCCCTTTTACGCATCATATCAATTTTCTCCAATAAAAAATGCACCTTTTTATGTCAGAGTTTTGTCAAACATTTAAAGTGCATTTTTTCTATATTCCAATTATGTTCTGTTTTCAATTGTTTTAATTACTTCTTATTATATTATTTTATATACATCTTTAACTTTTTCAGGAAGATCCTTCTCTCCTATCTCTTCCCAATAGGTTACACCCCGTAATGGCGCATCATAAAGTTTCACATAAGCTTCTTCTCTGAGTTTTTTCCCAGTAGTAAAGCTTAAACTTTTTTCCTTCCCTTTTTCATCATAACAAGTAAGAACATATTCATACCTGTTATCATTATTGACTTCAACCTTCTGATTACTAATCACCGTATAATATATTGTCTTTCCACTTGGGTTATCTGGATCTATTTTATCTGGATTTAAAAACAAAATAAATAAAGCCCCCAAAATTAATACCACTAATCCTATTATGATTATAAACTTTTTCAAGATTTAATTCCCCCTTTTGTTATACTATAATTAGATTTTATTTTCTATTTAACCTGTTTGGTCAAAAACTAGTCTAGCAGTTAAACCTTGCTGAAATCTAACAATAATCTTAAAATAATCTTAAATATGTAAAGGGGCTAATTATTTTAAGTAACAATTAAAGGCATCATTACACATAAAACCTAATTTCTAAACTTGCTAAAATTGCTGTTCCAATTCCTTTATTGGTAAATATCTCAAGTAATAAACAATGGGCAATTGTCATCCATAATATGAATTCTTTTTGGTAGATTCTGTTGGGTAGTTGCTATTTATTTTATTATGTTATAATTATGTAAACTATTACATTACTGAGCCCTTATACTTAAGGTATAATAACAACTATAGGAAGCGGAGTACTTATGAATTTATTTAATAATTTTAATATAATAACACTATTAATTATAGGCATTTTTTTTATGCCTTTACTGACAGGACTGTTATCTCCTGTTTCAAGCAATAGAATACATCACTCATTGCTGTCCTTTTTAAATAGCATTAAACTTATAATAGGACTTCTTCTTTCGTTCTATCTTGTTCGGATTATTTTTTCTAACAATCCGAACAGCTTCTTAGCGCCTTTATATAAGTTTTTTCCCTCTATTGAAGCTTTGATTCTTCGCTATAATCATGACATTGTGGCATATATTATTGTTTTTTTCATTCTATTATCTATCACTCTTTGGATTTTGGAGATTTTAACCATTCCTTTGGAAAAGCATGCAATTATTCCTTTGACAGGCAGACTTTCATCTGTATTTAATTCAATGAGCAGTCATGTCAAACGGATACTTAGTGTATCCTGGCAGCTTCCAAAGTCTGTATGCATGGTACTGATTTTTTCATTGTTACTAAATTTTTATACAAATTTTATTAATAATGATACTACCAGTGATTACATAAACCATTCCTCTGCATATGAAATAATTAATAAAAAGTTCCTGCAGCCCATACTAAGTACAGACATAGCAAAAAAGCTGCCTGTCCTAATTAATGATTCCTTTAATAAAGCTGCGGAAGATTTTACCCCTGCTAATAATGAAAATGGTGTGAATCCCAATTATTGGAAAGTTCCAGTAATAAAATATTTTAATGGTGTCACACTTGAAGAAGCAGTAAAGTCCAATTCAGAAATAGACAATATGGCAAAAGAAATTGTTGGAACTGAGAAAAATGATAATATAAAGGCTTACCGGTTATACCAGTGGATCAGCCAAAATATACAATATGATGATAATAAGGCTGAAGTAATAGTCAAAACCCCTTCCCATGTGAATTCAGGCTCCATAGTTACCTTCACTGAAAAAGAAGGTGTATGCTTTGACTATTCATGCTTGTACGTTTCAATGTGCCGTTCAGTAGGGTTAAAAGTCAGATTTGTAACAGGTTTGGGCTATAATGGAATTGAATGGGGTGACCATGCCTGGAATCAGGTCTATGACTCAGATGAGCAGAGATGGATCAATGTAGATACAACATTTGGAAACTCAGGGTCCGACTATTTTGATAATGCAGATTTTGCAACGAATCATAAGTACGACGTAATACAAGGAGAGTGGTAAAAACCCCTCTCCTTGTACTTATATAATTATTAATAAACTTTAACTGTCCTATATTGAAATAAGACTTACAGCGGAAGCGTAACGATGAATTGACTGCCCTTATACAATTCACTTTTTACTTCTATATGACCACCATGAGCGTCAACAATTGCTTTTACAACAGATAATCCAATTCCTGAGCCACCTGTATTTCGATCCCGTGATTTATCTGTACGATATAAATGATCAAAAATATTCGGCAGGTCTTCTTCTTCTATACCTACACCTGTATCAGAAATGATGAGCTCTGCATTATTCCCATATTTGCTTGCAGTTACCTGAATTTCTCCGCCGGTATCCGTATATTTAATTGCGTTGGACAGTAAGTTTATAATTACCTGAATTATTTTGTCCTTATCTGCATAGATTTCACATGGTTTTGTGCTGATATCCATTTGTATATTCTGATTGGAAAGCTCCGGTTGAAAATTTAAAACAATTTGATGGATAACATTTAATAAATCAAACTTTGTTCTCTCAAGCTTAAGGCTGTCATTTTCAATTTGTACGATTTTATCTATATCGGATATCATGCGGGTTAGTCTTAAGATTTCTTCTCTACAACTCTCCAGCCTTTCTGGTGTAGGATTCAATATACCATCAATTATTGCCTCTAAGTTTGATTGTAATGCAGCCAATGGTGTCCTAAATTCATGAGCATAATCTCTTGCCATACGCTTCTTAGAAATTTGTTGCTTTTCAAGAGTATCAGCTAATATGTTTACACTATGTATTAACTGGTTAATTTCATTTGTTTTAGAAACAAGTGTTAATCTCTCGCTATAATTGCCTGCTTCTATCTGTATTGTTTTATTTATTACTTTTTTAATTGGCATTGAAATCCTGTTTGCCATATAAAATCCTAGAAAAGCTGCTATCATCAAAAATAATATGCCTATACTAATAAAAACTTTATTTAATACTTGAATGAATTGTATATCTTCATCATTATAAAAATAAGGTCCATAATAGCCAAGGGTAACGGTGGCAACCTTTTTACCATTTTTCAGAACATCATAATTATTTTCTTTATATTGACCATTAAAGTTGGGATATATTTTTGCCATATTAGAGCGCATGCTTTCAAGCATATTATCACACATTTGGCTATCCAAAGTGCTCATACAAAACAATTGGTTATTCTTTAAGTCATTAACCATCAAAATCAAGCCTTGTGATAGTGCAGTGTGACCTATATTTTCAAGAGAATCCTCACTAGGGAATTCTCCATTTGCACTAAATTCATCGGCTACTAAATTTACTATGTCATGATTTTTCTTTTCCTGCGTATTTGCAATATAACTTTGAAACTTATTTTCTAGAAAATAATTAGATACAAATAAAAGAGAGCTAACTAGAAACAAAGAAAGTAAAACATAGGATATAGTCAATTTAACTTTAAGACTTAAATTCATAATTAACTCCCTTCTTTATCACTGGTTATCTCCAAATTTATAGCCGACACCTCGAACCGTAAGAATATATCTTGGATTGGTGGTATCATCCTCTATTTTACTCCTCAAATTTTTTATATGTGAGTCAATCGTCCTTTCAAACCCATCATAATCTGCTCCAAGGACAATATCAATCAATTCCTCTCTCGTAAATATTTTTTTCGGATATTTCATCAATGAACATAATAATTTGAATTCTATACGTGTGAGATTTACGCTTACACCAGACTTTTTAACAGTATAAGAATTTAAATCAATTTGTAAATCATTGTCATTCCAGCTCATTATATGAAAAAGGGGAGACACGCCTTCATCAGCGCGCCGGAGTAAGCTATTTATTCTTGCCATTAACTCTCTGGGGCTAAATGGCTTAGTCACATAATCATCTGCCCCAATATTTAATCCATTTATCTTTTCCTCTTCACTGATTTTTGCAGTTAGCATGATAATTGGAACTCTGGAATTTCTTCGAATAATTTTGCATATTTCTTCGCCTGATATCTTGGGTAACATCAAATCTAAAACAACTAAATCAGGATTTACATTGTCAAATAAAGTAAGGGCCTTTTCTCCATCATAAGCAGCAAATGGATTATATCCGCTTTTTTCTAGATAAGCTACTACTGCTTCTACTATTTTAGGCTCATCATCAACAATCAGCACTTTTTTCTTATCTTCAATCATGTCATCCCTCCCATATCATTACTATACCATAAAGACAAAATCATAATCAACTATAGGTTATATACCACAACATCCTGCTGGCATTCCTGAATTATTTACAGCTGTTGAATCTAGTGCATCTTTTGTAGCGTCAACATTCTGTATATCCTCAACCACGGTGATACTACTCGTAATCATACCCATCCAGCAGCTATATCCAAACTTTCCGGTTTCCGTTGGGGTAAAGGTAATCACATTTTCACCTACTTGCAATTTTTGCTTTATATTATACTCCGGAATAATCATTTCATTGTTACATCCGTTTAAATCCCCTTTATCTACATTAATTGTCCACTTCACTGGAGTCCCTGCTTGTACTGCAATCGGAGAATAACTGCCTCCATCCAACGTAGTCATTACTTGTTGCTCTTCGCCTACAATACTGCTTATAGTTGCATTATCCGTACTAGCACTGGCAGCCAAGGAACCAAAACTAATTCCTGTAAAGGCCATTCCTCTATTCATCATCACAATGCCCAATACGATAACTAACATTGCACTTACTTTTACCATATTTTTTGCAAACTTAGAACTTAGCATTGAGCCTAGCGCGCCAAAAGCAAACAGAAGAGGAACGGTTCCTAGACTAAACATAAACATTGATAATGCACCAGCTAAAAAGCTACCTGTTCCAAGTGCGTATAACTGCATAGCTTGTAACGGTCCGCAAGGCATTAAACCATTTAATAACCCAACTACAAATGGACCTTTATTATTGTTTGCACTATATATTTTGTTAGCAAATACCTTAGGCATATGTGGGTTTAATTTTTTTAGCCAAGGAAATATGTTCAACATATTCAATCCCATTATAACCATAAAGGTACCAGCTACTATGGTTATAAAAGCGCTTCCAGCATTTGACATAGTGAATACTGATCCAAGTGCACCTACAATACCACCTATTATGGTGTATGACACTACTCTTCCTGCATTATACAATAAACTTGGTAGTACCTTTACAAATTTTTTGTTACTCTCATGATCAAATTTATGGGATACAGAAAGTGACAGGTTAATTCCACCACACATAGCGATGCAATGAAGGGAAGATAACAGACCAACTACAAATAAGATGCCATAACCCATACTCGGATCTATTTTGGGTATAAAGTTGAATCCTACCGTATTTTTTATAATAAGATAAAGCCCCAAAATAATAATACCTATAACGATAAGCTGATTGTTTGAACTCTTTTGTGAGTTATCTTCAGGTTCGTTTAGATTAAGTTTTACATCATAACCAAGCTTCTTTACTGTATTTATGATATCTTCAATTGCAACCTCTTGTGGATCATAAACCACAGATACACTCGCAGCGTAGTAACTTGCATCTACTTCATAAATGCCATGCATTTTAATTAATTTATTTTCAATTTTAGATTCGCAGCCTGTACAAGTCAATCCTTCTACTTTAAGTCTCTTTTTAATCAATTTTTTTCCCACTACTTATTCCTCCCTTTTATATGTCATACGGGCCACCATTACTTTATATCAGTTATTGTAAATCAAAAGGCTTTAAAAATTTCTTTACTTTAACTGGCTTACCACTATCATCCTTAACTTCCACAGAAGCATAGGCCCAGCCCTCTACTTTATCCGGATCTACTCCTGCTTCAATAAAGATTTCAGGATCTACAACAAATACTATATCTTTATCATTTGAACTCATATCCTTTGCCCATTCAAATTTATTTCCATCTCCTAAATCAACACCATAATGGTCCAATACTTCATGGTAACCTATTGAGTCTCTGTAGATATCCACCAGTTGATTAAAGGAAGCTGACGGAGTCGCTTCACCAGAATATTTTAACTCGTCATTTCCTAATTCTTTTCCCAGCATGATTTTATCCTCAAAGACAATTCCTTTTGGTAATTTATTGACATCTAAACCTGCATTAACAAATGGTTTTACGTCAAATTCAATCATCACATCATGCATGGGGCTTTTACTATAGTCTTTACTCCAAATAAATCTTGCTGTATCATCCGGTGCACTTAAGGACCAGCCTCCATTCATTTCATCCTCTTCAATTTGATTTGGTATAGCTTCTAATACAGAAGCGAAGGATGTCTTGGCCACTTCCCCTACTACATCGGATTTACCACAAGCTGAAATGGAAACAATTATGGCAAGTGAAAGTGCTGTAATCAGTATTTTACTCTTCATAGATTTCATATCTTAAATCTCCTTTTACTTATAGGGTTTAAACCCTTTTAATCTAAGTGCATTTGTCAAAACGGATACGGAACTTAATGACATAGCAGCAGCTGCAAATATTGGATTTAATGTTGGACCTCCAAAAACATACAGCAAACCTGCTGCTACTGGTATGCCTAGTACATTATAACCAAACGCCCAAAACAGGTTTTGTTTAATATTTCTAATCGTACTTTTGCTTAGCTGAATGGCAGTTGGCACATCCATCAGATCACTTTTCATCAATACAATGTCTGCCGATTCCATGGCTACATCCGTTCCAGAACCAATAGCTATTCCGATATCTGCCTGAGCTAGTGCCGGAGCATCATTGATACCGTCTCCTACCATAGAAACAATCTTGCCTTCTGCTTGCAATTTCTTTACTTCATTTGATTTATCCTGTGGAAGTACTTCTGCCAGAACTCTATCAATTCCTACTTGTTTAGCAATAGTTTCAGCGGTTCTTCTATTGTCACCAGTAATCATGACTACTTCGATACCCATCTCGTGAAGTTTTTTAATAGCACTGGAGCTGCTTTCTTTTACCACATCAGCAACAGCTATTATTCCGGAAAGCTCCTTTTCTATTGCAATGTACATAGGCGTTTTACCTTCAGAGGCTAATTGGTCTGATTCTTCCTTAAGTTTTATTAAAGAAATGTTCCTATCAGCCATTAATTTTTCATTACCTAAAAGTACGTTTAATCCTTCAACTTGCACCTGAATTCCATACCCTGGTATGGCTTCAAAACCATCCAGCTCCAAAATGTGTAGGCTTTCCTTTTCAGCACCACGAACGATTGCTTCTCCCAAAGGATGTTCTGATCCTTTTTCTGCCGATGCAGCTATCTGTAATAGTCGCTGCTTGCTTATGTCACCTATGGTTAAGATATCCGTTACTTCCGGTTTTCCCTCAGTTATGGTACCTGTCTTATCAAATACGATGGTACTTATTTTATGTGTGTGCTCAAGTGCCTCTCCGCCTTTAATTAATATGCCATATTCTGCACCTTTTCCAGTTCCAACCATAATAGCGGTAGGGGTTGCAAGTCCAAGTGCACACGGGCAAGCAATTACAAGAACCGAAATAAATATAGTTAATGCAAATACAGCAGTTTGTCCACTAATCAGCCAAGCAGCAGATGCTACGACAGCAATGGCAAATACAATTGGGACAAAATATCCTGAAACAACATCAGCCATTTGCGCAATAGGAGCCTTTGTTCCTTGAGCGTCTTCAACTAATTTTATAATCTGAGCTAAAGCTGTATCACTTCCAACCTTTGTGGCTTTAAATTGAATAGATCCATTTTTATTAAGGCTGGCTGCAAAAACTTTGTCCCCTTCCTTTTTCTCAATGGGTATACTTTCACCAGTCAGCATAGATTCATCTATAGACGTCAGGCCTTGTGTTACTATTCCATCTACAGGTATTTTTTCACCAGGCTTTACCAGAATAATATTATCCACTTCCACTTCTTCAATTGGAATGATTACCTCTTTTCCATCCTGTATGACAATGGCTGTTTTAGGTGTCAGACCCATAAGCTTTTTAATGGCTTCGGAGGTTTTTCCTTTGGAAACTGCTTCAAGCGATTTCCCTAATAAAATCAAGGTGATAATAACCCCTGCTGTTTCAAAATACAAATCCTCCATGTAGCCGAAATCACCAATTGAAATTCGGTATGTTGAATATACGCTATATAAAATTGCCGCAGAGGTGCCCATAGCAATCAGTGAATCCATATTGGGGCTTCTGCTTAAAATTGCCTTAAATCCTACGGAATAAAACTTATTTCCAGCAATTAATATTGGTATCAACAATGCAATTTGTGTGAAGGCATAATTTAAAGGATACTGCATAGGTTTTAATGCATCAGGAATTGGGAATCTCAGCCACCATATCATTGCTCCCATTGCCAAATATAACAGAGGAATACAGCAAACTGCAGAAACAATAAACTTTGTCCACAAAGTTTTTATTTCTTTTTCCTTTCGGATTTTATCCTCATCTACCGTTAATTTTTTCTGTATTTCTAAGGCTTCATAACCAGCCTTTGTTATTGTGTTTTTTATATCTGATAAATTTATTTTTTCAGGGTCATAATTCGTAACAAGCTTTTCCGATGCAAAATTTACAGAAACAGTAGAAACTCCATCTAATTTAGAAACAACTTTTTCTATTCTATTTGCACAAGCTGCACATGTCATACCCACAATTTGAAGATTTTCTTTCTGCATGCTTCTCTCTCCTTCTTTAGACACTTTGCAAAACGTTTTACACTACATCGTAACCCGCATCTTCAATAGCTTCTGCTAAACTTTTTTCTGTTACTATATCCTCTTCATATTGGATTGCTACAGTCTTTTCATTTAAATTGACTTCTGTATTGCATACGCCCTCCAATTCACTGAGTGCATTCTGGATTGCTTTTTCGCAATGACTGCAAGACATTCCATTTACATTTAATTTTGTTGTTATTATTGACATAAGACATTTCTCCTTCTTGTTTTTAGTGTATACACTTTTATTATGCACTAAATGGAAATAGTTATAATTTTATTGACTTTATACTATCAATCCTTTATGGAGATATTGTGGAGAATTAAAAAAATAAATGCCCATCATCTAATTTTTACATAGATGCTAAGGCATTTATTTTTAACTTTATTTATAATATTAAATGTGATTTCACCAAAATTTATATTGAACCTTTTCGTATTTTCCTATCTATATATATCTGAAAATTCTATATTAATTTTGTCCATATGATTCTTATTTAGTTCATCACAGCATTTCACTTCATCATATTTTTCATCTGCTAATTTACAAGGTAACGATATAATAAATTCGGCCCCCTGGTCTGTGCCACTTTTGACAGATATGGTACCACCATGCAGTTCCACTAAGTCTTTTACAAGCGAAAGTCCTATGCCACTTCCTTCATAATTTCTTGTAAAAGATTTATCAACTTGGACAAATCTTTTAAAGATTACATCTAACTTATCTTCCGGAATCCCCTTTCCATTATCTTTTACACTAATGCAGATTTTTTCTATTCCGTCCCTAATATCCACCCTGATATTTCCACCACTAGGTGTGAATTTTACTGCATTTGACAGTAGATTTAGCAAGATTCTCTCGATTTTTTCCGGATCACAAGCAATTATTTTTTCTTCCACATCTGTATCAAAAATTAAAGATATCCCCTTATCTTCAACATAATCCGCTACTGACATGGTTATATTTTCTAAAACACTAATAAGATTAACATTCATACTATTTACACAAAAGTATCCTGCATCAATCTTGGTTATATCAATTAAATTATTCGCTAATCTTAAAAGGCGGAAACAATTTTGTTTCATTATATTATGATATTTATAACAGGCTTTTGAAATTTTCTTGCAGTGGCATCCGTCTAGTTTAAGTAGGTGCATCTGTAATGCTGAAATAATTACGTTAATTGGAGTTCTTAACTCATGAGAAATGTTGGAGAAAAATTCTGTTTTAATTTTATACTTGGATATTGTCTCCTCCAATTGCATTGTTCGTTCTTCTACCTTATTTTCAAGCTTAGCATATAAAAGAGCATTCTCTATGGAAATAGCAACTTGCGAAATAATTATATTTAATACTTCCATATTATTTTTAGCAAATGCTCCCGACAAAATGTTATTTTCTAAATACACGACTCCTTTTAAAGCATTTTGTTTCATAATAGGCAGGCACATAACAGATTGAATAGTATTCGATTCAAAATATTGATCATAGGAAAATTGACTTCTGGATATATTGTCAATAATCAGCACTTCTTTAGTCATAGTAACATAGTTAATCATAGAGATTGGTAACAAATCTTTAGCATCACTATTATCAAACTCGATTTCTTTGTGATCAATAAGAAGTTCTGAGTTATTATTTAATTTTCCAGAAGCAAATAAAATCAATCTGTTTTCGTCTCTTAAAAGTATATGTCCCATTGTGCTCCCTGAATTTTGCATTGCTATTCCCATCAATTTTTCAAGCAATTTTTTTGTTTCAATCTCACAGGAAATAGTCTGGCATATATTTATTATGGCATTTAAATCATACATTTTACTTTTCCCTTAACTTCCCCTTTTAAAAATACTGTTCTTCTCATTCTTCCATTTTATGCCTTAATTTGTATCAAATCAAGTTTATTCATGCTTCCTTCTCCAATAAGCACAATGCTCCTTGTTCATTTTATTTAAATTACAAAAAAATGAGCTCTCATAATGACAACTCATTTCTTCTATCTGTCTTCAAGCATTTTCATTTTAAGCTTGTAATCAGGCATAATACTACCTACTTTACGCCAGAAGGATCGATCATGATTCATATGATGTATATGACATAGCTCATGAACTACAATATAATCAATCAGCTCCATGGGTAATGTGGATATTAAATAATTATAGGTGATTTCTTTCCTTGAATTGCAGCTTCCCCATCGATTGCTGATTTTATCTATTTTTATTCCACTGGGGGTTACTTTTAACAATTTCTGATAAAACTTCGTTCTTTCCCTGGTAATCTGCTTGCTGCTCCTCATATAAAATTTAATAATCTCCTCTAATATCTCTGCCTCAGATAACCCTTCACTGTGTATAACTTCATCCAGGGGTTTCACATTCCCTAGATATTTAATGTATTTTTTCTGTGCTTCTTTCAATTTTACCCTCTATATTTTGCAACAACACATATGGTATTGCTGTCACCTGAAAAAGTTTTTCCACAAACATCCTCAAAGAATTCCATCTTGTCAAAACCTGCTTGCTGTAACTCCTCCATTAAAGAATCCTTACTAAAAATTTGATTCCACATATTATAACAATTGCACTCTTCTTCTGTAATCACAAGATATTGTTCTAAAAAAACTTTAGGGTCATCGTAGTGAAAATTTTGCTGAATGCAAACATACGGCGTTGGATTCCAAAATCCACTATCATAATACTCCATTAGTTCTTTTTCCATAGACACTGATAATTGTAACTTTGTAAACCCATCTAATATCAAAAATCCACTTGGCTTCAAGGCCCGTTTAATTTTGCCAAGCAGTTCATGTCTATCTTTTGGATTTAACACGCCAAAATCACAATAGATTAAAGTCACCACATCAAACTGGTTTTCATAGTCCATAGCTAAATAATTTTGATAAAAATATTCTATATTTTTTTGCTTAGCTTTTGCATTTTCTTTTGCGTAACTAATTGACCTCTTTGAAAAGTCTATTCCAGTAACAGTAAATCCTTTTTCTTCAAACAACTCTGCATATATTCCAGGTCCACAACCTAAGTCTAAAAGTTTCTTTTCAGATTTGTTTTCACAAAGGCTTTCAATCCATTGTACAGATTGTTTAATGAAACTATGTTTCCTAGAAGCTCCATCAAAATCTGGATTCAAATGTGCCTCCAGCATTTGCTTTGAGATATGTTCATCATCCCAAAACTTTTCAGAACTTGGAGTATAAACTGTTGGCTTTTCTTTTGCATATTCTAATATTTTTTTGTACATACAAACTCACAAACTTCCTTTTCATTTAGTCTTACATGACTTAGTCATTATACACCATTTTTAGGAGTGTATTAAGTGAATAGTCAATAATTTCTAATAAAAATGACATACTAATTGATATTAGATTTATGTAAATGTTAACTAGGAGGTTAATTATGTCAGAAACGATTTCAAAAAAAATGGCGGAGCGTGTTAGTTTTCATGATTCAGTAGAAGAAATGCTGATTAGAATTAGAGAAGACGGACTTTCCAGTGTATTTTCAAGATGGGATCCCCAGGATAAAATCCGCTGTAACTTTTGTCTTCAGGGATTGAGCTGCCAACTTTGTACACAGGGTCCTTGCAGAATCAGCGAAAAAGCAGGTGCTGATAAAGGGGTTTGCGGTATTGGCCCAGATGCCATGGCCATGAGGAATCTCCTCATGAGAAATATCATGGGAGCAGCAACCTATGCTCATCACGCATATGAAGCTTTTAGAACACTAAAAGCTACTGGAGAAGGAAAAACTCCGTTTAAAATTACAGATGAAAACAAACTGAAGATGATGTGTGAAAAAGTTGGAATAAATACAAATCAGGAAATCAATGTGCTTGCGGTTCAATTAGCTGAATTTCTTGACAAAGAAATGAAAGTCACCCCTGACCAGGAAAATAAAATGGTTGAAGTTTTTGCACCTCAAAAAAGAAAGCCTCTATGGAAAGAATTACACATTTATCCTTGTGGGGTTCAACACGAAGTAGAGAACTCCATTGCAAGCTGTCTCACAAATGTAGATGGGGATTATGTTTCTCTAGCTAAAAAGGCTCTACGCTTAGGACTTTCTACAATATATACTGCTCAGATCGGTCTTGAAATGGCCCAGGATATTTTATTTGGTACCCCAATGCCTCATGAAGTGGATGTGGATTTGGGAATCATGGACCCACATTATGTAAACATTGCATTTAATGGTCACCAGCCATGGGTAGGTGTTGCAACATTACAAAAAGCTAAAATGCAGGAATATCAGGAATTAGCAAGAAAAGCAGGCGCAAAAGGTATTCATATTGTAGGTTCTATCGAAACCGGTCAGGAATTACTGCAAAGATTTGAAGTTGATGATGTGTTCGTAGGATTGATGGGTGACTGGCTATCAATTGAACCATTCCTTGCAACAGGAACAGTAGATGCACTTGTTATGGAAGAAAACTGTTCACCTCCTGCCATTGATCAGTATGCAGAAAAATATCAGGTAGCATTGATTAGTGCCAGCACAATTATAGGAGTACCTGGAACACAACATGAAATGCCGTATTATCCAGCAAAAGTTGATGAAATGGCTGAAAACTGTATTCAGATTGCTATTGAGAATTTTAAAAGAAGACATGATAAAATTAAGCCTTTGGTACCTCAGCATAAAACAAAAGCTATTGCAGGTTTCTCCACTGAAGCGGTACTTGGTGCAATTGGCAATGATTTAGATAATTTGGTTGATGTAATTGCAAAAGGCCAAATCAAGGGTATTGTAGCGTTAGCAAGCTGCTCTACTTTACGAAACGGTCCTCAGGATTGGAATACCGTAAATATTACTAAAGAACTAATTAAGGGTGATATTTTAGTTGTTGCCGGAGGTTGTGGAAACCATGCCTTAGAAGTTGCAGGTATGTGTAATCTTGAAGCTATTGAATTAGCTGGTGAAGGATTACAAGGCGTATGCAGGGCATTAAATATTCCACCAGTACTGAGCTTTGGTACTTGTACTGATACAGGGCGAATTTCTATGTTGGTTACCGCATTGGCTGATCACTTAAAGGTTGATATTCCAGATCTTCCAATAGCCGTTACCGCTCCTGAATGGATGGAACAAAAAGCTACTATAGATGGCTTATTTGCCGTGGCTTATGGCGCATATACTCATCTTTCTCCAACTCCGTTTGTAACTGGTGCCCCAGATTTAGTTAAACTACTAACACAGGATGTAGAAGGATTAACTGGCGGAAAAGTAGCCATAGGAGATGATCCCGTTCAAGCTGCTAAGGACATTAAAGCTCATATCTTAAAGAAAAGACTGGCAATGGGCTTAAAAGAATAAAAATAAGTTGATTTTCCCAAGTAAATAAATATTTAATTAACTTAAAAGTCACCCAACATTGATATGTAAGGTGACTTTTTGTTAATTGTAAATAAATAGTAACAGACTAAAGTATATTAATCCTCTAATATTTCTTTCCATCTGGCTAAAGCCTCTTTATCTTTAGTTACATTAATAAAAGACAGCTTGTCGAATTTGGCTTGTTGCCTCTTTGCTTTATTGGCCATTTTAATGACATCACCATTCTTAGTGGTACTGGATCCCTTTATTACCTCATATAAGGATGCGTCATTTAAAACAACTGTGATTTCTTTTTCCTTATATTGTTCCAGCTTCTGTAATAAAGTAAGTACTGAATTCAGCCCAACAATAGCCGGTTTCATATACGCTAAATAAATGGTCTCCTTTTTTATTTGTACATCATCCTCAAAAATGCTGTATCGTACTTCAATGTCTTCTCCCTCATATAGCATGGGGTATGCAGTTAAATATGCTTTAATCATTTTAATATCTCCTATATTCTTAATAATGCGCATCAATTCGCTGGAATTCTGTTAACCAAAATCTTCATTATTCTTATAGCACCTATTATATCATAATATGATTGCCAAGAAAACATATTGAAAATGGCTGTATTAGCATTTTTGATAGGTTGTATAGCAAGCTTGTCTGCCATGGAAGAATTGATAATAATCATAACATCGAAAGAATTAGATGGAAATATAAAAGCTATTTCTATTAGTCCTTGGTAGTAATGATTAATCTTCTCTTTGGTCTGTTCATAATAAATTTTGCTGCTAAATACACTACCGAATATAAAATAATCATAGTAATACCTGCAATTAATCCGGAAATCTGATCAGGAATAAATGGCATACTGAATATAATAATAATCATACTGATTAGAGTAATCCAAGAGGTATAAGGGAAACCATGCATCTGGCACTTTCCCTCGGGTGGACATCCATTTTTTTTACGTAATCGTAAATGACTAGCAATAATTACCGCATAGGTAAATAGTAATGCAAAACCGCCAGAACTTATTAAAAAGATATATACTTTAGGGAAGATAAAACCAATTGCCAGACCGATTAACATAGCAACGCCTGAAAAAAAGATTCCCCGATAAGGAACATTTTTTGTGTCTTTCAAAATTCTAGGAGCATGTCCCTCATCTACAAGGGACCGCATCATTCTTCCAATTCCAAACATAGCAGCAAGCATAGTAGATATGATGGCTGTTATCATGACTAGATTTAATGCAGTACTTCCCCATCCAAGTCCTTGATTATTCAAGGCCGCAACCATTGGACTTACGTCTTCATTTATACTGTTTGTAGGAATAAGCGGTAAAATCAAAGAAACTGTAAGAATATAAAAACCCACTAAGCAGAGTACGGTATAGTTAATTGCTTTTGGTACAGTCTTTCTCGGGTCATCCGTTTCTGAAGCCGCTAACCCAATGATTTCAAAGCCTGCATAAGCAAACATTACAATAAGCATACTCCCAGCAATTCCCCTTATTCCTCCTGGCATGAAAGGTTCCCTTGCCAGATTTCCAATTCCAATTGGAGAATTTCGTATAGCCATACCTGCGATAAGCAGGAATGCAATTACAATAAATGAAGCAATTGCTAATAGCTTTACAGTTGCAAGACCACTCTCCAGTTTGCTTAACTTGTCTGCTCCAAGTAAATTCAGCAATGTAACACCTATAATGATACCGCTTCCCAATACTTGTATGGATACATTGGGAAGCCATTTGCTCACTAAAATAGATACAGCTGTTGACTCACTTGACATTGCCAAAACCATTCCTGTCCAATACACCCAGCCAACAACAAAGCCCGTTCCCTGTCCAAAAGCTTGTGTCGCAAAGGTTCGAAATGATCCAGAATCAGGGTTTGCTACCGTCAGTTCAGACAAAGCTATAAGTATAAAATAGACCAGTACACCTCCCAAAATATATGCAATGATAACGGAAGGGCCCGCTGCGTGAATAGCAACAGAGGAACCAACAAAGAATGATCCTCCCACTACCGTTCCTAATGCCAACATAGTAAGCTGCCATGCAGACATTCCTTTAAAACCTTTTTCCATAATATTTTAACCCTTTCAATACTTTAATCCTTTTTATACTATTATTCCTCAATTTAGAAATATTATGGTTTGTTTTTTGTGTAGAACTTTATACCTTCAAGTTTTATTAATTTTTTCACTATTATTTTAAAAAAATTAATATATAATAAATATATTAGTTAATTAAGGAGGTTTTGTTTTATGCAAGCGACACTTATACTATATGAAAGCAACTATGGCTTTACTGAAATGGTAGCAAAAAATCTGTCACTTATTTTAGGACCTGCAAAATATTGCAGAGCTTCTGAGTTTAGGGGAAACGGTAATGGTTATGATAACGTTGTTATTTGCACACCTGTTTATTCTCAAGGTGCAGACTGCAATATTATTGAATATGTATCGAAAAACTCTGATTGGATTAAACAAAAAAATGTCATCCTGATATGTACTTGCCTTGCAGTAAATATGGCGCATCAATACTTAAAGCCTTTAAATGCTATTCTAGGTGAAAGCATCGTACTACAGGCTGCAATCGGAGGCAAGCTTATTCTTAATAAACTTAGCAGTAAGGACTATGCTATAATCAAGCGGTTCTGCAGCAAAACGGGATTTTCTTTAAAAGATTATGATTTATTTGATATGCACAAGTTAATTGAATTAGCCCTTAACATAAAAAAAATTAAGGACCACAGCAAGAATCCTGTTGAACCTCAATTACTTAGGGAATACATTGACGATTTTATCACTACTCATAATACTTGTACTTTAGCCACAGGTCATGGAGATCATATAAGAGCAACACCTATTGAATATCTTTACAAAAACAATTGTATCTATATTTTCAGCGAAGGGGGAGAAAAATTTGCAAATATCCTATTAAACCCCAATATTTCTGTCTGTATCTATGATGCATATAAAGGCATGAGCGAACTGGGTGGGATGCAAATAACTGGTACTGCAGAAATCATTGATACAAAGACTGATGAATATCTCTCGGTGTTATCATACAAAGGCTTAGATCCAGATAAGATTTATTCCCTGCCAGTTGCCTTAAACCTGATAAAAATCCATATTAAAAAAGTGGAGTTTCTGTGGTCTGAATTTTCTAGACTGGGCTATAGTACAAAACAAATGTATATTTTTACTTCCTCCTGTTTATATTGACCATATGTCTAAAAATAAAGATTCCAAACAAAACGATTATAGCTAATAAAACAATTTCTAAAATATGAGAAATACTATCAGGAATTCCGATTACAGATAAAATTCCTCCTTTATCCACTTGTTTTACAGTTACAACATCCACTTCGTCAACAAGAATATTGCCTGTATAGATTTCAACCTTCCCAACCTTTTGTCCCTTTGACACAGGTGCCTCTATTTTATTATCAATTATTACTTTTGTATTCACCTTTAAATCAGCTTTATTTTGGGGTATCGTTAAATAGGATGATACTGCAGCAACAATTTCTACGTTTCTTACCGCTCCTTTAATAACCTTTATTTTTCCAAGAGAATCTCCCTTTTTTATGGCTGATATACTTTTATAGTTTTCAAAACCATAATCAAGAAGTGCTATGGAATCTGCAAACTTTCCGGTGGCAGTTGTTTTTAAAACCACTGAAATAAGTTCCATATTTTCTCTCTTTGCGCCCGCTACAAGACATCTTCCCGCCTCGCTTGTATATCCATTTTTGATTCCCGTGGCATCCTCATATTTTAAAGGTTTAAGGGCTCCATTTACATAAATCTTTGCTTTGCTGTAAAGCAATTTGTTTGGATTGTGAAGCACTCGTGCATCACTTTTGTTTGTCTCTGGGATTGTATATTTGAGAGTAGTAACAATCTTTCTAAACTTCTTGTTTTTCATAGCACCTTTGGTTATCATGGCTAAATCATAAGCTGTGGTGTAATGATTGTCGTCATGTAGTCCATTCGGTGTAACAAAATTTGTATCTCTTGCTCCTAAGTCTTTAGCTCTCGCATTCATCCTATCTGCGAACTCAGGAATACTTCCGGCAACTTCCTTTGCAAGAGCAACAGCTGCATCATTTGCTGATTTTAATAGCAATGCATATAGCAGTTGTTCTACCGTAATATTTTCACCTTCTATAAGATTAATTTGGCTTCCTCCAGTTTGAGCCGTTTCCTTATCAATGGTTACTGTACTTGAAAGGTCAAGGTTTTCAAGCACCAATAAAGCGGTCATAATTTTAGTTGTACTGGCAGGAAACATTTTCTGATTCATATTTTTACTATATAAAACCTCACCCGTTGAGGCATTAATTAAGACTGCAGCTTTTGCATTAAGCATGGGCTCTTTATCTGTTTCAGCAAAAGAAACAATCATAGAATTTGATATAATTAATACTGATAGCAATACCATAAATACTTTTTTCATACTAAATAAGCTCCTTAGAATTGTTTATTCCACTACGTAAAATCATTTGCACTGGCTTATCTGTCCCTAAATCCTTTTGGATACTTTGGTCAAAAGGCTCAGCCTCAAGCATTGCACTCCTGGGCTGTACGGAAATGTCCTGTTCTGCACATTTAACAGTGGGTCAAGTAACTTCTTAAAACTATAATCAAGATAAGCTTCTTGTTGAAGATTAAGCTTTTCCTGTAAATATTCTTCTTTTTGGCTTGACATTAAAATAATACCATATAGGCTTGACCACATCTTGTATGATGTTGCTTTTTGTATCAGTTCACTGATACAATGTCAACAATCACTAGTTCTGGTGGATTAAAAATCCTCGGGATTCGGGTGGATTCCCTTGCTAATCCACGGCTAACAATAAAAGTTTTATCATTAAAATCATATTTTCCACCAGCATACTTGGGGAAAAATCCCTGATTAGGTGCTAGTAAACCATTCATGATTCCAGGAATCCGCCATTGACCACCATGTGCATGCCCAGACAAGATTAAATCAAAATTATAACGCAAATAAGTATCAATATCTTCCGGACGATGTGCCATAAAAATGGTATACAGGGTAGGCTGTATTTGACTTTCAGCATTTTCAAGTTGCTTCATAATATTTCTCTCCCCAACTTCTGCATCATCAATTCCACATATATTAATTAATTGTCCATTTATAGCAACTTGTTTACTTTGCCCCTCAAGGACAATAATTCCATATCCTTCAATCATTTGTTTTATAGCATCAATCTTGCCACTCCTATACTCATGATTCCCCGAAACATAATAGCAAGGATACTTTTCTGCTAGCGTTTTAAGAACAGTAACTGCATTTTTATTTGGTAACTTATCATCTACAATATCACCACCAAACAATATAACATCTGGGTGTTGCTCATCAATGCAACTCAGCAGCTCAGTTTGACTTTTACCATAGTAACAGCTATGTAAATCAGTAATAAAAGCTACTCGAATATTGTCTTGGATTTTCTTGCTTTCAATTTCATAATACCTGACTGTTAAGTCATCATTGCAGGCATAAATAATTAGAGCTGCAAAAGCCATAATTAAGATAGAGCATGCAAAAATTTTAGAAACTCTTATACTATCTTTTTTCAATCTATTTCTCCTCGTAAAGAATAAGGAAGTCTGAATAGACTTCCTTATTCTTTATTATTATAAATCTTAAGCCTTTTTCTTCTTTGGTTTTGGAATGGAAATATACGGCTCCAGCAGCGTTATAATTTCTTTGCTAAATTCAGCATTATCTATATCCAATACATAATGTTCCTTTGCCCCATCATAAGGAAACCCCTTTTCTGCTTCTTTCATCTGATCACTTATACAATCAAGAATTTTCACAAAGACCGTATTATCACAAATAAGAAGTATTGGTTTATCATTCACATATACCATATATTCACCAAACATTTTTCTATATCGAACTGCTCCCACACCAGAAATCTGCTCACATACATATTCAATGAAGTCCAAACTTGTAGCCATATTGCACCACCATTCTTACAAATTATTATTTAAATTAATTATTATAAAGCTAATTGTAGCTTAGCTTTAAGCCATACTTATTTTTTAGTACTTTGTTTACGTAACATTCCACATCTACTTTCAGGTAAATATTCAAATTGATACTTATGATATAACAAATCAGCAGGAGAGTTTGCTATCAAACATATATAACTATCTTCAAAAGTATTTTCTTCAAAGTAATTGTTAAGTTCTTTCATTATCTGATCTGCAAAACCTCTTCTTCTATAATTTTCGTCTACCATGATATCACTCACAACATAGGTAATCCCCTGGTCTCCTACAATTCGTCCAAAAGCAATCAAATTTTCTTCATCATAAATAGATACAGTAAACAAAGAATTTGCTATGGCTTTTCTGCTTCTTTCCAAATCTTTATTTCCCATTCCTGAACGAAGCCGCAATCCAACATAATCTTCTGCCTTTGGTTTTTCATAGACTAATTTCATTCATATACCTGCCTTATTTTTTCCTTCATCCATCCATCATGGATTCAATAATTCTTTCTAACTATTGTACCATAAAAAGTGAATACAAAAATAGGAGTTTTTATTCATTGCTTAAACAAACCTTTTCTGCTTCCATTTCCCTCCATAAAAATAGATTGCTCCAACCATAGCAAAAGGCCGTAGACAAAACATTGCCTACGGCCTAATTCCCAATCCAGTATTAATTGAATTTTAAGTAACACAACAGAACCAATATAAATATATTCTTATATTGGTTTTTATAAAACTGCTTTCATTTAGTACTACTTATCCTTTTTAATGGGCTCCACACAATGTTTCATCCGTTCTAAATGTCAAGAGCCATTTTCAATGCATAATAGCCTATTTGTCTTTTTTATTCCCATTTAAAAAAGCGAATGGAAATGGCAATACAAATGACTGCAAGAACCACCATTACAATAATTGAAAATAGCGCATCTGTAACAGGCAACCCCAGTGATGCTGCTTTCAGCAATTTTATTCCTTGGGTTAGCGGCAGCAAATCAACTACCTTTTGAAGTGCAGATGGCATCACTTCATAAGGCAAAGTGGCTCCTGAAAAAATCAACATGGGAAAATACAAAACACTGGCAATTACACTGGCTGTTTTCATATCTGGTGAGACTCCGCCTACCATCATACCAATGCTAAACATAGACAACATAACAAGCAGGTATGAACCTAAAAACTGTACCAGCACCCCAGCGAAATGTACCTTAAAAAACAATACTGCAACAGCATAGACAAGCATAAGAGAAACTATTGAATAAAGCATATAAATTGCCACCTGTACAGCTAAAATTAATGCCGGACTTGTAGGTGTAACCTGAAATCGTTTGAGAATTTTCTTGTTTCTGTAATCAGATATGACTAATGGAAGACCCATTACTCCGCCAGCACATATGGCAATGGTGGATACTGCTCCAAAGGATTGCTCTAAAAAAGTGTATTCTGCTCCACTAAATGCAGGTTTATTACCGTATATTATACCCAGAATTACAACAACCACCACTGGCATGCATAATGCAAATATAAACATATCCATTCCTCTTAGGGATAGTTTAAGTTCTGTTTTAAGTAAAGTACTAAATGTTTTCATTCTCTAATTCCTCCTCACCTGTATACCAAAGGTAGGCATCTTCTAATTTTTCATAAGGACTGGCATCAATGGCCTCCTTCACTGTACCGCAGAAAATCAGGCTGCCCTCTTTCAAAATACCGATTCGATCACATAAGGTTTCTACTTCATCCATAAAATGAGAAGTTAGAAAAATGGTTAAACCTTTCTTTTTTAATTCAGACAAACTGTTCCATACGCTTCTCCTTGCTTTTGAATCAAGTCCTGTTGTTAGTTCATCTAAAAAAACTACATCTGGATTAGAGATTAGTGCAAGTACAATAAACAATCGCTGTTTTTGCCCACCGGATAATTGATTCACCATATTTTTAGTTTTGTTCTCCAAACTGAATTGCTTTAACAAAGCTTTATAATCAGAAGGATTTTTATACAGACAAAATACTTCCTGACATAGTTCCATAACAGTTATTTTATCTTGATAATTTGCTTCCTGAAATTGAACACCCACTCTCTGATATAACTTTTTTCTCTCAGAATGAGGATTCATTCCTAAAATTGATACAGTCCCGCTATCCGATTTTTTTGTACCCAGTATGCACTCAATTGTGGTACTTTTCCCAGCGCCATTTGCACCAAGCAAACCAAATACCTCACCTTGTGAAACTGAAATATCAAGATTTTCAATCACACGAATTCCAGTATAAGATTTACATAGCTTATCAACTTTAATTGTTGCTTCCATATATCAAACCTCCTGTTTTTTATAAAGAATACCATCAGAAAATAGTCTGGTGGTAAAGTGGAGGGTTTTTATTTCATTAAATATATTGATATTTTCTATGATAATAAAAAAGAAAGAAGATAGAAACACATAGACTAAGGATTTCCGCAGCGGGAATCGCTAGCCAAATACCGTTGACCTGATAAAGCACAGGCAATATCAGTAACCCGATTGTGATAAATCCAAATGTACGCAGGAAGGACAGCATGGCTGAGATTTTTCCGTTGGACAAAGCCGTAAACATACTCGATGTAAAGATATTAAACCCACAAAATAAAAACCCAATGGGAAATATCAAAAATCCATCCCGTGCGATTTCATAAACTGAAGTGCCCTTAGGTGAAAATATTTGTACCAGAGATGGGCCTTCTGCCATAGTAATCAGAAATACTAACAACGAAGCTACAAGGATAAATGTCATACAGATTTGAAAAATTCTTTTGAGCTGTCTATAGTCTTTACTCCCATATTTATAGCTGATGATTGGTGCAACTCCCATAGAAAACCCAATAAAAAATGTCGTTAAAAAAAATTGTGAATAAATTATAATGGTAATGGCTGCAACCCCATCTTCCCCCAGCAATTTCATCATAGCAATATTAAAAAAGAAAGTAGTAACCGCAGTAGATAACTGTCCTATCATTTCAGAGGAACCGTTAAAACAGATTTCCCCTAAAATTCTCATATCAAAGTGTATTTTACAAAAATACAAAGAACCGTTTTTATTGAAATAGAAAAAAGTACTCCCGATAATTACTGGTATTAGATATCCCATACTTGTTGCAAGAGCTGCACCTCCAATGCCCATTTGCATGAGCACAATGAATATAAAATCTAACAGTGCATTAGTAAGTCCTGCGGCCACAACTAACCAAAATCCAAGACCCGGTTTTCCTGCTGTTACCAAGAAATTTTGAATAAGCACCTGCATCATACTTGCCGGCGCAAAAATCAGTAAAATAGTCAAGTAATCACGAGAGTATGGAAACAGAAAGTCACTTGCACCAAGCCCTCGAATAATTGGCTCAATAAATGCCAACCCAATGCAAGTAATCAGCAAACCGACAGCCAGCCCTGCCAAAATTATCAAGGTAAAGCTTTCACATGCGCCCTTTTCATCTTTCTTTCCCATCTTTTGGGCAACTATCGCACTTCCTCCAGTAGCCAGCATAGTGCCCAATCCCACAATAATATTGATGATTGGGCAGACAATATTAATGGATGAAAGGGCGTTGGTAGATACGAACCTGGCTACAAATATAGTATCAACAATTGTGTACAGTCCCATAAAAATCATCATAAAAATAGTGGGTAAAGCAAAACGCAGAAGTGAACCCATATAAAACTGCTGAGCAAGTGGATTTTTTCCCGCCTGCTCAGCAGTCAATTGTATTTCATTCATTTCTTTATAACCTCCTGTGTTATTTTAGAAAATATAAATCTTTGTGTTGGATATCCAAATTCTGTGAGCAATTCTGCTTCAGCAAAACCAAATCTTTGTAATGCTTTACGATGGCCTGTGTCTGCTTTATCCCCTTCACGGTAAGTGGTTATGCTAATTTCTTTATTATCTGAAAGGTCATAAATTACTTTATCTAAGAATTCTTTAATGACTCCTTTCTTCCGATACAAGGGATGTACTCCTAAAAAGTCAATGCTTCCAGTTTCATAAGAAAACATCATAATCCCTATGACTATTTCTGCTTCTTTCATCTTCAAAGCCTGCTTTTTCGTAATATATCGTTGTAAAACCTTGATATGTTCCTTCTCGATCAGACAGGGGAATCCATCAATCACAAGGCGGACTAATTCCATCCACTGAGTTATATCTGCCTCAGTAGCAATAGTAATTTTTCTTTTCATATCTTGATCTTTGTTGATTGACAATGCATTATAATTACGAAATTCGAACTCTAACTGCAATGGATAAAATTCTTCACTTTCTCGGAATTGATTAGGTGATTGCTTATACATCGCCTTAAAAATTGAGGTAAAAGCCTGTTGACTTTCATATCCAGCAAGCAATGCAATATCCAATATAGTTTTTTGAGAAAATACTAGTAATTTTGCGGCTTCTGTCAGCCTCCGCCGCTGCACATAATCATGAATGGTCAAACCCACTGTATCAGTAAACATACGGTGCAAATGGTATTTTGAATAGTGAACCGCATCTGCAACAATATCTAAATCTAATTTTTCATTCAAATGTCCTTCAATATATTGTATTGCCATAATAACATTTTTTAAATTGCCCATGGTAACCTCCTTTCCAAAGTGATTATAGCAAAACCCAATAACCCGCTTTTCATTATTCTTGCTATCTTTCATTATAAGAAGTTATAAAATTGTTTTTTTATTTTCTTTAGCTGAGCCATTACCTCAAGAGCATTGCATTCTGCCTCCTGCAATGAAGTAAGCAGTTTGTCGCACACAGAAATAATATCATCATCCTGTTTAGGGGTATTAATTACTTCTCTGATATCGACACTTGGATCCTGAGAAATGGCTGCTAACATTCGCAAAATAGCAGCCAGAGAATAATTGGCACACCTCAGAGAACGGATTATTTTAAGGCGCATGATATCATCATACGTATAAATCCGATAGCCATTTTCTCTTCGTTTTACTGCAATCAAACCATTTAACTCCCAATTCCTCAAAGTATCCATTGTAACTTGTAAATATTCAGCTGTCTGTTTTCTTGTAAGCGATAGATTTTCCGTTTCTTTTATATAATGTGCACCAGATAGTATCTGTTTTACAATTTCAATTGCTTCTTCAGCATTGTGTTGCTCTGCTCTAATTTGTAACAAATAACTTTCCGTAAGCTGAATTGCAGCATAAAAGTTTTTTAAAGCAGAAACCTTTACAATTTCAACTGCTTTTTTTCGCAGTCCATTTTGTAATACCTCAACCTTTAATGCCGTTCTTGCCAATTTGAATTGCTCAATATGTAAATCAGTAAATACACGATAACCGTTATCCATTCTTTCTGCCTCTGATATTAATTGGCATCTTTCATAAAGACGTACTGTATTTGGATGAACGCCAATTATTTTTGCTACCTGTGCTGTCCTATATTTATTATTCATCATCATATATGTTCACCTGCCTTGAAGATATCATATCACACAGCTAAAGTCTGGTGTTATAGTGGATAGTTTTTTTGAAATAAATTGTCAGATTATTTTACCAGATTTTGTGTACTGCTCAAAAAATAACCAGCATGTTATACTTGCATTAACAAAAAAAGGAGGAAATAATTATGAAAAAACGTATGTCCCAGACGTTTGTGCTGGCTTTGTCCCTTATTCTTATAACCACATTATGCATCTCCCTGGATAGCTTTACCTATGCAGCAAAGCCGGACCGTATTGCGCCTACAGCACCCACAAATTTGAAAGCTACTACTATTACTGAAACGTCCGTTACACTTACCTGGAATGCATCCACAGACGACGTCGGGGTTAAATCATATGACATATATCGTAACAATACATACCTTGCTTCCACATCCGCAACTACATATACTGCAAATGGCTTAATTCCTTCATCTAACTATCAGTTTTATATAAAAGCAAAAGATGCAAGAGGAAATATATCAAATTCCAGTAATGTTATTACTATAACAACATTAACAGCAACATCAGGTAATATATCACCTACTCAGCCTTTATCAAAAAAAATAATTGGATACTATGCAGCATGGGCAGCTTATTCCGGTTATTATCCAAATCAGATAGACGCTAATAAGCTTACACATATTAATTACGCCTTTGCAAATATTGGATCTGACTTAAAAATCACTCTGGGATATCCAGATATTGATCAAAACAATATCAAGCTTCTGAATTCCCTAAAACAGACTAATCCTAATTTGAAAACGTTAATTTCCGTTGGAGGCTGGAGCTGGTCGGGAAAATTCTCTGATGCCGCCCTAACCGATACTTCCAGAACTGCATTTGCAGACAGCTGTGTGGCCTTTATCACCCAATATGGTTTTGATGGTGTGGATCTTGATTGGGAATATCCTGTCAGCGGTGGTTTGACAACTAATTCAAAGCGGCTTGAAGATAAACAAAACTTCACTCTGCTTCTTCAGAAAATTAGAGAAAAACTGGATGCACGGGGGGCTTTGGATAATAAGCATTACCTTCTTACCATGGCTGGTGGTGCAGGGTCTTCTTATGTAAATAATGTTGAACTTGCAAAATTGCCCCAATATTTGGATTACGCAACTCTTATGACTTATGATTTTCATGGAACCTGGGATACCTACACGGACCTTCATGCACCTCTCTATACTAATAGCGATTCTTCACCACAGTATAAGGGAAGTTCCGATTCTACAGTAAGTGCATGGCTTAATGGTTCTTTTCCGGCGGGCAAGCTGGTACTTGGTATTCCCTTTTACGGATATATATATTCTTCCGTAAATAATTCAAACAATGGCCTATATCAGACCTATACCGGTGCAAATTCCATCAGCTATAAATTAATTGCAGAAAACTATTTAAATAAGCCAGGGTTTGTCAGATATTTTCACTCTCAATCATTAGTTCCCTGGTTATATAACGGTTCTACATTCATCAGCTATGAAGATCCACAGTCAATTTCATATAAAACTGATTATATCAAAACAAAAAATTTAGGTGGCGCCATGATTTGGGAACTTAGCCAGGACCCAAATGAAGTCCTTCTTAATACACTATATAATGGAATAAAATAAAAATAGTGAAAGGAGATTTCCCTATGGCACATTCGCTATCTGTGAATCATTGTCCCAATTATACCATGACTTTAATCGGTCAGGGTCATGTTACAGCAACTCCTGATGTAGCTGTAATTCGTTTGGGCATAGAGACAACTGGATATAACTTATCCCAGATACAATCAGAAAATGCACAAATCAGCCAAAAGATTATTCAGGCTGTGAGTCAGTACGAAAATACAGACATAAAAACAGTTCAATACTTAATTGATAAAAAGTATGAATACGAGGACGGAAATCAGATTGATAAAGGATATTCGGTACGGCATATATTTGAAATCAAAACTAGTAATATTGATGAAGTAGGAGAAATCATTGATACCGCAGTTAATATGGGAGCTAATATAGTTGAATCCATTTCCTTTGAATTGTCTAAGCCAGATATTTATTATCAGCACGCTTTGAACTTAGCAATTGATAATGCAATAGAAAAAGCTAAATCAATTTCAACAAACATACATATAAGATTAAATCCTATACCAATACGTATTATGGAGAACAGTGCCTCCCCCGTTCCTACACAGGAATTACTACGCCAGTCTATTGCAACACCAATCATTCCTGGGGAATTAAGAATTGAAGCAGTTGTTACTGCAGATTTCTCCTATGCATGCTAACATCCCTTCAATACTGCCAATGTACGCCTAAGTCGTTATACAGTCCTGTTAGGATTGTGCATAGATAAAAAAGAAGACATAGGAAAAACTCAGTTTTATGATTAAAGTCATCAACCTAATCATAAAGAATTTTACCTATGTCCTTTATTTATTACTAAAAAATTTACACTATAAATCTTAATTTATCTATATTTTTCTGCTATTTTTTGCAATCTTCCACTTTCCTGCATCACCTTAATTTGCTTATTGAATATGTCACAAATCGAAGTATGGCTCTTTACCGTTCCAAAACCTAAATATGTTTTAACTGGATTTTTCAAAATAAAAATGTAAGATTCCTTGCGTATTAAATCTTCCATTTCTAGTTTTTTTACCTGATAATCACCAGATTCCATTTCTAATACTACAATATCTAGTTGTCCTTTCAGCAATTTCTTAAAAAGGATCTCCTCTTTATTACTTTCCTCAATCTTAATATTTAATTGGTAAAGCTCTGCAAAGTATGTATATCCAGAAATAACCCCAATCCTTTTTCCTTCTAAATCAGAAAGTTGTTTAACTTTTATCTTTTGATCCTTGCTTGTATAAAATCCATAGGGACTTTCATAGCGATAGCTATCACTGAATTTCAAATAATTCTCTCTCGTTTTGTCATATGATATGGCAGGAAGGATATCCGACAATCCTGTTTTTACCATTTTAATAGAAGTGTCCCAAGGCACAATTTTAAACTCAACTTTATAATTTGACTCTTTAAAAACTTCTTGAATTAAATCGTAATCCATTCCTGAAATTTCTTTAGTATTTTCGTTGTAAATAAAATATGGCTCATATGGTGAAGTTGCTACAATAATGGTTGAGTCATCTCTAGATTTGTCCTTGTCCATAAGCTGGAAGTTAAGTTGCTCAAGCTGTTCAATTCGTTGTTTAATATTATTGGCTGATTTGGCTTCTTCTTTAATAGATTGTGAAAGTTCTTCAATTTTATGAGAGGAACAATCAACTGAAGTGGTAACTTTTGCAATTACCTCCTTGGCCGAATAGATAGAAGATTCTAGTTCCTTTGAATTGTCAGCAATCCAAAGACTCATTTCACTTGATTCCTTTGAAACATTTTCAATCAAAGCAAAATCTTCAATAGTATTTGTTATTTGAGTACTTTGAAAATCAATATTTTCTATTACCTGATGAACATCCTTTTTCGATTGATCTACAGATTTTATAATTTCTGCAATAATTCCGCTGATTACTTTATTAACCTCACTGGTTTCACTTGCCAGGTGTCTTACTTCTTCTGCAATGACAGAAAAGCCACGTCCATGCTCCCCTGCCCTAGCAGCTTCCACAGATGCATTTAAAGCAAGCAAATTGGTTTGCGAGGAAATATGCTCAATGCGATCTACAAGAGACTTTGCAGTTTTCGTTTTTCCCTCTAACTCAACAAAGGAATTTTTCGCAGAATTTAAGTTTTCTCCTGTCTCACTTAAACTCTTTGTTATTTCTTGAAACTTCTTTTTCTTACTGACTATAATCTCATAGGTATTATTGGAAATCTCAGAAGCATGTGAAGCTTTTGCCCTACTTCCCTGGACCGTTGTGTAGATTACATCAATAACATCATTCATGGAAATCATGCTTGAAGCTTGCCCTTTTGATTCTGACGTAAGTCCCTGAATCCTAACAAGAATCTCGTTCATTTCCATATCCAATTCATCTACGGAAAAAGAAAACCCACTAATTAGTTCTAAATATTTATCGGCCAACTCTTTATTGCTATTTTTTATTACAACACTGTCATTCTGATCCTGTCCTGTTTTTTTAAAAAATTTCACTACATTTGCGCCTCCTTATTTACTTAGATACTTAATTTTATCATAATCTTCCATATTGTATCTGTCAATAAAAGGCTCAAATAATACTATTTATACTAAAAATAGTTTCATAAAAGTCCCTTACCCTAAAAGACATATTTGTATTGACATAATAGTACTTATCAAGGTATTCTTATACTTATTTACATAAAAAAGTAACAAAAGGAGTTTTTACCCATGAAAAAAATGTCATTACTTATTATAGCTGGTATGCTTGCTATAAGTATCTGCGCTTGCGGACAAACACCAAATTCTAATACAGAGGGCAAAAATATAATGCCTGATGATATTGCAACTATTACAGATTCAACTGGAGAGACCATTCCAGACCCAGATGCACTTGCAAAACCTGATTTTGGTTCCATTGCCTCTTCCTCTGTATTCAATGTTAATTGGAAAACATCAGTAGATGGAGATGTAATGTCAGGTACCGCTTCTCTTCTGAAAACTGATTTAAGCGATGAGCCAATTCTTATCACTGCATATCATATTTTTGATTCTGAGACTGTTGATTTAACCCCGGATACGTTAAAAGATTACATCAAAGGTGGAGAATTAATAGATATCATGTCTCCAGAGGATTCTGCATCTATAATCGGCAATGTTAAAGAGACCATTACAATTCCTGATGCTGAAGGTGTTGATACAGCACAAAGTCCTATCAAAGATCTTGCTGCCTTTAAATTGGACAACAGCTCTGCATTGAAAGCATTTCCCCTTGCAAAAGAACCTTGTGTTGAAGGTGAAGTCGTATATCTGCTTGCATCACTTTGGGACACTGCTAAAGCGTATGAAAACAATATCTATCCCTGCGTAGTTCTCAGCGACAACGGAGAGCAAATGACCTATCTTTTAAGTGACCAATTTGGCACTACTGGTGCCAGCGGAGCACCAATTGTAAATAGCAAAGGTGAGCTTGTTGGAATACATATTGGCTCCAATAACTCCTATCGTTTCGCACACTCTGCACTGGGTATTTATGAACAGCTGAAATCGGCTTTAGGAAAATAAATTTTACAAAAATGTTATTTTGCCATACCAAATATTGCACCTGAGATAAAAGGTATAAGCCATATAATCCAGACAATAATACTTAACTTATGAAAATCTTCTTTTTCTTTTTCATTATTTTTAATTAGTACAAAAGTTGCCCAAAGTGCATGAAAGAGCATTAGAATAATAGCTAACAGACCTGTAATACCATGAAAATTTAACTTAAAACCTTCAGTAGCAATCTTGCTCATTATTGTGGTTCCTGTAGTATCAAACACTAGTCCTAAATAGAAAACAACTACTTGCCATTTTTTCAATTCACCTTGTATTTTTTCACTCCATACACCTATAGTGTAAAAGATAAAAGCCAATGTAATAGTTATTACTGCATATACTAACATATATCCCCCTCCTTATTCCACATTAGTGTTCCCCTTTAATCTGCCTGTTTATTCCATATATTTGAGTAACATACGAGTTTCCTGACACCAAATGCAAAATAAAATAAAAGCACCAAGATTATATTATCTTAGTGCCTTTAGAAGGGCTTTTGTATTTATTAATTAATTGCTTTAACTGGACGTGCTTCAATATATCCTCTGTACCCCATTGGTGCAAGCTGGAATCTTGGTGCTTCTTCCGATGCCCACTGATATCCGTATACTTTAGGGTCAAATCTCGCAATATGATTCCAAACTTCATTGATTTCATCCATAAAATCATCATCATTATAAGGTTCACCTTGAAAAATCATCAGTTTGCAAGGTGGAAGTTCTATCAACTCATATTCCTCTGGAATATCATTCGTATAGTCAAGAGGAACTTCTACCCCTTGCACATATTGTGATGTTCCTTCTTTGATAATATGTTTTGGAAGCCACATGCCAATTGGCTCATACATGGCTTCTTTTACACTTGAAAGTACTGCCCATACATCACAACCTACCTCTGCACAGTATGCAAAATAATCCGTTGCCTGTTTTCCCCTCTTTAGTAAAACTTTTCTTGCAGGACGTTCAATCACCTGTACAAATATAGATTTGGTGTTGCTATTTTTACTCATCTTTTCTCCTCCTTTATGAAGTGCTCGATAGGTATCGAAAACTTTCTGAGGCATAAACAATTTTATCGGTGGTGTATGCTGACTGTATTTGATAGGCGGCATCCCAAATTCCTTTGAAAATGCTCTAGTAAATCCCTCATGAGAATCAAACACAAAATCCATTGCCACATCTATGATTCTCTCATTATTATCACGTAGTATTAAAGCTGCTTTAGTAAGTCTTAATGCACGAATATATTCAAATGGCGCCTTCCCGGTAGCTTCTTTAAACAGTCTTGCAGCATGCCAGGGTGAATATCCTGCTGAAACAGCTAATTCTTTCAACGTAATTTTTCTTAAAATATTCATGTCAATGTACTCCTGCATGCGTTGTACCGCCATAATATTTTCAGCCTCATCCATTTTCTCACCTCCTTATATCTAAAGTTTATATCATAAAGGATTATATTTCTTGACCTTGTTTGCGAATACTCAACTAAGTTGAATCTTAATTATCCAAATTATTTACTTGAATCTGACTAAAATGTAAAAATCAGCATAATTAAAGTTTTGATTAGAAGCGAAGTTTATACCTGCCTCCTGCACTACAATAGTAAGTTTTACTCGCTCATTTTCCGTAGAAAAAGTTGCTTCATCTTTTGATATTTCCGCCTTATCGGTAGCGTAACTACTATATTTAGAAAAAATCTTATCTGTATTGAAGCGTATTAATTCTTGTTTATTGTCATCCATAAGAATAACATCATATTCTCCCTTAGATTTCTCTTTTACCAGAGTATATTCCCTTCCGGATTTTTGGATGTTGCATATTTGGGATTCCATGTTTTCTTCTGAGTGAATATTGGTACGGGCAAGAACATCATAACCTGCAATATCAATTGAAGTCATTGAATTAAGGAATACATTTACTGTCCTGTTAATTGTATCAGGTATGCCATATTCATAGAAACCAAATGTATTATAAAAATCTTCATAGATAATAAAATCATCCGGAAACCACTCTATTTTATCTGTATAATCCATCATGCTCAGGTACTCCACAAATGAAATAATCTTCTTTTTATCCTGATCAGAAATGGAGTTGTCTGGTATAATAACGTTATTCTTTAACATTTTATTTTGTATCAGCACAGATTTAAGCATTTTTTCCTGACTGATGCGGCTGACAGTAAATGCATCAATAGGAGGTATTACAGACACAACACAAAATGCAATAAGCATTGCTGCAATAATTCCGTTTCTCCTAACAGGCAACAAACTCATTACAACCCCGGCAAAAGCGGCAAAAATGCCAAACAAGATAACGAAATATCGGGTATGAGTAATTCCTGTATCTCCCATGCTGAGAGTTGAAGCTGTAATTTGGAACAGTACGATTGGAACAAGTACCTTTGGAAAAATCCGGCGAAACAGGATTGCAAACTTATTTTCCAATCTGCTTGCCAGAATATAGATTAAAATTACCGCTATGGCATAAGAAACCAGCATTGGCTCCAACAGGTTATTGGTCCAGAACTCTCCTCTGATATTCAGTACAATATAGAGTAAGAGAATAACTGTAAAAACTGCTGTCAGCGGAATAATGATATAGGATATAAGAATTTCCAGAAATTTAGGGCAAAATGCAGCTTTATTAATCAGCTCATTCTGTGCGGAGTTTTTGTCATTGTCACTATCTTTGTCCTTTCTCCCTGGATATACAGGAATTAGTGAAAGAAAGAATAGAGGTGTAAACAGCACAAATATAATATTAGCTGTGTGAGAATAAACCTTGTGATTCACATCAGTAATGAGTGTATCAATTGCCATGATGATTAGACTGCATCCCGCGAAGATAACTATAGCATAAAAGGCAGAATGAAAGAAAGCTTTGAATGCCGTCATGAAACTTTCATTAAAACTGATTCTGCTTCGAATGATAGGTACCCAAATGAAAGCCAAAAACAGTGCTAACAGTACGATCCATGTGCGTATATGGGTTTCCATGCTGAACTCAGGAGCTGCCCTTAGAATAAGGTAGTATCCCAAAGTCAGAAGAATACCACCACCTCCCATTAAAATAATCCGAGTGGACACTTTACTGAAAAAACGCTCATATGCTGCTTGTAGTGATGCACTTAGGGTAGCACCCACTGCACAAGTCAGAAGTAGTTTTGTATAGTCTTTTTCTGCATTAATTGAAGCAGCAACAATAACAGTAGCTGCTAAAAGAAATGCTGTTGTCAACGGATAACGGGCAATAGCATTAGTCAGCCCTTTTATTCTCTGGGACAGTTTCGTAAACCATTTCATTTGCATCATCCTTTCCACTATAATCTGTTCTAATATCTGTGCTATTTTTTAACAGTATTACTGTTTGTAATCTTCGTACTTATGTGTATTGTAACCATTTTTATCCTTTTTATTTGTTTGCGAATTTACTCCATATGCTATCCGACCAATACTTTGGAAACAGGAAGTGTTGAAGTGAGGTGTTGAAGTAAAGTAACTTTTAAATTAAGTTAGAGCCGGTGTAAGTACAAATAAGATATGATTTGCTTGATCTCCTTTGTTTAAAAATCTATGTTTTACATTAGGAGGAATACGAACAACATCTCCCTCATCCAGAAAATATTCAACCCCTTCTAATTCAACATACGCCTCTCCCTTCATAACGACAGCAATTTCTTCTTTGTCCATGTGTGAATAGTGGCTTTCTGTAGTACTGGCATGGGCATTAAGATCCATCATTAAAAGTTCAATATGCGCCTTCATAAAATCTGGTGTTAATACGTCATAAACAATATGGTCATTGTTTTCTCTGTAAACTTTCTTGCGATCGCACTTTTTAGAAATTAATGATTTTACATCAATATCATTGATGAAAAGCGTATAAAGAGGTACATTTAATGCTTGGGCAATAAGTACCAATACACTAAGCGAAGGATTTGCCTGCCCTCGCTCAATCTGGCTTATGAGGGAGGTACTGATGCCTGCATAATCTGCAAATTCACGAATTGTCATTTCTTTTTTTTTCCGATAAGTCAGAACTGTTTGTCCTAGGCGATGGTAGTTCATAGTAATCTCCTATCCATAATAATACGTTTTTTCTCTATCTTGTATTAACATAATGTATATAATAAATAAAGCTATAATTTGCGATATAAATATAATATAATAATTTTGTACATTATATTATATCATGTATTTTATATTTAACAAGAACAAGGAGTTATCTAATGCAATCAAAATTTATTCAATATTTTTCTTTATTTTTAGGAGTATTTTCTCTATCCACCTCAGCAATTTTTGTAAAATTAGCTGATGCTCCTTCATCTATTACTGCTTTTTACCGACTTTTCCTTGCAGTATTGATACTTTTGCCACTTTTATTATTTAAAAGAGAATATTGGCAAGATATGCTCTCGTTGTCTAAAAATCAATGGAGTTTAGGACTACTATCGGGATTATTTTTAGCGATACACTATGTTTTATGGTTTGAATCTTTGAACTACACATCCGTTGCAAGTTCAACCGTTATTGTTACATTACAGCCTCTTTTTTCATTTGTTGGAGGACATTTCTTATTTAAGGAACGTTTTAGCAAAGAAGCACTCGCTAGCTGTTTTATGTCTGTAATTGGCTGCTTAATCATTGGCTGGGGAGACTTTCAGATTAGCTTTCAGGCTTTATTCGGTGATTTTCTGGCCTTCATATCCGCCGGTGTTATAACTGCCTATTTTTTTATTGGGCAGCACATGCGAAAAAAATTGTCTGTCGTTCCTTATTCAATTTTAGGATATACCGGCAGCGCATTTTTTTTATCGATGTACGCTCTTAGCCAGCACTTATCTTTCACTAATTATTCTCTAAATACATGGAAATCCTTTATTGGATTAGCTTTGATTGCAACGATTTTGGGACAAATGGTTTTTAATTGGCTACTGAAATGGTTAAGTACAACGGTTGTATCAATGTGTATACTAGGGGAAACAATTGGTACTTGCATCCTTGCTTATTTCATTTTAGGAGAGATTATCTCTTTGAGGCAGGGTTTAGGAGCGGTAATCACATTAGTTGGACTTGGCCTATTTTTATTTTACAAAAATAAGTTACTAGCTGAACAAGATAGCCACTCTGTTATCTAAACGGTATTATTTATCTTTATTAAAAAACAGCTCATCTAGAGCTGTTTTCTATCTGTAAATCCTTGATTATATTATTTTTCTAAGAGCTTATCCAAAGAATCGTTTAATCTCTATTTCAGCATTTTCTAAGGAATCAGAGCCATGTATCACATTTTCTGTGGTAGAACTAGCAAAGTCTCCTCTGATTGTTCCAGGTATGGCATTTTCAAATTTTGTTGCACCCATTAGTATGCGTATACCCTGCACCACGTTTTCCCCTTCAACAATCATTGCCCATACAGGTCCTGACATCATATAGCTTTCCATTTTGGGATAGAATGGTTCATTAACAACATGGGCATAATGTTCCCTTAGTATTTTCTTATCTAAATTTATAACCTTTAAATCAATGATTTTGTACCCTTTAGCCTCTATCCGGGCAATAATATGTCCCGCCAGTTTTCTGCTAATGGCATCTGGTTTTAACATCACATAGGTTCTTTCCATTGCTCTCCTCCTATATCATTTAAGAGTATTTTGTAAACTTATTTCCTATATAATCTTGTCCTGTTTTTAACAACGATTAAATTTTATATTTTTAAATTGTTCTTCCTAATAATGATAATGGAAGTTCCAGTCCGTTTGCTTCAAGCAAATTTCTATCCGTTAGAATGTCTTCTGTTATTCCATCCTTTATTACTCTTCCCTTAGATATCAAGATTGTTCTCTCACATGTATCTAGAATCATATCTAAATCATGAGAGGCAATCACTTTTAAACCGTTAATGGAATTTAAAATCCCAATAAGATTTCTTCTGTTTTTTGGATCCAGTGCAATGGAAGGTTCATCTAGCAGAATCATATTGGGTTCCATGGAAAGAATAGTTGCAATGGAGGCAAGCTTTTTTTGTCCACCGGATAAACGATAAATCTGCTTTTCTTTCATTTCTTCAATATGAACCATCTTTAAAGCTTCTGTCACCCTTCTTTCAACTTCTGTTTCTGAATAACCATAATTACGTGGCCCAAAGGCCACATCTTCATATACAGTGGACATGAACAGCTGGCTATCAGCATCCTGAAAAATATAACCTGTCTTTTCTCGTATTTGGGGAAGATTTTCTTTTCTGACTTCTAACCCATTAACTACAATTTTTCCTGTGTATTCTAATAGTAATCCTACCAGCAACTTTAATAAGGTGGATTTTCCCACTCCATTTGCCCCAATAATTCCTATTGATTCCTTCCCAGATGCAGTAAAACTGATATCTGAAAGAACTTCCTTTCCTCTGCCATAGGAGAAGGTCAGGTGATTTACTTCTATGTTCTGCATCTGTTTTCCTCCAAATTAAACCAAGATGTTTCCTACAATTTTAAAAAGCGGGATTACCCTAAAAATCAGAATTAGCCCCATCCATAAGATACAATAGCAGATACTTTTTATCGTAGATTCCTTTTCCTGTCCTGCTGAAAACTCACCATTATATCCTCGCAGTGTCATACTTTCATAAACGACCTGGGCCCTGTCAATGCTTCTCAAAAGCAACTGGCCTGCTAAAGAGCCCCATGCCTTAATATGTATGCCTTTTTGATTTGGTGCACGTAACTGATATGCGTCAGAAATCCGTTCAACCTCTTTCAAAAGTACAATAACATAACGATATATTAACAAAATAAGTGTAACTAACTCCTTCGGAGCACGGATTAATCTAAGGGAATAGCAAATTTTTTCAATTGATGTTGTTGCAATCAGTACGTAAGAAGCAACTACTGCAAATATTCCTTTCAGCATTAATGAAATCATGGATAGCATTCCGCCCGTAATAACAATTTTTCCAACCTGCCACATTTGTGTTTTGTCAATAAACGGATTGGCGATTCCAACTATACAGGCAAGAATCAGTACAATTTTTATCTGTTTGATGCTGTGTACAATGGGTACATCGCCTAATATAATTATTGACAGCAGATAAATACTCATTCCTGCCAAACCTGCCACATCATACTTATCAAAGGACACTACTGCCAATATATAGCTGATGGTAACAATAAGTTTAGCCAGTGGATGAATCTGATTAATCCACTTATCTTTTGCTGATATGTCATCCATATAATGGATACCATGTACCGCCTCATTTATTTTACTCATTACTCTGTATTCCTTCTAAATAGCCGGAGTAGAGAGCAGCTAGCTATACAAATTCCTACCACTACAATTCCACCTATAATCCCTGCGAATGAAGTTCCTACCTTAGAATCAGAACCTTTGAATGCATAATCAGGTAAAAGTGCCGTAATGCTTTGAATTTTTTCAGCTGCATCATACATTGCTCCCGATGCAGCAACTTCAGGAGCACCGGTAATTCTTTGTATAGACCATTCCAGCCCATCTGGATTAGCAGATGCAGCCAAAGACAGTAATCCTGCAATCACAATCGTCACCACTGCCAGCACTGTAAAAGTATTCTTATAGGAAAGCTTTCCTTGTTTTTCAACACTTACATTGGTTCTTCCTGAATTATTCCATAAAAGTTCTGGCCTTGCTTCATATACAAAGCAAAGTACTGACGCAGTAATTAATCCTTCTATCAATCCAATTGCAAGATGAATTGGCTGCATAGTTGCCACAAACAGCCCAAAGGGTAATTCTGTCACGCCAGAAGCTAAGGTTTCTAAAGTAACCGAAAAGGCTCCCAGCTGTAGTGTAATCATACTTCCCAGTATAGAGGCTATTGTAATTTTTCTTTTTGTAATGCCATTTTTCATGATAAGGCTCCAGATTACCATAGCCCCAATAAAGCACCCATAGAATGCCATATTCCATACATTACAGCCAAGGGCAAGAATTCCTCCGTCTGCAAACAAAAGGCATTGTATTAACAGAACACCTATCATGGTTAAAAAACCAGCGTATGGACCTAAAAGTGCTGATAGCAACATACCTCCACATAAATGCCCTGATGATCCTGTTCCTGGAATGGTAAAATTAATCATCTGAGTGGCAAAAACAAATGCCCCCATTACTCCCATTACCGGTATTTTCTTTGGTTCGGTTTCAAGACGAATCTTCTTAATTGAATAACCCATGGTTATTGCAGAGCAGGCATACATAGTTCCTGCTACTGCTGGCGCCACAAGCGCATCAGCCATATGCATTTCACAATTCTCCTTCCGTTTACAAATTCAGGTTAATATCCATGCTTCCTGATCGAAATCCCTCTAAATCAAGAGTTATATATACATATCCCAAGTTTTTTAAATAGGTGATAATCTCTTCTTTATGCACTAGTATTTTGGAAATATCCTGTTCATCTACCTCAATACGAGCGATCTCTCCATGAACCCTCAAGCGGACGTTATATATTCCAAGTGCTTTAATATATGATTCACCTTCTTCTACTATTTCCATTTTTTTATGGGAAAGAATGGTCCCATATGGAAATCTGGTTGCAAGACACGGTGCAGATGGTCGGTCTGATGCAGATATTCCATATTCTGCAGCTAATTGCCTTACTTCAGCTTTTGTAATGCCTGACTTGGCCAGTGGGCTTACAATGCCAAGCTCTTGAATTGCCCTAATACCAGGCCGATATACATGCAAATCATCTTCATTTGTACCATCCATAATGGTATCTGCATGTAATTCATATGCTTTCTTCAGCACTTCTTCAAATAAGTATTTTTTGCACAGATAACACCTATCCGGTGGGTTTTGTAAGATTCCTGCATTTTGTAATTCATCTACCTGAATAATAAAATGAACTGCACCAACTTCCTTTGCAACTTTCCGGGCATTTTCCAATTCATTTAAGGGATGAAGCATGGTATGCAATGTGACTGCATAGACCTTATTGCCTTTTTTACTGGCACTATCACAAGCCATTTTTAAAAGCAGACTGCTGTCCACTCCTCCTGAAAATGCAACCATAACATCTTTATCTGTATATTCATCCATCATCAATTTTAATTCCATACATTTTTCTTTATAGCTATTCATCACATTCTACCTTTTCTAAAACCCCTTGGTTTTTTACTCCTAATCTGTTAATCTGTGTTGCCATATATCCTGCTCCATAACCGTTATCAATGTTTACTACTGCTATACCATTGGCACAAGAATTAATCATGGTTAGCAGTGCAGATAATCCCTGCATACTGGCTCCATATCCTACTGAAGTTGGCACTCCAATCACAGGCTTATCCACCAAACCACCGATTACACTTGCCAAAGCACCTTCCATTCCTGCAACAGCTATCACACAATTGGCACTTTGAATCACCTCCAGTTGGCATAGAATTCTATGGATTCCACTCACCCCAACATCATAAATTCGTTCTACATAAGAGCCAAAATATTCTGCCGTCTGTGCTGCTTCTTCTGCTACTGGAATATCCGCAGTTCCAGCCGTGCAAACTGCAATTTTGCCCTGCTTTTTCTTATCTGGCTTTTCTATTTTTATAATTCGGGAAATTTCATCATATTGAGTTTCTGGATACTTTGCCTTAATCAGTTCATACTGTAGTCTCGATGCTCTGGTTCCAAATACCTCTCCATCTTCTTCATACAGTTTCCCAAATATTTTAAGGAGGTGATCATCTGCTTTCCCACTGCAGAAAATTACCTCTGCAAAACCAGATCGCAGTTTTCTATGAGTATCTAGTTTAGCAAATCCCATCTCTTCATATGGCAGCCTTCGAATATATTGTTCTGCTTCCTCTACAGAGATCTCATCATTTTTTAATTTTAACAATATATCATGTGTCTCCATTACAACCTCCATTTTATTTTCCAAGTCAATGTTTTATTTATATTTTTCAAAAAAATCTCCATACTCTCTTTTTAGGGTACGGAGATTTTAACTAATTTTATATTGCTAATTCTATTCCCAAGACAAAACCCCTGTTGCCTCTGCTTTTTCATATCTGCCTATTTTATAATTCAGCCGATCCAGGGTTTGTTGCATGTCTTCCATTTTTTCTAAAAGCTTTTTACGTTCTTCTAGCAAAAGTTCTTTTCTTGCTTTAATCGTAGAATCCCCCTGCTGGGTCAACGCACAATATTCAATCAGAGCTTCTATTGGTACACCTGCAGAGCGCATACATTTTGCCAGCCCAATCCATTTACAGGATTCTTCCGTATAATCCCGATTGCCATTCGCAGTTCTGTTTACTAGAGGTATCAACCCTATACGTTCATAATACCGCAATGTGTCCTGAGAAATGTCATATTTTTTACTAACTTCTGCAATTGTCATTCGTATTCCCCCAAACTCACCTTTTGTAATTAATTAGTAGCACCTTCAAATTGTTCTGCTACTTCCTTTAAGCCTTTTATTATTTCAATATGCTGAGGACAGCTATTCTCACACTTTCTGCATCCAATACAATCTGAGGCCTTCCCATAGGTTTTGATATAATTTCCGTAATACATGCCTTGTATTGAAAGTCCTTTGTTCTGAGACTGCTTCTCCGCATTATATAATGCGAAATAATTAGGAATAGCTATGTTTTTAGGACAGCCTTCCACACAATACTGACAGGCAGTACAAGGAATTGCAATCGCTTCATTAATAACATCTACTACCTTCTCTATTATATCATATTCTTCTTTAATAAATGGTTTAAAATTTTGCATATACCCTGTGTTATCTAGCAATTGTTCCATATTCGACATACCGCTTAAAACCATTACAACATTTTCAAGACTTGCTGCAAAACGGACTGCCCAGGAAGCTATAGACATATCCGGATGATATTGTTTCAGAATCTTCTCAGCTTTAGCAGGAACAGCTGCAAGTGTACCACCTTTCGCAGGCTCCATTACTATTACTGGTTTTCCATGCTCTTTAGCAACCTTATAACATTTTGCTGACTGAATGCTTTCATTATTCCAGTCCATATAGTTTATCTGTAGCTGTACAAAATCTACTTCTGGATAAGCCTTAAGAATTTCATCAAGCAAATCCGCAGTATCGTGAAAAGAAAAGCCAATATTTTTAACCTTACCTTCTGCTTTCTTTTTCAGGATAAAGGCATAGCTATCCATATTCTTTGCTATTTCATAATGGGAGACACCTAGATTATGAAGAAGATAATAGTCAAAATACTCTACTCCGCATTTTTCTAACTGTTCATTAAAGATTCTTTCCTGATCTTCCTTTTTTCCTAAAAACATAGTAGGCATTTTCGTGGCTACAGTAAAGCTGTTCCTGTCATGACGTTTCACCAGTGCTTCCCTTAGAGCGTTTTCACTTTTGAAGTTGTGGTACATATATGCTGTATCAAAATATGTAAATCCTCTTTCCAAAAAAGTGTCTACCATTTTGTTTACCTGTTCCATATCAATGTCTGTTGGATCCTCTGGGTTATTTATAGGTAATCTCATGAATCCAAATCCTAATTTTTTCTGTTCCATATGATTTTTCTCCTTTTCTATACTGTTGAGAATATCACTTGGAGTGAACTCCATGTCAAGAACTTTTTATAGTTATAAATTTTTGTTCGATTTATAATAAAATCACTTGGGTTGTCCCTTGAATTTATTCATGTTATAATAGAAATTTATAATATTGTAATCAGGTGATTAAATTGTAAAATAAATATAAATAATAGATTATAGAAGAACTAATTGGATTGAGTTAAGAAAAGGAAAAAATATGAATGAAATAAAAGATTTACAGGAAACAAATATTGAAAAGTTTAAGGATTATCCACTTGATAGTTCTATCAAAAGAGCCTTAAGCGAATTAGGATTCAAGCAGCCTCTAGAAGTCCAGGCTAAAGTAATCCCTATGATTCTCGAAGGCAAGGATTTAATTGTAAAATCCCAAACGGGCAGTGGTAAAACAGCAGCCTTCGCCATTCCTCTTTGTCAAAAAATCGATGTAGAATTAGAAAGTCCTCAGGTTCTAGTTCTGTCTCCCACACGAGAATTGACGGAACAGGTAAAACAAGATATTTATGATGTTGGAAAATACAAAGGTTTAAAGTGCTGTGCTTTATACGGTAAACAGCCCATGGAGCAGCAAAGAAAAGAATTAAAGCAAAATACACCACATGTGATTGTAGCCACACCTGGTAGAATGATGGACCATATATTGAATAAAAATGTAAAGCTCCATGATATTAAATACCTAGTAATTGATGAAGCTGATGAGATGTTAATTATGGGATTTAAGGAACAACTAGAAGCTATTATAAAAAAAATCCCTAAAGATAGAGTGACTCTGCTTTTCTCAGCAACAATACCTGACGAAGTTCATTTCTTGAGCCAAGAATATCTGAGAAATCCTGAAAATATAGAAATTGAGGCACAAGTCTCTAATCTTGAAAAGATTGAACAAATTTACTATGCTGTAGACGGCCTAAAAAAAGTAGATTTTATAAAGAAAGTTATCGAAAGAGAACACCCAAGAAAAGCCATTATGTTCTGCAATACACAAGAACAGGTTACCAATTTGTTTGAAATCTTTAGAAAGTGGGGTAACTTTACTTGTGCAGTACATGGTGGTATGGACCAGCAAATGCGTACAGAAAAATTAAACGCTTTCAAGCGTGGTGAATACAAGATGCTTATTGCTACTGATGTGGCAGCAAGGGGTTTACACGTCCAAGGTATTACGCATGTAATAAACTATGGTGTTCCATTTGAACATGAACAATACGTGCATAGAATTGGCAGGACTGGTCGTGTGGATCAACATGGCATTGCTATCACGATGGTCATCCCAAGTGAAATGAATAGATTTCATGATTTGGAAACATTCCTCGGTTATAAAATCCCATGTAAAGGCGGTCATGTAGACAGAAAGCCAAAAGCAGATTCTAATCGTCGAAATAGTAGGGAAAGATATAAAGTTGACAGTCGTAAAGGACAGAAGTCCTTAGTACAGTTCAATGCTGGCAGAAATAACAGCTCGCTGAAAACAAGTGATTTCCTTGCTGCCATCAGACACGTAGACGGTATTTACACTGAAGACATCGGAAAAGTTGACATAAGAGAAAGCGTAACCAATGTTGAAATATTCGATGGGAAAGAAATCATAGTTATTAAAGCCTTTAAAACAAAGAAAATTAAGGGTAAATTATATAGAGTAAAAAAAGGCTAGCTTATTTTTTTAAATAAAGAAAAAAGCATGCAAACAGAATAAAATCTGCTTGCATGCTTTTTTAAGGTCTGCATTTATATTAAGGGATATGATCAAATAACTATTCTTACTTTGTAATCTGTTTTTCCAGATCATTATATTTCTCACTCAGAACAATAATATCAATACGCCTATTTTTCGTCCGTCCTTCTGCCGTGGAATTATCCGCAACTGGCCTATACTCCCCATATCCAACCGCTACAAGTTTTTCAGGCGGTACATTACACTGATTAATAAATAATTGAACTACACTGACCGCTCTTGCTGTAGATAATTCCCAATTAGATGGATATACCTCTGAATGCATAGGGACGTTGTCAGTATGACCTTCAATACGTATGTAATTATTCAGATTATTAATCATATCAGCTACTTCTAGTAAAGCATATTCATTTTCTTTTTTGATTTCTGCACTTCCTGATTCAAATAAAATTGCATTATTAAAACTAATAACCAGACCACGCTTATCTATACTTGTTGTTACAGAACCACTCATATTTTCTTTTTGTAACTTTGCATCAATATCAGCTTTTAATTCCTTCAGATTCTGTAGTTCTTTCTGCTCAATGGCTTTCTCTAACTGTTCTTTTGTCTGACTACTTGTAGAGACCGCCGCCTGCGTGCTTTGCTTATTTGCTGCTTCAGAAGAAACAAAGCTTTCAGTCATCATTTGCTCACTAAACTCTTCCGACATTTGTTGTGCTTTCCCTGCATCCACCTGACTAACAGCAAATAAAACTATGAAAACTGCTAATAATAAAGTCATCAAATCCGAATATGGAAGCAGCCACGCTTCCCCACCTTCTTCTTCCTGATGTGGATGTTTATTTTTCTTTGACATACTGTTTCCTCCTTATTCAGACTTCATTTCCTCAGCTATTTGTTCTTGTTTCGATGCTGGAAGAACTGCAAGTAACCTTTCCTTTAGCATAAAAGGAGAATCGCCTCTTTGTATAGATAGCAAACCTTCAAGAATCATATATTTAAGCGTCACTTCTGCTTGACTTTTAACTTTCAATTTTTTTGCAAATGGATTCCATAAAACATAACCAGTAAATATACCCAGAATAGTTGCTATAAATGCAGCAGCAATTGCTTCAGCCATCTTATCGGTATCGTCTATATGTGACATGGCAGCTATCAAACCAAATACAGCCCCCAAAACACCTAAGGTTGGAGCATACATTCCAGCCGATGAAAAAATACTCGCATTTGTTTCATGTCGTTTTTCCATTGCCGAAATTTCAGATTCAAGAATTTCAGTAATAACGTCATCCCCAGTTCCGTCAACAACCATACGAATACCTTTTTTTAAAAAAGAGTCTTCAATTTCTTCAACTTTACTTTCTAACGACAAAAGTCCTTCTTTCCTTGCTGTGGTTGATAAATTGACCATTAATTCAATGATGTCCAGTTCAGACATCCTCTCTTGTTTTGTAAAGAGAATTTTGAATAAAGCTCCTATGCTTTTAAGATTTTCTCCAGGGAATGAATTTAAAATAGTAGCAACCGTACCAACAAATATAACAAAAAAAGCTGCAGGATTTAAAAACACAGTAAAACTAATATGCTTAAAAATCATAGCTCCAATTACCGAAGTAAAACCTACAATAATGCCCAAAAGTGTAGTAAGTTCCATACGCCCTCCTTTTTATTCGACATACTTTTACAAATTCTTTATTTTATCCTTTATCATACCATTTTTTATAGTTGTAAACAATTATAATTTGTCGAATTTTTACCTAGCTTGTACTATAATCTAAAAATAGTTATTCAGCAAGTCTCATAACACTTTATATCTCTTCAATAACTAAAATATAATGTGACCCTTTAGCACAACAGAAAGGCGGGACACGCGTCCCGCCTTCATCTTCTTACCGACTGTTGTAGTATTTAAGCAGCATCTGTTTGGTCAATGCGCTACAGGATTCTATTTTCTTATCAATCATTCCTTGATAATACTAATTTGAAGTTTTTTTTGGCTGCTTTTGTTCTCACTGAGTCCTGAAGTACCTGTTGTAAACATTCTTAAAATTTTAGGTGTAGCAATAAAAATCGGTGTATTTCCACTTGCATCAGAAAGGACCAAAATACCAAATTTATTTTTGTAAACATCTCCAGAAGCTGAGATTGCCGGTCCTAAGCCCAACGTAACGGAGGTACCAATCGGCAATAGATAGGATTGAATTGCCGCTAACATGTCTGTGCCGCAGCCTGGAGGCAGAGGGTCTGGCGGATTCAGATAAGAGAAGCTCGGATCATATAAGGTCCCGTCTCCTGGATAAATGGCAGTAATATTGGCGATTGGCAATGCCTCATAATCACCATTTACATCAACCAGTCGCAAAAGCCCTGGACCTGTAGCGTCTGGAGACGTGTATAAATCCAATGGCACTCCAGAATAAGAAGCCAAAGACTCTGAATACACCGTCCAAGTGGTAGCCGAATATGCTGTAATCATTTGGGAGAGAATATTAGTTAATTGTTCGACGGCAAAGCAGCTCATGGTTTCTGTTGGTTCTGTCGGTATATTAACCTGTACGGCAGTCAACGCTGCTTTTAGGGGTGTCTGCAAAGCATAAGCATGACTGCCTGGGCTGGCATTAACTAGAGATACGGTTACAGAGCCAGATGATACATTGATAATTCCTGTTCCAACAACTTCTCCTGTTTTAAGAGGTGAAGACCCTTCAAGGAAATCCTCTTGGGATGAGGAAAGGGCAAAGGTTACTCCGCTTGGTGAACCAGATGATTGTGTCGAGACCCACCAATTAATCAAATACCTTCCGGCTTCGTTAAAAGTAATCACACCTGTGACGTTGTTATAGCTGATATTCCCGGTACTATATACGGTAGTATCAAATATAACATTTCCTAATACACCGACTGTCCCTGTTGCCGCGCGTTCTATTTGCAAAGCAATATTACTCACATGAATTTCTCCTTTTCATGCTGCAATTAATATAATCAGGTTTACATATCCGTCGATTTAAAATCCATAAATCGATAACAAATTTTATTCTATATTCCTTGCAGCTTATTATTACAATATATGATAGCATGTGCCAAGATGTGAATTCATGAATGTACTAGTTGGCTATTATCACCTTGCTTTGTGCATTCTAGATTGTTCTTATCCCTTTTTACCGTCAATATCTGGAACCTTTTTAATAACAGCATCAAAAGTGTACACCTTATTGTCAGTGCCACCTTTTTTCTTCTCTAGAATTTCCTTAACCCTGAACCGTGTGATTTCCGTAATCAAATTGTATGGGACCGGTTGGGAAAGTGGAAATTGTATTGCGCCCTTTGATGTTTTATAGTCCGTCAGCTTATGAGCAAAAGTACGGACGCCGCTCTCACCCGGATAAAACCCAATGTGATTTTTCGCAGATGCAAAATGTACGAGATTTTCGTCCTGCCAAAATGTCGGCATCTGCCAGCTTATCTTTTCTTTTGCATTAGGGGCGGCTTTACGGATTGTTTCCCGAATCTGTTTGAGAATGTCTTGTACATCATCCGGAAACATTACAATATATCCATCAATGGTGGTGTATATGGGTTTTTCCTCAACCTTTTTACGCACCGGAGCAGACTGCGTAAGGATATATGCCTGATTGATATGTTCAATCAGTTCCGGAAAAAATGTATCGTCGGTCACCTCAAAATAATGAACTACGCGGTTTTTGGAGGTCTGTAATACTTTCGAATGCTTCCATTCGTCATGTAGTATATCAGAGGCAAAAGCTACTACCATACAATCCTTTTTGGCGGTTATCTCGACAAAAGAGGAGTTATGCTTCCATAGTACCTTGCCAGATGTGTGATATTCATCAAACACACCAAGTTTTTTCTGAGCCATGTTGTGAAACTGTTCATAAAGCGGCAGCCACTTTTCACGGACACCGGAAAATATTGAATTTGCCATATTTATCATCCTTCTGCCACCACAGCAGAATAGCTGTCAGGCTAAAATATTCAAGTAATTTCCAATTAAAAATCTAAATAATCTTGGTGAGAAAAGAATTCTCTGTTTATGTAATTTGATTGTTATTTTCTCCATCCTGCCCTATTAAAATACCAAGTATTTTGCCTTAGTGGTATCCATACCAGACTGTGTTATAACTTTCTGAAGATGATATGCTGCTTACCATTGTTTACGTGTTGAGGGTTTAGTGGATCGGGATGAATATTGATATAAATGTTAAGCGAATCTTCTATTTGTTTTTCTGCACAGAACAATTCGTTGTGAAGTTCCAGTAAATTTTCATCTGATGGAACGACTACGTGAACGGAAGCGTAATAATGATTGGGACCATAATTGTGCAACATCAAATCATGGATGCTTATAATGTTCTTATTAGAAAGAAGCTTTTCCTTAATTTGATTGGATACTTTGGGGTCAGGGCTCTGTCCAAGCAGGGGTTTTAATGCATCCATTGCTGCCTTAAATCCCGACCATAATATGAACAAAGATGCAATAATTCCTGCATATCCATCAATTTGCCAATTTAGGAAATAAGCCGCGAGATAAGAGAATAATGCAACCGTCGTTACAAGCGCATCGCATAAACAATCTAATGCCGAGGCATTAATAGACACAGATTCTATTTTCTTATTCGCATATTTATTAAACAACCCCATTCCTAACTTTATTAAGATTGAGAGAAAAAGGGCGATTAATGTAGGCCAATTAAATATAATCCTTTCAGTATGGAAAATTTCGTGTATGGAGGTTTTAATGAGTTCCATACCCACTATAATGATGAGAAAGGCCACAATAAATCCAGATATATATTCAATCCTTCCGTATCCAAAAGGATATTTTTTATCTGCAGGCTTTTTAGCCAATTTGAAGCTTGCCAAAGTAACACCGCAGGATCCAGCATCCGACAAATTATTGATGGCGTCCGCAGTAATAGAAATACTATTTGACAGACATCCCATTATAAGCTTGAAAATAAATAGCATGATATTGCCCAGAATGCCAATTACACCAACAAGCATTCCATAATCTTCTCTTCTTCCATTTGATACATTCTTCATATGAAACCTCCTTTCAATTATATTTGTTATATCCTGTGATGAATAAAGGTCAATTTTCAATTTAAATTGCTGTTTTCATTTCATTTTTAATCTTATTCAACGTATCCGGCTCAATGATATGAGCTACATAAGCAGAATATTTTGCGGATAATTCGTCATCAATTGCCAATGTTTGCTTTAAAAATTCTGAAATAATAGATTCACGCTCATAAATACTTTTCGCTTTTATGAATCCAACTTGAGTCAAACTTATTCTGCCATATGAATCCATGGTGATATACTCATTCTCTTTCAGTATTTTCATTGCACGACAAACACTAGCTCTACTATATCCCAGCGTACAAGCAACATCAATAGAACGTACCTCATCATGATCCTTTTCCAGAGTAAAAACTGTCTTTAAATATTTTTCTTCTGATTCACTCATGTAACCCACTCCTTTGTAAAATCTCAAATAATTACATACGTTATTATTTTCTCCTTACTCATAGGTGCATCATGTCGTAGCTTTAATTTTTAGACTAGAGGTATCAGATTTTGCCATGTCCATAGTCATGGTGCATGCCATTCCCACAACATGCGCCATGATAACGCTCTCCATGATGGCCGGAACCATGTCCATGGTGCCTGTCTCCTTCATGAAAATCCTCAGCTGCTTCCAAACTTGCACACAATTTCTCTATAAGGATAAGTAGTTGTTCTTGTTCGTCTTCATTTAAGGCGCTGAAAAAAGATTCTGCGAATGCATCTTTGCTTTCAGCAATTTCCTCAGCTGCCCTTTTCCCTTCCTCTGTTAAATAGATACGCATTACTCGTTGATCCTTATCATCTTGTTTTCTCAAGACCATACCACTTTGCTCCAGCTTTGTTAGCATCTCTGTCATTGAGGATGGACGAACATCCAATTGCTCTGCCAAATCTCTTTGGCTGGCACCGTCGTTTTTTAAAATTATGAGCAACAGATTTGCTTGACCGTGATAAATTCCGCCTTTTCCGCGCCCCTCTCGATGAAATGAGCGATGCATCTGTCGATTTAAGCGATGCAAAGCACGATACAAATTATTTGAATTTGTTTTTAACATACATTTTTCCTCCTAAATATATCTTATTTTTCATTAGGTACCTAACTTCTTTTAGTGTATTCCCATTTTTAGTAAATGTCAATAAATATATTTAGGTACCTAACAATTTGTCGTAACGCTATATTTTTATTCACCCTTAATATAAGTACCTTTATTTTTTCAATATACTAATACTTCCCGATGAGGTTTTAAGCGATACTTTACTATTTTTCGTTCCTATTTGTCCCTTTATATCTTTTTTGTCCGTTGTTTTAATAGGAAAATCAGATTTGAATTTGCCACTGGAAGTTTTGGCTTCAACCAGAAACTCAGCAGCTTCTGGAATCTCTAATGTGACATTTCCTGAAGCGGTTGCTATATTTATATTCTGATTTTCAAACTCCTTGTACGATACCAAAACTTTTCCCGATGAAGTCTCAATTCCAGCCTCATTAGCCATACACTCATTGATGTTAATTGCTGATGATTTCCCTTTTATATCTAATATCTTTGTATCTATTTTTTTTATTTCAAGTTTTCCAGAAGATGAGTTTATGGAAATTTTATCAGCCTTTAATTGTTCAGCTTCCAACTTACCGGAAGCAGTATCCAGTGTAAAGTTTGCAAAATTAAATGAATCAATCTTTACATCACCTGACAACATTTTGATTGAAATATCTTTTTTATATTCCTTGGGAATATATACGTCCAAAACAACATCTTCATATAATGGCAAGTTTTCATGTTTACGCTGTACTGTTACAAATAGAGTTTTATTTTCGGTCTCAGATACTAGCTTTATTTCCTGCATCGCTTTACCGTGGAAATCAACCTTTATCTCATTACTTGCTTCCGCTCGTATAATATGAACACCCACACTTGTCATATCTACTTGTATCGTATTAATCTCGTCCATGGAAACTCTTTTTTCCTCATTGATTTGTCTCATCATATTTAAACCTCCTAAGACTAAAAGACTTATGATTATTGTCATTCCAATTATTATTATCATTACTTTCTTGTTAAATTTAGTTTTCACTATCCAACCTCCTTCCGGATTATGAATGCCAGTGGCCTTATGATTTCACACGCTTGCCACCTTCTTCAATATTTTTACATTCTGCTTTTCTCCAAATATTTCTTGTGATTTCTCATTCTGGAGAGCTTTGTAATTCCATTAATTATAGCTTTATGAATGAATATTTTTTTATTCATTCATAAATAGATAAATGAATTGCCTTTTTTCTATGTATATTATGTCTTTCTTCTATTTTTGAAAATCAGTCAACCCTTTCATTATAAATTCCACTAGGTAATCAATAATCTGTGGAAAATGGGAAATACCAATTTCTTGCTTATGGATTTCAATATAAGGTACTGAATTAAACAGGCTCAGTATAAACTCATCATCCAAATCGTTCCTAATTTTCTTTTCAACTTTCCATTTTTTAATTAATTCTGCTGTACTACTATTCATCAATTCATAGACTGCCACCATTCCTCCTTCTTGATAAAATTCCTTCTCTAATTTACTAAAAAGATCTCTGTTATACCATTCCCTTAATATCGGGTTAGAGTTCATACCTTTTAGGTTTAACGAAATTGCTTCTTTAACCACTTCTACGGGATCACCATCCAAGTCAATCGATTCCATGATACTTGTTTTTAGTTTTTTATTTTCTTTTAAATATATTTCAATAAAAAGCTTCTCTTTTGATGAGTAATAATTATAAAATGTACCTACTGCTATTCCAGCTATCTTTGTAATATCAGAAACATTGGTATCTTTAAATCCTTTGGAACTGAATAACTCTTTTCCGCAATTAAAAATATCAACTTTTTTATCTTCCATTTTCCTAACCTCCAGCCTATGAATGAATAATTTTGAATTCATTCATATTGTAATATAGCAATCGTTACATGTCAATTTAAATTGTTGCCACGAATCACAGTGTCCTACATCTTTACCATAATTGGGATATTTCGAATTCTCCAGTCCGATGGGCCCTTCTGAAGATATTCAGCCCCAAGTTTTACACCATATGACAATGAACTCCATATTATACATATAGCACAGAGGTTTCCAGACCAAATAAAAGCAAGAGCATTTTACATAGTTTATATGTATAAAAATAATAGGAGATGATATAGAAATGAATAACTTTAAATCGAGAAAACTATCACAAATATCCGCTAAAAAATCCAAATCACAAGTATGGAACTTTGTTTCAGCACCCGCCTTGCATCCAATGAAGGTTACTTTAAATGTGAATAAACCAGGAACGGCTTCAGGCTTAATATTTGTTGCGCCATATACATCATATGAGGCAACTATGATTGGGCAAACAGGCTCACTGATTATGGATCAGGCCGGTAACCCAGTCTGGTTCAGACCGCTTGATAGTATATACACGCAAAATTCTGATTTCAGAGTACAATCTTTCAACAGTCGACCAGTTCTTACCATGTGGCAAGGAACCATATCAGGAACCCAGTCTGCAGATCCTAATCTTCCGGCAGGTGATCCTGAACCTGGCGCTTATTTTCAAATAATAAATCAGCATTATAAAGTGATTAAAAAAATTACGGCCCAAAAAGGGTACACTGCTGATGTTCATGAATTTACGATTACAAAGCGAAACACTGCTTTGTTTACTGCTGTGAAACAAGTACCGGCAGATCTGACAGAGTATGGAGGCCCGGAAGATGGGTATTTTGATAATTACTCTATTCAAGAAGTCGATCTTATGACGGGTGAGCTGCTTTTCCTCTGGAATGTGCTTGCGCATGTTGATCCGGCCGACTCAAGGATACCTGCATCATCTGCAATAGACTCTAATAATATTTGGGACTGTTTCCATGTGAATTCAGTTGAAGAGGGACCGGGCAATACTCTTCTGATCAGCATGCGTAATATGTGGGCTATTTATAATATCGATAAAGAAACGGGAAATATCATTTGGCAGCTTGGCGGAAATCAAAGTGATTTCGCTTTGGCGCTGGACGCCGAATTTTCCTGGCAGCATGATGCACGTCATAGATCCGGAAATAGAATAAGCTTGTTTGATGATGCTTGTTGTGCATCTTCAAGCTCACGGCCTGATGGCCCAGCCCGTGGTCTGATTCTTCAGCTCGATTTTCAAAACATGATGGCATATGTAGATCGGACTTATTATCATGATCCACTATTATTTGTCCCAAGTCAGGGTAATCTGCAAAAATTGCCCAATGGGAATCAATTTGTCGGATGGGGGCAGGAATCCTATCTTTCCGAATTCGCATATGATGGCAACACGGAAGAGGACCCTTCGGTCAATTTTTTATATGATATGCAGTTCCCCAATCAAAATCTCTCCTATCGGGCGTTTAAGAACAAATGGGTTGGTTTACCGCTTTATCCACCACGCATTGCCGCAAAGATGCTTTGTGAATCCACGGTTATCTATGCGTCATGGAACGGTTCAACTGAGACTGCCGCTTGGCAGGTGCTGTCCGGATCAGTATGCAATTCATTGTCGCCGGTGATATTTTGCACTCCGCGGACAGGTTTTGAGACAAAAATTAAAGTCGATTCGGAGGAACCGTATTTCCAGGTAAACGCATTGAATTCAAGCGGCCAGATTATTGGCACATCACGTATTATCTGCACAAGATAAAATAGTTAAGGCATGAAGTAATTTAACTCTTCATGCCTTTTTAGCCGTTATTCCTGTGTATACAGGCAGCTGCAATCTTCATGTGGATTTCTGACCTTGTAGGGACGCATCATTTCATTGTCTTCGTGATCGATGATATGACAGTGCCATACATAACCTGGTTCGGCAGCGGGATTGAATGGAAAGAAATTTTTACCGGGAATTGATACCACCACATCCTGAGGAGCGAATCGGGCTCTGATGGTGGTTATTTGTCCGGGATAAGCCTGAATTGTATCCTTCCAGCCATTCTCATGGGCAGGTGGATTAATTGGTCCATCCAGCAGGTAAGGCTCCACAGGAAGCACTTTAGTCGGATGATCAAAAGGTGGCTGTCCGTTCAAGGCTAACCAATCTTTTGTATATTGGGTAGCTAGAAAGTCCTGACGACTGATCAGCCGGAATTGAATTAAGTGAAGATGGATTGGATGAGCTCCCCGTGTCAAGTTTACTAGCTGCCAGTCCTCGGTCGAACCTACCAGTGGAAGTTCGGAAACAGGTGCATCCCACATCTGACCATCTAATAAAAGTTCCAGTGGTTTCGTCGGGTCGCCAACTACAATAAGGGTCAGAGTACGCGTCTTGTCGACGTGTTTTAGCCGAGGTAGTACATTCAAGACTTTTGGCAGTTGTGATGGTAGGACCACTGGTCTATCTAGTACGGTAACCTGCATAATTTGCCCTGTTGTCTGGGGATCTGGAGGATTCCCATTAGGGAATGGGGCATTGGCATTATTGGTCAGGACTACTTTAGTGCCTGGTGACAGCTTAGAAAAGTCTACAAGGATATCAGCCCGTTCACCTGGAGAAATGAGCAGAGAAACCAGTTGGACAGGTTTTGGCAGGTAGCCGCCGTCTGTACCGATTTGTATAAATGGCATCTGGTTAGAGAATGCCAGATTATAGAATCGGGTATTGGAACCGTTCAAAACTCTGAAACGATACTGCCTTGGTTCAACATTTAGATTAGGCCATACTTTGCCGTTGACCATTATGGTATCACCGATAAATGCAGGTCTCCAGTAAGGATGAATATTCGGATTTACGCCAACACTAGGAAAATTCAGGGATCCGTCATCAAAGAAAGAACGGTCCTGTATGGCAATAGGAATCTCATATTTCCCTTTGGGTAGTTCGGAATGCTTTCCATCCAGCGGGTTATGAGGATCACGCAATAAATAGAAGCCTGCTAATCCCATATAGACATTTTCACGGGTCAAGCCTAACGCATGATCATGATACCATAAAGTGGTCGGTTCTTGCTCATTCCCGTAATAATAACGGGATGTTATAAAATCAGGACCGGTAATCGCTTCTCTCGCGGTGAACCATGCTTCCGGGTAGCCGTCAGAAGGCGGTTCCGTTTCCCCACCATGCAGATGGGTCACAATCGGCACCGGACTTTGCGCTAAAGGAAATCCCGGGGGAAATGGGGGGAACGGCGGCATCGGCATCTCCATATCATTAGGGTTGGCCCAGTGAATGGTTGGATCCACAGCCAATGGCTGGGGTGAAGTCAGATTATTAACCCATTGGACTTCGATAGGAATGTGTCTTATCGCCTTAAAAGTCGGGCCGGGAGTGGACTTGAAATCCTGAATGATTTCACCGGTTTTCGGGTCCCTCACTTTGCTACTGTAACCAAATACAGTTGTTTCAGGAAAACCTTCGGGTAATATTTGTTGTTTGAACTTACTGACTGTAACCCGATAAAAATGGCCTTTTACCTTGCAGCTAATTGGATCTTTAATCAAGGTTGGCTCATAGACAGGGGGAATAAATAATTGATTTACATATTTGGGAATACTATTCGGATCAAGTGGTTTAGGCATTAGAAATCTCCTCCTTTATAGAATGTACGGCTTCCTGCAAATTGTTGCATAAGAGCTTTAGGTGGTGGGATGTTTAGTACGATCTATGTAATTCTATAAAGAGTCGTTATAAATGCCTTCTTATTGGTTTATTATATCCTTATATAAGCCATATGGTTACCGAATTAAGAATTTAATAAACAGGCGAGAAAATTTCACACGCTGCTTCTGTCCTAAAATATTTGTATATTCATTTTTTTCCCTCTCCACTGAAATTATTAATAAATTAGGCATCACTTGCCCTTCCAATACTTTTGTATTTTTCTATGAGCAGCAGATTGACTGATATTAAGAGCCTTTGCAACTTTATAACTACTATTTAACGATTGATATGCATTTAATATTAATTGCTTTTCGGTTTCTTCCAGAGCTTCTTTTAGTGGCATTATTTTATTATAGGAAACAGGCCTTTCTTTTTTAGTATGTTCTACTAATTCAGTTAATGATAAATCTTCCATTGTGACTAATCCTGTTTGATTTATAACCACTAATTTTTCCACGAAGTTTTCAAGCTGTCTAATATTGCCTGGCCATTCATAGCTTCTCATGATATCAATTACTTCATTGGAAATGATAATACTTTTTTCATACTTCTGATTAAATTTATTTATAAAATACTCAATGAGTGGTGGAATATCCTCAAAGCGTTCTCTTAATGCTGGTATATGTATTTGTACAACATTGAGCCTGTAATATAAATCCAGCCGAAAGGTTCCTTCTTTTATCATGTTTTCAAGATTTTTATGTGTAGCACTAATAATCTGGACATCAATCTCTCGTGGAGTTTTCCCCCCCACTCTGGTTATTTCTCTATTTTGTATAACTTGTAATAATTTTGACTGCATGCTTAATGGCATATCACCTATTTCATCAAGAAAAAGTGTACCTTTATTTATAAAATGTTACTTGCTATTTTTTATCTCTGCCCTCCTTTGTCATAAATTGTAAAAAATCTCTCTTTGTAATATGTATATAATTTACAAAGTCAGTTTGGTTTTTAACTAATTTAATTAATAGCAATTTCTATGCCATTAAAAATATTGAAAAGCTGAAAGATGATCCTTTACTAATCTATATAAAAATAGCCCCTTATCTTCGTTAGTTATAAGTGGGTACAGTAGAATTTTGCAAAAATTAATTGTATAACAAAATATATTTAAGGAGTGATTATTCAACTACAATATAACCCGATACAGACTTATCAAGTCTATATCGGGTTATATTGTTAATACTCAGTAAATAGTTGTTTACGGAGCTAAATTGTATAATATATTAAGTCAAAATTGGTTTAAAACGTAACAACTGTATTCATTGATTTCAACGTAGACTGCACATTTTCTTTCAATCCTTGTTCTATTATCGGAATCATTATTATGTTTGATCGATACAAATCCAAGCAAAAAATAATTAAATATATTAATGTTTCTATTAATTATATTAATTGTTATATTAATATAATTAATTTATGCATTGACATTGTTTAATGTTAGTAGTATATTGTAAACACAAAGAACAGAAAGAAGGTATCGACAATGAAATACAAAGCTCCAGGAAAGTGTCCTGTCTGCGGAGAGAAGCTTTCCATAACAAAGCTAGGCTGTCCCAAATGCTCCACTGCCATCGAAGGTGACTTTCAGCCCTGTGAATTCTGCCGTCTTCCTGAGGATGATCTTGAATTTATAAAAGTATTCATCAAATGTAGAGGGAATATTAAGGATGTCGAGAAAGAATTGGGTATCTCCTATCCAACAGTCCGCGGTAAGCTGGACTCTGCGATCAGAGGTCTGGGTTTTGAGGTTTCTACCAAAGAAACCTTGAAAGAGAACGATGATAAAGCGAATACCAGGAATGAAATCCTTGACCAACTATCCAAAGGAGAAATCACCCCAAAAGAAGCGACAGAAAAGCTAAAGAATTTATAAGCGGCTAGTTTAGAACAGCAAGTAATCACATAAGTGATACCGATCTAAATCAGAAAAAAATATCATATAATACGGGAGGTTTTATCATGAGTGAACAACAAAAAATATTAGAAATGATTGAAAAAGGACAGATCACAGCGGCCGAAGGAATGGAATTATTAGATGCACTGAATGTTACAAAGGAATCTACTTCTGGGCAGGTAACAGCAGCCATCAGTGCCGCTAACCATAAATATAAATTTTTAAAAGTCAGAGTCACTTCTGATAATAAAGCGGTGAACGTTAATGTCAATGTTCCCTTAAGGCTGTTAACAACCATAGGAGAAATTGCTGATAAGATGACAGCTATTATACCTGAAGATGCCCGCAGAAACATGGAAACAAAAGGTATCAATATTTCGAGTATGGATTTTGCCAAGATTATTGAGGAAATCATCAACGGTACCCTGGATGACCCTAGCATTGTGGATGTTGAAGCATGGGATGAAGCCAGTAAATCCATGATTATGGTGAAGGTTTATGTTGACTAAGGGATTACACATCTTGTGGGTCAAAGTGCATATTAGTGGAGGCAAGCCTTTCTATCTTAATTTACCGATATCTTTATATGCTTTTGAGGAGCTGCTTGACTGTGTAATGGACTTACTCGGTGTGGCATGCTTCTTTACCCCTAATCAACAGTTAACAAACTCCTCATCCATCTCGGTTCATACAATAAAATCACTAATAAAAGCGTTGATCAATCTGATGAATTCGTTGGTTGGCTGTGAGTCTTATGATCTTGTAAATGTTGAGGTTGAAAATGTTAAGGTATCCATTAAAATCAGATAAAACTTATCCTATGGAGGTTACTATGTCTAAACTGATATTAAAATATTTATCCATCGTTTCAACAATCTATCTGTTATCCATGGCCATTGGTACGATTACTATTCATAGCATCCCTGCCTTACTTGTTCTAGGCTTGGTATTATTAGTGGTTAACCTGTTTATAAAGCCTTTGATTCTGCTGCTTACCCTACCTTTCAGTATCGTAACCTTCGGGTTCTTTACCTTTGTTGTAAACGCCTGGACCATCATGATAGCAGACGGTTTCGTCTCTGGTGTAAGTATGGGCGGTTTCCTTAATTCCTTGCTTGCCGCGTTTATTATAGCAATATTACAACATATGCTTCGGGATACAAGTAAGGCAAGAGATTAGGATGTGTTTTTCGCCGTTCCCCAGTATATGGGGTTCTATGCACTTATTTACTGCTTTGAAAAATGTGTCAGGGCCTGATGGCCCCTTAGTATACATCTTAACATTAGTGGGGTGATACAAGTTTTAATCCTATTATGCCTGTGACAATTAGTCCAATGCAAGCTAATCTCATTATATCAAACGGTTCTTTGAATAATATTATACCTAAAAATACAGTACCCACAGTACCAATCCCTGTCCAAATAGCATAAGCAGACCCCAAAGGGAGCTCTTTTAAAGCCAATGATAAAAAATAGAAACTTAATATCATTCCAAATACCGTAATTACACTTGGTATCAATTGGGTAAATCCTTGAGAGTATTTTAAGCTGAAAGCCCACCCCACTTCAAAACCGCCTGCTAAAATTAAAAATAACCATTCCATCGTTTACACTCCTTTCGTTTTAGAAAAACAATAAAAAAAAGCCCAGAGCGATATCTTTAAAATATCTCCCAGGCTTTTATCCTTCCGTGAACACAGCATTACTGTGCGTTTTATCTCGGACCAGACCAGTTCTAAACTGCGGAACCCTATAAAACTTAAATATCATATTAATTTGTACTGTACTATATTATCTTATCAAAAGACTGTATTAATGTCAATTCTTTTCCTAAAATCATTTAGTTGTATGCTCAGTGGAAAATATTAGAATGTAATCTCATACACACACGATTTATCTCCTCTTAAAATGGAACTAACAACCCTGCTTTCTACTTCTTTCCCCATAATCTTTGAAATCATTTTTTCCGTCATACTTGCGGAACAATTACAAAGAACTGGCGAAATTTTTTTACCGTTCATACATTGCGATATTGGGCACACGCAATATTTTTTGTTCTCGTCAACAAGAATTATATTTTTAGTCTCATCATATGTAATAATTTGTCCATATTCTTTTGACATGAACTCAATGAACCCTTGTAAATCTCCAACATATTTTTCTAGCACTTGTTCCATCGATTTATAATGACATGCACCACATTGATCTAAAAGTAATGCACATTTTTCTTGAGTGCAATTCTTTTCTATGCTGTTCAATAATTCACTAAGCCATTCCATGCTGAAATTTTGAGCCCATTCCTTATAACCGTCCATATTAATCTCCTTTTTCCAAATGTACTTAACACCTTTATTATGGTGTTTAACTATGATTTCTTTTATATTTACAAATGTACCATTTCATTCTGTATAAATAAACCTCATGCTCTATTAATAAAAGAAAATGAGTCAATACGGTAAAACCGTATCGACTCATCTTTTAATCATTTCCACGTTATTTTTGCTGTCTGATTATTCTTTGAATGCTTTTCACAGAAAGAAAATACTTTTGAGACAAGCAGTCTGAAGTCTGCCCCTTCATATAATCATCATAGATTCTTTTATTCCTAATTTTCAATTCTTCACGAGTGGAAGTATTAGCACCCCACTCGTGCTTATTATCATCTAATTTGGGAATGTAGATGCATTTGCCATCTACATACTCTTGTATCTTTACAAGTAAATCTATAGGCAAAAGTTGTGTAGCTTTTATATAGCTCATATTGCTCTCCTAAACTTTATTTTTCTTGCTAGGACTAGCATAAGCTATTTACAGCTCATATTGAATTTGTATTCAAGGTTGCAATAGCCTATGCTATGCAATAGTAACGATAGGATTAAGCATATGCTATCAGCCCTCCTTTGCTTTCATATTTTTCATAAATATACCATTATATAATTTTACTGTCAATCCCCCTCAATTTCCAATATACACAGTTTTACTTGTTTGATTCCATTTTACGTTGTAACCAAAAGCCTCCATGACTGCCCTTATAGGCAAATAAGTACGTCCCCCTATGATTACTGCTCCGCTGTCAATATGAACGCTTTCACCATTTACCAAAATATATTTTTGATTTATTGGTATCTGTACTGTTATATTTTCCTTTATTGCTTTTACCATTTTAGTTTTTTCATCATAAGACACCTCAGCACCTATTTTTTCAAGAGGTTTTCGCAGTGGCACATCCGTTCTGCTTGCCGCATCTATAAAAGGTACACCCATGTTGTCTTCTTCTAAGAACTTCAATTCTTCATTATCTATTACAACTGTAACATGATACTCTACACTACCTCTTGTAATTCCCGAAAGCCTTCCTATAACCTCATCAATCATAGATATTGCACTATATTTTGCCAGCTTTTCATCACGCCAATCCACATCTTCGTTTATATCAAAAATCATAACCCCGCCGCATTTTGACAAAGCAAGCAGTGTTTTATCACGAAGAGTATTCAATCCATTATAATATGACTCCAGAGGGACTGTTTTCACATAATCGTGATATGCATTTTGTGTCTCACTTTTTACAAGTTCCCTGTACTGAATCCAGCTTGGTCCAGCATAAAGTGGCATGCCTAAAACGATTTTATCCGCATTGACTCCCCTGTTCAGCCAATATTCAATGGAGGTATTTGCAAACCATAATGGACTGTGATTGACATCACTATTCAGGTCATAACTCATAAGATTTATGAACGAAAAACAGTTTACGGTTTCATCTGTTATAGATGCTATAGCTTCCCACGCATTGACTCCATCAGCGGCCCCTGTCCCTGCTACTGACACAGAGAGTTCTTTCCCTTCTTTTCTAAGCTTTTCTGACAACAGTTTAACTGTAGCCTCATAATCTGTAGCTGTGGCATATCTTGGATATTCCCAGTCAAAATCCACTCCATCTAATTTGTTTTCCAAAACAAATTTTAAAAGATTGTCTGTAAAATTCTCACGAAGATCTTTGCTTGCACCTATCGTTTCAAAAACTTCCTTTAAGGGAGTATTTTGGTATGAATATCCTCCAACTGCTATGAAAACTTTTGTACCTGATTTGTGAGCTATAGATACTATTTCAGCCAGCTCATCCTTCTTTTCTATATGAATTAACCCTCCATCCTTAGTTGGAATTAAAAATCCGTATATGATATGTGTAAACTTATCAAACTGCACCTCTTCTATAGGATTATTAAATGCATCACCACAGTAATACCCTACAACTCTAAATTTATCATTAATATCATTTAGCTGCCTATTACCGCTTTCATCCGCAAAAGCTGTGACTGGCATAGTAACCAACATACTCACAATTCCAATTATTAGTATCACATCACATAAACCTTTTAAACTTCTTTTTCTTATCCCCATATCTTCCCTCCATTTCGGCTACACTAATACCTTGTACCCTTGTCTGTCTATTAGCTATTTTGTATTATATTCACAATCTCCTCTTTCTTCAATATTTTTTTATATTTTACCATAGTTTATAACTTTTTCTATTTTTGGGATACATAATAAAAATAATGCTATTTTTAAAAAAACACCATCTTGTATAACCCAAGATGGTGTTTTTTAATAAATCTATAATTTATACATAATCATAATCATCAATAGTATCCAGCCATTTGCCACGGCCAGTATGAAGGATAAAGCACATTACCGCCATAATTAAATAGCCTATGGTAAATTGGGATGTTGGATAAAAACCTAACCCTGCACTATGTATAAATCCAAACATGGAAAGTGCAGATCCAACTAACGCTGCTATGCCAGCCTTGTCCAAACGTCTGTCAATGATAAACACAGTCAATGTTCCAAGGATAATGCCTATGACAATGGCCCCTGATTTTACCGCTGGGACACCGTTCCACATAACACCTGAATCCAGTAGCCGCTGGGATACTTGTGAGCCATAGCCTACAAGTCCTGAAGGCAATTTCTCTGTCCATATATTTGCAAGGCCAACCGCTCCCGTAACCTGAGTATATAAAAAGTCTGCAATGGGCGGTACCATAGCAATTCCGATTCCGGCGTAATGCTTCTTGTCACATGCTCTGAATGATTGAGAGAGCATAATGATGGAGCACCATAAATATGTAATCGCAGCAATAGCTGGTGGAACTAACGCGCTAAAGAAAGTAAAGAGTCCACATACACCTGCTAGGGCAAGAAGAATTCCTCCGACCCATGAGAACCCTATATTGGATCCTGTTTTCTTTAGTCCCGCATGACCAAGCCAAACGGTATTTGGAACAACACCACCAAATATTGCTGAAATCATAGTACTAATGCCATCTGCAAATTGTGCCTCTCTAACGCTGTAATTATCGCCTGCAGCATTTGCTCCTTCTACATTGTCCATTGTCTCAATAAAGTTATAAATATTAACTGGAATAATAATGCTTAGGTATGGTAAAACAACAGTAAAACCGTTGATCAATGATTGTATCGTAGTAACAGGATTTGGTATAAATAAGCCGACACCTGTAAAATCAACATGGGTACGTCCAATTGCCAAAGCATAAATGATTCCACCTACAATAGCAACGGCAAATGGTGGTATTCTCTTGGGAAATAAATAGCCTCCAAAAACACCAACGATTCCTACAAGGAATATAGGTAGACCAAGAATAGGATCTCCAAATAAATCAAAAACACCTTGTGTAGCCATCCAGATAAAGCCGATTCCTGCTACAGTTCCAAGAAGCGCAGCACGTGGAATATGCTTTTTCATCCATGGCCCAATAAAACCACCACAAAATTCAACAAATCCACCAATGAAGCAAGCTGCCACAGCTGCAGACCATGCAAGATAAGGATCTTTTAGTGAAAAATGTAATGGCATAATTACCCCATATAACATAACAAACATGGCGGGCGTAGAGATGCCTGAAGGCAGTGCCGTTACATCTGTTCTTCCTTCTTTCTTGGCTAATTTAGCCGCCATATATGCGTAGTAAAAACACCCTGCCAATAATCCCATAGACATGCCCGGAATAACTCTTCCGTAAACCAGGTCAGCCGGCCAGCCTAGTACCCCTGACAGAGTTGCAATAACAATGATGTAGTTCACAATATTGTTTGCAAGAATATAAGTTAACCCTCCTATATCTCCTCTATTGAAGAGTGTTAACCGTTTTTCACTTTTAGTCATAAATATATCTCCTATATTATTTATTAAGCTTCAATCGTTATAAAGTCAAATTTAGTTACATCAAACAAGCCCATGTCTGTAAGTTTTATTTCTGGAATAACTGCTAAAGACATAAAGCATAGGGTCATAACAGGTTCAACATCCTGATTGATATGAAGAGTTTCATGGGCAGTTTTGTGAATATGAGTTAGCTTTTCATGAACCCACTCACCACTTCTATCGCTCATAAGCCCAGCTATAGGCATTGGCATACTTTCCAGAACTTTCTGATCTTTCACAAGAATAATTCCACCATCCTGCTTGATCAGCTGCTCTACAGCGAATGCCATATCTTCGTCATTCACACCAACCACAATGATGTTATGAGAATCATGGGCTACAGAAAGTGCAACTGCTCCTTCTCTAATGCCATATCCTTTTAATAAGGCTACAGCTACATTCCCTGTATCCTGATGACGTTCAACCACTGAAACCTTAACAATATCAGAAGAGGGATCATAGATAAATTCTCCATTTTCATCACGTTTAATTTCTGCCACTTCTTTACTGGTCACCACACCACCAGGCAAAATGTTAATCACATTTGCTTGGTGCGAATTAATTTGTAATCGCAGCTTTTCCTTTGAAAAATCCTTTACATGAAAACTTCCTTTTGTTTCTGATATATCATATGGATTAACCGGTAAATTGTAGGTTCCATTTGATGCTGCTTCTTGTCCCGCAATAAATACTTTTTGAACCTTAAAATCTGTAAGATTATCCATCAGCACGATATCTGCCCTGAGACCTGGTGCGATAGCCCCTCTGTCTTCTAGCCCAAAACACTCCGCTGAATTTAAGCTTGCCATTTGTATGGCTATAATCGGGTCCATTCCCTCTCCTACACAAATCCGCAAGTGATTATCAAGATGGCCTATACTTAAAATCGTCTTGGGCTGACAATCATCTGCACAAAGAAGGCAGCGTCTACTATTAAGAGGAGTTACGCCTTTTAGTAATTCTTTCAGGTTATGACAAGCGGAACCTTGACGAAGCAACACATACATACCTCTTGCAATTCTATCCTGCATTTCTTCTACAGTAGCGCATTCATGATCTGTATGAATTCTTGCGGCAGCATAAGCGTTCAGTGCATTGCCTGTTACTCCGGGACTGTGCCCGTCAATGCACTTCCCTTGATTTTTTGCAATCAAAAGTTTATCTAAGACACCGTCATTGGCCCCTATTACACCGGGGAAATCCATGAATTCTCCCAGTCCAAGAATTTTTTCATGTTTTATTGGCTCTTTCATGACCTCTGCATCAATGACCGCTCCAGCATGCTCAAAGGGCGTTGCAGGCACACAGGAAGGAAGCATCCATTTAATGTCTAAGGCCGTTCCTTCTGAGGCCTTTATCATATAGTCTAAGCCTTTTAACCCACATACATTGGCAATTTCATGAGGATCTGCAATAATTGTGGTTGTTCCATGGGGAACAATGAGCCTGCCAAGCTCCTCTGGGCTGACATAAGAAGATTCCACATGAATATGGCTGTCTATAAAACCTGGGGCTGCATATTGACCTTTTGCATCAATTTGATGGAGTCCTTCATAATGTCCCACTCCCGCAATAAGACCTTCACATAGAGCAATATCGCCTTCTATAATAACTACGTTATATACATCTACAACTTTGCAGTTTTTTATAACAAGATCTGCAGAAATTCTTCCTGCAGCAATATCAATTAATTTTTTTAGTTGTTTCTTTTCCATTGTCTGACACTCCTTACTATTTTATCTGAATCAGTTCAAGAACTGGTTCAAAGGTTGTCAGTGCAATACAGTCCACTGGCCCTACATCTGTGATTGCATAGTCAGGAATGGCTGTAATTGGTAAGAAAAACATATACATAAGAGGATCTGGCAAGTCACATCCCAGCCTGTTAGCTGCTTTTGTCAGTAATGTTTCACGATAAGCGATTTCTTCTGGTTCTAAATCGCTGGCAATGCCTCCTACAGGCAAAGAAAGGAATTCTATTACTTCGCCGTCTGCAACAACAACTTGCCCTCCACCATTTTCTATTAGGTGGTTTACTGCAATGGACATATCCGCAGCATCTGCTCCCATAACAATGATATTGTTGTCATCTGGTGCGGCAGAGGAAGCCATTGCACCTTTTTTTAGCTTCCAACCGGAACAAAATGCTAATGATTTATTGCCATTACGACCAAAACGTTCAAGAACTGAAACCATCAGAACATCCTGCTCCGTATCCGGTTGCACGATATAGTCCTTTACATTTAAGATAACATCTCTTCTTTTACGAACGAAAGGTCCCTTGACATTCATGGAAAGCACCTTAGCTTGTCCATTTTTAAGATCTACTCTATATTCAAAATCTTCTTTTGTAGTTTTTGCACATTTTAATGCACTACTTAGCACACTGCTTCTCTCTGGTGCTTTTAGATCATAATTTAATTTGCCACTTTCTGCTACTAGGCGGCCATTTGTGATAACAGCTTCCACATGGAAAGTTTCCGGGCTGTCAACCAAAAGAATATCTGCCAATCTTCCAGGAGAAATAGAGCCTACAAGATGATCGATTCTATAAGCTTCCGCACTGTTAATGGTAGCCATCTGAATCGCCGTTATAGGAGCTACCCCTTCAGCAATAGCTAGGCGGACAAGATTGTCAACATGTCCTTTTTCTATTACATCTGTTGCTGTTACATCGTCTGTGCAAAAGCTTACACGACGTGCAAGGGCAGAGTTTACTTCAGTAACTGCTCTGATATTTTCCTTTAGAAAATGTGTAACGGAAGACTCTCTGATTATCATATGCATACCATTACGCATTTTTTCAACTACTTCCTCATGGTCATAGCTTTCATGATCAAGTCTGATACCTGCACAGAGATATCCGTTTAATTCTTTGCCTCTTGCCATTGGCGCACATCCAAACACTGGCAGACGATTTTTAAATGCCTCTTCAATTGCACCTAAAGTGTCATCATCTTCTTCCTGTATGTATTCACGCACTGTTTCCCAAACGCCAAAGCATTCTGGCCACTTTTGTACTTCCCTGTGAACTTCCTGAGTGAAGTTAAAGGCAACCGTTGATTGTGGAAAAGTATAAGGTGTTCTGTAAGGGGCACCCCAAAATACTTTTAAAGGACTTGCCTTTGCCTCTTTAAATACTTCCTGTAATCCCTCTAATCCGGATACGGAAATGTATTCGTCTAATCCTGAGATGATACTGGTTGTCCCACAAGGTACCACTGCTTTTGCAAAGCTTGTTATGCTAAGCTTACTGCACTCGCTGTGAATGTGTCCATCAATTAACCCGGGAACCAAATACTTTCCTGTTGCATCAATGGTCTTAGTCTCCTGGCCTATGTAATCACTTACATCGCCAATGGCTACAATAGTATCTTCATAGATTGCCACATCGGCCTTGTAAATCTCACTTGACATAACATTTACCAGACTTCCATGAAGTACGACGGTGTGTGCAGGAGTAATTCCTCTCCCCGCACGAATAAGTTGTTTTAAGTTGTTCTTGTTTTTCTGCATAAAAAAACCTCCAATAAATAATTTAAGATACCCCGACCAATTATGATGAACCAGGTTTCCCGTCCTGCAGTTTGTATCTTGACGAATTTTATATTGGATTAAAAATATTGAAATATAATATTTTAAGACATATTACCATATTTCGACAAAAAAACATATATTTTTTATATAAAATAGGAACTTTTTATATATGCTTTAATTCCAAAGTTCGTTTTTTTTTATTTAAACGTTGAATTTGCGTTAATTTTGATATTAAAATCAGATATTTTGTTCGTGTTTTTGTAAATTGGGTTATAAAGAATGAATGAATTCATTCAATGCGCGGAAAAAAATGTACATCAAGCCTAGCATTACTTGTTTTTTAGATAATCACATATGGTGGCAATTGAAAGATCTTTTTCCTCAATATTGTTTGTTATATCATTAATTAAGTCAGTTGCCAGATAAAATTCTTTTTTGTCAGCTAAGAATATTCTAGCTCTGGGGCGTGGAACCATACCCTGAGGACCTGCACCTGTGACGTAATTAATTATCACGATTACATCTTTGATGTAATCATTATTCACGTCACAAAACTCCACCGCAGACACACTATCAAAAAGGCCTACGTAATTTTCTGTACTGTTATTCTCACAAAAATATGGGAAAGAATACACAAGCTTATTATCTTTCATTAAATAAAATGAAACATCTTCGAAATTAATGCTGTTATCTGGTTCATATGAAATAAACCTTACGTTCCCCCAATTATTCAGTTCAACATTAAATGATTGGTCTTGTATAATTCGTTTTTCTTCAAGAGAAACATTCAAAGCCGCAGCGGTGGGATCAGTCACAGAAGAAGAATCTGAATTGGAATTCTGATTCTCTTCGTTCTGCTTTGCCGAACAAGCACACAATCCTAAAACAAAACATAAGAACGTGAGCATAAAAAATATCCTTTTATTCATAACTATCACCTTTCAAATCTTGATTTTTATAAAATTCTCTGCCTTCGTAGTTTAGATTATATCACACAATCAATATTTTATTATATCTTGAACAAAGACCTTATAACCCTGTCTTTTACTGCATCTGTGCAATGAGCCATAAGCCGGTTGAACGCCGGCACCGAAGCCATATATCGAGCTTTAGGTTTTACTGACCCAACTGCCTTCTGACAGAATTTTTATCAACTAGTATCTTATACATACAAAAAAGAAGCTATGCCTATCGATCATTAAAATTGACCTAAAACATAGCCTCTTAATTCATACTTTATCAAGTCATATCATCCCGAAGCGCATCAATAATATTTTCTTTTTTTATCTTGCTAATGGCATACAGCATTGTAATAAATACAATAAAGAGTACACCAAACACGCTGATTGCCATACTGCCCCACGGGAACACAAAATCAACGTTTCCACCGCCAATAATCATGCCCTTATAAATCAGACAGGAAAGGACTCCTGAGATGGGCAAACCCCAGAGCATCGTCCGCGCTCCATAGAGAGTGCATTCAAAGCGCATCATCTTATTGAAATCCCGGTCAGACATGCCAATAGAACGGAGCATGGCAAATTCCCGTCTGCGCAGCTTGATATTGGTGGAAATCGTGTTGAAGACGTTTGCAACCGCAATCAGGGAAATCATGGTGATAAAGACAACCGAGAACAAATTGACAATGAATGTGATATTACGGTTTTGCTCCAGTATCCCATAGACATTGTACAGATGATAGTCGGCGTTAATGCTGGCCCCGTCAATCATCGTCTGCATTCCAGCTGCAGACTGACCGGGATTTTCTGACTGGAAGGTCATACCCAGCTTTGTAGGCTTTACAGTCGAACCGAGTGCGTCAAACTGCGGCTTTACCTCGTAAGGGGCTATCACCATAAGAGTGTATCCAGTCCACTCACCTGGTTCCGAGGGCAGCAAATCCGGGTAGTCTTTTACAAAGGTTGCACAGATTGTTTTCGTCTCATCCCCGGTCTTGGAGCGGAGCGTAAATTCCATAGGTTTTTCCTGCGTATACCAACGATCAGGCAATATTCCTGCCATGATCATTTTTTTGTCCTGCCCGGTGTATTCCTCTGCGGACAGGCCGAGGCCTTCAAGCAGGTTCTGATAGACGCCGTCCTCAACAAATTGAATATTGAGCTGCACTTCGACCGTTTCACTTGCCCCATCATAACCAATGGGCTCGCCGTACTCATTCAAAAAATGACTTGACAAATCCCTTGTATTGAGTACGCAGGAATAAGTCGAAAGTGCCTGATAAGAGCTTTTAGTAACGCCGACGACGTTTTTCATCTCATCATAAAGCTGCAACAGTTCAATTTCCTCCATGTCTCGGGTATCGAAACAGATGTCATAGTCTTCACTTACCACAGATGAATTCTCCGCAATCTGATTTAGATAGGTTCCGAAAGAGCTTGCCGACACAAACAATACGACACTTAATGTAAGTGACAGGATAATACTGCGATAACGCCGCCTGTTTCTCTTAAAGTTTTTTAACGCAAGCGTTTCCTCTAAACCGTAAAGACGTTCCGTGAGCTTTGAGGTTCTTATGGCTTTGGTTTCCACCTTGACCTCGTTTGTCTGGCGGATACATTCCATCACGGGCATGCTGGCGGCCTTTTTTGCTGGGATATAGGCCGAAATCAGAATGGTGATCATACTGATAACCACAGCAGCAACAAGAGCAGGAACAGACACCACCAAAGTCAGCGGTACATTGTCATACATAGCATTTGCGAAATTCTTTGCCACAAAAGTAAGCAGAAGCTTAATGCTTGGTACCCCGACGAAAATGCCAATCGGAATACCGATTGTACCGATGCAAAGTCCCTCAAACAGCACAGAATTGCGCAGCTGTTTTTCCGTGGCACCTACCGACATAAGAATTCCAAACTGATGTGTGCGTTCGTTCAGCGATATGTTGAATGAATTATAAATCAGGAATACCGAGCCGAGCATAACCAGGGCAATCAAAATGCCGCCAATCGAGTAAAGAAGAACTGTAATCATCTTTTCCCCTGAAAGTCCCATAAAACGCAGTACATCATCGTTCAAAACGTAACTGTTATTGTCTGGTATGCTGTCTGCATAAGAATGAACCTGATATGGGTTCTTCAGCGTAATAAATACGCTACGACTGTCCGCTGCGGCTGTATCCTCTGTTGTAATTAAAGTGTATCCAGGTGCAGCATACTCCTCGATTGCCGGTCGCCCACAGATGCCGACAACCGTATATGTTTTCTCTGTCATGGGTACAAGCGTTTCTTCCCCGACACGATACGGGTCGTGCTGGCTGAGCTTCTGATCGCCGCTCATGCGGTTGCTGACCGCGAGGGTGAGTATGTTTCCCACCGAAATTTTCACGCCCCCGTTTGCCGCAATATGAGCTGGTATCACAACCTCGCTGCTGTTCTCCGGCAGTCTGCCTGAAAGCAGTTTGATCGGTAGAGTATTTAGGGCTTCCTCGTTCCATCCGGTAATAAAAAGATATGGCTTGTCTGGATTTTGTCCGCCTTCCAATGTGGCATAGCCGATGTTCTGTAGCTCTACAACATCTGCCACCCGGCTGTCCTCTGCCTGTTCCTGCACAAAGGAGGAATCTGCGTCCGGGATTTCAATATGCCAATCACCATATTTAGCAGCTGCACCGTTTATCAAATAGCTTTGCAGGGATACTGAAAAGGTAGCGACTGCCGTAATCATGGCGGCGGACAGAACCACTCCAATCACCGTTACAATGGTTCGGGTGCGACTTTTTTTCAAGCTTTGCAGGGTGACTTTATTAAAAATATTCATGACCGTACCCTCTCGTCTCTCGCTACTTTGCCATCTGATATACCGATAATGCGGTCTGCCTGCAAGGCTATATTTTCGTCATGGGTAACGAGAATCAGGGTCTGCCCATATTTTTTATTGCTTTCTTTCAGCAGTTTGATGATTTCATGTCCATTTCGGCTGTCCAAGCTGCCTGTGGGTTCGTCAGCTAGCATGACCGCCGGGGCATTCATCAAAGCCCGTGCAATGGAAACACGTTGTTGCTGACCGCCTGAAAGCTGATTGGGTAAATGCGTTTTTCGGTCTTTTAATCCAATCATTTCAAGCAGGTCATTCAGCCGCTCCTCGTTGACCTTGCGCTTGTCCATCAGGATAGGCAGGGTGATGTTTTCCACCACATTCAGAGTAGGAATGAGGTTATGAAACTGGTAAATCAGTCCCACCTGCCGCCTGCGGAAAATCGCGAGTTTTTCATTGCTCTGGGCATATACATCCTGCCCATCCAAATATACCTTTCCGCTTGTCGGCACATCCACGCCGCCGATGCTGTGAAGCAATGTGGATTTGCCCGAGCCTGAGGAACCTATGATTGCGGTAAACTCTCCCTTTTCGATGGTTAGAGAAACATGGTCAAGAGCGACAACTTGATTTTCGTCCTTACCGTAGGTTTTGCATAAATTTTCAATTTTTAAAAACTCCATTATGTGAGTCTCCTTTCTCATGGTTTACCCATATAATAGAACCTACAACTTACATCTCTGTGACTTTCAGGTGAGAGATTCGTCACTTTGGAAAACAAATCACAAATATTGCACCGCCCTGGGAATGATTTTTTGCGGTAATCGTCCCGCCCTGCCTCGTTATAATCATCTTGCAGAGAGCCAATCCAATCCCATATCCGGTAGCGTTGGAACTTTTGCCACGATAAAACCTTTCGAACAAACAAGGTAAATCTTCTTTTTCAAAGCCCGCACCGCTGTCGTGGATGGTAATTGCGCTAAACAAAGGGGTATCCCCGCAGACAATCTCAATCTTCCCGCTCTCACCTGCACTTTCCATACAATTTTTAAGGATATTTTGAATTGCTTCCGAAAGCCAGCCTGAATCCCCCTGAATCATCATACCTTCCGGCACGTCTGTTTGAACAGTAATATCATGCAGCTCCATTGGAATCAAGAATGGGCGAAGCGCGGCGCATATCAAGTTACTTACATCTATCTGCTGGCTTTGGAACACCACGATGCCCGCGTCTAAGCGGGATAATTTTAGTAGGGAAGTAATCAGCCAATCCATCCGCTCAAGCAATTCCTCTGTTTCCCGCACAAATGCTTTCCGTTGGTTTTCATCAGGGTTACTCGCTAACAATGACAGAATGAGGTTGACGGATGTGAGTGGGGTTCGGAGTTGGTGAGCGATGTCGGCCAACGAATCGGCAAGATGTTGTTTTTCCTTTTTTAGCGCGTCGTTTTGCTCCCGAATACGCAGCATCATTTTTGTTATTTCGCTGTGCAGAATGGAAAGTTCGCCCTCGTCTGATTCACCAATATACTGACGATCAGCATTATGAAGCACAAGGTCGATTTGATTTGAAATCCGCGCTATGCTTTTGTACCGGGCTTTGGTAAACCCGAAAAACGCTGTGCCAAAGGCGGCAGCAGAAGCAATGGCAAGGATTCCCGCCGCAATGTTTATTACAAATCCCAGCATTACAGCCGCGGCAGCCATTAATGAGAACAAAATGGCAAACCGCCGAAACTCTCTATTCCGAAGCATACTCGCCCCCCAATCTATACCCCGTCCCGCGAACGGTCAAAATGATTTGCGGACTGGCTGGATTATTCTCTATCTTCTCCCTCAAGCGTTTGATGTACACGGTCAATGTATTGTCATTGACAAACTCCCCAGCCGCATCCCATAATTCGTCAAGCAGCCTGCCCCTTGTGATAATACTTTTAGGGTTACTAATAAACACCAGCAGCAAGCGGTATTCTAATGCAGAAAGAAAAACCTCGTTGCCATTTTTTTTCACAACACCGCTTCCCGTATCCACATGAAGCCCTCGAATTTCAAAGTCCGACCCGGAATGCCCGCGTTTTCGCAGAGCGGTTCTAATTCGCGCAATTAATTCACGCGGACGAAAGGGCTTGGTGATATAGTCGTCTGCACCCATATTCAGCCCGGTAACAACACTCGACTCATCTCCGAAAGCCGTCAGAAAGATAACTGGAATATCTTGCGTTTCTTTGATTTCCGTGCAAACTGTAAAACCGTTTCCGTCAGGCAAAGAAATATCAACAAGCGCCAAGTCAAATTTATTCCCAACAAGGGCGGCAAGGGCGGCACCCTGCGTAGGCGCGTGGGTGACTAGAAATCCCTCCGAGCGGAGCAAAAGTATAAGGTTTTTAGCGATTGCCTTATCGTCCTCAACCAAAAATATCCGTTTCATCTATTTATCACCATCCTTCACTTTACTGCCCCTATATCGTCCATCAGCCGGTTTTTCAGCGTCACCCGGAACAAGCCATGTATTTCCCATTTTTCTAGCCCCCTTAATACGCCCAGCGGAGCAATGGTACACTACCATTCTGTCTGTGATTCCCCAATTTTTCGCTGCTTCTTTTGTCGTTATATAATCCACGCATAACACCTCCATAATTTTATTATATTTCTTTTAACGGAAATATACAAGCTGAGGTATAAAAAAATGGAGGCAGAGTTTTTCTGCCTCCTAGTGCTCAAACACAGAGTTCCGTTGTTTTCATATATAAACCGAGATCATCTTCTCTTGATAAAATTAATAACATCTTTTCTTCTAGACGGTACAGCTGCATTCTCGGTTTCCTTATATCCAAGCGTGACTGCGCTTATTAGGTTATAACCTTCAGGTATACCCAGCTCTTTTTTATATTCTTCACCTTTTTCTGAAGCAAAAAGTGAGAGAAATGTACCAATCCAACATGAACCAATATTTAACGACTCCGCCGCTATTAATATATTTTCTGTTGCTGATAGCCTTAATGTTTCATTCAATATTTACGTTGTAGCTAATAACGTAATAAGCAAAATTAAAATTGTTGCATCGAAATAAAGTATGTACTATTGATGGCTTTTTATCATTTTAATCCAAGAAATTATTGTATCTAGGACTAGCTTTGGATTTCCAGTATTGCAGTGGCTTGCAGCATTCTCTTTTGCTGTAAACATTCTGTATGTTAACGATTTTACATTTATAAGGCTGTCAATAACGTCTTTATACTTTTCTATCCGTATTAAGTGGTCTTTTTCGGCACCCAGCAATAAGAAATCCTGAGTGATTTTGTAGGCAACATCCTTATATTCATACCTGTTTGCCGCCAGCATATAGTCATAAGGGTTATCTACCCCCATGTTATAAAAGCCGTGATGCATACCCCAATCGATTAAAGGCTCTCTTTCCATCAAACTGTACATGATTTGATTTATTGTATTTCTATCCCCTTTTGCCAATAGCTCTGTTAAAACTTTTCGCTCTTCTTCCGATGTGGCATCCAGCAGTAGTTCGAGCATGTTGGTACATACGCTCCATGCTACAATTCTTTTTATTCGATTTTCAAAGGCAGCAGCCCTTGGTGCCAGAATAGCTCCCATGGATATGCCTATGATTGTTACGTCATTTAAATCATAATAATTCAGTATTGCTTTAATCGGCTTCTCCCATTCTACTGAAAAGTTGATGCCCTGCTTCCTTAAAACGTTACCTTGTCCCGGTCCTTCGAACAAATAAACCTCAAATCCGTTTTCGCGAAGATACATCAGGGAAGGCAGAAACTCTTCCATATATGAATCGAATCCCCCATGTATCAAAATGGTATCCACACATTTTCCTTCGGGCTTGGTATGTATCACAGGCAGATATCCCTGCGCAAAAGGAACGTGATCAAGCGTTAACATGCCGGTTTTAAACAATTTATCATGATACTGGTAAAATAATTCTATGGATTTATCATATACTTTAATTTTATCAGGATTACCGTCATACATGAAAAATTCAGTCATCCTGAAATATGCAATAGCGTCTTTAATTCTTTCTTCTGATAATGCCTTTTCGGCAAGAGTTTTCATTTCCTTCTCCCAGTCTCTAATACTGGTTAATTTCCCAGCAAGTTCTACCATTTCATCAAGATTTCCGTTGCTTACGTTATAAGTACGGTTTAACTGATAATTGAAATTAGGATTTTGATGCAGTTGAAACTCACCCTTGCTAAACTCAACTTTACTTTCCATATTACTATTAACTCCTTTCGCTAACTCGTAATTAATTATCAAAACTCCTATTAAGGCTAATATAGCCTATGTTCTATTTGGTAATTATTTAATTTCATTGTCCAAGCACAGCTTAAAAATGGATGTTGATGTCATCAAAACATATTGCCTCAATGCCTCTTCATCTTGATGTATCCTTCTTCCGTTTATAAAATTTGAAATCTCCCCTATAATATAACAATGGACATTATGAAAAATACATTTCATTTTTTCCTTATTAAGCTTACTTTGGAATAAGTCGAAACAAATATTTATTAATATATCAACCAATTCATCAACAATTTTATCAGTAGCAACTTTATTACTTTCCGGTCGATCAGCACCAATATAATCTACCCATGCAAGCCTGAACCAGCCAACATGGGTCAGATACACATCAATAAATGTTTCAAAGAAGCAATGCAGTTTTAATTCTGACTCTTGAACTTTTGCCAAGCGTGATGACAAATCTACAATAAAATATTCTTGAATTGCAACATGCACATCCCAAAGCAAGTCAATTAATGACGGATAATAATTATAGAGATTTGTATGGGCACACCCAATAGTACGAGCTATTTTTCTTAAGTTTATGCTTCGAATATCTTGGTTTGTTTTTGTTAAATCAAGTGCTGTTGCAATAATCTGTTCTTTCGTTATATTTTTCTTCATTTCAACCGCCTATATAGTTATATTACCGATGGTAATTACCATTGGTAATATAACTATACCCTTATTTCATAAAAAGGTCAATACTCTTTTATGCCTCTTGGTTTTTTGCAGCATAGATAATACCTATTAAAGACACAAGTCCAATAATCGCCATACAAATTAGATTCATTGCCATTGGAAAAGAATACTCTATGCTTAGAGCCGTAATACAAACTGGACTCACCAATACTATGCAAAAACGGCAGGTGTCAAATTCCATATGAAATTGTAGGTATTATTCAATCATGGCAGTAAAATCTTTGCCTGAAAAGGTTAATATAACACAAAAACCGCAGGAAATTTTCTGGAAAGTTGGAAAATTAATTCAGCTTACAATAGAACAACCTTCAAATCGTTGGTTTAAGCGCATTTGAAGGTTGTTTTTCTCAAAACTCGCCTTATAAAATATTACATATTAAGGGCACTTTATTACTTTAATACTGTTGGTCATTACACATCCAGATACTTTTGCAGTAATGGAAGCAAAGCCTTCAACGCAGCAATGTGGTGTTCCCGGAGCAGTAGGAATAATTCTAAAGTCGGTCCCTACAACATCCGTTACACAAATCACTTCACAATTCTTAATTTCACTTGAAATAAACACATTATCGATAGAGAAGACAACACATTCAACACAAGTAAACGGCGTTGTGATAGGTGTGCAACCATTTGCTCGAATAGTCACTGGGATTTGTAGCTCAGCAAAGATTTTTACGTCTGCTGTCTTAACTCCTGCAATAGGTCCGTAGGTCGGACAGATAAAGTCTTCATGAATGTCACAACAGGTTGATATAATCTTGGCCTTTATCTCATTGGAGACACAAATCACTTCATATCCAGGAATGTTGCTGCAGCATGTTACAGGAATTCTTGTTCCTTTTGTTACTATATCCTTAGTGATTACGTTACATAACGTTACGCAGCTTTGGTAACGCACTTGGGCAACAAGAAACCCAAGAGTATTACCACTTAGGCTCGTAATTACGATACGATCAAACCCAGGACCATCTGTAATTGCTGCGAATAAACGGGCTCCTTGTGTTGCTGGACCAATTGGTGGACCTGGCACTGTTATTGTACGGGTGATACTTCCTACAAGAGTTGCCCTCGTAAAGAATTCAACCCGATAGGTGTAGGTTCCAAATAAATTAGGCATCAATTCAAAACCAAAAATCTTTGATGGTCGTGACAACTCCCATGTCATTGAAGTTGCGGAAAAACCGGAGATCAATGTTTCTGGCGTAGGATCTTCCGTAAATGGAGGAACTCCCCAGTTATTAATTCCTGTTGACGAAATCTTTCGCATTCCAGAACTGAATTCTATAGTCTGAAAACCATCAGTTATTGAGTTAACAACGGCACCGTTAGGAATATCGCTAAAACTGATTTTTGAAGTTGTAGCTAAATAAGCAAGATTAGGCTTTGAAATCGCAACGAATGAATCATCCTGCGAAGTGACTATAAAGTTCTTTTCAGTCGGTTCCTCTGAGACTGCCAAGGAGTTTAAATCAATATCTTCAGTAAGGGCATCTTGGTAAGTTAATTTAATATCCTCGACAAGGGCGTCTTGGTAAGTTATTTTCATATCTTTCATAAATGAAATAAAGCCTCCGCTCTTAAATAATTGATAGAACTCTTTTTAAAACACTATCACAATAGTATATGTTTTTTTACAACATTTGGTATAGCTATTTAAATCTATTATGTAAATCTGTAAAACAATATCGCTTTTGGGCACAAAAAAATCACCCTAACAACTTCGTTAAGCTGATTTATTGCACAGGCTCATCTACACTTCTAGCAGCCACCTCATATCTGGACATCTATCAACCATTAAAGCAATCATCTTGTCGTTAATGTCAATATTAAAATATTCTTTACAAACATACATAAATTCATCTTTTGTTTTAAGCATTTGTTTTTCTAATATATTATCTTTTTCAGATATTACCAATGTGCGCCCTTCTATTGTTATATGCTGATTAATAGGGCAAATGGACATGTGTGCACAAGTAATAAAAGGAGACTCCGGATGTGTTTCACAATAATAGTTAGGTAAAAAGAAATCAATCTCCGATTGTGGGCTTTCATCAAATCCGAAAATTCTTGTCCAGTCTTTTCCTGTCCTTTTCTGCCACATCACATAACCATAATAACTGTCTTTAGTAAATTTATATTTTGAGATACCATCGCTTTGCACTTCATCACAAATAAATTTCATCGCACATCTTGGAAATTCATTGCGAAAACTTACATCTGTTATATAAGAAACGTTACTAAAATCAACTTTTAGAATCCTATGTCTCCTTATCTGAACGTCTTTATGTTCAAAAATAAACCTGCAATTATATGTAGTTACTTTATATCCCAATGCCTTTAAGAAAAAGTTATACAATCCGTTTACCTCAAAACAATATCCCCCTCTTTTATTTTTGATTATTTTATGGAACAAGTCACTTCCATTTAAAGATATTGGTTCTCCCATTAATATTGATAAATTTTCATAGGGTATTTTAGAAATATGGATTGTTTGCAGTTTTTTCAAGTTCTCTACAGTAGGCGCCATTTTATTAACCCCAAGTCTTGATAGATAACTCTCCATTTGCTTCTCAGATAATTTAAAGTCCTCGTCGATCATGCTTATTCCTTTCTAATCATATTTCCCAGTAACAATATTCATTGATATTTTGTTCTGCATTTTACACTCATTTATTTGTTTTAGATTCATTATATGTTATAATTGGTCTAAATTAAAGCGCCAATGTTTGAGTTTTTAATGGAACCAATTTACATATTACACTAGGAGAAAAAAAATGTTGGATATAAATCGCACTTCAAAACAATCGTTATATGAACAAATTTATTTACAAATAAAAAATGATATATTGAATGGTATTATAAAACCAGATAGTAGACTTCTTCCTACCCGCACCCTTGCGGCCGAGTTGCATTTGGGAAGAAATACCGTAACATTAGCATATCATCAACTAGAGATAGAAGGTTATATTCGCGCAGCTACAGGCTCTGGTTTTTATGTGAATCCAGTTTCGACATTAACTTTGGTAGATAATTCTAATTCAGATTTTTCCCCATGTCATACACCAGTAGAGACTAAAATATTAAAGGCTAATAATTTTGATTTTCAGTATGGGAGTATAGATACAAATATTTTTCCTATTAACACTTGGCGTAAATGTATGATTTTTGCTCTTGACTCTATTGTTGCCCAACCTGCTCTAACCTACATGGACAAACAGGGAGATCTTAGACTTAGAACAGCAATTGCACATTATTTATATCAAGCAAGAGGCGTACAATGTTCTTCTGAACAGGTTGTTATTACCAGTGGTCACCAGCAGTCTTTACAAATCCTTACGAAATTATTTCCAAATCAACAATATTCCTTTTCTATGGAGGAGCCCGGCTATGATGGTACCCGAGTCATATTTGAAGCTAACAATTACAATATTAATCCTATATTACTTGAAGATGATGGAATCAATATCGATGAATTATCTAAATTAGATACTACTTTATTATACGTTACTCCTTCTCACCAATTTCCTACAGGAAGTGTACTTCCAATTATGAAGCGTCTTTCAATATTAGCTTGGGCTAATAACAATAACAGCTACATTATAGAGGATGACTATGACAGCGAACTACGATATAATATGTTACCCATTCCCTCCCTTCAATCGTTAGACAAAAATATGCGAACGATATATTTAGGTACTTTTTCAAAATCCCTATCACCAGATTTTAGAATATCATATATGGTGTTACCAAAAAATATTTATAAAAAGTATAATCAATTATTTAAATTGACTAATTGCACTGTTCCTAAAATTCTACAAATTGCATTGTCCGAATTCTTTGAAAATGGTTATTTTGAAAAACATCAAAATATATTAAAAACATATTACAAAAAGAAACATGAACTATTGTGTTATTCCATAAAAAATATTTTTAAAAAAGATGCTACAATACACGGTAGTAGTGCCGGTTTACACATATTACTAAGCATAAACTGTTCATATAATCAGACAGAATTAATTGAAAAGGCTTCTAATAATGGTGTGACAATTTATCCTATTGATATTTACTGGATACAAAAAAATCGTTGTCCAAAAAATCAAATAATGCTCGGTTTTGGAAGTATAAGGCTTGAAGATATACCTATAGCAATAAAAGAATTACATGAAGCAATTCTAGGGTAAATAACAGAGTATTTGTTGTTAATAGGCTAATAGCTCATATCCTTCATTAGTGACTAAAACCATAACTTCCCATTGGGCAGATGGCATTCCATCTGCCGTATAAACTGTCCAGCCATCATTATCATCTACAAAAATTTCACTAGTTCCCATGTTTACCATTGGCTCAATCGTAAATACCATGCCCGGGACTAAGAGCATTTCTGTTCCTTTCTTTGAAACATGGCTTACCCACGGCTCCTCATGAAATTGCAAGCCAATACCGTGTCCGCCTATTTCCTGTACAACTGTATATCCATTACTCATAGCATGTTCATGCACGACTTGCCCCATATCACCTAAAAATCCCCATGGCTTTATCTGTGCTAATCCTAATTCAATGCATTCCTTAACCACATCCACCAGTTTGTTTTTTTCAGGACTTACATTTCCGATACAAAACATTCTTGACGAATCCGAAAAAAATCCACTGTATATTGTAGAAACATCAATGTTTATAATATCTCCGTCTTTAAGCAGAACATCGCTTGATGGTATGCCATGGCATACTTGATTATTGATTGATGTACATATGCTTTTAGGAAAGCCTTCAAAATTTAGTGTTGCTGGAATTCCACCCAAAGCCACCGTTTTTTCATGAATCAAAAGATCAATTTGTTCTGTTGTCATTCCTATATGTAGCTGTTCAGATATGTAATCTAAAACTGCTATATTGATTTTTCCACTTTCTCTAATCCTAATAATTTGTTCTGGGGTTTTTATGATTTTTCTGGGTGGAATAATACAGCCTTGGGTTTTGTACCATGATAACTTTTCGTCAAAAGACTCATGACATTTTTTATACTTAATTCCACTTCCACACCAACATAAATCATTTCGTCCAATTTTTTTTAGCATTATAAAAAACACTCCTTATATTTACTGAGGAGTGTTCAAATATCTATTTGAGCTTTATCAAATGTTAAGATTTCCGGCAACAATTTACGGTATTGAAAGGGTGTATAACCATAAGTACGTACAAAAGCCCTTGTAAATGCTTCATGTGATGAAAACCCATATTGTATAGCAATGTCAATAATTCGATACTTCGTTTTCTGTAACGCCACCGCTGCCATACTTAGCTGACGCTTCTGAATATAATCTTTGAATGAAACACCAACATATTCATGGAACTTAGTAGAGCAATAACAAGGTGAATACCCTACGAAATCGGACATTTCTTCTAATGTTGGACATTCTTCTAAATTTTCCTCAATCCAATTTACCATATTTTCAATTGTTTTAACAGACAATCCTGTTCACTCCCTGCCCATATATTATATCTTCTTTTATATTTGAAAACTTGATTTCAGTTTCAATTTCTATAATATTATATCACCCACCATTCAGTGAGTCATCAAGAATCTATGACTATATAAAAGCCAATGTCATCTATTTGACTAACTTATTTTTTGGGCCTCATGCCAACTGCACTAAGTCTCAGTAGCGTTTCAGTTTATATTCATTCCCAGCAATGCTTACTTTCTGTAATTCCAACATCCCATATTTTAGCGTTTCCGGTTACTATAATTTTAATCTCATTTATTTGGTCAAAGTGCATCTGTGCAGGTACTATATCTTCAGCGTATTCATCACTGCATTGGAAGAAAAAATTTCCGTCTGCTATGATAGAGACCTCACCTTTAAAATCCACATTATCAGGGATACCATAATAAGCATAGAACATTACATCTTTTTTATTCCCTAAATGATAGGTGTATTCTTTACTTTTTCCATCTTCACTGCTATACAAGTTCCATTTAGGCTCTACTTTATTACCTAACACAGTAAAACTTGGAAGTTTTTTAGTTTTTGCTATGCTGTTATTCGTTTCTTCAAAATTACTTAATGATTGAATTGATCCTTCTCTTTTCTGAGCCATAAAATTAATTGCTTCAGAGACAACCATAATACCAGTGATTAGTAAAAAAATAGATAGAATCGAAGCAATAAACTTTTGGGGAGTAATTTTTGAAGAAAACCCTACTCGATAACCTATAAATCCTACGATTGCGCCTAATGTATTGGATATAACATCATCGATATCAAAGGTACCCAGAAAAGTTATCGATTGCAACGTTTCCAAAAAAAGTATCACTAAGATAAAAAAAATTATGAACTTTCTAAAATCTATACGAAATAATAACGGTATTAATATACCAAAAGGTATAAATGCTGCTATGTTTCCAAAATCATATAACCATGAAAAAGAAAGCTGTGGAAATCTTAGCGGAACCGCTTCTGGAACCAACATAAATTTGTAACCGTAAATACTGGTTGCTTGATCTGCTCTATTAAAAGCAAAGAACAGGAAGTATAAAATTAACACCGTATATAAAATAGTTCCTAAGAGTATGAAGTTTCGCATTTTAGTTTTTATCATTTAAATTTTTTACCTCACATTTTAATCTTACTAACCTTTTTTAATTATTTCTGTGAAGAAATACAACCGTCTCCACATGGGTTATTAGTTTTACATTCTACAATTTAACAATACATTATTCCTGATACACTATCAAGCAAAACATACCTCATTGGGTGATAAAGGGGTAGGTAGTTCTGGTAATCTTGATTAAACTTATTAATTGTTAACTCCACCAAATGCTTTAAGACTAAAGATGGCTTCTTTAAAGATGATCGGTTAATTAACATAAACATTCCAATAGAATCATCTATAGAAGAGGTTTTTACAATCCCCAGATAAAAGATACAAAGTGGCATACAGGAAATTTTAAAATAAAAAGCTATCCCTTATAGTTTTCCTAAACTACAAGAGATAACTTAAATTAATTATGGCATCCTGTTAATCCATTTTTATTCTACAGCAAAATATAGTTTTTCTTCATATGTTTAAAAAAGCTTGTATAATCCTTACTGTCTGATTCTACCGTTTCCGTAACTCCGGTGATTTCATGACCTCTTGGAGGTATTACTAAAGTTTGTGCCCCAAGCACAATTAATATTATATTAATTACTCCAAGATACAAAAATGTTTGAAAAACTCCTTTTGTGAGAATTAAATCTAAAACAAGATTTTTGTTTTGTAACTCTTCTTTTAGTGCTTGGGCTAATTGCGCTGGGCACGATGTATCTTTCCATCTGTTTTGAATTCCGTCCACTTTTATACTAGCCCCTTTGGAGGGCCAGCTAGGTTTGATACAAGCATATAAATCAATATTTTAGAATCAACCAATTAAATTAAGGTTTAGATCACTTTGAACTTTTATCACCCATTTTATTTACCCTCCTTCTTTATTTAGTATCTATATTAATAAAAACCTGCCAGCACTTCGACGCTGGGGATTCTTTGCATGAGACGTACATCTGCTTATTTTGTAAGCAGTGTTACGACTTCAACGTGCCTTAAGGATACAAAAAAGATGCCGCTTGACGCTGGTGGGACCTTGGCGGTATAGTATTGTGTAAATGTACCTTAATATCTTTTGGCCATTCCAACAGACTTAGGCTCCGAATACTCAAACCCAAACTTTTTATATAATCTATCTGCCGGAACATCAGCAATTAAACTTACATAAGAACTTTTGGGAATATTATGATCCAGATATTTATTTATTTCTGACATAATTAATTTACCCAATCTTTTTCCCTGATGTGAGGGCGTAACAGCGATATCTACTATGTGATAAAAGCAGCCTTTATCTCCTATAATTCTTCCCATACCAACTAGTTTATCAAAGTCCCTTAAAGTGGCAATAAAAATAGAATTTTTCAGTCCTGTTTCTGATGCCACTTCATCTTTCGGACTCAATCAATCTAACCTCTTTCTCATTTCGGCATCTGTCCATTTCCACTTTGCTATTTCTGCTAATTTATCGTTTGTTTTTTTGTGAGCCAATGTAATTCCATCCACAGCATTCATACCGAAAGTATGATCCCAATGCCAATGTGTAATTGCAATAAAGTCTGGTTTCCTTAACCCTTCGTTAGTTATAGAATCATTAAATAATTTAACATGTCTTCTAGAGTTACCTGAATCCACCATTAAAGAATACTTTTGTCCATTTATATATCCAAGAACTGGCCTATCGGCCTCTTTATTATGCATAGTATAAAAAACACGATCTGTTAACTGCTTCAGCTCCATATAGTAAATCCTCCTAGTATATTCATCATTTTATACAAGCCACTTTAGTGTTGCATAAAAATTTACTCATCTTAATCAAAAAGTCCCTCAAATCTAAAGTTTGAGGGACATACAGACTCCTCAATATTTAATTAAAAATCTTCAAGACCTTTGAAATGAGACTATTTGTTACTTAAATGAATATTTTTGAACTAACATCATAATTCATTTTTATAACATAACTGTCCGCAAGTAGCACTAATCTCAGAACCAAATTGTGTTCTAACAGTTACACTAATCCCAGCTTTCTTTAGTGTATTGCAAAATTGCTTAATAGCACTTGAAGATTGAAATTTAAAAGTTGTTTTGTCCGTAGAATTATAAGGTATCAAATCAATGTGATATAAATGCTCCCATGAACCACGATTTTTCAATAAACCTACAACTGCCTTTGCATGTTCTTCCGAATCATTAATTCCTTCAAGCATAATATAAGCAATAAACACTCGTCTTCCCGTATGAATGATATGTTCATCCAATGTCTTCATTACCTCATTTAATGGAAATCTTTTATTTATAGGCATTAACTCACTTCGTTGACTCTCAAATGGTGAATGAAGCGAAAAAGCCAGATTCACTTGTGGAAATTCTTTAGTCAATCTTTGAATTCCTGGTATAATGCCAATTGTTGAAATAGTAATTCTTCGTTGACTTAACGCAAATAAATTTTGATCAGTTAAAATTTTTATTGCATCAAATAACTCCGGATTTGCAAAAGCCTCACCCATTCCCATAAATGAAATACTATTCAATCTATGGTCATTAAAATAAAAATAAAGTAATTGGTCAGTTATCTCATCAGCAGTAAGATTGCGTTTAAATCCAGCACTTCCCGTCGCACAAAAACGGCATCCAAAACCACAACCACATTGAGAAGAAATACAAAACGATTCCCACCCCTGTTTATACTTTAGTCCGACAGCTTCTATTCTTTCTCCATCAGTCAATTGGAATAACAATTTTTGAGCTTGTTTAGAGTTCTGTGAAAAAACAGGTATCACACTAGATACATTATTTCCAAACTCATTTACTAAAGCCATCCTTAACGGCTTTGGCAGTACACGCATATCATCAAAATTATCTATTCTTTGATGAAAAATAGCTTTTGTAAGCTGTTCGTATCTATAATCAGGTAATTTTAAATTTGATACTATTTGTTTTATTTTTCCATATTTCGTTTTTGTCTGTTTCATGTAGGCTTCCTCCTCGCTATTAATAGTTAAGAAGCAAAGCCAGTAAAATTAGCGACTTATACTACTCCATGCAAGCGTCGCCCAAAACATCTGGCTTTGCATGGAGCCTATTGTGTGTTACTTTTATATTC
>CAURED010000017.1:0-87904 GCA_963524205.1 uncultured Aminipila sp.
AGTTTTCATAGTATGTACAATGCGATCACGGACAATATTATGTTCAAAGAGGTTTATACCCCGGTGTAGATACATTTGACATATTATTACTGATGTTATTCAATACTCTTGACTGGGTCAGCATACCTGACGTCGCCATATAAAAGCCTTTAAACATTATTATTCTCCTTTTATGCGGTATAGTAACTTTCTAAATTAACCCTAAGTTTTTTTAAAGCAGCAGAATGTAATTGAGACACTCTTGGCTCACTTATTCCCATAACCTTAGCAATCTCCTTCATGCTAAGTTCTTTTCGGTAATATAGTGAAACTACCATTTGTTCATTTTCTCTCAGACTTTCTACTGAATTCTTCAGTATAGTCTGTAATTCCTTCTGTTCCAGATTCGTCGACGGCATAGTTTCTGAATTATGATCTTTTAGAAACTTGTCATTCTGTCCTTCTTCCTGAATACCATCCACAAGTGCATCAAGAGATAAAATATTAAATAAATTTGTTTCACCTAATGCTTTATAATATTTTTCTACGGTAATCTCTAGATGACCTGCAACTTCTTCATCTGTGGGATATCTTCCAAGCTGAAAATATAATTCTGAAAAAGTCTGGTCAATTGCTTTCCCCAATTTTCTTACATTACGTGGTACCCAATCCTGTTTTCTTGCCAAATCTACTATTGCTCCTCTTATTCTAAGAGAGGCATAGCTTTCAAACTTAACATTTTTATCAGGGTCAAATTTATCCACAGCCTGCATTAATGTAATAATTCCTTCATTTATAATGTCATCCATATCTGTAAAACTTACATATACACCTCTAAGTTGTATTGCAATTGTTTTAACAATGCCGCTGTAACGCATAACTATTTCCTGTTTAATATATATATCGCCAGTTTCGCGATAAAGTTTAAACAAATCTTCTACAGTTTTAGATTTTAGCAAGTTATCATCCATCATGTTCCAATTCCTTTTGCTCTCAATTAATTACATACTAATGTTGCCTAGTGCCTGAATTTGTACATTATTTGCTACTTCATTAAAAGCAAGAACATACACATTCGGGTAGAATTGTTCTATAAGTCTATAGAAGTAGACTCTTATAACATTGCTTGTAAGTATTACAGGAACCGTGTTTAGCTCCTTGAACTTACCTATATGTTCACCCAGCTGCGTTACAATCTTTTGAATTAAATCTGGGCTTAATGCAAGGTATATTCCCTGCTCGCTTCTTGTAAGACTGGATAAAACAGCCTTTTCAATCTCACTATCCAGTGTAACGACCTTAAGTTGTCCATTTTCACAGAACCGTCTAGTTATAGTACGTTTAAGTGCGCTGCGAACATTTTCAGTCATAACATCTATGTCATTAGTTCCCTGGGCGGAATCAATAAGGCTCTCCAGGATAGTAATCATGTCTTTTATTGGAATTCCTTCTTTTAAAAGGTTATATAGAACTTTCTGCAATGTACCATAAGAAATAACATTAGGTACTGCTTCTTCGGTAAGCTCTGGTGAAGTTTTTTTCGTATTTTCAATGATCTGTATTACTTCTGCTCTTGTAAGAAGTTCATGGGCATGACGCCTTACGGTTTCTGACAAGTGTGTAAGCATTACAGACAGCGGGTCTATAACTGTATATCCATATACTTCTGCCATATCCCTTTTTTCAGGAGTAATCCATTTACTTGGTATACCATAGGCAGGTTCTATCGTATCGATACCATCAATATCGCCTGCTGGCCTTGGAGGCTGGAGTGCTAAATAATAGTCTACTAACAACTCTCCTCTGGCAATCTCCTCGCCTTTTAGTTTTATAACGTATTGATTTGCATTTAGTGCCGCACTATCTCTTAACCGGACAGAAGGCACGACAAAACCCATTTCCTGAGCAAATTGCCGTCTAAATATTACTATTCTGTTTATCAGGTTTCCCCCACTGCTTTCATCCACAAGCGGGATCAAGCTGTATCCAAACTCCATCTCAATAGGCTCTACATTTATCAAGGAGTAAATATTATTTATATCTTTGAAATATGCATTTTCATCAAATTGTTCTTCTGGATAAATATCGGCTTCCGCTTCTGCCATACCTAGCTGTTGTTCCTCCGCAGCTCTAGATTTCAACAACCTAAATCCTAACGCAATAAGGAAAATCCCTAAGATGGTTGGCTGTGTATGGGGTGCTCCAGGGATTAGGTTCAGCAAGAGCATAACCCCTCCTGAAATAATAAGAACCTTAGGCTGTGAAGTAAACTGCTTAATTACATCTTCACTCAAGGTCCCTTCTGCTACTGATCTAGTTACAATCATGCCTGTAGCTGTTGAAATTAAAAGCGCTGGTATCTGTGATACCAATCCATCTCCTATAGTCGCAATGGAATATATGTTTAAAACTTGGGCAAAAGGAAGTCCACTTTGCACAACTCCGATAATGGTTCCTGCAATAAAGTTTATTAATGTAATGATGATGGACATAATCGCATCACCTTTTACAATTTTCGTTGCACCATCCATGGCTCCGTAGAAATCAGATTCTCTTTGGATCTTACTTCTTCGGGTTCTTGCTTCATCCTCTGTAATAAGTCCTGAACTTAAATCTGCATCTATAGCCATTTGTTTGCCAGGCATAGCATCCAGAGTAAATCTTGCCGCTACTTCAGCTACACGTTCAGCGCCTTTAGTGATTACTATAAACTGAACCAAAACCAGGATTAAGAATATAATAACACCGACTACAATGTTTCCTCGTAGTACGAAATTACCAAAAGTTGCAATAACCTGCCCTGCGGCTCCCTGCTCTGTTAAAATAAGCCTGGTTGACGAAATATTCAGGGATAACCGGAACAAGGTTGTTATCAGCAAAAGTGATGGAAATATGGAAAATTCCAAAGCTTCACTTATGTACATGGTGGTAAGCAGGATTATCAGGGAAACTGTAATGTTGATAATAAACATCATATCCAGAATAAACGGATTTAATGGGACTACCAACAGTACAACAACCATCAAAACGAATAACGCTACGACGTGATCTAACAGTTTTTTCATTTGATATCCTCTTTTAATCTATGTCTATTTTGTCTTTGCATGTTAAATGCACCATTCCTTGCCTACTTACCTATAGCAGATTTTATTCTGCTGAACTGGTCATTAATTTGAAATACCTGATATTGATATTGAAGCTGTGCTCTGCCTAATTCTATCTGTTCAACATCAAGGTTGACATTATTGCCATCCAGCCTGTTGCTTTCTTCTTCACTAACATCAACTTTCATCTTAGAACCTAAAATAGCCTTTCGAATGTCATCTTTGCCAGGGTTCTTTTGATTCTTAAATTTATCCAGCTGTGAACTAAGTTCAGCCTCAAAAGATATGGTTTTTGCCTTATATCCTGGGGTATCATTATTTGCAATATTTTCAGATATAATTCTCTGTTTTTCCCATAAATAATCTAAGCTCTTCTGTGATAAAGTTATGTTATTATTGTCTATCCAGCTCATATTTCTTCCCTTTCCTATGTATGTTTTTTCAATTAATGTAATTTATTTACACCACTTGTTTCTTTTACAATCAGTATTTCTTCATTATACTATTTTTTGAATACTTTAACAATAAGATTTGACAAAAAAATACACAAAACCCCTAAGTTACCTTAGGGGTTTTGTAATCTGACTATTTTCTATTCTTCAGAATCAGAATCTGAAGCGGTTGTAGTTTTAGGTTTAGAACTATCGATAAATTTAACAAGGAAGTAGGAATCCTGAGGGTTATCTTTAACCTCTATAAATTCCATAATAAACTGACCCGCATGCCATCCAGCTCTATCATAAATCTCACCATTTATGCCAATAACACTGCCATCCAGCATGCCTGTAAATGAAAAATCTATGCCTATAACAGGTTTCTTTTCATTGTCAGCACCTTCTGTTACATACACAACAGCTGTAACTGGAGAATTCACTCGATCATATGTCAATAGTCCGCCATTCTCAGGTAATACTGGAATACCACCAGTGGTTACTAGCTTATCCGCAGTAAGAGGATACATCTGATCACCTGCTAAAGAGTTCTTGTAGTAAAGCGGTTCACTGAATCTAACGGATGCTGTTCCGCTATATTTACCAACTTCAATACCTCCAGAGGAAGTAACAGTCCTATTGCTAATAGTTGTCTTTGCAGTTAAAATTTCAGGAGGGGTTACATCCTTTGATCTTACATTTTTATACACAAATACATCCGATGACTTCACCCCAGAATATTCGCTTTGAAGTGCTACAAATATGTCGTAACTCTTGGTAGGCTCCATATTCTTACAATCAAATTTAAATTGTACATCTTTGCTAGCAGGGAAACTACCTGAATCAACAACTGTACCATCAGAGTTACTTAATTCAATAACCTGATCAGCAGAGAAATAAGGTTTGATTTGGCCATCTACAGTTTTATCAGGATAAGCACCACCTGCATACATTACCCAGTAAACTGTTGCATTGGTATTTGCTGTACCCTTCATTTGAGCTGATTTTTCATCAGAGATTCCTGTAGGAACAGGTCCATCTGTTAGCTTTGGCACAATGGATTTCTCTGTCTTAAAGTCGGCCGTATATTTACCATCTGTTAATCCTGTATTGTCAACTTTAAGATTATCCGAAGCCAGGCCCTTTAGTACATAGAAGAACTTGTAATCTGTATCTGGTTTTAAACCATCTATTAATTGTTTGTATTCAGACTGCCCTTTCACTAAGTCAATTACACCAGTCTTGCTGTTCAGGTATGCTGGCAACCCTGCAAGTACCTGATCTACCGTCGGAGCATTTTTCATCTTAGCTGGTTCCGTTCCTGTTGCTGGTTTTTCTATCATATTCGCAAGAGGTACAGCTACATAATATATTTTTGCCGGCTTATCAGCCATAGCAATAACATTAACAGCTGTATCATATGCATCGTACTTAATTCCATCTATTAACGTTGGCTGTGCAGAATCTGCATACACCCTCTTAACCCCAAACACTTCTGGATTACTTACTACCAAAGTATCTGGATTATTTTTTATTATATCCAAAGGCTTATTTTTATTTAAAATATCAGTCCCTAGATTTGTTAAATTATAAGGTTCCCCAACCACAGCCAAAGCCTGAATGTTTAAAGTACCATCCCAGGAACTCAATCTATCTGAATCCATAGAATTAAAGTTCTTAATAAATAATTTGTAATTTGTAGGTTTTATGTCAATAAACTTACTATATTTGCTGCCAGGTATCATAGAAGTAACGCTTCTTGCCTGACCAGCTTCTAGTCTGATATTTTCGGCATATAGTGCTGCATCTGTTGTTCCATGGCCAATATACAAATCGAACGTTATCAATGTATCCGTCTGTATAATTACATCAAAATCCTTATCACTGTTTACGCCATCTGCCGGCTTCAGGCTAAAGCCGATTTCATTGTCTTTCAGCGTATCTGTCCCATTGTAACGGCTCATGTATACCTGTGGTGCAACAACTTTAAATGTGGTTAATAACTTCGCCTGACTCATAGCGTTTCCATCGGAGTCAACCACATTATTTAGTTCAAACTGGTAACTTCCACCGCTGTTTAAACCTTTACCTCCACCAAAAGCTTCCTGTGGGAAAGTCACAATTGTTCTCCCATCTTTCTCTCCTACAAGAACTTTCTCAAAATTTATTTCTGAAATGTAATCAGGTTTTGAAACTGAAAGTAAATCATGCACAGAGAACATACTCTTTAAAATATTAGCTTTTTGTTCTACAGGTAACTGAGTTAGCCTGATATCTTTTTCTGTACCGTCATAATACACAATCTCATCAAACACTACGCTTATGTTAGAACTTACTAACGGACTGCTATCAAGCACCTTATCAAAGTCCATAGTGGCAACTGGTGCTGACTTATCCAAAGTTTTTATTCCTAATAAAGCTGCTGGCTCTGAATAGTTTCCTGCCTTATCCATTAAAAGGAAATAAACATCATATGGAGTCTGTTTCGCAAGACCAGAAATATCTAAAGTGGCGTCTTTTTGCTGCGTAACAGTAACTTTGCCGCTTTTTACAGCCTTTTGTCCAGTTGTTATAGCTCTTATCTTTAGTTCCTTTATTATGGCTGCATCCGTTATAGAGTCAAAATTATCTACTGGGGGAAATTTAAAGTCCATTGGGTACACTGCCCAATATAAAGTTCCTTCTTCTGTAGACATATGTCTTATTTTTAAAGATGTAGCCGTACTTGGCTCGTTCCAAGGATAACCATCCATAAATTTAGGGGGAGTCTGGTCTAAAGTAGTTCCTGTAACCTTCGCTAAATTGGATAAATTTCCGCTGTCATCTTTCATGACCATATAAATATCATATGTAACATTTTCCACCAGCTGTTTATCCCCTGCACCCTGCATAAGGATTTCCCTTGGATCATTCATTTCACAACCACTTTCGGATCCAATAGCAAGAGCCCCTGAAACTTTAAGCTGAGATAAAGATTCAATAGTAGGTGGAACTGATTTTGCTGGCAGTACAGCCCAGCAAATTGTCACATTCTTAGATGGCATTGCTACCATAGTAATCGAATTTTTTGTTGAGCTTATTATCTTAGGCGTACTATTTAAGAACTTAGGTGCTACAACGTCTACCGTCTTGAATGTTTGTTTTTCAACACCGGATCTGTCTTCTTTTAAGTCCTCAAACACCATATAATACTCATACGTCACACCACTAGTCAGTCCTGTAACACTAATCGTCACTTCTTTATCTCCAACTACGTTAACATTTCCTGATTTAACAACATAGCGGCTATCTGGGTTTTTAACTTCTTCTTCAGACATTCCTGAGTTAACTAAATCAATATTCTTTACAGCCCAGTATACTTTCCCTGGCTTATTGGTCTTGGCCAACAGCTTTACACTTGTTGACAGTAAATCCTGATACTTTGGATATGAGGACAAGAACTCTGGATTTGCATTGTTTGCTTCCGCATCAACGCTGGTCATCTTCTGTCCATTTACAGTTGCTGTAACTCCTGGTCTGATATATATGTGCTCAGGCAGCATAGAGATATTACAATCATTTGCATTAATTGAAATTTCTTCAACTTTTCCTGTACCTGTCACAGTTGACGCAGTATCACAGAAAAGAGCATATACAGTAGTATCTTTCTGTATGAAAACTGATCCTTTTACAGCATCTTCATCTACTGTTAGGGAATCTACCGTGCCTTTATCCACACTAAGTTTATTATTTTCTGCATTCACTGAAACATTTTCAAAAGCACCTGAAAGGTTAAGTGTCGTTCCGCTTGGGCCCTTTAGTATTACATCTTTAAATGCAGTTCCTTTTGAATTATCTTCCTCCAGATATGCACTGCTCTTAACGGTTGTATTATGTATAACACTGCCGCCCTCTGCACGAACACTCATCGTGTTAGAGTTTCCAGAGTCAATAACAAGATTATGAATATCGCAATCAGTAAGGATAACGCTTACCTCTCCGCTCTGAGCATTTCCGGTCCCACTGATAATTAAATCACCGCCTACAGTTATGTTTTCTAGCTGGGTATAACCCGTACCCATTCCGGCAGTAATATATAAATCTCCTGGAACAATTGTATTTCTTAAACTTGCCCCTGTCTCTACAACAGAAACATTGCCATTGGCGTATCCTATATAATTGGAGCCTTGATCTTTTACTATTTCACCAGCAACTTCTGATAAAACTTTAGCCATTTCTCCACGTTTCATATAATCAGCAGGTTTAAAGGTCTGATCCGGATAACCAGATAAGAATTTCTTTTCCACTGCAGCATTTATATATTCTTTACTCCAGCCGCTAAAGTCCCTGCTATCTGCAAACTGAAGCGGGTCACTTTCAACACCTTGTATTTTAAGTGCACGGCAAAGCATGGTAACTGCCTCTTCACGTTTCAAAGGCTTGTCTGGTCCAGCTGTATCTGGATAGATACCATTAAAATAGCCTTGCTTTTTTGCAATGCTGATATCATCATAGTACCACTGTTCTTGCGGTACATCATTAAAAGCTATCGTTCCTTTTTGACTATATCCAAAAGCTCTGTTCATCATAGCAACAAATTCCGCTCTTGTTATAGAATCATCAGGATTAAGATCTCCTTCATCGTCTCCACGCATAATCTGCTGCGAGACTAAATTGTTCAGATATTGATCTGCCCAGTGTCCTGCGTAACTTTCACCCGTAGTAACATAGGCTCCGGCACATACAAACACTCCGCACAATAATATCATAAATATTTTCTTCATAATTATTGCGTCTCCTTTCACATATAGTAATATCGCCATATAATATTTCGACATAAAATTATATTTCTTTAATAAAATCTCGTAATATTTTTAAATTATTATATATTATACCCGCGATATCTTCAATAATCTGGAAAGAAATTATACTTTTAAAATTTTTTTTTTTGATTTACCTGATTTTGTTTATTTTCTTTCATATTTTGACAAATTTCTATTTATAATTCAAAAATACTATGCTAATATATAAAGTATATAAGTTTATGCAAAATTAGCATCAATTGTAAGGTGGTGTTCGTGTTATGGATAATGGTTTAGACAATATGTTGGACATGTATTTGTTTGAGACAAATACACTTTTAGAGCAGTTAGACGAGTTACTACTCGAAGCAGAAAGTACAGATTTTTTTTCAGCTGACCAGATAAATGAGATTTTTAGAATCATGCATACTATAAAAGGCTCTTCAGCCATGATGCAGTTTAATTCTCTAATGACAGTTGCACATAGAATAGAAGATATGTTCTTTGTTATACGTGAAAATGGATCCGTAGAAGAAAAATACAGCCAGAAACTGTTTAATCTTATGTTTAAGGCCAGTGATTTTTTAAAAGCTCAAGTTGCTATTATTGAAGGTGGTAATTCTCAAGAAGAAAGCGCTGACGGAATAGTTTCTGAAATTGAGCATTTGCTTGCCGTTATGAAGGGAGATACTCCCGACGATTCTGTAGATACTGTATCCATCAAGGACACAGTGGTTTCAGTTCCTTTGTCTGATGATAATTCAGGACTTTCGGTCCAGTTATTTTTCGATCAGGGCAGTGGAATGGAAAGCTTAAGAGCGATTATGCTTCTTAAAAACATTTCCGAGACATGTATCGAAGATATCGATACAAACCCTGCTAGTATCGAAGCTACTACTGAAATAACACAGTTCATTATCGAACATGGTTTAACTATTAGTTTCAGATGTGATGAAGACTTTATTAACGGATTAGAAATAATAAAGCAGGATATATATGTAGATAATTATGAAATTTTGGTTGCTGCTAGAACAGAAGTTGTGACTCCTGTAGAGACAGAGGAGGTTAAAGTTATGGAAGAAAAAACTCCAGATACTAACAATCTTAACAAGATCGAAGAAGCGAAAAAAACCGATGTAAAAAAAGAAGAAAAGCATGACCTTGCGAAGCATAGCAAAACTAATCTGATTAACGTAAATCTTTCAAAGCTTGACTCATTAATGGCTCTAGTTGGAGAGTTGGTTATTACGCAGTCCATGGTTACCTCTTCTTCAGATTTGAAGGATCTTAAGCTAGATAATTTTACTAAGTCTGCAAGACAACTTCGAAAGCTGACAACTGAACTTCAAGATATCGTTATGTCTGTAAGAATGGTCCCTGTTGCAGGTGTATTCCAGAAAATGAACAGAATCGTACGTGATATGGGTCAAAAACTTGGCAAAGACGTTCAGCTTGTTACCATTGGAAACGATACTGAAATTGATAAAACAATTGTTGACAGTATTCAAGATCCTTTAATGCATATTGTTAGGAACTCAATGGATCATGGTATTGAACCAGATGTGAATGATCGTATTGCTCTTGGAAAACCAAAAGAAGGTACGATTACATTAAAAGCTGAGCATACTGGCAGTGAAGTTATTATAACCATTTCAGATGATGGACGAGGGATGGATCCTGAAAAGATTCTTGCTTCAGCCAAAGAAAAAGGTTTATTGACTAAGCCTGAAAATGAATATTCAAAGAAAGAAATCCTGCAGCTTACACTCCTTCCTGGTTTTTCAACTAAGGAAAAGGTTACGGAATTCTCTGGCAGAGGCGTTGGGATGGATGTTGTTACTAAAAATATAGAAAAAGTTGGGGGTACTGTATATATTTCCTCGGAAATTGGCGAAGGAACACTTACTACCTTTAAGATTCCTCTTACCCTTGCTATTATTGATGGTATGGAATGCATAGTTGGTGATTACCAGTTCACTATTCCTATTGCGAATATCCGTCAGTCATTTAAAGCTACAAAGGATGATATTATAAATGACGCTGCCCGAGGTGAGATGATTCAGCGTGGAGATGAATTTATAACACTTGTACGATTAAACAATCTATATAAAATCGGCGGAGCTATTGACGATATTGAAGAAGGTATCATTATGTGGGTAGAGTTTGCAGGGGCTTCCTACTGCTTGCTGGTTGATGAATTAATTGGACAACATCAGGTAGTTGTTAAACCGCTTCCACTATACTTCGGTGCTTATAATCTCCGAGATTTTGGTATAACAGGCTGTACTATCCTTGGTGATGGTAATATCAGTATTATTCTTGATGTACCAAACATCTTTAACTTTGCAACTGGCAGGCTTGATAGCAGAAATAATGCTCCTAAGGATGGTTCTTTAGAAGAAGCAGATATAGCAAGTGATTACATAGCTGAAGATAAAATTGATGCAGTAATGTTAAAACTGCTTACATTCACTGTAGGTGAAAAACCATTTGCGATGAATACCGACTATGTAATGGAAATTATTAATGTATTCTCTATTACTCAATTCCCATTACTTCCAGATTACATAAAGGGTGTTATAAACTTGAGAGGTCAGATCATTCCTGTTTTAGATTTACGCCTAAAGCTGGGAAATCATGAAGCCGTAGACACTGCAAGCATTAAGTCATGCATTATTATACTTGAAGTTAATTCAACTACTTTAGGTATATTGGTGGATGAGGTATTCCTTGTTGCTGATGTTGAGAAGACTGCTATTGCTCCACCTCCAGCAAATAATAAGCATGACCTGATTACAGGTATTGTAGAAATTGAAGAAATGGTACATTTAATCTTCGACTTATCCACACTTACTAAAGTTGTATAAGTATACATCTGTTTAAAAGGAGACATGTTATGCTTACTATTTCAGAAAAAGATTTTGTTAGATTAACTGATTTTATCATTAAAAATTATGGTATAAACTTAAAAGCAAAAAAAGTTTTAATTGAAGGCAGACTTTCAAATTATCTTACTGCTGAAGGCTATAAATCTTTTACGGAATACGTTGACCATATTATCTCTACGAAAAATAGTAATGATATGGAAATGATGCTTAACAAGTTGACTACAAATCATACTTTCTTCATGAGGGAAGAAAATCATTTTACTTTTTTTAATGATATTATTTTACCGCATTTGGAGAAAATTAATAAAAATCACAGCCTTAGCGTTTGGAGTGCAGGCTGTTCCTCTGGTGAGGAACCATATACTCTTTCTATAATAATGAAAGAATATTTTAAATCAAAGCCAGTTAAGTGGGATACTCGGCTTTTAGCTACTGATATATCGCAAAATGCTTTAGGAAAGGCTACCAAAGGATTTTACAATGGAGATTCTTTAAAAGCACTTCCTGAAGTATGGAAGCGTTCTTATTTCACAAAAAAAGACGATGGTTATCAGGTTACTGACGAATTGAGAAAAAATGTTATTTTTAGAACGTTTAATCTGATGGAACCTATTCAGTTTAAAACTAAATTTGATGTTATTTTCTGCCGAAACGTTATGATTTATTTTGACAAACCTACTAAAGCTGCTTTGATACAAAAATACTATGACGCTTTAAATCCAGGTGGTTATTTATTAATCGGTCATTCAGAAACTGTAGATAGAGATGAATCCGATTTTGAATATATCATGCCTGCGACTTATAGAAAGCCACTTTAAGGAGGTAGTCTTATGGCAATTGAGGGTAAAACCATACGCGTACTAGTAGTTGACGACTCGGTGGTATACAGAACATTACTTGCTACTAATTTATCTAGCAAACCCGGTATTGAAGTTATTGGAGTTGCTTATGATGCTTATGATGCTCAAGAGAAAATTGCCCAGCTTAAACCTGATGTATTAACTCTAGACATTGAAATGCCTAAAATGAGTGGCATTGAACTGACAAAAAAACTTATGGCAACAAATCCATTCCCTATTATATTAGTTAGCGCTGCAAATATTAATGTATTTGAAGCGTTACAGGCAGGAGCAGTAGACTTCGTAAGGAAGCCTGAGGGAAGCCGTTCTGTTTCTCCAGAAGCTTTTATTGATGAACTTGTTTCAAAAATTAAGGTAGCTTCTATAGCGAAAATTTCGAATCATTTATTGGCACGTCCTGTCGTTGAAACAGTACGTGCTGCTGAAATCTCTGCTGCTGCAAATTCAATTAATAGCATTTTAGGGAAGTCTCCTGCAGATTTTTCAGATAGCATTTGTAATTCTTCGCTTATTGCTCTTGGAGCTTCCACGGGAGGTACAGAGGCTATTTTTGAAGTATTAAAAAGGCTTCCTTCAAAGATTCCCCCACTGCTTATCGTTCAGCATATGCCACCAGTTTTTACAAAGCTTTATGCTGAACGTTTGGACAAACTGTGTGCTATGAACGTTAAAGAGGCACAGGATAATGAAGTTGTGGTGCCTGGTCAGGTATATATCGCGCCGGGAGATTGCCAGATGAGGCTAATCAAGGTGGCAGGGACTTACAAGCTTAGTTGTAAGGGGACTGAAAAAATCAGCGGCCACTGCCCTTCCGTTGATGCTTTATTTGATTCAGTTGCTAAAGAATCATCAAAGAGGAACGTTGGTATTATTCTGACAGGAATGGGAAAAGACGGTGCTGCAGGGCTTTTAGAAATGAGAAATAAAGGAGCTTACACTATCGGTGAAAGTCAAGAATCCTGTGTTGTTTATGGAATGCCTATGGTAGCACAAAATATTGGTGCTGTTATGATTCAAGCTAGTAACAAAGAAATCCCCAACTTACTTATAAAACACCTTAACACACTAGGATAATAAAGGAGTTACAAGTCTAACATGGATGACAGAAAAATTATTTTTGCGCTAGATATTGGTACACGATCTGTTGTAGGTATCGTTGGTGCATTAAAAGATGGTAATTTTAGTATCTTAGATTACGAACAGGAATTTCATGAAAAACGAGCTATGCGTGACGGTCAGATTGAAGACATAGACTTAGTTGCGCGTATAGCAAGCAGCGTTAAAACAAAACTGGAACAGCGTAGCGGCCAAACCTTTACCAAGGTCTCTATTGCTGCTGCTGGACGAGCTTTACGTACTGCTTCAGCTTCTTTTTCATATAATTTGATTCCAAATGAGCCTATTACACAAAAAATAATCCAATACATGGAATACTCTGCTATAGAAAAGGCACAGGAAGCTTTCTTATCTGAATCCTCCAACCTGGATTCAGGTGGCAGGGATTATTATTGTGTAGGATATAGTGTTACTGACTATTCATTGGATGATTATAAAATTAAAAATCTAGAAGGTCAAAAAGGCACAAAAGCTGTAGCTAATATTATTGCTGCCTTCTTGCCTTCCAGCGTATTAGTCAGCCTTTATGCTGTAACAGCACGTTGCGGGCTTGAAGTTGATAATTTAACACTTGAGCCTATCGCAGCAATACATGCTGTTGTTCCTGATGATGTAAGATTTTTAAATATTGCACTTGTTGATATCGGGGGCGGCACTTCTGATATTGCAATTTCTCGTGATGGCAGTGTCATTGCTTATGATATGGTCACGATTGCAGGTGATGAAATCACCGAAGCGCTTATGCAGCATTATCTTACAAATTTTGCTACAGCCGAACGAATTAAGCTAATGCTGAACGGTGAAGAAAAAATTGAATTTAAAGATATTCTTGGCAATCAGGTTACACTGACCCCTGATGAAGCTTTTGCATCTGTAAAAGAAACGATTAACGCCTTGGCAGATGCTATCAGTCAAAGAGTACTACTTATAAATGGTTCCGCACCAGCCGCTGTATTTTTAGTTGGCGGCGGCAGCCAGATTCGAGGTCTTTGTAAGGTTGTTGCTGAAAAGCTTGGCATGGCTGCTAACAGGGTTGCTATTGGTGTTGTAAATACGGACAATAACTTATCTTTATTTAGTGAAAGTTTATATAGCCCGGCTTTTGTTACTCCAATCGGTATAGGTATTGTTTCCTCCCTTTACAGAGGATGTGACTTTTTCGCTATATCGGTAAATGGCAAACGCATTATGCTATTCAATCATCAAACTATCAAAGTTATTGATGCACTTATGTTTTCAGGTATAAAACCTTCCAATTTGATTGGTCTTACCCCGCCAAATTTAGTGTATACATTAAATGGCGTTAAGAAAACAGTAAAGGGAACTCCTGGAATACCTGGAGAATTGTTGGTGAATGGCTTCCCTGCTACTATTGAGACAGAAATCAAACAAGGTGATGAAATCACCGTTACATTAGCAAAAAATGGTCAACCGCCTTCACTAACGTTACAAGAGGCTTTATCCGAGTTTAATTTAACGGATATGGTTCTGCTTATGGTCAATGACTTGAAAATTGATTTCCAAAATAAAGAGGCTTTAGAGGAACGTAAAATCAGTTATATGGACCAGATTAATGTAACTATGCTCGATGAGGATGAGATGGAATACTCTGACCACTTATCAGTTATGGCTGTTCCCCCAATTCCTACTATTGAATTCAATAGTAACGTTTCTGAATCGAAAGTAAATTCTGAACCAAAAATAAGTAATGTGGAAATTAATAAAATTTATTCGCATGCTCTTGAGCAGTCTAACGTTTCTCTGTTGCTTGCAGATGATGATCTTGAAGATAATATGGAAGATTCTGAGTTGGAAATTCCTGTTATTCATGATGCTGTAGATTTTTCTGAGTCAGAAAATCCAATAAATTCAAGTGTTGCAAGTGATACATTAAAACGAGGGGAAATATCGGTGACCTTAAATGGGCGCCCCGTGCATTTATTTCAAGAGACAGAGGAACCATTAATATTAATGCATCTTCTAAAATATGCTGACCTAGATGTTGCAAATCCTAAAGGTGAGCTTGTTTTAAAGATAAATGGAAATGATGCAAACTATGCAGACACACTTAATGATCACGACGTTGCCATCATAAAGTGGAGTGAAGAAATTTAATTATAAATATTGTAAAAAGAGAGATTTTGAAGACATTTAAATCTCTCTTTTTTTATGTAATCACTAGCCTTTTTATTATGTAAAATTATCGATTTATATAAAAATTTCAAAAAATTATTAAAGGTTTACATTTTATAGCCGATATATACGTTGAAGTTTTATATAACTAAGCTGAACAAAGAGGTGTTTATTATGAAAATTACAGGGAATTATTTTAATACCCCAATTAATAAAAAAAATATACAAAATCAATCCAATGCTGAAAAGCCATCTTTTAAGGGGCACCTTCAGAACATGGATTCTATTACTATAAGTGCTTCTAAGGAACAAATTGCTGAAGCACAATTTGTGAATACATTAAAGAGCCAGATTTCTGCTGAAGTAAAAGCAGATATTCCTGCTGAAGAACTGGATAACCTTGCAGGACAGATTTCCAGAGGCGAATACGAAATTGGAGCCAATGAGATTGCAAAGAAAATACTATTAGCTGGAAGGGAATCAGAAAACGCTTAAATTTTAATATAAATTATCTGATGGGAGCTTAATTATGAATAACTATGTAGAAATTAAAGAGATTATGGACGAGTATATCAAGCTAATGGATAAACTCATTAGCTTTGAACAAGAAAAATTAGAAGCCATTAAAGATAAAAAGATTGACCAGATGGATATGTTTTTAAAGGAAGAACAAGCATATATCCTTCAGCTTAGAGGCTTAGATGGGAAAAGAGAAGCTACTCAGAAGCGGCTTGGTGTTGAGGGTCTGACATATCGACAGATTATAAACCAAATTGAACAGGCCGAAGACTCCCTTAGAGTTGAATTGGAAAATTCATATCAGGTCTTATCTATAAAGACAAAACAATTTAAAGAAATTATTAGTACAATAAAAACATATATCGATATAAGGCTTCATACTATTGATGCTTTCATAGAAAAAATTAGTACCGCCCCACCCCAAAGTGTTCAAAGCGGTATTTATGATAAAATCGCAAACCAAAACGACGATGTGAATAATAGAATTAGTAGATTTAAATCTACTAAAGCTTAATATACGGAGGATAACATGTTAAGATCAACATTTTACTCTTTTACAACAGCCCTGAGAGGCTTAAATACTGCACAAAAACAATTAGACGTTACGGGTCAGAACATTTCTAATGTAAGCACAACAGGTTACACAAGACAACGGGCTGATATCTATTCTGCTGCTGCCGGAGGCTATGGTGACAGGTATGGAACTCGTAGCTCTACTATGGTTGGTCAAGGTGTTATTGTGGGAAGCATATCCCAGAGCAGAGACCAGTTTCTTGATGTCCGCTATCGAAGAGAAGCGGCTAACTTAGGTGAGCAAGGAGCTAAACTTGATACGATGAATGATCTCTCTTTAGTTTTTGATGAAATTGAAAGTAAAGGTCTTATGACTAGTTTCAACGATTTTGTTACGAAGTTACAGTCTCTAGCTGGAAATGCAGATAGTTCAGAATTTGATAGTATTGCAAGAGATGCTGCCTCTACATTAGTAAAGCAGTTTAATCAGTATGCACGTCAGATTTCTACTGTTCGAGAAGAAAAAGAATATAACCTAAAAGAAGTTACTGGTAAAACCCTTAATGATTTAATGACCAATATTTCTGAACTAAATAAAAGTATTCGTAATGTTCAGTGCAATGGCGGTCCTGCTTTGGAGCTTAAAGATGAAAGGAATTTACTTTTAGACCAGCTTTCAGATTATATGAAGATCGATGTAAAATATACGCCTAAAGAGGTTGCTGGTGGTATTGTTGTTGAAGATGTATCTATCAGCATGGTTGGTGAAGACGGCAGCAAGCAGCCATTAATTTATAATGATGCTGCAGCCACCTTTAATGTAAAAACAAAGGGGGTCGATGGTGCTGACAGAGCCATTGTAACCATTGATAATTCTGCATTGCCTGCAAAAGAAACTTTAACGCAGATTAATGATTTACTTCAGTCCATATCTATTAGTAATACTTCACTGCAAAATGTTAATAATGCATTGGCAAAGCTTTATCCCAATGATGCAAGTTCGTTGCCTGCTGGCGGCCCACTTGATTATACACGTCTTCCTGCCAAGATTACTGCTGTAACCGATTCCATCACCGCAACAGGTGGTTTGGATGATCAAATTACGACAGCTACCACTGCAGTAGCCGATGCCCAGACAGCTCTTGATACGAAACTTGCGGATACAGCTAATCCACCTACGGCAGCCCAACTGCAAACTTTAAGAAAAGCTATATCCGACGCAGTCAGTGCAAAAGATACACTTGTTGCTAAGAGGCAAGCTGCATTAAAAGAAAAAGATACACTTACTGAATATAATAATACAGCCACTGAATATGTAAATGGTATAACCTCTTGTGACACTAAATTAAAGGGAATTCTTTCTGCTTCCCCTTATAATATAACAGCCACTCAGAATTATTTGATTGCTGGGGATTTTACCAGCTGCTACTATACTTTTAAAGATGCTGGTGGTAACGATATTAAGGATAGCAATGGTAATCCGATTAAGTGGAATACGGGCGGTAAGTGCACTCAGCTTGACAGAGATGGCCTGGCGCAAATAGGTGTAAAGTTTACGGATAATTTTGACGCTGAAAAACTTGCATCTCCTGGCTCTCTTAAAGGTGCTATCGATATGCTCAACAGCGAGGGAGTATTTGATTATAAAGCCAATGAAACCCGTGGTATAGGTTATTATGAAAGTATGCTTGATTCTCTTGCAGATAAGCTGGCAAGTACTTTAAATAAATTAAATGATAAAGAAAAAACAACCACAAAGGAAAATCTTTTTGAAACATCCGACGGTTCCAGCCAATTTACTGCTTCAAATTTGAAAATTGCAGATGGCTGGTTAAATGGGAAATATGGCGTTACTGCAACAAAACAGACCCAAGTTGGCAGCAGCACTAATTCTGGTCAAAATGATAATATATTATTGATGATTTCAACTATTTCCTCAAAACTGAATTACTCTACTGGGCCAGTACCCAATAAAGATGCCAACGGAAATTATTTAAAAACTGCAGCTGATGGTACAACCAGCATTGTTGCAAACGGTAGAGATTCCAACGGAAATTATACTTTAAATGGTGCTTTAGTTTCCAATAAAGATATGGTAAATTTTAAATCCATAGCACTAACACCATCTGGTACGGATTATGTTGATGTCTCTGGTCATGTATATACAAAAACTGCAGACAACGTATTTGTTTACGATGACGGGACAAACAAAATAGCTGTAAATAGTGACGGTATCTTATATAAAGGTGACGGCACCACTGGAGAGCATCAGCTTGATGCGAATATGCTATCTGCAACCCCTGCTAACTCAAATACTTACCTTGCTGCTGATGGGTTAACTGCAATTACTAATGGGAAGGATGCGAATGGTAACTATACGTTAAATGGGGCTTTAGTCCCTTCTATCTATAAATCCAAAACGCTGACACCGTCTGGTTCGGATTATACTGATAGTGATGGGCATTTATATACAAACACTGGTCCTAACATTTATACTTATACGGATGGTTCAGGAAACATCACTGCTGTTAACAGTAGCGGCCTTCTTTACGAAGGAAACGGAAGCACCGGAAAGTATCAGCTGGATTCCACAAAACTACCAGCATCCCCCGCAAGTTCAAACACTTACATTGGTTCGGACGGTGTAACCGTTCTGGCAAACGGTAAAGACGTTGATGGGAACTATACCATGACAACAACCGATGTTTCAGGCAAGAAAACGATTGTCACAGTTGCTAATGCTGATGGTGTCCTATATAAAACTGAACCTGATGGATCCAATTCTAAGGATAAAGATGGAAATCTTATTTTAGATACCAACAGCCAAAGCAAATTAGACTACAGAAGTCAAAGCTTTTTATACAAGGGAACATTTGGAGAATACCTAGCAAATATTGCGAATGTACTTTCTTTAGACGTAAGCTCCACTAGCAATCTTTCTGCTAATCATGAAACAATCCTAAAAAGTATCCAGACTGCTAAAGACGGAATATCCACCGTTTCCCTTGACGAAGAAGGCGTCAGTATTATGCAGTATCAAAAGGCATACAATGCAGCAGCCAGATTAATGACTGCCCTTGATGAGTCTGTAGAAAGAATAATAAACCAAATGGGTACGGTTGGTAGATAAGAAAATGAGGTGAATAGACTATGAGAGTTACTCAAACCATGATGGCGCGTCAATATACAAGTCGTATAAGCGGCACATTAAGTGATTTAAATTATGTAAATAAGCAAGTAGGTACAGGTCGTAAATTCTTCAAAGGGTCAGAAAATCCAGCTGGTGCAGCTAAGGCTTATCAGCTTAGACGCCAAGTTTCACAGGCTAATGACTATGTGGCAAACAATGAAGATGCCCAATCTACGCTTGATACAAAACAAGGCACCCTGACACAGGTCAGCAAGGCCTTAGAAGATGTGTATAACAGCTTGCTTGGAGTTAAGACAGGTACCAAGGATCAGGCCTCGGATAAAGCCATCGTTGCCCAGCAATTCAGAAGTGCTCAGGAAACAATTATTAACGATATGAATACAAAATATGGAGATAAATTTCTATTTGGCGGAAGCAATGTAAGTGACGTCCCTTTTGTACTAAAAGGAGGTGCACTAACTTACAGAGGAGTGGATGTCAATGGGAAAACGGACTATGTTTGGCCAGCAGGTACTGAAAAGGCTGGACAAACTGAAGATTCTAACACACTTTTAAAGCAGCTCTCTGGAGATACTCTTTACACAGATTTAGGCTTTGGCCTTAGTTTTAAAGATGGTGAAATCGTATCCAGCAGTGTTTTCAACACAGCCACTGCAGGCATTAATGTTTTAGGTTACGGCTCTGATGGAGCTGGGCTTTCTAACAATATCGTTTCATTAATTGGACAGATGGCAACAAAGCTTGAAAATAATTGCTCTCCTTCTGATTTAGACCCTTATTTAACAAAATTCAAAGAACTGAAGCAAAATGTTTTAAATGCTACCACACAGATTGGCAGTGACAGTATGTTTTTAGACTACTCACAAAGCCGGCTTGAAGACATCCAAGATAATTTAGCAACTAAGGTAAGTAATACAGAATACATAGATTCAGAAGAAGCAATTATGAACTTAAATACCATTGACTACATGTATCAGGCGCTGCTTAAAACCGGCAAAAATATTTTATCCAATTCTTTTATAGATTTTATGTCCTAAAATGTGTGTTTTTTTCAAGGAGGGATCAAAATGCAACAGCTTATAGAAATCAAAACAATTCCCATTGCTATTGATTTTAAAATAACGGAGGGCCAATTTGTACCAGCGCAGTCTACGGCTGAATTAGAGATGCATACGGATAAAGGCGGTCTGGAAATAAAAAGCAGGCCCATTAAATTAAATATTGACACCTACGAAGCCCGAAAAAGTGCAAGCAACGAATCTGCTACGGATAGTGTAAAAAGCTATGCTTCTGCTGGTAAGCAGGCAGCCTATGAGGCTACTGCCCGATATGTTCAAGAAGGCGATATTCTGATGAATGTTAAGTTGACAGACGATGCTCTAAATCAAATTGCAGACTTGCGGTTAGGTACAGATAATCATATCACACCAAATATTAAATGGATACCAGATTGTCCCCCTGATATCACTTTTGAACCTGGCGATATAACTATAAAGTACGAAATGGATAAACTCAACTTTAATTTTAAACAGAATAAACAGCCGCTTAAATTTGTCCCTGGAGATATTGAATTTATTGTAACACAACGTCCTCAGGTCATCGTAAAATATATTGGCGGACCTATTTATGTACCTCCAAGCGCTGATCCAGATTATGTTGACACTGAAGTATAATATTTTTGAAGAGAAAATTGAGGGAGTAATGAATGAATACAAAATATTTTGGTGATATCACCATAAAACAAGATCAAATTATAACCTTTACTTCCGGCCTCTTTGGCTTTGAGGATAAACTGAAGTATATTTTATTAAGTTTTTTAGATAATAATGATGAGTCCAGTGAAGACTTTCTACTTTGCCTACAGTCTGTGGAAGATTCAAACCTGGCATTAATCGTAATGAATCCTTACTATGTATGCTCTGACTACGATCCTTATCAGCTTTCTGATAAGCTTTTAGCCGAGATTCAACTGGGACAAGAAACGAAACATACAGTTTGCTGCGTAGCTGTTATTAACGATAACTTTGAAGAATCAACAATAAATCTAAAATGCCCTATTATCATCAATTTAGAGAATAAACTGGCCAAACAGTTTATCTTAGAGGATTCGGATTATTCTATGCGGCACCGTATATCAGTCAAGGAGGTATAGCCATGCTTATATTAACAAGAAAGCAAGGTGAATCTTTCCTTTTGGGGGAGAATATTGAAATATCTATCACTGAAATTAATGGGGATCGGGTGCGTATTGCCATTGATGCCCCTAAAGATGTTAAGATTCTGAGGAAAGAGCTTAAAGACGCCAGTGACTTAAATATTGAAGCTGCCTCTACAGCAAAAATTCCTACAGCGGAAACCCTTTCTACCCTGGCTAATTTAGCTGGGAAATTTAAAGAAAAGAAATAAAAATGAAATTAGTTTTGCCCTATTTTTTAGAGGCAAAACTTTTTTATTTTTTGACATTTTTTTTCCTAAAAAGACTTAAGTTTTTATGTAAACAAACGATATATTACACATAAAGATACCAATACGCAATAGTACGGATTGTGAGTTGGTTCTAGATAATTTTTTATCATCATTTTAAATGAGCAACGGATTGCTCAAGATAATTCAAGGAGGAATTAAAATGAGAATACAACATAATATAGCTGCACAGAACTCTTACAGACAGCTAGGCGGAAACAACACTGCTTTAGGCAAGAACTTAGAAAAATTATCATCTGGTTATAAAATCAACAGAGCTGGCGACGATGCTGCTGGATTAGCAATTTCAGAAAAAATGAGATCACAGATCACTGGTTTAAAGAAGGCTCAGGACAATGCTAACGATGGTATCTCTCTAGTACAGACTGGTGAAGGAGCTTTAACTGAAGTTCACAGCATGTTAAACAGAATGGTTGAATTAGCTGACCAATCTGCAAATGGAACTTATGACAACAATACTGATAGAGCTAATCTTCAGAAGGAAGTTGCTTCATTAAAGAGTGAAATTGATAGAATCGCTGATTCAACTAACTTTAATGGTATCAAGCTTCTTGATGGCTCTATGGGTGGTGCAGGTTCAACTGGTGTTACATTCAATAATGTATCCGGCTTACTAGATAAAAGCGGTAATACAGTTGACGTTTCAGTTTCTGGTGTAAACAAAGATGACAGTGTCATTCTAACATCAGGTCTTGCAACAGCTGCTGGAGTTAAGAAAGAAGTGCTAGATTCTTCTAAAGGAACATTCACTTATACTATCACTTTAGCTTCAGGCGCTAAATATACTCAGGATGATATAGACAAGCTTCTTAAAGATTCTGGTATATCTATGCAAACTAACTCTAAAGATTATGTCTTAACTACAAGTATGAATCAGACTGGAACTGCTGCTTCAGCTACTTTGGCTACTACAAATGTCGGAACCCCAGGCGGAGCAGATGAACTTGAATTTGAATCTACTGTAGCTGGTGGAAGAGCAGATGCTATCACAGTTGCAACTGGCGGAGAAGGTGTTACTGTTTCTACAACTGGTGCCATTACTTTAACTTTAGATACTGACAAAAAATCTTATACTAAAGATGAAATCAACAAAATGCTAGCGGATGCAGGCGCTGATGTTAAATTAAAATCTGGCGGTATCTCAAAGGGAGCTACAGGTTTTGTGGGTACAGGTACTCTAGGTTCATTGGTTTCCGGTGCAGGTGCTCAAAATCTGAGTGGCTCTCTTGATCTTCAGATTGGTGACACTGCAGATTCATTTAACAAAGTAAGTGTTAAGATAGGAGATATGAGCTCTAAATCTCTTGGTATTAGTGATGTAGATATCAGTACCCAAGACGGAGCTAAAGCTGCTATTGCTAAAATTAATTCTGCTATAAACAGCGTTTCAGCAACTAGAGGTGATTTAGGTGCTGTGCAGAACAGATTAGAGCATACTATCAATAACTTAGGTGTAACTGAAGAGAATATGACTTCTGCTGAATCCCGTATCAGAGATACAGATATGGCAAAAGAAATGATGCAGTATACTAAGAACAACATCTTAGTACAGGCTTCACAGGCTATGCTAGCTCAAGCTAACCAGTTACCACAGGGCGTACTTAAGCTTTTAGGCTAAACTTATCTGGATATTCACTAAATTAGATTTTCGCTCTTTCAGGGCATAAAAAAAGCAGGCACCGTACGAGCCTGCTTTTTTATTGATTTTAATTGTTAATTTTTAATTGTGATTTCAATTCATTTATGCCTTTTTCATCTTTAGGATTTATTTTAGTATACGTATCAAGGAGTTCTATCGCTTCATCGCGCATTCCCTGCTCTGCTATGTAAATGATTTTCTCTTTAATTAAAACAGCCTGCCTTTCAAATTCGTTTTGATTTACAAGCTTTGCTTGATTCTGGTTTTCCTCTACCTGAACGATTTCATCTACTAATTTTTCAACAAATTTAAACATTAAAGGATAATGCTTAATTCCACATTTTAAATGCTTTACATATAATGCCCTATCTCCTGCCTTTAAAGCTTTTTGTGCCAAATCAGCAAAATAAATAAACCGTACAGCTCTTGGAAGAACAGGAAGCTTTTCATCTGTAAAATTACCATGATTATACAATCCATATATATAATCATGGCCTATTGTCACATAAGCTTCAAATAAAATGTTTGTCTCCGTATTTTTCAAATCTTTTGTTTTAAGAAGCACTCCTTCTAACATACAAACCACAAAATATGATTCAATTATTCCACATTTTGTATTCTGCTTCCTAGTAATCCAATTAATTAAAAGAGTTGGTAAATAATCACACATTTCGAAATTTCTAGCTACATATTTTTTTATATCATCAACATCAAAATATGTTAACAAAATTTTAGCCTCAGTAACACCAGTAAACCAGGATAATAAGAATTCCGAATATATACTCGAGAATTTGTCTTTTGATTGAATGTTTATGAAGTCTTGTACTATTTCATAAAGGCCTTCCTCGTTATGTATTAAGCCATATCTTAATTTCTGTAATAATAGATAAGTATCATTTTTTATATCCTTAAATTCAGCTTCTTTTGCAAATACCTCACTGAGACTCTTACTGACCTTATACTGTCCTGCTAAGTTTTCTTCTATTACGGCAAAAATAATCTGAACACGTTTCTCATCACCGTCATCCATAAATTGTTTATACAGTTTGGCTATAGAATCAATATGATTATTTTCTATAAGTAAATTTATATATAATCTTGCAACAATCACCAATCTATTCGTTGGTAATTCCGTCATCATTATATTAGATAGTGTAGACTCTGCTTCATCCATCTGCTTCTTTTTCATTAAACATCTAGCCTTTATTTCATAAGCAACAGCTCGTCCATTTTCATTAGTTCTTTCAGATACTGTAACAAAATAAGATAAATCCTTTTCAACTTGTCCATTTTCATATCTTTTATATAAATCTAAGAAATCATCACAAATTTTTATAGCATTGTCATATTCCTTCTCTTTCATATAAAGTTCTGCTAAAATACTATATAAATCCAAATCCCATAGTTTTTCAAAATTTCTTGTTTCAATATAATGATTTAGTATTTCTATACTTTTTTTAGGTTCGTTTGTAAAATGTATTACTGATTTATGTTTTACAAAGAATGGTAAATATAGGTGATTTGAATTATCTTTTAATTTATCATACCATTCATTAACCACATTATGCCATTCATTATCTTTACCCATCTTCATATACTGCGATACCAAATGATATACAGTTCTTGCATCATCAGGATCTTCTTTCACTTCTTCTTCAAGAAGTACTAAATTTCTTTTATATTTTTTATCCAGAAATTCTCTATCATTATCATCAGCATAAGAGAAATGATGTGCAAATGTGCTAAAAGCCTTTATTGGTTCTGATACTGATATAAATTCATGAATTCTACCTTTAAATTTTAAATCCTTATCCATGCGATACATTCTTGTTACCGGACTATCGTGATAATGCTTATTATTTTTTAAAGTCATATAATTTCTAACTAAGTATGTTGCATTTTTATACTTTTTATATTCACCTGACAAAAAAAATTGCTCTATCTCGTTCGTATCATCAAACCACTCGTCAGCGTCCATATACATAAACCATTTGCCTTTTGCTTTTTTTAAGCCATAATTCCTGGCTGCCGCAAAATCATTGCACCACTGGAAGAAATAAACATCCTTTGTATATTTTTTAGCCAATTCTGCTGTACCATCTGTCGATCCCGTGTCTGTTATAATTAGTTGGCACGGTATAGTTTGCATTAGATGTTCTAATGAATCTAAGCACTTAGCTAGATTCTCTTCTTCGTTTTTTACAATCAAACTTATAGATAATAATATATCATTTTTGTAGCTCATTTAACCTCTCCTATTCGAAAGTCTATTTTAGTGTAATTCCGTATTATTACTCATTCAAAAACGGATATAAATCATCAAACTCTGCTGCCTTCAAAGATCCATCAGGCATTACCTTGGAAGCTATTCTAGGGACAATATCTCCAAACTCTTGAACCATAACCTCACAAATCACAGGGCCCTCACTATCTAGAACTTCGGCTATTTTCTCATGAATGTCATCATTTTCAGTAATTCTAACTGATTTTATTCCATATGCATTAGCAACTTTGCAGAAATCTGGAGTCTGCAAACCACTGTCTGGACCTACTCCTAAAAATCTATCGCTCATATAATTATGCTGATTATGTCTTATTAACATATAACCATTGTTATTGTATATAAATAATTTTATAGGCAAATTATTGAACTTCATAGTAGCAAATTCCTGTATGTTCATTTGTGCACTTCCATCTCCTGTTATAGCAATTACGCTAGCCATTGTAGAGGCTCCTATGGCACTTGCCCAAAATCCCATACAAGATAAGCCTCCCGATATTAAATATCTTTGCTCTTCTTTTATCTCCCAGCTTTGCGAAACAATATTGCAGACGCTTCCTGTGTCAACTACAACTATAGCATCTTTTGCAGCATGTTTAGTCAAAACACTAGTCAAATAATATGAATTTAATGGCTTTTCATCTGCATATTTAGGTATTACATTGGGATATTTTTCCCTTAATTCATAGCATTCTGATACCCATTCATCATAATTAGCCAACGGATTAGTAGCTTCTATCTTTTGGCTTAATTGTGACACAAATTCTTTTACATCCATATTTAGTTTAATATCTATAGGCACATCTTGCTTCGCTAGTTCTTTTTCATCAATGTCCACCATAATTTTGGTAGCTTCCTGGCCAAATTTCTCTGGATAGTAACCGGTTGTTGACACCGACAAACGACTTCCTAGTATAATTAGCAAATCACATCTTTGAATTGCAAAATGTGAGCTTCTATCACCATATCCGCCCGGTCTGCCCACAAACAGTTTACTACAACTGTCGATTACATCTATCCCGCCTCTTGAAGTCACAACAGGAATATTATACTTGTTTAGGAATTCCCTAAATGCACTTACTGCTCCGGAAGTACGCATTCCGTATCCTGTAAGTATTAAAGGTTTTTTTGCTTTCTTTAATAAAGCAATAACGGTGTTTAATCTATCTTTGCTAATATTTTCTTGTTTCTTACCGTTTAATTCCCTTTGAAATCCTTCCATCTCATCTTCCGATGGTATTTGTTTATTCTGAACATCAACTGGAACATCAATCCATACAGGCCCTGGTCTCCCGCTTATAGCTTCATAATATGCTTTTTCCATATGATAACGAATATCTTTAGGTTCCATAACAGCAGCAAAATATTTTGTAATCGGCTTAACTATAGGTTCAAGGTTTATACTTTGAGTACCATGCTGTCTGATTCCCGTTTCAATTTCATATTTTAATAATTTTGAAGATGCTTGTCCCGATAATACTATCATTGGCGATGAATCCACGTAAGCTTCTGCTACACCTGTGATAGCATTTGTCGCACCCGGTCCAATTGTAACTAATGCAACCCCAGGAATTGCCGATAATCTTCCACAAGCATCAGCTGACATAGCTGCAGCTTGCTCGTGATGATTACAAATTACGTTAACTTCCTTATTTCTCTTAAGTGCATCTGTAAGCCACATCGCAGAACTTCCAGAAACCATAAATACTGTCTTACAACCTTTTTTCGATAAAAAATCAAATATATACTCTGATACTGTTGCCATACCACCACTCCTAAAATTCTACACATATAAAATTATACTATAACAATCAATTTATAAAATAAACATATTCCATCAAAAAATATCATAACTATGCTTACTAAGTTTTACACATTTAGGAGCCATATATGCCTCGCAAGGTTCAGTATTATCTGAAATAACAACTCCTGCACCTACTAACGTTTTCTCCTCAATAGTCTTATATGGTAATATTGTAGAATTTAATCCTAAAAAACAATTATTCTTTACTCTCACAAAACCACCTAATACAGTATTTACAGCTAGATAAGAATAATTATTTAATATAATATTATGAGAAAGGCAACTTCCCATTAATATCACATTTGCATTTCCTATTTCACAATTTATCCCAATTTTAACCGCCTCTAAAACTATGTTTCCCTCTCCTATTTTAAGTGATGGATGAATTACAGCACTCTTATGTATATAATTTTGAATATAATATCCTCGCTGCTTTAAATCTTTAAATTTTTGTTCTCTAAAGCTATTCATTTGTTTAAACCCTAATGCTATGATTATATCAAATTTATCAGGAGGATATAGAATCTCTAACTTATCATCGGCAATAAGTGGTAAGCTCATAAAACTTTCTTCGGTACAAAATTCTTTATTGGCACAAAATGCTATTACATTAAAAGCATTATCTTCTTTTATATGCATGTATATTTCTTCTGCTAACCCACCTGTACTCCAAATTACTACGTCTTTCATTATTTTGCTCCCAATATTTCATTAATTTTATCACAAGTAAATATTATATCTTCCTCTGTTAAATTTGCTGCTGTTGGTAAAATAATGCCTCGTTTATAATACTTATATGATACAGGTACCTCAAATTTTTGCGAATAATGAGGCATTAAACTCATACAAGGATATCCCGGTCTTGAATGTATATTATATGATTCCAATTGTTTAAGCAGTTTGTCCCTGTCATATTCAACCTCATCTTTCAAAAATGCTGTTACATAACAATAGTTAGTATCACAAAACTCTAATGGCAGCAACATGTTTAAATAACGGCTATCCTTTAGACATTCATAATACTTGCTAAATATTCTTTTTTTGTTTTCTATTATTTCATCCACCCTTTCAATTTGGGCCAATATCAATGCGGCTGTTATATTTGAAATTCTATAGTTATAGCCTATATCATCTGACCACAACATTGCAATTTTATCATTTCTGCAAAAAGTTCCATAATGATGCGCTTTATCATATAGTTCTTTATTATTGGTAACAAACATGCCACCTTCGCCACCTACAACAATTTTAGCTCCTTGGAAACTAAAAGCTCCTACATCACCGATGCTTCCTACATGCCTACCCTTGTATTTTGTTCCTACTGCTTGAGCCGCATCCTCCATAACATATAGATTATGCTTCTTTGCAATTTGTATAATCCGATCCATATCTGCTGCAAACCCTGAAAAATGAACAAGCATTATTGCTTTAGTTCTGGGTGTAATTGCCTCTTCAATTTTGTTGACATCTATACAAAGATTTTTCGGTTCGATATCTACAAATACTGATTCGGCACCTGTGTATGTAATAGCATGTGCAGTGGCAATGAAACTCTGATCTACAACTATTACTTCATCCCCTTGTTTTAAATCTAACGCAATCGCTGCCAAATGAAGAGCATGTGTTCCGCTGAAAGTAGCTATTGCATATTTTGTACCGACATATTCAGCAAAAGTTTTTTCCAGTTTTTTTATGTGCATATCATAAGTTTCATACCAACCATTTCTGACAGCATCAATTACATACTCTTGTTCTTTTTCAGTTATATTAGGTCCTGCCAAAGCAATTTTTTTATATTTCAAATCATATCATCCTTTCAAATCTCACAAAACTATCTAATACCAATATAGTCAAAATGACCATCAGCCTTAGTTTTCTAAACATATTTGCCCAAAAGTTCATTGGCGTATTCTGTCAATTGGTCTTCTGCACGCATAGTGTATTTGTCAGATACGCAAATATTACATCCTTTTATTTTGTCTCTATTACTAGATAAATGTCCGATTAGCAGTTGTCTATGAATATCATTATGCCAAATATCAATTATATTCTCTTCTAATACATTCCCAAATACCGTCAAGTTATCAACATAACAACATGAACAAGTATCACCATTTGGAATAATATGTAAGCTATAAAATGGTGTAGCACAGACTGAACTTTCTTTAATTTCTTGACCATTAATTGTTTTAGCCCAATCACTGTTGTAACTAGCCGAAGTGGTTTCTGTTATCGGTGCCAGCTTTTCTATTGATATCTCATCACATATTTTTCCAAATATATTAAAAAATTTATCTTTTTGAAAATCATTTTCTAATTGTTCTTCCATAATTTTTATATAAACTGTGGTTGATTTTTTATGCTCATAAAAATATTTTATATTATCTATAATATTATCAAGATCTACATCTACACCCGACTCATTTTTATAGCTACTATTTGTCATACCTTGTATAGATATCCTTAGCAAATCTAATCCACTTTCTATTAGCTCATCTGATAAGGAATGACTAAGCATAGTGCCATTACTAACTATCACAGTTTCTTTAGTAACATCACTTTTCTTTAGTATTGAAACGATTTCTGCGATATTAGGATTTAAAAGCGGTTCTCCATAACCAGCCAAAATTATGCGTTTTAGTTTAACATTTTTATCTTTTAAATCTTGAACTATTTTTTTAGTCATTAATATACTTAAAAATGCAGCTTCCCCTTGAATTTTTTTAAATTTGTCACTTGGTGCTTTATGTATGCAATAATTGCATTTAAAATTACAATAACTTGAAGCCAAAATAGTTAAAGATAATGGCTCATTAAGTGGTAGTATTTCATGTAGTGGCTGCCTATCATGACTGTGATCTGATACAAGCTTTGCATTTATCATAATTGTTAAACTTTCCTTCCATTTTGTTTATTATATAAATTTTTAATAAGATTTTAAATCAGTAAAAAAATATCGTTGTGCCAGGCATTGTTTATTACTTGCTTTAATTTGTAATCCATCTTGATTTATAAAAGCTATATGATTGTCTGGTAAATTTGGATTATAAAGTAATGCATTTGATCCAATAGAGCAATTATTGCCTATACTTCCTTCTCCAATTACTTTACTTCCTGAAGCTAAACAAACACCTTTTCCAAATTTTATTATTTTACTTCCATCCTGTCCATTTGCATGATTAACAGTAACGTTTTGTAAAACTACCAGAAAATCGCTATAGAATGCATCACCTAAAACCGTTCCAACCGGATGTCCCAATAAAAAAATATTTGGTAAATTAACTTTATATGTAATCAGCACCGCATTTAAAGTTTTATTCAAAAATACCAATTTATCGCAGATTGGTTTGTTTTGTGATTGTGCCCATAAGCTATTTGCTAAAAACCATAGAAAATGGCAGTAATGATCTGAATGTAGATGATTAAACGTTACAACTCCATCAACACAATACGACTTTTCAGAAATATGTTTAAAGCAAAATTGTAATCTGTCCAAAGCAATATCAAATGCTCTATTTATGTCATTTCCATAAAAACCATATTTATCCGGGAAAAAAGTGCTCAACTGTGCTCCAACATAATTAAATAAGTCATCTCTTGAAATGCTCGTAATCATAATAACAATTCCCCTTTTGTTTTTTTACTATTAACACTAACATACATTCTATCTTTAGGTATTGCATAATATACAAATGAAATATGATTCATATATGATCTCAAAATCATCTTATATTTTGGGTTATATTTTAAAATCAATTCAGGTATTTCCCACAAATCCCAAGTTTTATGATACCCTGCTACTGCCAATGCTGGATTATATTTTGTAATAGTATTTTTTGCACCTTCAAGTGCTTTTAATTCACAGCCTTCGATATTCATTTTAATCATTGTGGCTCTTTTCCCTTCTAATAGCGCATCTATACAAATTGTCTTGGAAATATGTTTTCCTATTTCTGAAGCAAATGTACCTGGACCATTTAGTTCGTACAAGTTAATACTTAATGTTTTATCGTCATAAACAGACTTATTGCATATTATTATTTTTTTTACTGTTTTTGCATCCAAAGTATCTGTGTACCTTAACAATTTGTTATAATTTGCAACATCTGGTTCTATCGCATAATAGCTATCAAATTTAGACTCATTATTTTTTAAAAAAGTGTTAAGCGTTATCCCATTAAATGCACCACAATCCACAAAAACTTCATCATCTATTTTATTATAAATATCATATTCAAAATATTGATTATCTTGCCTTAACGTAGGTACCTCTATAGTATCATCCAACATTCTAAATTTAACTATTTTATAAAAAGTTTCTTTTGATTTTTCATCAGCTAAATGGTGAAATACTTCTGTAATTCTTTCTTTATTCTCTAGCATTAATTCAACATCAGAACACGATGGTAAATTATATTTATCCCTTGTAAATAACCTGTGGCATCTTCTAAACCAAGTATAATCTATAACATTTGGATACCCTGCATCTGCCAAAGTTTTATGGACACCAATATGTCCACCAGTTCTTAATTCTTCATCAAAACTTTTACAATATCTTTTTCCGTCTGTATTTATGGTAACAATTACTAGTGCATCTTCCGCTAATCTTAATTTTATGCTATCAATTGATATAACTTCTAATCCTTCTACAAAGGTTCCATGTTTACAGATGTCACCATCTACAAAAAATTTAGGGAACACACCAATATCTCTTAAATAATACAAAAATGCAATACCTGCACTACCTGCTCCATATAATACAATTTTACTAACAAAGGGTTCAAGCTTACTTTTTATATCTTCAATTGGCAATTCTATATCACTTCTACTTTTTTGAAATTGTTGAAAAATCTCCTCTATATCATATTTCATTGCTTACCCCTGTTTTAAACTCTCTAAGATACGTTTTGCAATACTCTCAGGATCCATTTTATACAGTTCGAGTAAATATTCCCTACTCCCTGTCACAGGCGCAAACATATCTGGAAAGCCAAAAATTTTAAAAATAAGATTTGCATAATCTGACTGTGCTAGTAATTCCGAAACTGCGCCTCCAAGCCCACCTATAGCACTATGCTCCTCTATTGTATAAATTCCCTTATATTTGTCAGCACATTGTAAAATAGTCTCATTATCAAGAGGTTTTACAGTATGCATACTATAATGTGCTGCTTTAACGCCCATGCTTTCAAGAATTTCGCAAACTCTAACTGTTTCCTTTAGCATGCACCCCGTAGAAAATATAGCCACATCTTCACCATCTCTAAGCTTTATAGCTTTACCAATTTTAAATTGATTGTAGATATCATTTTCATGTACCTTAGGGTCTACACTCCTTCCAATCCTTATATATACTGGTTTATTTAGTTCATATGATTTTAGTATAGCACTTCTCATCTCATAAGGATCACCGGGACAAATCACCGTCATATTCGGTAATGTTCTCATCATTGCGATATCTTGGCATGAATGATGTGTAGGCCCTGCATTTCCATATGCTAATCCCCCCCCTACACCCACCAAAACTACAGGATTTTCTTGATAACATACATCCAATAATATTTGTTCCATAGCTCTCAATGTCATAAAAGATACTACATTATAGGCAAACGGTCTCATTCCCATAGCTGCCAAACCTGCTGAAAATCCAACAAAATTCTGTTCTGCAATACCTACGTTTATAAACCTATCCTTGAATTCCTCTTCGTACTCCTCAAATACAGAAAATCCTGTATCTCCGATAATTAGCAACACATTAGGATCTTTTCTTGATATTTCTGTCATTGTATCTACAAAAGTTTTTCTCATTTATTTAATTCCTCCAACGCTATTTTTAATTGTTCATCATTTGGAGATTTAAAATGCCACTCTAATCGATTTTCCATAAACGATACACCTTTTCCTTTTATGGTGTGTGCAATCACTGCAGTAGGTCTATCACATGCACTTTCCGACTCTTGGTTAAGTGCATCAAAAATTTCATCATAATTATGTCCATCTATATTTATAGCATTCCAGCCAAAAGCTCGAAATTTATCTGACAAATCTCCCATATCCAATACCCGCTTATCACTGCCATAGCTTTGTAACATATTTCTATCCACTATTATCACTAAGTTATTTAATTTAAATTTTGCTCCAAACATCGCTGCTTCCCAAATAGAACCTTCATTACATTCTCCATCACCCAAGAGAACAAAAACTCTACCGTTAAATTGCTTCAACCTTTTAGCATATGCCATACCCAATCCTATAGAAAAATTATGCCCCAAAGACCCTGCTGATGCCTCAATTCCAGGAGCCACAAATCTTCTTGTATGCCCTGCGTAATTTTCTCCGTTTATACAGTGCATGTTTAAAGCCTCCATAGGAATTATTCCTGCAATTGCAAGTACAGTATACATACTTGCCGCAATATGTCCTTTGCTTAAAATAAACACGTTCCTGTTTGGATCTGCCAAATTTTCTTTACTTATTTTTAATATGCGAGTATACAATACCGACATAATATCAATTGAAGAAAATCCACCTCCAATATGTGAATCATTTGTACGATTTAGCACTTTTGCCACTTCTATTCTAACGTTCCTTGCAAATTCTTTTGGATCGTTTATCATCATTTTTCTCCCCATTCATTATATATTGCTCAATTTGTTGCGCAATCTCTAAACCACGAGCTACAGCATCATCCATATTGTAATACTTATAATCTGCTAGTCTTCCTGCAACAAATAAATTTTTCTTACTTTTACTTTTGTCCAAATATTTGCTGTATTTGATTTTTGAATCATTTGTAAGTACAACATAGAAAGGTTCCTCTTCATTATCGTGATAATCCATGGGGAACTCTGATATAATTATGCTGCCATTTTGTTCAAAATTGTTATGCAAATATCTATAATCAGTTTTTCTAGTATACCCACACTCTAATGATGGATAATATACAACAAGGCTTCCTAAATCGTTTTCTCCCCCCTGAACAACTTGCTTCTTAAAATCCAATGTCCTATATGAAAGTTCACCAAATTCAAAATCATACAATTTGTCCAACCTTCCTGTATACAATACAATTTTTCCCTTTAATAAACTGTCCACATCTGAGACATTTGTATTTACTTGAACTGAAATATTTTCATGCGCAAGCATTCTCTCAAACATTTTAGTAAAACCCTCATTAGGCATATATTGATATTTATTATCTTTTAAATTATCATCATATGATAGTCTAACTGGAATTCTTGCAGTAACAGAAAAATCAATTTGTTCAGGTTTTAACCCCCACTGTTTCATGTTATAAGGTAGATAATCTTTTTTATATAGCATCTTTGCTGCTTCCCGAATTATATCACATTCGGATTGAAGCATTTCTAAAATATAAATATTCCTTTTCCCATTATATTCTTTTTGTAATTCTATCCTAAGTTCCTTTGATTTCTCAGGATAAATTTCATCAAATGTTTGGAAATTAAATGGCATGCTTAGATACTTATCATCGATTTTCACATAAGCTTTTGACCTATATTCGCTCCAAAGTGAAAATCGTGAAATAAAATTCCAGACCTGTTCATTGTCTGTAAAAAACACATGCGGCCCATACTGGTGTATGAGTATTTGGTTATCTTCAAACTTATCATAACAATTCCCACCAATATGGTTTCTTTTTTCATAAATTTTTATCCTAAAGCCACGTTCTGCCAAATATCTTGCTGCAGTAGTTCCTGTTATACCACAGCCTATAATAATCACTTCCATATTATATATTTACCTTCTCTAATAGCCCATATTTCTAAAATATGCATCAATCTGTTCTTTACAAAGAGTCTTAATATTTTCATTTTGATAGTATCTTTGAGTAAATAAAGAAATTGTTTCAATAGTTTTGTCAAAATTATAAATTGGTTTCCACTTTAACTTTTCTTTAGCTTTTGAGCTGTCTAACATTAAAATCTTTGTTTCATATGAAGATAATTTATTTTCAGTAATGTTAAATGTACTGTTTCCAAAATATTTTGCCATGGCAATAGATAAGTCTCTAACATCTCTAATACCATCTTTCTCTGGTCCAAAATTATAAGCCCCTGCTAAACTATACTCTTTTTCCATTGCTAGCAATAATTTCAAATATCCTGTAAGTACATCAAGAACATATTGCCAAGGTCTTACAGCATACGGATTTCGTATAACCGGAATCTGATTATTAGCAAAACTATCAAGCAAATATGGAACTAGCCTACTTAAAATAAAATCTCCACCACCTATTACATTACTTGCTCTAGCAGTAGAAATAGGTACAGGAATACCCTTCTTCCCAAAATAAGAAAATCTATAACTTTCCGCTATGAGTTCCTGACAAGCTTTACTTGTGGAATATGGATCCTGTGCTCCTAATTCGTCACTCTCAACATAAGGAATTCCCTTCTCTGTATTTTTATAGCATTTATCACTGGTTACGACCAAAATTGATTTTAATTCTTCTATATCACATGCAATCTTAAGTATATTGGCCAACCCTATGATGTTTGTATTAAAGGTTCCTATGGGATCTATAATAGACTTGTCTACATATGCTTGTGCCGCCAAGTGTATGATATAGTCAGGCTTAAATTCCTGTATTGATTTTTCCAATAAGCTAAAGTCCTGAATATCTCCAAATACATTGCTTTCAGTTTTAGGTTTTACTAATTCAAACAAAGAATTTTTATCAACTCCTAAAGAATATCCTCTTACTACTGCTCCTAACTCTTCTAGCAGTAAGACAAGCCATGTACCTTTAAATCCGGTATGACCGGTTATAAATACTTTTTTATTTTTTAAATCACTTAATTCCACAATACCCTCGCAAGCTAATTACTTTACTATCAAAAAATGTTTATAGATTGAATATATTTCTCTGTAATGTTTTATATCTTCAACTTCCATAACTTTTAAAAGTTTATCTGTATATTTAGGTAGACTATTTTCATCAGTAACATTGACGCATCTTAACACCAAATATCCACAGAAGTTAAGTTCTTTTTCCAATGCCTTAATTGAAATATAATTCTTAACTAAATTATTTATTGGATCATTTTGATAAGATTCACTTATATCGCCTAATAGCATTGTTCTAAATCCATTACCATAGTAATACGGATTTTTACAAGCCAACAGCATAATGCCATTCTGGTTTAAATGCTTTCTTACATTTATAAATAATGATTGTAATTCAGAATTGTAGTCCTCTATATCTCCATTGCATAACACATAATCATACTTTTTGCTACCTGCTACTGACTCTAAGTCTTGTACTAAACCATAATTCTCAGCTAACACTTCACAATCTCTTATATATCGCTTATCATCTGTAATCGCATCAATACATATATCTCTGCCACCACAATTTTTAATTTTATTCTTTACTGCTAATGTGGTTTCACCAAATTTAGGATTTATAGTAAGAATATTGGTACATTCCTTTGCTTTAACGATTAAATCAGAAAAATATATATTTTCAGCACTTAATGACTCCCAAGCATCTACCTTATATTTATCATAAAACTGTTTTCTACCTTTATCCATTACCCCAAACTGTTCTTCCTTAATTGTTGCAGAACCATAATGGTGAACAAAAGTATCTTTGCAAAGTATTTGCTTATATCCAGCCCTCCTAATACGCACACTCATATCATCATCTGCAAACATATCATATGAAAAATATGGTGTAAAAAAAACATTCATTTTCTCTACTACATCAGGCCTCATTATTCCTAAAAACGGAAATAATCTTGCTCGCTCTTCCCATTTTCGACTATCGCTTGCATTAAACTGCTTTGCAAAAGATTGCATTTCATCCATATTTGTATAACTAACTGGAATAGTCTGCAGATTGCTTAAGCTATTACATAATGGCACAGCCCAACAGATACTACTATCTGAGTCAATACATTTTAAAAGGTTACTGAGCCAATTTTCAGTTACTATAACATCATTACTTACAAATACTGTATATTTACCTTCTGTCACCTGCCATGCACGTTCCATAAAAGTACCTAAAGTAACCCCACTCATGTTATATTTAAAATATATTTTTTTCTTATGTGTTAAACTCTCAGCCCACTTGGTCGTATCTTCATCGCTTCCATTATTTATTGTTATCAATTCATAATTTATACTTTTTGTATATTTTTCTATACTATCTAGACACTCTTCTGTCATTTTCTTATTATTGTAAAATAACACAACGATACTTACATCATACTTAAATTCAAAATTCACGTCTTGTTTTTCTAATTTACTCAGCTGCTGTATGTGTGTCTCTTCGTCTTCATTATATTTTTTTAAAGTTTCCTCATTCAAGCTATCAACTAAGAAAAATTTTAGATACTTTTTCCAATATGAAATTAGTCCTACTAACTCATACTTAAAATGGAATTCAACATCATCATGTTTTTGTTTTTTACATAAGTCAAATATCTTTGTTACGCTGTATACAATGTTTTTATTTAAAACTTCTATTTTATTTTTGATTGTTATGTTAGGTAACAATGAATTAACAGAATTAATTATTATTCCAATTGCTTCATTTATATCGTTAAATAAATATTGTGCACTATATGACTGATTCTCATTAATGTAATCAACTGCTTCAACAACTACATCTAACATTTCCATTATTTCTGGTACTACTGGATCTAAATATCTCATGTATTCCAACCTTACTCTTTCCAATCAGGTGCAAAATTCTCACCTATTTGTATGTAGGACTCTTTTCTATTCCAATTACAATGTGACGACTGATAGCAGCGTTTGCATTCTTTATCCATGCTATTTGCGAAATTTACATTTTGCCTAAATTCAATATATTTTTCATGATTCCACATTTCCTCAAATGTATCATAATCGTCAATGTTAAAAAATTTTACTGGCGTAGACATACAAGGTCTTACATGCCCATCAGAACCTAAGAAAAAATCTCTCCACCCCACAAAACAATCTTTATGATATCTATCTCCTGCTTCGTCTTCGCCCTGTAAATGAGGTAATTTTAGCTTAATACTCAAGCTTTCAGCCAGCCTTACAGTTTCTTTGAAGATTTTATCTACTCTTTCTTTTTTGTTCCAAAGTGTCTCTTTTACTAAGTGTTCGTCAAAAGCAGTCAAATAAACAACTTTTACTTCTTCAAGTCCTATATTTGCTGCCAATTCAACTACTTTTGGCAGTTCCTTTAAATTTGATTCCATTGCGCAAAAAACAAAATTCATATAAGGTTTGCTTATTTTTCTTTGCCGTTTTTCTTCAACTATTTCTTTTAAACTTTTGCTAATTTTATCTAAGTCTGATCCCCTTCTGATTGCATTATTTGTTTCTGCTGTGCCTCCATCAACACTTATAGCTATTATGTCTACATTATATTTGAAGATATCCTCTTTTAATTCTGACAATCTCATACCATTAGTGCAAAAATATTTACGAACAGGATACTTATCTAAAAGTTCAAGTATCTTCCTAAAATCAGGATGTACTGTAGGTTCCCCCCATCCAAATAAGGCTACCTCTTCTGCTTCTTTTAGGGCTCCATCAAGCTTTTCCAACCATTGCAAATCAAATGTTGTCATATTAAATTTTGTAGAATTCCTCCCACACATCATACAATTTAAATTACACGCATTTGTCAACTCCAATACTAGTCGTCTTGGGAATGACTTTAATTCAGTGATACCTTTATCTATTTCTCTTAAATTAAATTCAGAATTTTTCTTCTGCGCCTCATTAAGTTCAAATTGATCAAACAAAAACTTTGTCTTAGCTCTTAATATCATATTCTCTGCCCTCTTCACTTCTTTTACCTAAATATGGGAGTATCCACTCCTGCAAACACATGCACATTGAACAAATCCGCATATCCTGTATATTTCACGGTTTCTTTTGCCCTTGTAGTCACAAAACAATCTGCCGCTTTAAATAGGATTCTCTCATCCTCAATGTCCCCTGATTGTATGATTACTTGATAATCAACATCTTCATAATCTAATAACACTTTAGTTATTAAATTCTCATACTTTTTAGTGGCATATTGATTCTGTAAATATATTAACAGATCATAATCACTAAATGTCCTTTTAAAGTACTCTCTTAAGATTCTTTCGTACAAGGAATATAAATCTTCAAAATCAGGGATAAGCAACATCACGGGTTTCTCTGGTTTCTTAATAAAAAATTCTCCTAAGTTTTCGATTTCATTTTTCTCATCTTCAATATGTTTTTTTATAAAGTCAGTAATGTTTAAATTGAAATCTTGTTTATTTTGTAATACTTTTTCTTCAGTCCAATTCCACCATGCAATGGTCAGCAAATCTTGTATTTGTTCTTCTGTGAATCTATATTTAACGATTTGTGCTGGATTTCCTGCCACGATAGCATATGGTGGTACATCTCTAGATACAACAGCATTTGCAGCAACTACTGCCCCATTATGCACGGTAACTCCCCCCATAATAGTAGCCCCATGGCCAATCCATGTATCATTTTGAATTATAATCTGACACTTTCTTAAACTTTTATGCACTAATGATGCATCTCTCAGCATACTAACGCATCCCTGAGCTACCGATTGATAATCATGATTAAGATTTAGCAGTATAGTTATACCTTCAGCTAAAGAATTAAATTTACCCAATTGGATACAATGTCCTATTTTTTCTTTTTCAAAATTGATGCCACTTTGTACTTCTAGTCCTACTATATAAGTGTCTTTATCTAGCTGAACAAAGGGAAAATTCTTTTCTCGTTCTGAAAAATTAATATTAAACGTGCTAAATGACGTTATATCATATGGATTTACACATATGGTCACAATCATTGTATTTATCCCCTTTTTTATATAAACTGTGCATCATCACGTAATTTTATCAGATGAAACTATGTACCTTAGGTATTACCAAACCTTCCAAGGGGCTTTATTCTGTTCCCATAAGATAGTAAGCATTTCCTTGTCCCTTTGTGTATCCATACACTGCCAAAACTCTGTATGCTTATAGGCGCAGATTTTACCATCTTCAGTCATCTGCCTCATAGGTTGTCTTTCAAGTATGCAATTGTCACCATCTAAATAATTAAACACTTCAGGCTCCATCACCATAAATCCGCCATTAATCCAGCCACCATCTTCTTTAGCCTTTTCTACAAACCCATTTAGCTCCTGATTTTCATCATTTATATCAAGTACACCAAAACGCCCACCGGGTTGAACCGCTGTCAGCGTTACTGCTTTTTTATTCCTCTCATGAAATCCCAAAAGCTTTTGAAGGTTTATATCACTTACACCATCTCCATAAGTTAACATAAATCGTTCATCTCCTATATACTTTTTAACTCTTGCAAGCCTTCCCCCTGTCTGAGTATTCAGCCCTGTATCAACAAGAGTAACCTTCCACGGCTCAGCTACATTTTGATGTATTTCCATTTTATTTTCAGCTGTAAAGTCAAAAGTGACATCCGACATGTGCAGATAATAGTCTGCAAAGAATTCCTTTATCATATGTCCCTTGTATCCAAGACAAATAATAAATTCGTTAAATCCATAATAAGAATAGTGTTTCATGATATGCCAAAGTATAGGTCTGTCACCTATTTCAATCATAGGTTTTGGTTTTAGATGGCTTTCTTCTGATATGCGAGTACCCAGCCCTCCTGCTAAAATTACTACTTTCATCTGTACTATCCAACTCCTTCTGGTGTAAATTTACCTTCAATTCCTTTTAAATATAATATTCCAAGTAAATTTTGCATTTTAATAATTTATATATCGACATTTTACCACAATACTTGACATATTTCTATGTGATGACCGTACAAATACGCACCTTACATAATAAGGAAGGCTTGAGTAGACGCTGTTTTTCTGCATCCATCCAAGCCTTAGTTTTTCTTTCTTTTTATACGTATTTTATGCAATTACATCCAGCCTTCCGCCCAATCCACAATCCTCAGTAGGCACTTCCTCGGTATGACTGTTATCTGTTTTCGTCACCGTTGTTGTAGTACCCCCTGAAACATATGCTTTCCCACATTCAGGGCATATGGTAGTATGAAGCACCACAGATTGAGATAGCACTTCTCTATCGTCCCTCTCTGCTTTAGCCTGATTCCGAACTACGTGTTCCTGCTCATGGCCCATAACTGCAGATGCGGCATTACTGGGCGAGATCTTAGTTGGAGTCTGATAGGAAACTCCGGAGTCGTCAGAAACATCTTGATATTTTCTATTTTTACAGGTCTCACATTCACCACTGTCAAATTTTTTACTTTGTGCAGCCTGCTCCGTAGGATTTGTCATATCTACATCCTGATCTACAGAAGCATTTGCAGAATGATTCATACTAAACTGCCCTTTATTTTGACTGGTCTTATCTTCTGCATTATACTGATTCTGATAGTTTCCATAACCTTGCCCATAATTAAGACTTTTATAACTATTACTTGCTGAATTCGCATTTAATGCAATAGAACTAATACTCATACGTCCTCCTTTCAATTCTCTACTTAGATTGAAGATTCAAGAAAAACACATAAATTTCCACAACTGCTCTGTATACTTCCTCTGGAATTTGTGCTCCTAATTCCAACTGAGAGAGTACTGTGGCTAAAGAGGTATCCTCATATACTGGCACATCTGATTGATTTGCCACCTCTACAATCTTTTCAGCCATGTGTCCCAGCCCCGAGGCTACAATTATTGGTGCAGTACCCTGACTTTCATCATATTTTAAAGCAACTGCTTTTTTGGAACCATTATACTGTGACATTTACCATGTTCCTCCCTTCAAAGAGTTTTGGGAATACATCAGAAATAGGCTTTGGCTGAGCACACTTGTCTGCCATATAAGACCTGAATTTCAAATCGTTTCTCTGTACAATAGTAAATATACCGTCTTTAATCTGACTCTTCATCGGTTCTAAATGTTCAGGATAAAATAGCTGCATATCTACTTTACTATTCTGAACCAGCATAATCATCTCAAAAAATCCTAAATCCTTGATATCAAATTTTACCAAAAGCTTAACAGCAGTTCCACCCTCGTTATTATTTCTTTCATTGCTGTCAGGATCTACCCATACTTCCGAAAACATTTGTCTTCCATTGTAATCTGCAGGAATCATCATATGTAGCAAAGGCATATATACGCTTTCATTTAAAAGCGCTGACTGCAAGATATTCTGAAATACTTGTGTATTCTGATATCCTGCTTGTCCATCTAATCCTTTGGTTAATATGGTAACCAATTGATCCTGCAGCACTTTTGCATGATCACCCGGCATGTTAGCGAAAATACCATCTACCAATTCAGCCACCATACTATTAGAAACCTTTGAAGCCACCTCTGGTATGCCTAGTAAAGAGTTTAAAGCATCGGAAAAAGCTTCCTTACTCCCCAGCTCATATCTAGTAAAATTTAAAATGAATAAACTTATATTATCTCTGACACTGCCGTAATCCTTAGTTTGAGATATATACTTAGCTAAAAATGGAATAATATTTTCTCTCATATTCGCAAGATTTTCAGCTACATTTCCTTTCCCTGACGTGGTATCCAAGGTTGAAACCAATTCCCTTAATTGTTCTGCTGAAGATTTCATCATTCTATCTGCAATATTGTTTAGATTCGACATAATGTTTTCCAAGCTATGGCTGTTTGCTGTAATTGCATCGTATCTTTTCAAAAAATCTAAAATCAACGACTTGGCATCCGTAGAAATATTTTTATTACTCATTAAATTTCTTAGAACATCGAAAAAATCTCCAGTGAATTTTACTGAAGAACTTTGCATTCCCTTAAGTAACGCTAATAGTTCAGTATCATTTACCTTCATCATTTCCAAATATTTGGCCATTTCAGCAGCAATTCCTTCTCCCATCCCAGCGTTAACAATGCTGCCATATCTGGTAAAGAATAATTTCGCCGCCTCCATTGACATGCCTGGAGTATTGGCTAGTTTCTGCAAAAATGTGTCAAAATTGGACTTCAAGTTTGGAGAAAATTTATTTGTCTCCTGGTCATTATATAATCCTTTTGAATCGGTTTTTGGCACACGATTAGGATTGATAACATTATTAATATTTGTACTGGCTGGCTCCTGAGTGTTTGATCGTACCCTGGTGGCCGGGTCCTGCCCTGTAAGTGGCGTTGTTACTCTAAGTATATCTGCTGCCATACGTTAATTCCTCTTTTTATCTTTGTCATTATTTCTTATGCTATAAACTAAGGCAAACACTTCTGCAATAGCTGTATAGTAGGCATAAGGAATTTCCATTTTAACCTCAGCAGTGGCATAAATAGCCCTTGCCAGCGGTCTATCTTCTATAATATAAACTCCAGCCTTTTCGGCCACAGCTACAATTCGGAGTGCCAGTTCATCCTGCCCCTTTGCAACAACCACAGGGGCCCGGTCTGTTTCTGTATCATACTTAAGAGCTACAGCAAAATGGGTCGGGTTTCTTATAACCACATCCGCAGTAGGTACGGCCTGCATCATTCTTGCAGTAGCCATTTCACGCTGTTTCTGTTTGATTTTACCCTTAATCTGAGGGTCACCTTCCATCTGCTTAAATTCTTCCTTAATTTCCTGCTTACTCATCTTGATTTTACGTTCATATTCCCATCGCTGGTACAGATAGTCAAGGCCTGCCACAAAAATAAAGATTATACTTACCATATATACCATCTTTACAACCGCATCAAGCAAATATACGGAAGATTGAAGTGGTTCAACGAACAACATTTTAGCAATCTCTGTGAATCTGGCATAAATAAATTTATATAAAATAACAGTAATAATCGTTATTTTTATCAAATTCTTGACTAATTCAACACTACTGCGTATGGAAAACATTCTTTTAATTCCGTTTATGGGATTAAATTTATCTAAAGTAGGCTTTAGCGACTCTGATGCAAACAGAAACCTCGTCTGTGCACCTGTTGAAATAATCGGTATTACTGCACTAATGATCAATACTGGTACAATAGCGATTACTAAAAGTTTTACAACCTCACCTACCAAACTATTGATTGTACTATCCGTAAAGACATCTATGGTTGCCACTTCTCCCATTATAAATATAATAAAGCGCTTAGCCGCCCCATATATATATGGAAAAATCATTTTCAGCACTGAAAAAACAACAAGTAAAGATACTAAACTTGTAATGTCCTTACTTTGGGGAACATTACCCTTTTTTCGCTCATCTTTACGTTTTTTCGGCGTGGCTTTTTCTGTTTTAGAATCTGACAAGCCTCATCACCCCATTAATTTTGCTATCTGAATAATAGCATTAAATAAGTCTTCAATCATTCCCTCTACAAAAGACATGGTTGGCGTAAAGATTATAATTAAAAATACGAATCCAACAAATATCTTTGCCTGTATATTTATCATAATCACATTGATTTGTGGAATATTTCTCATCAATATTCCAAATCCCATTTCTATGAAAAATTGAAGCGCTATCATAGGCATTGCAAGCTTAAGTCCTAAAACTGTGCACTGACAGAATACCGAAATCATGCTGGCTGCCACATCACTTCCCAGTAAAACATGACCATATGGAATAACCTTTTCTAAATCTAAAAATAACTTAAACAAAGTCAGATGACCATTTACCGAAAAAAACATAAACATAAACAATATGTTATAAAATGTTGCATTTAGTGACATGGAAACATTGCTGGCCGGGTCGTATACTTTTGACATAGATAAACCCATCTGCATGTCAATAATTTCACCACCAAGTATAATAATATATGAAAAAAGGCTTACAACGAAGCCTATAACAAAGCCAACGCAGAATTCCTTTAATGCAAGCATAATATATTCTACAGTGGAATTAATTACGCCAATGGTCGAAATATCTGAATAGGAGTATATAAGGATTGCAAGCATCAGAGCTATGCCCGTTTTCATCATTGTTGGAACAGTTTTTCTCCCTAATATAGGGTTAAATGCTATACAACCCATCATTCTCATAAAAATCAATCCAAAGGCTATTAAATTGTCAATTCCTAAAAGTTGCTGCATGTTTTATAACTCCAGCATGGTAGCAAAAATAGCTTTCGTAAAATCTACCATCGTTGCCATAATCCACGAACCTGACATAACTAAAATGATACCAATGATAAAAAGCTTTGGTACAAAAGTAATAGTCTGCTCCTGAATGGACGTAGCAGCTTGAAATATGGCAATGACAAGGCCCACAGCCATACTAATTAAAAGTATTGGCGCGGAAACCTTAGCAGCTACCATTACAGCTGTCTGCAACATATCAAAAATTGGTGTATATGATTCCATTTTTGCCTCCGTCTAAAAAAATAACTCGTCAGTTAAAACTGCTTACCAAAGTGCTGAAAAGCAGCTCCCATCCATTTACAACTACAAATAACAATAGTTTAAACGGCGTAGAAATCATCGAAGGCGGCAGCATAACCATACCCATTGACATAAGCACACTGGCCACAATGATATCGATTACCAAGAAAGGTATATAAAGTAAAAATCCCATAAGAAAAGCACGGCTAAGTTCACTAGTCATAAATGCTGGAATTACTATATGCATAGGAATCTCCATTAAATTCTTAGGTCTCTTCATATCTGCAAAATTTAAAAATACATTCAAAGAATCTATTTTGGTCTGTTTTAACATAAACTTCTTCAGAGGCACAGACGCGTTGTCTATGGCCTGTTGCTGGGTTATCAAATCTGATTTATAAGGCTCATATGCATTTTGATTTATATCTGATATGACAGGCTGCATTATAAATAAAGATAAAAATAGTGCAATACCAATAATAACAGTATTTGGTGGTGTCTGCTGAAGACCCAAAGCATTTCGCAAAAGCGAAAGGACTATGACTATTCTTGTGAAACAAGTCATCATAATCAATATAGACGGCAACAAAGCAATTAGCGTCAGGAGCGTTAATATCTCCAGTGTCTGCATGCCTGTTCCGTTTATTGAAAGAATTGAATCAGTCATTTAACTATACCTTATTTCCTTAATTATCTTTTTTGTTCATGTGCTTTTGTAATGCACTCTTAAAAGATACAACTTGCTGAAGCGGTGTAGGCTGAATGCCAGCTTCCATTTCGATTAGTTCATCTCCTGAAAGTTCCTTTATAATTTGAACATTTTGGGAAGTAACTCCTGTCAAATAATAGCTATCACCTATTTGAACAATCATCATCATTTTATCCTGTCCCAGCATCATTCTGTCAACCACTCGCATATATCTAGTCCCGCTCATCTTACTAGCACCTAAAGCTACATACTTACTAAATATGTAGCTTAAATAGATGACAGCAACAACTGCCAATAATGCCAGTATTAATGGTATAATAGTACCTAAAATTCTAATCACTCCTTAGACGACTAAGCCTGTGGTAAAACCGCAGATACAGTCTTTAATATTCTATCTGGCTTGAATGGCTTAACAATAAAATCCTTCGCTCCAAGCTTGATAGCTTCTATAACCATTGCTTCTTGACCCATTGCAGAACACATAACTACCTTAGCGTCAGGATGTTTCCCTGTAATAATCTTTAAAGCTTCCAATCCATCCATATTAGGCATAGTAATATCCATAATAACTAAATCCGGTTTAATCTCTTCATACTTATCAACAGCCTGAGCTCCGTCTCCAGCTTCATATAAATCTGTATAACCATTCTTTGACAGAGTGTCTTTAATCATCATACGCATAAATGCAGCATCATCAACTAACAAAATCTTTGCCATTTTTTTACCTCTTTCTTTTATCAAGCACCTTAAAAATACTATAGCTTCTTATTTATTTTACTTATTTTAAATCTACAAACTGTTTATTATCTCAGCCTTTTTGATTACCTCAGTGATTCTTACGCCAAAATTATCATCAACTACTACAACATCGCCTTTTGCGATACACTGACCGTTAACATATACATCAACCTGGTCCCCTGCTAATTTATCTAAAACTACTAATGAGCCTTGTCCGAATTCTAGTATTTCTTTTACAAGTTTCTTAGTTCTTCCAATTTCAACGGACACCTGAAGTGGGACTTTCATGATTAAATCAAGATTTGTTCCCGCCTCAGCAGGTGTAATTTCAAAATTCTGCTGTATAGGCTGCACATTTATTAATCTAGGATCTCTAGAATATTGTGGCTGTGCATACATTTGCTGTGGATACCCTTGCTGTGGATACCCTTGCATTGGCATACCTTGCGGTTGCATCTGTTGTTGTGGTGGAGCCTGCGCAGGAGCTGTCGCATTGACCGCTGCATTTGCTGCCCCAGCTATCATTTGATTAATATCTTCTTGAGACAATTCACCATGTCCTGATGCCTCAGGACTAACCTGCACAGACTCTGTTACAGGCTTTGCTTCATTAGAACTATTGTCGCCATCCATAAATCCAAAGGATGCTATTAGTTTTTTGCATAGATCTATTGAAAGCATCGTGATGAACTTACTGGAGAAAGTATCTTCGATTTCAATGTTAAAATATACTTCAACCATAGGTTCATCTGCACTGAAATATTTTTCCTTAAATGCTTCCGGATCTTCAACTTCAAAGGCCACAGGCGTTGATATATTCACCATGGTGCCTATTACATCTGCTAATGCAGTTGCTGAAGCTCCCATCATCTGGTTCATCAGTTCACAAACAGCACTTAATGAAAGTTCATCCAGTTCAAAAGTTTCTGCATCAATTTCGGTGTACATAAGTATTTCCAAAATTTTTCTAACATCATCTTTCCTTAGCAGTAACAAATTGTTCCCACTAAGTCCAGTTACATATGTAATTTCAACCCCAACAGCAGGTTCTACTTCGCTTATTTCAAACTCTTCGTAGTTTCTGACTTTTACATTAGGAGTTGTAATTGTAACCTTTCTCCCTAGCATATCTGACATGGCAGTTGCTGAAGATCCTAAACTTATATTTAGTATTTCACCAATGCCATCTATCTCCATGGGGGTAAAATAATTATTATTATCGCTCATATATCACCTCTGCTATTACCGGGTTATTGTTGTTCCGGTTATCTTAACTGCAACACTGCCTTTCTTTTCTCCAAGACGGCCTTTATACCATGGTTTATCTTCTATGTATACAGCCACCTCTGAGTCTTTCGGCTTTCTTAAATTTATAACATCTCCAGGCTTTAATGAATATACATCTTCTAACAGGATACTTGCTTCTCCTAAAAATGCACGGAGTTCCAATTGGGAATCCTTTAGGCTGTCTAGAATTTCTTCTCTAGAGAAATCATCCTGATGCTCTCTCTTTCTCCCCGAAATATTGGCCTGGTCTGCTAGCTTAAATACATCCTCCATGATTCCACCTGGAATGCAGATATTGAAAGTTCCTGTAGTACCTTTTATTTCCATGTTTAAAACAACAATTACTACAATTTCATCTGCCTGAATGCTTTGAATCAATCTAGGATTAGTTTCTATTTTATCAAATTTGAAAGCCACATCAAAATAGCTCTGCCATGATTCCTCCATTATAGGCAGTAAATGAACCATAACATTTTCAAAAAGTGATATTTCTATGTCTGTAAAGCCTCCATCAGCATCAAGACCGTCAGCGTCCCCTGTTCCTCCAATCATTCTATCGATAAGTGCATATATTATAGAATTACTCATCTGAATCATCAATGTCTCTGAATCACCTTTTCCATTGTTTACTGATCCATCTACCATCGCTACTATATCATTCTCTGATAAAGCATTGTTAAATTCAAAATACTTTTGTTCTTCTATATCCACCATCTCAACTTGGCAGGAAAGGCGCATCATACTTGTTAAATATGATGACATTACTCTTGCAAAATTCTCATACACACTAAATACTAACTTTAGTCTATCTCTTGTGAATTTTTTAGGAGTCTTAAAGTCATATTTTTTTATTTTCCTGGTTTCTTCTTCCTCAATTAGCTTTTCTTCCTCAGCTACCGCTTCTGGAGAACTTAGAGAATTGAGCAAGGCGTCAATTTGACTTTGTGATAATACGTCAGCCATCTAAATCTCCTATTTTTTATAACTTTAGACCTCTTCTTCTGTCACTGGATTCTTAGGTTCTGTATTCTGATCTTGTTTTGGCTCAGTGCTTTCTTCTGAGCTTTCATCGATTTTGTCATAAACCTCATCCAAAGTATATTTTGTTGCATCGCTTTTAGCTATATAAATTTCTACACGTCTATTTTTTGCTCTATCTGCTTCTGTTACGAAGGAAGCAATAGGGTAATGCTGCCCATAGCCCATTGAAAACAGTTTTTTACCATCAACTAAATTTTTAGTTTCTATGTACACCAAAACCTGAGTTGCTCTATTTGATGACAAAAATCGATCACCCTCTATGGGGTTAGGCCTATTGGGATCCGCCTGGTTGGTATGCCCCATGACCCTGATTTCACCAACCTGATCCGCTACTGGGGTAATCGCATTACAAAGCACATCAAGAATGTCTTTTCCCTCTTGTCTTAATATATAGCTGTCTCCATTAAAGAAAATATTATTTCTAAATATTATAAAAGTAAAATCTTTACCTTTTTTAACTTCGATGCTCTCTTCCAGATTATTGTCCTCTACAAATTTTTTCATAGACCAAAAGATCTGATCAAAGCTTTCTTCATCTGTCATCAAGCCGCCGGCTTTTTGCCCAACAGCTTGTTCTCCTATTTGTTCACCAGGATCCTCCTGTACCAGCTGGCTAATATTTTCTGCATTTGCAGGATTAAAACTTTTTACAACCATAATCCATTTTTGCGCATCTACAGTAGAAATAGAAAACAATAATACGAAAAAACACAATAATAAGGTTACCATATCCCCATAAGTGTCCATCCAGTTATTCTTAGGAGATTCATGCTTTTTTTGGTTAGCCATACTATCCTCCTTTACTGTTGTGCCTCAAATCTTAAATATATGTAAATCCCAATTATTGAGTTGATTCAGATAAATCCGCTTTATCTCCCTCTGATAAATAGGAAATTAATTTCTCTCTAATAAACTTTGGATTCTCTCCTGATTGGATAGACAAAATTCCTTCTACAATCATCTGCTTGCATAACATCTCTTCCGCATGTCGTACCTTTAGCTTATTTGCAATAGGGAAAAATATTACATTAGCAAGAAATGAACCGTAAAAGGTAGTAATAAGTGCTATCCCCATATTAGGCCCAATATCCCCTACACCGCCGCCTTCTATATCAAGGCCTTTAAGCATGTTAATCAATCCTATCAATGTACCTATCATACCAAAAGCAGGACAGGTACCTGCCGCCATCTCATAAAATCCAAAATTTTTAGCATGTCTTTCATCCAAATAATTCAATTCTTCTTCCATCAACTGCTTTACCTTATCGGAATCAATGGCATCTACAATCAAAAGAACGCTATCCTTTAAAAAAGTATCCTCCAATTCCTCAGCTCTTGCTTCCAAAGATAGTAAACCATTTTTTCTTGCAGACTGAGCCAAGTCTACCAAAACCTCAATATATTGTTTAGGGTCATATTTTTTGCCACTTGTGACAATTTTAAAATGCTTAGGAATATCTTTTAACACTTCCCCAGGCGCCGAGGCCACCATAACCGATAGGGTTCCTCCCAAGGTGATTGCCAAGCTGGCGGGGTCAAGAAAGTTTCCGATGTTGCCAAGACCTATCCCAAAAATAATAAGTCCACATCCTGATATTATTCCTAATATAGTAGCTATATCCATTTGCTTCTCCTATGTAGATACACTAACGATTTTCGTTTTGTTCAGCCATTTCTGCTAAACGCCTTTTTGCCTTCAAGTAACTCTCTTTATCTGCTACTCTGGCATTAAACTCTGTAATTCTATCAATTATTTCATCAAAGGTTTCCTTAACTATATAATAATCTTTATTGGTTAAAACCACCTTTGACTCAGGTATTGATTCAATCATCTCAATTTGCGTATGGTTTAACAGAAACTCTACTCCATTTAACTTTGTAAGTTTTATCATTTTATCCCACTCACTCCACTACATTGCATGAAGGAGCCTGGTTAGCTCCTCCATGCTTTATTTAACTATCTTTTCAGATTAACTAGTTCTTCAAGCATTGTATCAGTTACTGTAATAATTCTAGTATTTGCCTGGAAACCTCTCTGTGTAGTAATCATATCTGTAAATTCTTTTGATAAATCTACATTTGACATTTCCAAACATCCGGACTCTATTGTACCTGTAGAATTCTGTCCAGATGGATTTACTGTTATTATACCCGTATTTGCCTTTGCTGTATAATACGAATTTTCCCCTCTTTCAAGAGCATTTGGATTAGGAACGTTAGCCATTGCAATCTTTCCAATTAAGATAGATTTATCTTCGTCGTTGGTTCCTACTATGCTTCCGTCTTTACCAATAGTAATGTTCTTCAATTCCATGGGCTCATACTTGTCAGCATCTGCGTTCTTACTGGGTATTTTAAGAGCTGTAACTGCATCCATTTTTAATGAATATTCATTTTTAGTAGCGTCGTATGCACTTGTAAAACCATATACCATTCTACCATTGGAATCAACTAAATTTCCTGATCCATCAAAATTGAATATGCCAACTCTTGTAAGACTTAGTGCCGAAACGTCCGTTTGATTTACTTCTCCTAATTTTCCAGCTTCAGTTCCAACCTTAAGCCCCGTCACTCCATCTTTTTCAGTGGGTTTAGAACCTACAAGGAAAAAACCATTTCCTACAATCATGCAATCTGTCGGATTATCTGTAGTAGCCGTTCCTCCCCCAGTCATAAGAGAATCGATTGAACCAATCTTCGATCCGTAACCTAGCTGTGAAGGATTTGTACCCCCATATTTATCTCCTGCATTGCCAGCACCTGATGATGTTGAATAAAATACATCTCTAAAAGTTGCTCTTGCAGCCTTGTACCCATATGTATTAACATTGGCGATATTATTACTTATAACATCCATCTTGGCTTGATGAGCACGAAGCCCCGCTACTGCAGCAAACATCGATTTAACCATCTATTTTCTCCTTCCAGAACCGTGCCGAGATATATCAGTCCACATATCTCATAACCTCCATAAATGGTCCAGTTATTTATTTCACGGTCTTATTAAATTGTTTATTTACGATTTACAGTATCACTGCGCTGTCTATGTTTGTAAACACATTTTCTCTCATTTCACTGCCAGTCATGGTTGTAACCACTGTTTTATTTGGCACGTTTACGATAAATGCATTCATTGAATCAAATATAACCACATCCTTAGCCCCTTTTGCATCTGCCTTTTTAACGGCTGCATTTAGGTCATCCATCAGTTCTGGTGTTAATTCAATCCCTCTTTGTGTAACTCTCTCCTGAGCATGCTTTGAGAACTGCAGCCCCTGATTTTTATCTACGCCACTATTTTTATCAAGCTGTTCTTTTAAGAGAGTTCCAAAATCTGCGCCTATTGGTGTAGTTCCTGTATTGCGATTTAAACTGTTAACGCTGTTTACGTTTCTTCCACCTACCAATTGATTAATATTTTGATAGTTATTTCCTACCTTAATATCAGCCATTTTCAGCACCTCCCTATCCTGTTTTTTTCACTTGCTTTAACTCCCACTGTTTGAATCAGTCGGTTTCGGATCATCTGTACCAGGGTCAGTTGGTTTCGGATCATCTGTACCAGGGTCAGTTGGTTTCGGATCCGTTGTATTGTCTTTTTCTGGTACCTCACCAACAATCATAATCTGGCTTAGGGAAAACTTTTTGTCCCCAATATAAATGATTGGTTCTCCTTCAAACAAAGTTACACCTGAGATAACACCTTTTGTGGTAATTAGCTTATCAGTAGTCTTTCCCGTAGAATCCTTAGAAGTTTCAATTGATGCTACAGTTACATTTTTTCCCAACAATGACGTTGCATATGAAGTATTATTGCTTGCATAAATTTCCTCTTGCATTGAAACCATATCATTCATAGCCTGTATCTGAGAATACTGCGCCATCTGGCTAGTCATTTCAGAGGTATCTGTAGTGTTGTTCATATCCTGATTTTTAAGTTGTGCAACTAAGAGTGTAAGCCAGTCCATAGTTTGCATGTTTAAATCGGCTTTCCCTGAAGTACTTTTGCTTTTATCTGTTTTAAGAGCCTTTAACGAACTTAGAATTTTATCATTAATTGTTGTATCTGCCAAACTTAATTCCTCCTCTCTATACAGCTTCTTCTAAATCATCCACCAACCCTAATCTCAGCCTATCTATAAATGAGATATCTTCAGCCAGCTTCTTTTCCTGCTGTTGTTGCTGTTGGTTCTGCTGACCATTGCTTTGTTCTTGGAAATTGTCTCTGTCAAACTGTCCATCACTTGTCTCCGCCTGTTTTAAACTGATAGTGCTGTCCATTCCAGTGTTAGACTCTAATATCCCTCTTAAAGCATCCGCCTGCATTGATAGTAATTGATGTGCTTTTGAATTGGATGTACTTAAGATCAGTTCTGCGCTACCGTTCTGGAATATCATTTTGACGTTCACTTTTCCCAAATTCTTTGGATTTAGTTCTAAATCAAATTCTTGTTTTCCATCACTAAGCTTGTACATAATCTTATCTGCCAACTGTTTAGCCATATCCGCCTGGTTTGTATCAACAGGTGCCTCAGCAACTTTAATATTAACCTTAGATAAATCCAGACTGTTGGTTTTCGCAAGTACATTTTCCTCTGGCATATCCACTTGTTCTGATTTTGAATCATCGCTTTCAAACTCTGGACCCTGTAAATTAGCTGACTCAATCTGAGCAGCACCACCCTCTTGCACCTTTTCGCCTTTCATCTGACCACCATTTGTCAAAGTCTCTGCAAAATTCTGCATTTGATTTTCCTGACTTTCACCTTGTGCTGATTTAAGCATAGCTGATTTGACTAAATCAACATTATTTTGGAAAGGTAATTTAATTTCGCCCTCTCCCGTTTCCTCAGCCTTACCAAAAACCTCGCCTAAGTTGGATTCTGGTTTTTCCGCAACTACTCCAAGTAATGCATTGGTAATCACTTCACTCTGCATCTGCTGTAAGGCATCACATGTGGTAATATCGGCATTTACTGCTACCATATTTGGTTGCTGAATCTGAGCCGCTGCTAACACCTGTGCCTCCTTAGTGACATCCATGTTCTGATTGCCTTCTGCAGAATTTACATCTTTTTTTGGATATTCCTTTGAATCTGTTTTTTGTTGTGCCTTATTTGATGTAACCTTGTCTGTTAAACTGCTTTTGCCTGCATCATTTGTGGTACTTTGGTTTCTGTCAAAGGCCTTATCCATTTCCTTTTTAAAAGAATTACTTGAGCCATTGTTCGAGCTTACTAACTGAGTGCTTACCGTTTTTGCAGTTGTATTACTGCCTCCTGCTGTTTGAAAACACACTCCTGCGTTCATTCAAGGACCTCCCTTCTTATGAAATTGTTAAGGTACTTTTTAACTATTGAATAAAGTTAAAATTAAATATATATCAAGTCGCTATTTACGACTAGATAACTGATTGGATACAAATTCCTCAGTTGCCAGTTCTTCTTTCTTGGTTTCTTCTTTTCTATATTCTTCAAACCTTTTTTCTCTAAGTTTTTCTATAGACATAACATCAGTCTTTGCAACAATTAACTCTTTTCTTCGTCTCTGTGCTATCTTCTTTAATCCTTTAAGTTTGTCTTCTTCATTCTTTATGTTATTTTCTAAAATTTTTATATATACTTTATAGCCCTGGTGCTCTAATATTGTTATCCCCTGGCTGTTCTTATAATTAAGTTCCTTATTTATGTCGGCTAATTCTTTCTTTATGTTCAATATAATATCATTTTGTTTATTAACATCAGATATAGCCCTGGCATACTTTGCCTTCGCTTCATCCAACGTAATATTTCTATATTTTTCTACAGATTTTAAAGAAAATTTAAACTTCGCCATAATAATCTATTTTATACCTTTTTCCCCTTTTTTTCAACGATTATTCCAAAATTCTCGTCATTGCTTCTAACATATCATCATAGTTGAAAAATTCTGTAGTCTTCTGTTTTAAGAAATTATTAATAGCATCAATTCTGGCCACTGCATTGTCCAATTTAGCATTGGCACCAGATTTATAAGCCCCAATTGATATTAAATCTGCATTTTCTTCATATACAGCCAGCAAATCTCTTATTTTAGATGCCATGGCCTTATGGTTTTCATCTACAATAGCAGCCATCAATCTAGAAATACTGCCGCTTACCTCAATTGCAGGAAAATGATTTCTAGCCGCAAGTTTTCTTGACAATATAATATGTCCATCTAAAATACCTCTCACAGTATCCGCTATAGGCTCATTTGTATCATCGCCTTCAACCAAAACAGTATATATACCTGTAATGGATCCATTCTCGAAATTTCCACTTCTTTCAAGTAACTTAGGCATTTCTGCATATATTGAAGGGGTATACCCTCTGGCCACTGGGGGTTCTCCCACTGCCAGTCCAATTTCTCTTTGTGCCATGGCAAATCTGGTTAACGAATCCATCATCAACAGCACATCCTTACCCTGGTCTTTAAAATATTCTGCAATTGCTGTTGCCACAATAGGGCACTTAGCTCTTTGTACTGCTGGCTGGTCTGAAGTAGCAACCACAAGTACAGATCTAGCCATTCCTTCTGGTCCTAAGTCTCTTTCTATAAACTCTTTAACTTCCCTACCTCTTTCGCCTACCAACGCAATTACATTTATATCAGCCGAAGCTTGTTTAGCAATCATACCCAAAAGTGTACTTTTACCAACACCACTTCCTGCAAATATACCAATTCTCTGGCCCTTACCTACAGTAAGAAATCCATCTATTGCCTTAATTCCAAAATCAATTCTATCTACTATAGCAGGTCTGCTTAACGGATTTATATAATTGTTTTCTACACTATACATGGCAGAATGATCAACAGGACCCATTCCATCAATAGGTTCTCCCATTGCATTAATCGTTCTGCCGCATAAAAACTCTCCAACGGGAATTCGTAGTCTTTTCTTTGTACTTCTTACAAAGTCTCCAGATCCCATTCCTTCAATAAAATCGTATGGCATTAATATAGTTTTATCGCCTCTAAAGCCTACAACCTCAGACATAACTTTTCGTTTTCCGTCTTTTGAAGTTATAACATTTATGTCTCCAATGCTTGCCTTTATGCCTGAAGCTTCAATACTCATACCTACTATATTTTCTATTTTGCCAATATGTTCGAAGGTTTCCGAGTTTTTTATAAGCTCTGACAATTCCTTTAAATACAAGCCTTTTTCCCCCTATATTTTGTTATCACTAGCAATTTGCCGAATATGGTCCAGCTGTGTACCTACACTAGCATCTACTATCTGGTCTGGTGACTCTATTATGCAAGTCCCTGAGGGTTCATCCTCCATTACAACAACTCTAACATTTGCAGAAATTTGATTTAAGGCATCAATCAAATCCTTTTCAAGATTCATCGCAATTGCTTTATCTTCATGGGAAATATAGACCTTTGCCCACTGCTTATTTCTGCAATCCTCTGCAGCTGCAACTATCATTTTAGCTACTACATCTTTACTAGACTTCAAGCTAATTTTTATTACCTTCTCGGCCACGTTGATAGCCAGATCAGTTAACTCATTTAAATTATTTTGTAAAATCTCATTTTTACTTTCAATAAACTCTTGAATTGCTAATTCAAGTTCTCCTCTAAATGCCTCCGCCTCTTGAATCATGCCCTCATTTACAGCATTCTCTGCGGCTATAAAGCCTTCATTCTGCCCCTTTTCAAATCCTTCAGCAAACCCTTTTTCAGAGGCCTCTGCCAAAGTGTGCTCAACCTTTTCATCTATGATGTTTTGAGCATGCTGCTCGGATTCTTGTAAAATCTTTTGAGCTTCAGTCCTTGCTTTCTCCAAAATTTCCTCAGCTTGTTGCTTAGCTTGTTCCAGAAGCTCAGTCCTGTTTATTTCTAGAACCTGCTCATCTAGTTCAATAGGTTCATCGGTGTTTTCCAAAGGATTCTCTAGGTTTTGTGAAATACTGTCCGGTGGTATAACATCTCCTAATATAAGTGCTTCATTAATATCATATGGCTTAACCTCTTGTTCTTCCTCATCATCAAAAGAATCAAGAAAAAAGTTTGACGGCATAATATCATCTGCTTCATAGGTCTCTCCATCAAAGATATTTTTCTCATTAAAGCACTTCATTTCGTAATCTTCGCTTTCACTCAGCATGCTTTCTTCTGGTGACTGGTTGCTTAATAATTTCAAAGCATTGTTAAAAGCTGCTATTTTATTAAGAGAGTCATATCCATCATGAAACTCCTCATTGAGCAAGCTTTCCTCTACTAGTAATGGTTTTTCATCTTCATGTAAAACATCTTCACCTAAAATGCTTGCTACAAGGTTTTTTTGGTCGTCATCTATTTCTGTAATATCATTTTCAATTTTACTATGGCGAGAAAATTCTGGCGTATATCCATAAATCGTCTTCAATCCGTTGTTAGATTTAAAATCTTCACTCTTCTGCTCTTCCATAGCTGCTTTTTTAAATTCAGACATAGCATCTTCAACAGCCTTTTGAGCCTCACTGGCTTCGGAATGTTTTTCATTGCTTTGTATTTTTGCAAGCTCTATGGCTTCGGCTAAACGCCTTTCCGCCTTTTCCAGAGAGGTCTGAACTTGTAAACCTTCATAGGTTTTACGCAATTATCTCATCCTTTCCGCCCTTATTGATCATAAGCCTTCCTTCTTCTTCCAGACGTCTTATAACCGCAACAATCTTCTGCTGTGCTTCTTCTACATCCTTTAAGCGAACATTATATGTAAATTCTAATTCACTCTTAACAGTTTCCGCCATACGGCTTGACATATTTGAGAAAATCATATTGGACACTTCTTGTGTAGAACCCTTTAATGCATAAACAATATCTTGTGTCTCAACTTCACGTAAGAATTCTTGTATGCCTCTGTCATCAAGTAATGTAATATCTTCAAATACAAACATTCTGTTTCTAATATCGTCAGCAAGCTTAATGTCTTTTTTACTTAATTCGTCAAATATGTATTTCTCGTTACTTCTGTCAATATTGTTCATTACTTCAGCAATGTAATCTACACCACCAACCTGTGCAAAATCCATAGAAAGTACAGAGGCAAACTTTTTCTCTAATATACTTTCAACAATCTTAATCGTTTCCGGAGATGCACTATCCATCCTTGCAATACATTCTACAACTTTGACTTGCTTATCTTTTGGAAGTTCCGTTATTATTTCTGATGCCTGCTCAGATTTTGCATAAGATAAAATAAGCGCAATGGTCTGAGGTCTTTCATGTTGTATAATTGCAAAAAGATTTTTGCTGTCGGTCTTTCGGATAAATTCAAACGCTCTTGTTTTCAGATTTCTAGTAACCCTCTCCAACAAGGTGGTCGCCGTCTGCGGTCCAAAAGCTTTCTCAAGTACCGTTTTAGCATAATCAACGCCTCCCTCAGTAATAACTTTCTGAGTTAAACAAAGCTTATAGAAATCATCCATTGCCGCTTCTGTTTGTGTCGGTGAAACGTGATTAAGTTTAGCTATTTCCAAGGTGAGGATTTCCAAATCTTCCTCACCAAGAAATTTGTATATTTTAGAGGCTCTCTCAGCTCCAAGTGAAATAACTACAGCAGCAGCCTTTTGCTGAGGTGTCAAACCGCTCACATCTTTACTCATTATCCTCTTCTCCTCTTAACCAAGTCTTAAGCAACTGAGCTGATATTTCTGGATTGATATCCGTAAAGTCCTGAATCTGGCTCTTAAGTTCCTCTTCCCTTGTTTTGCCAAGTTCATCAAGGCGTATCAGTTCTTCAGGAGCCTGAATACGATTAGCTTCTTCTGCCGCCAGTTCTTGTACTCTCTTCTTCAGTTTAGCCTTCTTAATAACAACCATAATTACAGCAATTAAGGCAATTATTAATGCTAGCACAGCTGGTATTATAATCTTTAACAGTGGATTTGCGTCAAGTATAGCCGTAATTCCCGTCAATTGTTCTGGCTCTGTCTTGTAGAACTCAGCATTAAAAATAGCAACCTTAGTGTCTGCAAGTTCTGGGTCAATACCAGCAGTCATAGCAATGGTCTGCCTCATTTCGCCAGCCTTAGCAGGAGTCAGGCTTGCACTATCGACTGCTACTGATACCGTAATATCTGTCAGTTCTCCCGCATCACTTTGAACCTGTTCTTTAACCTGGCTTACTAGATATTCTAAAGCCCTGTCGTCTTTAAAGTAAATATCATTTCCATCTGTAGTAACACCAGGATATACTGGAATATCCGCATTGGTTTCAGTACCTGGTACACCTGCTGTGACCTTTCCTTGTCCTTGTACTTCATATGTTGATGTAGATTTTGACAGAACTCCCTTATTATCTTCTGAAGGGATATATTCTATAATTTCTTTAATCTTTTTATCTATATCAACTGAACATTTTACACTTACTCGAATATTCTCTTTACCGAATACTGGCTGGAATAAATCTAAAATTTTTCCTTTGGTGCTGCTTTCTATTTGTTTTTCAATGTTAAGCTTTAATGCTGTAGCACCTTCTTGCGAATTATCGTCACTGGAACTTACTTCTTCACCATTGCCATCAATAACCGCTACATTTTCAATTTTCAGGCCTGGCACACCCTTTGCTACCAATCTCTGAATACCTTTAACCTGTTTCGTACTTGGTGAGCCGCCATCCTCCATGGTCACTGTAACTGATGCAGAAGATTCTTTTACATCCTCCTGCAAAGCATACTTTTGTTCATCCGCCATAGCTATAGCAACGGTTGCATTTTCCACACCGTCAAACTGCTTTATTGTTTCAGCCATACGGCTTTCTAATTCAAATTGTGCATATTTATACTTTTCAAAATCTGTAGCCAGTAAGCTGACATTATCTTTAAAAATATCATATGTAAATCCGCTTTTAGGATAGCCCTCTGCAGCTAAAGCTACTTTGACTTTATCAACCATTTCTTCTGGAACAGAAATTGTTCCATCTTTATGCTCATACTGGATAGCCTGTTCCTCTAGTACACCAATTATCTCTGTAGCTTCTGATTCATCAAGTCCCGTATAGAGCACCGCATAATTAGTAGTATTAAGTGCAAGGGCTATTGCAAATGCAATTACAATTACTAAAATTGTTACAATCGCAATAATAATTTTAACCTTCTTGCTTAGCTTAGCGTTAATGTCTGCCAGCTTTTCTCTTATTTGTCTAAATTGTTCTCCTAAACGTTCTCGCAATTTCATGCCACCTTATCCTAAATTACACACTCATACGCATGATTTCGCTGTATGAATCAAGTGCTTTATTTCTTAGTTCAACCAATAGGTCTATTGATAGCTGAGCCTTTGCGATGTCAATGCTGTACTGATGTAAGTTATCACTCTGTCCTGTTGCAAGCATTTCTGCATCCACATTTACCTGCTTATCTGTACTGATAACATCTTTCACTGCCTCGTCAAACACCGATTTAAAAGGAACTTGTACACCTTGCGCTGCCCCAGTATCATTTACCTCAGCCACGCCATTTGCTGCCTTATTGTTTCCATCAATTTTATTTATCTGGCTTATATTCGCAATATTATTAATTGCCTGCATGGGATCTATATACATATGATTGTTACCTCCAATTAAATTTCTTTACACGCTAGCTAAAATTACCTGCCAATATCCAGTGCTTTCTGTGCCATAAGTTTTACTGCATTTAAAACCGTAACATTAGCCTGATATGATCTTGTGGCTGACATACTGTCTATCGTCTCTTCCAGCATATTTACATTTGGAAGTTTAACATACCCATTTGCATCCGCATCCGGATGATCTGGATTGTATTCCGTTTTAAAATCGCTCTGATCTTCTATAATGTCGCTGACCCTCACTCCTGGTGAGTAGTCCCTTCTAACCAATCTGCCATTTGCACCTCTTTCGATAATTGCATTATTGAGAGAATCCTTAAAAGAAACATCTCCAGCTTTGTCTTCAAAAACAGCCATCTTTCTTCTATAAGGCCCTCCGGCTTCAGTTCTCGTTGTATCAATATTTGAAACATTTTCTGAAATAATATCAAGTCTCTGTCTCTGTGCTGTTAATGCTGAAGCACTTATATTCATCGAACTTAAAAATGACAATCTACATACCACCTTTCTGGTTTTTTCTGAATTCTGTCATCCGTGACATCTAATATAACATAATATAAACTTGCTTCCCTACATAATTTACATTTTTTTGCACCCTTCCAAAAAAATGGATACAATTAATCCATTTTTTACTTACATAAATTATATATTATTCGGCAGTTTTTGCAACTATTTTGCGTCATAAAAGATAAAATATTGTAGAAAAATGCAGCTTTTTCTGTTGCCCTTACCAATTGCATGAAAAATTGCTATAAAATGCCAGCCGCAAGGCTTTCACTAACTCCTGTTATATCAGTCTCAACAATATTCATAGTAACCCGTTCTGGTTTATATATAAATTTTCCTTTGCATAGCAGGCACTTGCATTCTCCATCCTTGCAGTTAACCTTTATGTCAAAATTTATACTATTCTTTTTGTACCTCAAAGCCTCTTCAACTAAGATATTCATACGAATTCTGCTTTCCGTGTCCATAAGTTCAACTACATTATTTTCGTATGTTTCTTGTAATTCTTCTGGCTTATATTTTCTAGTCATGTAATAATTCTTATTTGCATATAGCAATTTTTGTACATTTGCCTTAGTTATTTCAACTACTGCTATCCCTATGTTGCTCATGGTTTCACACTCCTTTGACCTTCATGTACCCTTGGCTATTAAGATGTACTGCTTCTTATCCACGAAAAAAACTCCTATTGCACCAGGAGTTCCTATTCATGCAACTGGCTACCATCTCTTTGTCTTTGAGTTCAGGCCCTATAGCTTTGCGTCACAGTCTTTCGACTGCTTTGCTAAAATCTTCAGTTTTAACCATCCGCATCCCACAATCAAATTGGATTAAAACATTAACTAATAATACATTACATATAACGTATATCATAAAAATGATGTAATTATTTTTTATTATTATAGCATAAATTATTAACTTTTCAACATAATTTCTTCATAATTTCTACATAATTCACTTCTAATTTTGTATTAATTTGTCTATTCCTGTCGAAAAACAAAAAATAAGACGGAGTTTTTGCTGCTCCGTCTTACTTTTATTGCGCAATTTTGCTATTTAGAATATTTCTTCGCTAAAATCCGACCTAAATGAACTCCGCTGGCGGATGCCTGTGATAAGGAATGTGTAACCCCTGAACCATCACCTAAAGCATACAAGCCTTTTACTTTCGTTTCCAGATTTTCATTTACCTCTACTCTTGAATTGTAGAACTTAACTTCTACACCATAAAGTAATGTATCTTCATTAGCTGTTCCTGGTGCAATTTTATCTAATGCATAAATCATTTCTATAATATTATCTAATTGTCTCTTTGGCAGTACAAGACTAAGATCTCCAGGCGTAGCTTTTAATGTAGGCCGCGTAAAGCATTTTTCCATACGTCTATCACTACTTCTTCTTCCTTTTACAAGATCTCCAAATCTCTGCATCAAAACTCCACCACCCAACATATTGGAAAGCTTTGCGATTGATTCACCATACTCGTTGCTGTCTTTAAACGGCGCAGTCAGTTTATTGGAAACTAAAAGTGCAAAGTTCGTATTTTCGGTTCTAAGAGACGGATCAGCATAACTGTGTCCGTTTACAGTTACAATGCCATTTGTATTCTCTGCAACAACTTCACCATAAGGGTTCATGCAGAAGGTTCTAACCATGTCATTATATTTATCTGTCTTATATACTATCTTACTTTCATATACTTCATCTGTAATATGCTTAAAAATCTCAGCAGGAAGTTCAACACGAACACCAATGTCAACTCTGTTTTGCTCTAATCCAATTTTCATTTGTTCACAAATACTTGAAATCCACTTGGAACCAGAACGTCCAGTTGCTAAAACCAAATCATTACATTGGTACTCTCCACCTTTATTTGTTTTTACATGAAAGGTTCCATCCGAGTTTTGCGTAACCTCAGATATAGTTGCGTAAAACTCCATGTCAATTCTGTCTTTTGTATAGTTACAAATTCTTTCTAGAATCTGAACATTTCTATCGGTTCCCAAATGTCTTACTTTCGCATCAAGCAAGTTCAGGTTGTTTCTTAAAGCAGTAGTCTTCAAATCAGAATTTCCTGTGGAATAAAGCTTAGCGTCTGCACCTCCGAAGCCGCAAAGTACTTCATCAACATACTCCATAAGGGCCATTGCTTTATCCTGGCCTATGTAAGCATGTAAATCTCCACCGAATTTAGTTGTAATATTGTATTTTCCATCTGATAATGTACCTGCACCACCGTATCCATTCATGATATGGCAAGGCTCACATTTTATGCAGTTATTCGTTTTTCCTAATTTAATTGGGCATACCCTTTTTTCAAGCGGGGCACCTTTATCTACCATTAAAATTTTTGCTGTATTGTTAAGCTTCGTAAGTTCGTATGATAAGAATACTCCACTTGCACCGGCTCCGGCAATTATAATATCATATTTTTTCATAACATCCTCCAACTGATTGGTCATGCTTTCGACCATACACAGTTACTATATCCGAAACAAAAAAATAATTCAACTATTAAATGTTTCCGTTTTTTATGGTATAATTAAATTTAATATTGATTTATAAGCAAGTTTGTTATTTTTGTTTTATTACTTTTGATAATCGGAGGTTTAAATAAGTATGGATAAGAAGAGTTTAATTATTGGTATAGCATTTTTATTAGGAGCAGCTTATTGCATATTGTCTTTAGTAACTAAAAAATTTGAATCTTATACTTTAACAGGTCTTTTTCTTTTTACACTGATCGGCATAGCGTTTATAAAGAAATCCAGAAGTCGATAAAATAAGGGCACATGTATCAATGTATACAATAGCAAGATTGCGTACAAAAAATGTAAGTTTATGGCAATCTTATAACAAATTTGTACTATTCTTACTATTTGGAATGTAGTATTTTCAACTGCCTATTGACATTAGTTTTCAATAGGTATATTCTAAAAAAAATTAAGGGAATTGCTTAAATTTTATCCCCATAAAATTTAACTATCCTTTTTGGATTTTCCCCTAAATAAATAAAAAATCAGCAAAACAAAAAACAGAGAGCAATTCCGCTCCCTGTTTTTTGTTTCTTATTTAATTAACGTATTTTGTTTTTCACGTTATTAAACTCTTGAAAATGACTAAGCTTCTTCTGCTGTTAACTTATCAAATTCAGCAACAACCTTTTCAAATTCTGCATCATCATCAATATCAACTAATTCAAACTCTTCTTCGCCGACTTCCTTATATCCATAGATGTAAACATCATCTGTTTCGTCATCTGGAATAAGCGCGATGTATTCTTTTCCTTCAAAATCGAACACACCCATAATTTCGCATTCTACTTCTACGCCATCATCAAATTCTAAAGTTAAAAAATCTGAATCTTCGTGTTCACCACATCCGCAGTCACAACTGCCAGTGCACTTTTCTTTATCTGACATATTTAAGTCCTCCATGTAAAAATCGTTTTGGTAATTTCCTTAGTATATGCAAATTTTCATATACTATCATCATTACTATACCACCATAATTTGCCTTTATCAATCAAAATATTCTTTGATATTCTTTGCTACATGTTCTGTTATCCCTGGAGCCATACATAATTCTTCAATTGTGGCATTTCTAATTCTATCTAGACTTCCAAAATGTGCTAGGAGAGCATTCCGCCTTTGTGGTCCAACACCATCAATTTCATCAAGGGCAGATCCTTGGATTCGTTTTCCACGCAATCCTCTGTGGTAATCTATTGCAAATCTGTGAACCTCCTCTTGAATAACCCCGGTATATTTAAACAGCAATGGATGCTCCTTCAGTAAAATCTCTGCGTATTCTTCTGTTCCATAAATTTTGTATACCAATGCCCTGGTTCGGTGTTTATCGTCCTTAGCCATTCCTGCAACTGCTGTATTCAGATTCATGGCGCTAAGTATCTGTTGTACAGCAGAGACTTGGCCCTTGCCCCCATCAATAAAAAGTATATGGGGCAAGGTGCTGAAGGCGGGGTCGCCTTCAAGCGCCCTCTTGAATCTTCGATATATAACCTCCTGCATACTGCCATAATCATTCGGTCCTTCGATGGTTCGGATTTTAAATCTTCGATATTCTTTTTTATTAGGTTTTAAGCCTTCAAATACTACCATTGCACCTACAGAATCCACGCCGTTTGTATTGGAAATATCATAAGCCTCTACTCTGTAATCTCTGAATTCTTTAGGTTGATTGTCATATTGCTGAAACTCAACAATCTGGCCTTTCCCCAAATCTGCTGTGAGGTTTGGCTGCTCTAACCGCCTATCTGGTAATCCTCCAGTAATTAAATCAATTAGATTTCCTATTTCTTTTGAAATGGCTGCACGTCTTGCCCTTTGGTTATTTTCACGCTCATCAATAGTTTTTAGCATTTCTATGGAATCTTTTTGTGCTAACTGCAATAAATCTCTCTTGTCTCCTCTTTGAGGAACAGTTATTTTTACCTGTCTGCCTGCAATCTCACTTAGGAAACCTTCTATCAAATCAGCTTCCTCTAACGGCTGCTCTACCAAAATTTCATATGGAATATTTGGATTCTCACTATAATACTGCTTCAGAAATTCACATACTAGTTCATTTTTATCTTGCGTTCCCTCCATAGCAAAGTTTTCACGGCCAATCAGTTTTCCATTTCGTACAAAGAACAGTACAACATAAGATTTTTGACTACTGGAAATCGCTAATGCAATATCTAAATCCTTAATCCCAAGCATTACCACATGCTGTTTTTCAGTAATCGTTTTAGCTGCCTCTATATAATCTCTATATTCCGCAGCCCTTTCAAAATTAAGCATCTCTGATTCTTCCAACATTTTTTCAGTAAGCATATCTGTCAGTGGTTTTGTTTTTCCATTTAAGAACTCTATAGTCTGGGCCACATCCTGCATATAGGATTCCCGGCTCACCTTTCCAGTACAGATACCTCTGCACTGATTTATATGATAATTTAAACAAGGCTTTATAATCTCTGGAAATTTCTTTGTTGGACATCTCTTAAGTGCAAATACATTATTAAGTAAATCTATCATTTGATTTACTGCTCCCACATCAGTATAGGGACCAAAGTATCTGCAGTCGTCCTTCTCAACTCTCCTGGTCTTAATCAGCCTTGGGTATTCCTCATTCAGGGTTATTTTTATATAAGGATATGTTTTATCGTCTCTCAATAAAACATTGTATTTAGGCATGTAACGCTTTATCAGTGTGCACTCTAAAATTAGTGCCTCCATCTCGGTATTAGTAGTAATATACTCAAATTCTTCAATGTGGCTCACCATAGCCCTAACCTTTGCCGGCATGTTTTTAGGCGACTGAAAATACTGACGTACACGGTTCTTTAAGGAAATAGCCTTTCCTACATAAATAACCTGCCCCAGTTTATCCTTATGTATATAAACTCCCGGAGTATCCGGGAGTTTTTTCAAATTTTCTTTAATATCAAACATATCTACCTGTTCATGAATTTTTCTTTATTATAATACAATCGATCTCTTTCTCTATCCATAGCAATTCTCATTGCCCGCTCTGCTCTTCTTTGTTTTCTGCGCTTAATATTTCTGTATCTTATGAAAAGTAATGTGCCTGTAGCAGCAGCTAACATCCCTGCTAAAATACCAGCACCTATATAAAGTTTAGCATTCCCTTTATTAAAAGTTCCAAGTATGGAAAAAATCCCACCCTCTTTAACATCTTGCGCCACTACAATATTTACAGAACTCATTAGTACAGCTCCCTGGAAGAAATCAACACTTCCTACCACCTGTCCATCTTGAACCGGAGCTTTTACTTTCTCTGCTACTTTCACAACCTTCTTAAGCCCCTTAGCATTTTGATTAACTGGAAGGGTAGCATATCCATCCGTCTCTGTAACCAGCGCCACTTTTTTTTCTGCACCTTTGGCTACCTTTATTGTACCCATATCCGTCCCTTTATTTACAGTTTTTACGGAATGATAATTTTCAAATCCCCAGTCCAGAAGAGCAATGGCATCTCCAAATCTTCCAGAATCTGTCGACTTCATGTCCACAGCAATAAGCTCTGTTGCTTCTCGTGCTGCTCCAGCTACAAGACAGCCTCCTGCCTCACCAGTATACCCAGTTTTTATTCCGGTAACTCCATCGTATTTTGCAGGCCGAATCACACCGTTTGCAGACACCTTTGTTTTATTGTCATAAAGTAGTCTATTCGTATTATATAAATACCTTGGTTCTTGCTGCTTATTTGTAGGCTGAATCGTATACTTATATGTGCTTACATATTTTCTAAAAGTAGGATTTTCCATTGCACCTTTGGCTATCATGCCTAAATCATAAGCCGTGGTAACATGCCCTTCTAAATGTAAGCCATTGGGGTTACGAAAATTTGTATTCTTGGCCCCTAACTCTTTTGCCTTCTCATTCATCATTACAGCAAAATTATCAACATTTCCTGCCATCTCTATGCCTAAGGCAACTGCCGCATCATTGGCAGATTCTAAAAACAACGCATACAGTAAATCTTTTACTGTAATTTTCTCACCTTCCATAAGGTAAATTCTGCTGCCCTCGGTGAAAGGCGTTTCCGCATCAATTGTTACCACTTTATCCAGTGGTAATTTCTCTATAGCCAAAAGTCCTGTAATGATTTTAGTAGTACTTGCAGGTTCTCTTTGCATATCCATTCCCTTATTATACAATACCATGCCTGTCTTTGCATCAATTAAAACCCCTGTTTCTGCCACAATAGACGGTACATTTGAAGCTGCATCTGCTGAAGAAGTACCATTCATATCTGTTTCAGCAAAAACAGCTGCAGTATTTGCATTCAAGCTTGCAATCAAGGAAAATAACACAATCATTATTGTAATAGTTTTCTTCATTGTTTCCCCAAATCTAATTTTATCTCTCAAAAAAATAATCAGCTAATTCATATCCACTGCCAAAGCTCTTTCCCATTATACCAGAAGTTTCGTTAAATGCTCTAGCTTTATCAAGATTTTGTTCTTTTGTACTGTCATAAATTACAAAAGGTACCGGTGTTGATGAATGAGTTCTTATGCAAAGCGGTGTTCTATGATCTGGCACCACCAAAACTTTAAACGCTTCCCCTGTGCTTCTTAAGTATTCGACAATAGGCCTCGCAATTTTTTTATCAATTAATTCCATGCATTTAATTTTTCCTGGCTGGTCTCCCTGATGAGAGCATTCGTCAGGACCTTCAAGATGCATATAAACAAAATCTTTACCTTTTTTAAATTCTTCTACTGCCGCTTGTGCTTTTCCTTCAAAGTTAGTATGTAATGTACCAGTTGCTCCTTCTACATCTACAGAATCCAGCCCTGCACAAATGGCAATACCCTTAATTAAATCCACCGCAGAAACAGCTGTTCCTGTAATTTTATATTTATCATAGAAAGAAGATAAACTAGGCTTCTTTCCTTGTCCCCAAATCCAAGTTGTATTGGCAGAATTTAAGCCCTTGGCAATTCTCGCATGATTGATAGGATGGTGTCTCAGTAGTTCATAGCTTTCCTTCATTAATTTAGTAATAAAGCCCGCCTCTTGTGATTCTGCGCCTTCAATAATGCCTTCCCCCTTAGGCAGATAATCCCCAACTCTTTTTCCAAGCACATCATGAGGGGGAGTTAACTGATAATCAGTGGACCCCTCTTTCACTATCATACAGTGACGATAGCTTACACCTGTATAGAACTGTATCTTATCATTTCCTAATTTGTCCTGTACCGCCTTAATTAGTACATCTGCCTCTTCTGTTGTAATATCACCTGAGCTATGATCTGTAATAATTAAATCCTCATAGGCAGTCTTAGTAGTTTCGTCAGCAGGTCTGCCTGTTTCAGGGTCAACTAATGTAATGATGTTCGTTCTAAAAGCTACATCTGTTTCAGACATATCTATACCAATACTTGCAGCTTCAAGAGGAGATCTTCCAGTCAAATAAACTGCTGGATCATACCCCATTACGGATAAGTTGGCAGCATCACTGCCTGGTGCCACACCATTTGGTATAGTCTGAACCATTCCTACCTCACCTTTTGCAGCAAGGTCATTAATCATAGGCATAGCTGACACTTCAAGCGGTGTCTTTCCACCTAATTCTTCAATCTTTTCGTCTCCAGCTCCATCGGGAACTATAATTAAATACTTCATAATACTTCCTCATTTTACCTTATTATCTAATTTTATCTAATTTTTAAATGAAATGCGAAAAGTGATAAGATTTTTTAATTCTTATCACTTTTATTTGTTAATATCCTAAAGTCTATTTAGCGTTTTCTTCCTCAAACTTCTTCATGAAGTCAATCAGTTTCTCAACACCTTCCATTGGCATAGCATTGTAAATACTTGCCCGCATACCGCCGATAGAACGGTGTCCACCAAGGTTTACAAGACCTAAAGTTTTTGCTTCAGCAATAAATTTCTTATCTAAATCAGCATCACCTGTTACAAATACAACATTCATAAGAGAACGACTGTCCTCCTGAACCGGGCAGCTGTATAGTTTGCTTTCATCAATATATTTGTAAAGCTTTCCCGCTTTATCAACATCTATTTTATTTAGCGGAGCAACTCCACCATTCTTTAGTATGTGTTTAAATACTTCTCCTGCTACATAAATTGTAAAGCAAGGCGGTGTATTGTACATTGAATCATTATCTGCATGTACTTTATAATCTAAATAAGTAGGAGCCTCTGCAGGTGCAAAGCCAAGTAAGTCCTCTCTTATTATAACAATAGTAACCCCTGCTGGCGCAATATTCTTCTGTGCTCCTGCATAAATCAGGCCAAACTTTGTTACATCAATTTCTTCTGAAAGAATGCAGGATGACATATCTGCAACTAGTGGAATATCGCCTGTTTCAGGAATATAGCCATAATGTGTACCATAAATAGTGTTGTTAAATGTAATATGTACATAATCTGCATCTTCTCTAAAGTCTTCCTTATTTACTTTAGGAATATATGAGAAAGTAGTATCTGCTGAAGATGCTACAATTTTAATATCTCCAAATTTTTTAGCTTCTGCTGCTGCTTTCTTAGCCCAAGTACCAGTTACTATATAATCTGCTTTCTTTGACTTTCTAAGAAGGTTAATTGGAACCATTGAAAATTGTAATGTTCCACCACCCTGAAGGAATAATACTTTATAATTTTCAGGAATGTTCATAAGAGTTCTAAGATTCTTTTCTGTTTCCTCTAAAATTGCTCCAAATTCCTTTGATCGATGACTCATTTCCATTACTGACTGTCCACAGCCTTTATAATTTGTTAGCTCCCTAGCTACGTCTTCCATAACTTCTAAGGGCAGCATAGAAGGTCCAGCTGAAAAGTTATATACTCTGCCGTTGTCTTTATTCATTAAAAATTCACCTCTTTCATATATTTTATTGTTATTACTAACAATACATCAGACCACTCTAAATGTAAATTAAATATGATTATACCACTTTACTCATTGCTAGTAAAGTGGTATAATGTGCACCAAGACAATTTTAATGTGATTATTCACAAAATTTTTAATAAAATTTGTATGAGGTGACAAAAATGTACAATATCGCGACACTAAACAAAATTTCTCCTGTAGGCCTTGGCCGACTTACAGAACAATATACAATTACTGAAGATGTTAATTCATCGCATGGTGTTCTTGTAAGAAGCCAAGATATGCTTTCTATGGAGTTTTCAAGAAATCTCCTTGCCATTGCAAGAGCTGGAGCAGGTGTTAACAACATTCCTGTAGATAGATGCGCAGAAGAAGGCATCGTTGTTTTCAACACTCCTGGTGCAAATGCAAATGCTGTAAAGGAATTAGTTATAGCTGGTTTATTCCTTGGTGCCAGAAACATCCCAGATGCTATAACATGGTCTTATGGGTTAGTTGGTAACGAAGATGCAGCAAAGGCTGTAGAAAAGGGCAAGAGTCAGTTTGCAGGAACTGAAATAAAAGGAAAGACTTTAGGTATTATCGGGTTAGGTGCAATTGGCGTTTCTGTTGCCAATGCTGCTGAGAAGCTTGGTATGAAAGTTATTGGTAATGACCCATACATAACCTTAAATGCAGCTCACAATCTTTCGAATACGATTCCTGTAGTACATTCTCTTGAAGAATTACTTCCGAATTGTGATTACGTTTCTATCCACGTTCCTGCTATGGATAAAACAAAAGGTATGATTAATAAGGACACAATCGCTCTTATGAAGAATGGCATCACTTTCCTTAACTTCTCGAGAGATAAACTCGTAAATGACGAAGATATGCTTGTAGCTCTTGCTTCTGGAAAAATTAAAAAATACATCACTGATTTCCCTAACAATAAGTTAGTTGGAAAAGAAGGCGTTATCTGCATTCCTCATCTTGGTGCTTCCACAGAAGAGGCAGAGGATAACTGTGCAGTTATGGCAGCTGAAGAATTAATGGATTATATTGAAAACGGTAATATTACCAATTCCGTTAACTTCCCTGCTTGCAGCTTAGGCCCTATAAATGGCACAAGAGTATGTGTTTTGAATAAAAATATTCCTGCAATGCTAAGTGCTGTAACCAGTGCCGTTTCAGATTTAAACTTAAACATCAATAACCTTCTAAACAAAAGTAAAGGTGATTATGCTTGCACACTTCTTGATATTGACGGCAATGTAACAGAAGCTGAAGTTGCGTCAAAGCTTAATGTTCCTGGAATCATCAAAATTAGGGTTATCACTAGATAGCACAAAATTAAATAAAAAAAGACTGCAGCATAGCTGATTTCTATATTCAATAGGAGTCAGCTTTTTTAGTTTATAGCTAGTCTAGGATTCAACCTTATACTACTGCTTGAAAATGCAAAATCAAAATAGAAAAATTTGCGGTAGCCTCTGGGCCAAAAATGGGAAAAAATCAATGCATTGTCTGTACATTCTTAAGAATTATTTAACATGTTTTGTATCTGCCCATACCTTATTACAAAGAATTCCTACTACCAATGCCCATGCCAGGAAATAGAACCACATCATTACAGCAACAATTGCTGCCATAGAGCCATAAAGTATATCATAGTTAGAAATATATTCTGTATATATTTTAAAGCCTAATGTAACAACTAACATTCCAACAGAAGCGAAAATACTGCCTGGCATGATCTGACTAAATTTAAGTTTCTGTGAAGGCAATATATAATAACTATAGCTGACCATCATAAAATAAAGTGCCATAGTTACAGGCCATCGTAGTACAAGCCAGAACATATTAACTTTATAATTTATACCAATGGTTGTCATCAGTGTAGCAGCTATTATATCAATTATAATTTCCCCATAAACTAAAATAATCAATCCAAATGCCAAGGTAAATAAAGTAAGCGCCATGGTTTTAATAGCTCTTATCCTCTCACGCCAGTAACCATTTCCTGTACTTTTTCCTCCCGTAAGTGTGAAGTTAGCTATATGCATAAGCGCATACTCTGCTCGGGATGCTGCCCATAAGGTAATAGCCACAAAAACGAAATTCATAGTCTTTGTAGATTGGTATGAAATCAACTTAAGTACTACATTTGCCGCATCTTTTGCAACATACTTTTGGATCAAATCACTTAATGCTCCCAAAGATATAGAAAATACGCCCAGTAATTGTGAAAGCACTATAATTGTTGGTACTATAGACATCAGAAAATAAAATGCCAGTTTTGCTGCAAAGCCTTGATAGTATGGATCACGAATCTGCTTAATGCCCAAAGTGATCATTTGTATAAGTCTTTTTTTATTCATATTCCACCTTTAAATTAATGGAGCTGCTCTAATTGTTTCTGTAGTTCTGCCAAAGCTTTAGCTCTATGGCTGATTTTATTTTTCTCTTCTGCTGGGATTTCTCCAAAACTTATTTCATAACCTAATGGTCTGAATAATGGATCATATCCAAATCCATTGCTACCAGACTCCTCAAACATTATATGCCCTTCACATTCTCCTCTTGCAACAATTTTCTTTCCGTTAGGATAAATCATCGTTATAACTGAAACGAATCTAGCTGTTCTTTTTTCTGCAGGTACATCTTTTAAAAGTTCTAACAGCTTCGCATTGTTTTTCTTGTCATTTCCTTCTTCACCAGCAAATCTTGAGGAATATACTCCCGGAGCACCATCCAGTGCATCTACTACCAAGCCTGAATCATCAGAAATGGTAATCTGATTACACATCATGCAAATTTCTCTTGCTTTCTTCAAAGAATTTGCTTCAAAAGTTTCTCCGTCTTCATTTATCTTAACTTTTGGCAAGCCAAAATCATCCCGGCTTACTATTTTCATTCCAAACTTTTCTGTAATAGCTTCCATTTCATCAATTTTATGTTGATTCTGAGAAGCTGCAACTACGATCATTGTCATTAATTTTTCCTCCTGCTTTATTCTTCTCTAAATATACTTTTAAATTTCGCCTATTATAGATTTTTGCACCTTATTTAGTTCATTGCATCCTTCTGCTGCTAAACCTAAAAGTTCTGTCAAATCACTAGCTGTGAAAGGGGATTCTTCTCCAGTTCCCTGCACTTCAATATATTCGCCTTTATCTGTCATTACAACATTCATATCTACTTGTGCTCTGGAATCTTCGTGGTAGCATAAATCTAACATTCTTTCACCTTCTACTATACCTACACTAATTGCAGAAACGAAACCCGTCACAGGAATTTCTTTAATCATGCCCTGACTCTTCATCCACTTCATAGCCTCTACCATTGCAACAAATGCTCCTGTAATGCTGGCAGTTCGAGTACCGCCGTCTGCCTGTATAACATCACAGTCAATCCAGATAGTTCTTTCTCCAAGTTTCACCATATCTACTACAGAACGAAGTGATCTTCCTATCAGTCTTTGGATTTCCATACTTCTTCCATCAATTTTTCCACGGCTGGAGTCTCTGGTTTTTCTGGTTGCTGTAGAACGCGGAAGCATTCCATATTCTGCTGTAATCCATCCTTGTCCAGTTCCCTTTAAATGTTTTGCCGTTGAATCATCTACTGAGGCTGTACATATAACTTTTGTATTTCCCATTTCAATCAGTACCGAACCCTCGGCACTCATTAAATAGTTATTTGTTATCTTAAGATCTCTGATTTGATTGTTTTCTCTATGGTCTATTCTCATTTTACTTTTTATCTCCTTTTAATAATTAGGCAATTATAGCTTTAATTCCAATGATTACTAATATTGCTCCACCTAAAATTTCGGCACTACTGCCTAATATGTCCCCAAACTTTCGTCCAATGACTATTGCTATTGTTGTTAAAATTATTGTAACTATGGCGATTATCACAACTGCCTGAATAATGTTCACCTGCATAGCGCTAAAACCAACACCTACTGCAAATGCATCGATACTCGTGGCAATTGCCTGAAAAATAAGAACCCCTAAACTAAGCTTTTTCCCTACAGCTACTTTTTTAGGGTCACTTCTGTGTTCAAATCCTTCTTTTATCATCTTCCCACCGATAACTCCCAAAATTAAGAGTATCACTATGCCCGCATACTTTGAAATAAAGCTGGCAAATAAGCCCCCTGCAAAATTGCCGATTAAGGGCATAATGGCCTGAAACACACCAAAAAATATAGGCATTGCTATATATTCTTTTGCTCCCAGGTTCCTATATACCATTCCATTTGTCATGGACACAGCCACAGCATCCATTGCCAGGCCTACTCCAATTAAAATTATTTCTATTAACGTCATCTTCTATTATTTTCCTTTTTGTTATTATTATGTTTATAAATTGTCTCTTTATTATTCTGGTCCTAAATTCCTGCAGAGCCCACTGGAACTGAACTTGATATTGCATTAATTATGTCATGGGTCATATCTTCCTTAAACCATCCGCACATTTCTATAAAGTATACACCTTTTTCTACTAATTTTTTTGCAGCTTCTTTAGCCATCTCCATATCTTTTACAAAGTATGCATGAATATTGCAGCTATCTGATTTTATGCAGACTTCCATTAATTTATCAGCACCTTCTATAATTAACCCAAACTCTTTTAAAGATGGTAACTTTTCCAACTTTTCAAGTTCCTCTGGAAAATATTTTACATAAGCCATTTTCACATTTCTGCCTGTAGATGTCCTTAATTTTTCTAACAGTTCCTCATTAAATGCTCCACAAAAATTCATCATTGTATATCCTTCAGAAGCTAATCTCTTCACAAGCTCTTCTGTGGTTTGCATATTAGGTGAACCTATTATTAAGTTAAGGCATTCCTCGGTCTCATAGATACCATAATAGTTTTCAGGGGTTACCCCTTTTATCTCAGAAATAAACGCATACTTTAGCATTTTTACCTCCATACTGTTTTTAATCAGACTATTATACCATAAAATTTACTAAAATTTATGATATAATTTTCCATCTGCCTTTTTGCTTATAAGCGAAACATAAATTGGTAGACCTTCAAAGGATAATAATGTAATATAAGCCTATGCAACTTATTTTAACAAATTATACTTTATATATGAATGTAATAAAATAACTATTTCTTGGACAAGGAGAGTGATAAATATGAAAATGGTTATACTTGATGGGGCTACTATTGACCCTGAACTTTCTTGGGAAAACTTCAATAAGTTTGGAGAATTAACAGTCTATCCCCGTACACCTGAAGAACTCGTTATCGAAAGAATTGGCGATGCTGAAGCAGTATTTGTCAGTAAAATATCACTTCATAAAGGAATTCTTACTCAATGCAAGAATTTAAAATTTATAGGTGTTATGGCAACTGGATATAACAATGTAGATTTAAATGTGTGCCGTAACCTTGGTATTGCAGTATGCAATATTCCTGCTTATTCTACTGATGCTGTGGCACAACACACTTTTGCACTGATTTTAGAAATCTGCAGTCAGGTAGCCCTACACAATAACTCTGTTAAAGCTGGGGAATGGTTTACTTCTGAAGATTTTTGTTATTGGAAGACTCCAATTATCCTTTTAAAGGGCAAATGTCTTGGAATTGTTGGATATGGTAATATAGGAAAAAAGGTTGGTGAAATTGCTAAAGCCTTTGGGATGACAGTTAATGTATACAGCCACAACAAAGAAGCTGCAGTAAAATCGGACATACTTTCTCTTCACTGTCCTGCTACAGAAAATAATACCAGATTTATAAATAAAGAATTTATTGGACAAATGAAAGATGGTGCTATTTTAATTAACACTGCACGCGGTATACTGCTTAACGAATCAGATGTGGCAGAGGCTTTAAAGTCAGGTAAATTAGCCGCTGCTGGGCTGGATGTGCTGGAAATAGAACCTGCTGATCCTGAAAATCCACTTATTGACCAACCAAACTGCTTTATAACGCCTCACATGTGCTGGTCCCCTAAAGAAATGCGTCAAATCATTATCGATGGCTGTATCGCAAATCTAGATGCATTTGTGTCAGGAAAGTCTCTTAATCGTGTGGATTTATAGATCATTTTTAACTAGGCTACCAAGCCGCCTGCTCTCAATTGGGCACCGCCGTCTAGTTGCTCACATACAAAAAGCTACCGCAATTTTAATATTCTTAAGAATTGCGGTAGCCTACAGTTAAAATCTAAAATCTCTCTTTCCTGCCTCAATTTCTTTTAGGTAGTTCAATGCTATATTTCTAGCCTTTTCCGATGAAACATTCTGCATTTCTTTTAAAACAAGCTCCTCACCAATTTTCTTAGTCTCAGGCGTTGCATAATCTTCCAGATATTCCTTTAATGTCATCAGTGCGTTTGGATGACAGCAATTTTGTATCTGCTGTTTTTTGCAAAGTTCCATAAATCTGTCGCCTGTTCGGCCTTCCCTATAGCAAGCAGTGCAGAAACTTGGAATATATCCCATGTCCATCAGCCATTTCACCACATCATCAAGACACCTTGTATCACTCACTTCAAATTGTGCAGAATTCTCCTCTTCAGATTCTGGTTCTACATATCCGCCTACGCTGGTTCTTGAACCTCCGCTAACCTGGGAAACTCCTAAGTGCAATACCTTTTCTCGACATTTCTGGCTCTCTCTTGTAGAAACAATCATACCTGTATACGGCACTGAAACCCTGATGCATGCAACAATTTTTGCAAAGGTATCATCATCAATACCATTATCAAATACATCGGGATCAATATCGTCTGCACGGCGAATCCTAGGGACGCTGATAGTATGAGGCCCTACACCAGCTACAGCCTCCAAGTGCTCTGCATGCATTAAAAGTGCCGCAAATTCATACTTATATAGTTCAAGCCCAAATAGTACTCCAAGGCCCACATCATCAATGCCCCCCTGCATAGCTCTGTCCATCGCCTCTGTATGATAAGCATAATTATGTTTCGGTCCAGTTGGATGAAGTTTTTCATAGCTTTCCTTATGATAAGTTTCTTGGAATAAGATATAAGTCCCAATTCCTGCGTCGGCAAGCTTCTTATAATTTTCAACCGTTGTGGCTGCAATGTTTACATTAACACGGCGAATAGCGCCATTTTTATGTTTAATTCCATATATAGTCTTGATACAATCCAATATATACTCAATGGGATTCATCTCAGGATCTTCTCCTGCTTCAATTGCAAGGCGCTTATGTCCCATATCCTGTAGCGCAATTACTTCTTTTTCTACTTCCTCCTGAGTTAACTTCTTTCTTGCAATATGGCTGTTTTTCTTATGATATGGGCAATACACACATCCGTTTATACAATAATTTGATAAATACAAAGGAGCAAACATTACTATACGATTACCGTAAAAGTCTTTTTTGATTTGTTCTGCTAAAGCATAAATTTCTTGATTTTTTTCTTCAATATCACAAGCTAAAAGTACTGAAGCATCTTTATGTGAAAGCCCTTTTCTCTCCTTTGCCTTAGTGATAATGCTGTCAATCAGTTCAAGGTTATGCTTGTTTTTCTCTGCATATTCAAGGCTTTTTAATACCTCTTCATGTGAAATAAATTCTTCTGCTTTTAATGATTTTGGATTGTACATAATTTTTTCCTTTCTTGTGGGTCAGCACTGCTTCCCCTTCAGTAAATTTATTTTTTAAAGTCGCCTCTTTCAACAACAATTTCATACCCGATTGATTTCATTCTTAAATCCATACATTGCCTGCATTCTGCTGCTTCATCGCCTGTACAGATTTTATTATCATACAGTTCATAATTTTTTCGTACTTTCAAAGGTGAAAGATTTGGCATTACCACATTAGCTCCAGCAAGAATGCCCAATTCACGTCCTTTCGGATTAATCGTGCCTAAGGCCGTTGTAGCTGGCAGCAATACTTTAGGCAGCATAAGCCTGATCAAACCTAATAAAAACAAGGTCTGCTCCATTGTTCCACTGTTTTCCTTCGCAAAAGGTGTATCATGATGTCGTATAAAAGGTCCAATCCCCACCATATGCGGTGAAAGTTCCTTCATGTATATCAAATCTTCCACTAAATTATCTATAGTTTGGAAAGGAGAACCCACCATTATTCCGCAGCCAACTTGAAACCCAATTCCTTTTAATTCCTCTAAACATTTTTTCCGATGGGACAAGGACATTTCCCCAGGATGAAGTTTCCTATAATGCTCAGGATTAGAAGTCTCATGTCTTAAAAGATACCGATCCGCTCCTGCATCAAAATATGCCTTATAGGTTTCATATTCTTTTTCCCCTAAAGAAAGGGTTACCGCACAATCTGGATACTGGCTTTTAATAGTATATATAATATCCGTCATTATTTTATCTGTGTAATATCTGTCTTCTCCCCCTTGCAATACAAAGGTTCGGAATCCTAACGAATAACCAGTTTCGCAGCAACTTAAAATGTCTCCTTTTTCTAATCTATACCTGAATACATTTGAATTGCTCCGTCTTATACCACAATAATAACAATCATTTTTACAATAATTTGTAAGTTCAATAAGACCTCTTGTAAAAACTTTATTTCCGTAATGCTCCTGGCGTACCTTTCTGGCTTTTTCAAACAAATACGTGCTTATTTTGTCTTTCTCTTCAAAATCATATCGTTGATTTTCTTCTATTTCCAGCAACTTTCTGAATTCAAGAGGTTCTAGTCTCCGCTCCAGATAGAGCTTGTCAATTATTTTCTTCATATTTTTGAATACACCGCCTTAGTACTAACTCCAGGCAGCCTGCCTATTTTTCCTGATAAAGCGCTCACTATATCCGTAGGCGCATCTAAAGCGATGCTGATAACGCTTATTTTCCGTTTCTCATAAGGTATTCCCATACGGCCTATTATATACTCCCTATACTCATGCAATAAACTATTTATTTTCTCAATTGAATCCTTGTTTTCAATAATAATCCCAAGCAGGGCAACTCTAGTTTCCACTCTATGCCTTTATCCTTTCTGTATATTCTATATGTTAAAGCACAAAAATGTGGGTGCACTTCCTTTTTTATATGATAGAGAAATTTATCGATATTTCCTATTCATACAAAAAAAACGTCTAAAAGACGCATATGAACTAATCAATACTTTACTCATGTTTTCTTTTGCGCCTTCCACCTCAGATTAATTCTTTGGATGTCAGATTTCTTTCATTTTACATCTTCTATTTATGCTTTTATTATGCACCAACATTAGAAATTTCCTACGGGCCACCTTCCAGATAGCCTCCTCCACCAGATAATACACCCTTGCACTAAATTAGCAATAGGGTATTCTGTCGAAAACAGCCCATATCTGTCTCTATCCAAAGAAAGGTTTGGTCCTTACTTCTATTATATTCTCCTCTATTCTACATATCAACAATAAATATTTAAACTCTACAGTAAAAATTCCACGAATCACAACGAATTTTGATGAAAATCACTTTACTTCATTTCATAGATATTATAGAATTGAATCGGTTAAACTATTATTTAATAAAAACAACCTGTTATATACCTTGGGGAGAGAAAAATGATTTCAAATTTAAATATATCAGATACCGTAGAAATTTGTATTACAGACAAGGAGCTGCAAAAACATTATTATAGAACAAAAATTCAGGATATTGGTTTAGATAATATTTTTTTTACCATGATTCCGTCATCTGAAACCGGTAGACCTGTTATTTTTTTTAAAGACCAGACTTACGAACTTTACGCAAAAGGCAAAGAAGGCATTATTCTTTGGATAATTAATTACCTTGGCATAGAAAAAATGGACAATTTGTCTGCTTGTAAGTTCCAAGCTATCACAGGGCCTGAAGTTACACAAAGAAGAGAATTTTTCAGACAATCCGTAAGTGTAAATTTAAATTTTTACATTACACTAAGTGACTCGGGTACAGACACTTCTATAGAACGATATGGCAGAATTGTAGACCTTAGTGGTGGTGGCTGCGCTTTTATATGTAATGACCAGATGATGCTCCATTCTAAACTACTAATTAGATTTTCATTTCGTGGAACAGATTTTGAATTTCACAGCGAGATTCTAGACAGGATAGACTTTACGAAAACCAGAGCTGATTGGAATTATAAATACCGTGTAAAATGGATAGACACAAATGGAAAAACAGTGGATAATCTAATTAAGCTTGTCTTTGCTCAACAACGGGAAATATTAATCAATAATGCTTCCAGAGGTGGAGACCGCTTTGTATAAAATGATGCATTAGATTTAAAATAGCCAAAAATGAAGCAGCTTATCCTAAAGTGCTTCATTTTTCTTTTATTCTTCCATGGATGATATATTGTACAAAACTGCAGTAACTATCAGCAAGTGTAGAAGTATAATTTGAAATAGAACTCTATAAGCAGTAATGTATGATGAAAACGGTATTAAAATGGGCAAATAAATAAACACAGAAAAAAACAGATTAGCCTGTATTGTTTGATTCCACAATTTTTCTTTCATAACTACCTGCCTTACTTTTTATATGATTTTATTGATACATTTACACTTAAATAGTATTGGAATATTGGAGAAATTTATTATGAAAAAAATTTTATTATTAATTTTAATATGTGTATTACTATTTAGTTTTATTTCTTGTGGAAAAGGTGATGATGAAAATATTAGCAAAGATAATCGGACAGAATCATCGGACTCTGACACTAAAGAAAGTGATAATACTACAAGTTCTAGTCTGGATACAGACAGTTCTGCCAGCTCCGATCTATCAACAACTAGTTCAGCTGAAAAAAATGTAGAAGTATTTACAAAGCGGCTTATCAATGCAGCTGATGGTACTAAAATTGACAGTTTAACCGTCACGAAAGCAGCTAGTGCGGATAATTATAAAATATACGCTATCATCTCTTGGGATAGAAAACATACTCCATCTGATAGTCAGCAGATAATTAAAGATTATTCTGATAGCTTTGCCAGTTCAGTTGACGCTAAATTAGGAAATGTTGAGAATTTATCTATTGTTTGGCTTGTTTCAAATCTGGATGGAACAGCTTCTATAACTTATGACAAAACAGATGGTATGTTATCCTTAAAAGAAGAAACTTATGATAAAAAATTCGGAATAACATCAGAAGAAACCACGAATTCAGCACTGCAAGCTAGCGCAGGGACAGCAGTAAATGCTACTGTGTCAGAATCAGTGGTTAATAATTAGAAGTAACAAATATGCTTTATAAATGGGGCCGCCTCATTAATAGTCACATCATTACATATTGACTGCACGCAGCCCCGTTTTTATAAATGTAGATTTAATATTCCTCAATAAATTCAACTAATTCTTTATTGAATTTTTCAAGCTGATCATAGAACAAAAAATGGCCGCAGGATTCCATCGGCACAAGATTTGCGTTTGGTATTGCTTTCTTCTGTGCCATTGCTAATGGGAAGAGACAAACCTTGTCATCCAAACCATGAAGGATCAACGTAGGAACGCGGATTTTGGTCAAATCCATAAATAATTCTTCTTCATCCAGCCATGTATTGGCCACTGCCGCCGTAGCCCAGCTAGCAGCCTGAAGCCCTAAATCAAATATCCAATCGGAAAGCTCCGGCGTCACATAATTATGAAAAATCATATTGCCAAATCCTCTCAGCATGTTAGGGCGGTCCTTATATGTACCTTGTATAATGTTCAGCACTTCCTGTTCGGGTAGTCCATACGGAAAATAAGGGCGTTGGATTAAGCTAGGTGCTGCCGCCGCAAAGAGAGCAAGTTTGGATACACCATATCCTTGATGCCTAGCCATATATCGGACTGCTATTCCTCCTCCTGTAGAGTGTCCGCCAAGAGTAAAATCTTTAAGCTGTAACGCATCCACCACAGCCCGCACATCATCGGATAGTCGATTATAGTCATATCCATGCCATGGTCTTGATGACCGTCCAAATCCCCGAATATCTAATCCAATGCACCGATATCCTTTTTTCGGAAGCTGATTATACTGATATTCAAAAAGAGTATGATCTCCAGGCCATCCGTGAATAAACAAAATAGTTTTATCTCCTGTTGGGTTAATATCTTCTACATAAATGTATACATTCGGTCCAACATTTATATAATGGTCCACATTAATACCTCCATTAATTTAATTATTACTACAGTATACTAATATTGCAGCAATAAAGTTACAGCTTTTAAATTAGTGGACTAAATTGTATGGTATCTAACGGTATATTTTCTGAGTAAAAAACCGAGTAGCATATAGATGATTAATCATCTATATGCTACTCGGTTTTTGGGCAAGACATTGAAAAACCAGATTCAATTTTCTATAATACTCAATCCATTTACATTACTGCTCTTTAAATATTTTAAAACACCCTCTGATACAGAATCCATATCTTCGATTCCTGTAATGAAAATAGTTAGCCTATAATCCTTACATATATTTAAAATCAAATGAATAAATGCATTTACAAGTTGAACAGCGGGTACTTCAACACCACCTTCAATCTTTGTACTTCGTGTAATGTCAGGTTGTATATATCCAAGAGCCTTCAGCATTTTTTCGTTTAATCTTGTATCACAGTCTAGTTGTTTCAGCGCAAAGAGTTTTCCGATCACATCAGCCATCCAGAAATACTGAACCCCCCTAATACAGATAGTCTTTATCTTTATATCTTTAAGGTCTTCTGGCTGAAGCTTTGTATCTTCACTTTTCTTAAGTTCCTCATATCTTTTACGCAGTTTCTCAGATGGCTGAATTCCAAGTCTGCTGGCAAGCCTGTCACGAAATGAATTATAAAAAACGATTCCTGAACCACGGTTTCCGATTTTCATATATAGAGTAAGTATTTGGGCAGCCACTTCCTCATCATATTGCTCAATATCCAAAATTTCCTTCAGTATATTTAAGCATTCCTCAGTGTTGCCTTCCTTCTCATATAGTTCTTCTAAACTCTTTAAAATCTGGACCCTGAAGTTTTCAAACCGAGTACGCTCAAAAATAATAATTTCATTAAAATCATCGCAATTATTATAATAGCATCCCTCTAGGAACTCTCCCACAAACATGTTTTTCAATCTAAGTAAACTTTCAATAGATTGGTCTTGTTGAGGTTTAAAATTCATAATGTCCAAAATATCACATTGGAATTCATAATTGAAGTTAATTCCGCAATGATCTTTGTCTATAAAAAGAAACTCCTGGTCCGTTTCACTTGTACCGATATTTTTCTTAATCAGCCATAGATTAAACCTTAGGTTATTTTTTGCAGCCTCTTCGCTGCTGTCAGGCCAAAGATAGTCAAGTATTTTTTCCCGGCTTAAATATTTGTCATTGTTTATGACAAGCAGACAAATCAAAGCTATGGTTTTGTTTCTAAAACCCTCTACCACGCTTTTCCCATTATATTCTACCCTTGCTTTTCCCAAAAAAGTAAGATTCAGCATAATTGCAACTTCCTATTCTGTATTTAACATATAGTATTGTAGAGTATATCTCCAGACTTAATTGTGGCTATCACTTTTACCTGATTTAAAGTATCATGCGGTGTGGCAAGAATGTCACTGTCAAGAAGAATAACATCCGCAATTTTCCCAGCTTCTAACGTTCCTCGCTTATCTTCTTCAAAGATAGCATATGCCCCCTTACATGTATACATTTCCAATGCTTCATACACACTAATCCGATGCTGTTTAACGGGATGATTCACTGCTGCTGCAATACCAATCATAGGATTGTACTCTGTTATATCACTATCGGATCCCCCAACAAGACAAACCCCTTGATCGATCATCTCCCTAAACAGGTTTGTTCTCACATAATTTTCACCCAGACGTCGTGAATACATTTTATCAGGTCCCCCCCAATATGCTTCATACGTCGGATTCATGGAAAAAATAATTCCCATCTCTTTAGCTTTTCGTATATGCTCTGCATTGGCAAGTTCCACGTGTTCAAGCCTATGGCGAAGACCTGTTATTCCAGTATAATACAATGCGTATTCATGGGCATCAAGAGCGGCTCCAATAGCCCTGTCCCCAATAGCATATAGCGACAACTGTAAATTATTTTTATAACACTCTGTCACAAATTCATTTAATTCACTTTGTGAATAGCGCAAACTTCCCATTCTCCCTGGGCAATCCGCGTATTCAAAAGAAAGAGCTGCAGTCCTTGCCCCCATTGTTCCATCCAGATAGAAGCTTCCACCAATACGTCTTAAATTCATCCGCTTAATTTTTTCCATATCAAGGGATTGATAAAAAAGTGCCATATCAACAGGAAATTCACTTCCGTATTCGAAAATAAAGTCTGCATCTTTATCGCTATACATATAGCCGCCTTCCATTGCATTGGCGGTAGTTATGCCTACTGAAAGAAGTCCTGGAATTATATCCATGACCGCTTCTTTTCGGACTTTATCAGATATACCTTCTAATATGTTAGTTCGCAGCACAGCATTTGCCTTCCCTCGAAATATGCCGGTAGCAACATCGTGACCATCTTTTTCTACACCTTCCATATTAAACGGGACTTTATAATACAAAAGTCCATAAGTATTCAGCATGCTCACTTGATAATCCAGACAATTAATCCAAACAGGAACATCACTACAATACCGGTCTAACATCAGCCGGTCAGGGAAATTCATTTCTTTGAGCTGCTCTACCTGCAGACGTATACCAGTAATACTTTGCCCGGGCTTTTCCAGCGCTGCTTTTTGTATCTGAGCGCCAATTTGTTCAAAGCTGCACACTCCTCTTAAATTTATGCTTCTTGCATTTAAAGCAGTCTGTACAACATGGAAATGACTGTCGATGAATCCAGGAAGAACGGTATTTCCACCAGCATCAATTACAACCGTGTTATCGGTCACCAAATCACAATACTCGGTATTCATCCCCAAAGCAAGGATTGTTCCATTATGAATAGCAATCCAGTCAGCAGTAGTTCCGTTCTTCATCGTCAAACACTTTGCATTTTTAATTAGTATGTCTGCATACATTCTTTATTCCTCCAGCCATTTCCATCAATTATTATATGGAATTAGGTTTTAAAATACTCTTTTTCCCGCAATATAAGTCTGCTGCACTTTAATATCCTTCAATTCCATTTCATCAACCTTAAAAGGATTACAATCTAATACTACTAAATCAGCAAACTTTCCTACTTCTAAGGTTCCTAACTTATCCTGCTGCCCAGTGGCATAGTGAACATTTTTTGTAAAAACTTCAATAGCCTCATACACCGATAATTTTTCCTGGGGACCATAGCCTCCTGCAGGCTGCCCGTGCTTATCGCAACGGGCAACAGCAGAAAATATTCCTGCAATCGGATCAAAAGATTCAACCGGACAATCGGAGCCTCCTGTCTGAATAAATCCTTCATTTTTCAGCGTTTTCCATGCGTATGCTCCCTTTGCACGTTTGCTGCCAATACGGTCTTCAATCCAACGGGCATCTGTACCAAGAAATACAGGCTGTATGTCAAGTACCAATGGAAGCTTCCTCATTCGCTCAACCAGCTCATCGTTAACCATCTGTACATGGATAATTCTAAATGGCAGACGATGTTTCTGCTCTTCTTCTGTCATTCCGTTTTCTTTTGTAACCCGCAGCGTTTCTTCTATAGCCGTAAGGGTCATATCAAGTGCTCGATCACCAATTGCATGAATTGCTGGCTGCAGACCATTTTCATAAGCCTGCAGCACTTTTGCATTAAACTCCTCCTGCTCACAAACTACAAAACCCCTATTTTCAGGATCATCATTATAAGGTTCCTGCAACGCCGCTGATCTAGACCCCAGGGAACCATCAGAAAACAGTTTAAATCCTCCAAATTGCACCAGTCTGTGGGCATCATCCTTCTGATCTTCCGTTAAAATTTCTGGTGTAAATAGTTCATCCATATACACTGTAACCCGGACTGGAAGTTCTCCAGCTTTATCAAGTCCGCGATATGTATTAATATCTTCATCATAACGCCAGATTTTTGCAGCATAAGTATGAATAGTTGTAACTCCCTTAGAGGACATATCTGCAAGCACTTGTTGGAAGATTCTTTTCTTTTCTTCTTCGTCAAAAAGAGGGTCTGGCATTATTTCGTCAAAGACCTTGGTGCTTTGTTCTCTTAAAATCCCATTGGGCATACCATTTTCATCAAATTCAACAATGCCCCCAGTACCGCCATCGTACCCTGCCCCTACGCCAGCTAGTTCCAATGCCTTCGTATTAGCTACAACCGCATGCAGGCAGCATCTTTTAATTACAATTGGATGGACTGTACTAATCTTGTCCAAATCCTTTCGAGTAGGAAAACGATTTTCCTTAAACTTTGTCTGATCAAAGCTTACACCCTTAATCCAGTTTCCTTCAGGTGTTTTTTCTGCCTTTTTCTTCATCAGCACAATCATCTCATCCATGCTTTTGGCTTGCTCTAAGTTGACAGACGTTTGATTCTGGCAATAGGCATACATATGCATGTGAGAATCAGCCATTCCAGGAATAACTGCCTGCCCCTCTAAATTAACTATATTTGAGCTATTAAAGCCCTCTGCTTCTTGGTTGCTTCCAGCAAATACAATTTTGCCATTTTTTATGCCTAATGCTTCAACTGCTTTTCCTTCTTCTTCCATTGTATATATAATTCCATTTTTAAGCAATACATCT
>CAURED010000018.1:0-70719 GCA_963524205.1 uncultured Aminipila sp.
TCATTGGATGGTCTACCCAATTCTCAATTTTTTCACCAAACATGTAGACTCTAGTGTTTAACTTTTTTAGACTCTCAATATACTGAGCTCCTGTCATTAACATAAAAATAATCCTCCTTCTAATAATTCCAATAAAACATAAATGTAATTACTTTATATAATCAAGGTTTGTTGCAGATTTTATGTTCCTCACCTTAATCAGCATATGCTGCTTTTCCTTTGCCTTAATATAAAGCAATTCACGTGCCATTATAGTTACTTTTGTGTGCCTATATTTCTTATCTGTAACTTAGAACATTGAATTTTCACATTTATAACTTTTATTTAAATTTTCTAATATCTTTTCAATCTTTAATGGATTGTTAATTTTGAGACATTTATGGCACATGTGGGCAGCTTTGTCTTAGTATTAACAAGTAAAATCGGGCAAATACGGCACACTTTTTTTGCCCAGTGTGCATCTATTGGCACGATTTATTTGCACAGAAAAAGACAGAGTGCATTCACTCTGCCTTTTTCAATTAATTAATCATACTCCTTTAGATTTGCTGGAAAATAGTCTGCTCTGACTGATCTTCCTTTGTTACTGCAGAGCCTAAGTTTAATGACATTTTTTCTAATTCTAATACAATATTATTTATTTCTGCAATTCTCTGAGGGGATAATTCCTCATCCATAGCAAGCTGAGTATTATATAAAATCTTTTCTAAATCATAATGGATATCAGCAATACGTTTCTTTATGTTTACTACACCTTCTTGATTTACAGCCTCTCTTAAAGCCTGTTCCTTGTTAACAATCTTATGATTTTCAAGTATAAACTCGGATACACCATCTACCACTGTGGCATCATACCCAAGCTCATTTTTTATTGTTTGTGCAAAATCATGCTTAGATTCTGTTTCTCCATGAACCAGAAAAATTTCGTTAGGTTTTTCTGTAAATCCTGCAAGCCATGATAACAGACCATTCCTATCAGCATGCCCAGAAAATCCCTCAAGATTGTGGATTTCTGCATTTACATGAATATTTTCACCAAATAGAGTTACATCCTTTACACCATCTACAAGCATTCTTCCCAAGGTGCCTTCTGCCTGGAAGCCTACAAATATAATACTTGATTTTGAGTTCCAAAGATTATGCTTTAAATGATGCCTGATTCTTCCGGCCTCACACATTCCACTGGCAGAGATAATTACTTTTGGATGTTTATCCATATTTAAAAACATGGAATCCTCTGTAGTTCTTGTGAACTTTAAATTCTTAAAATCAAGTGGATTATCTCCCTTTAATATATATTCCTTTGTTTCTTCGTCAAATACTTGAGCATTCCTTCTAAAAACCTCGGTTGCTGTTGTTGCCATAGGACTATCAACATAAACCATCAAGTTTTCTAACTGTTTTTTAATTTCTGAATTGTCTTGGTAAAAACGATTAAACTGATAAATTAATTCCTGAGTTCTGCCTACGGCAAAGGATGGTATAACAACAGTACCGCCTCGCTGAATCGTTTTTAATACAATCTTTATCATCTCATCAATGCTGGTTGAATTCTCTGGATGAAGCCTATTTCCATATGTGCTTTCCATAATCACATAATCAGCCTTTTTAATTATTGTAGGATTCCTTAAAATCGGCCTATTCATTACTCCCAAATCACCGGAGAACACAATTTTTGAAACATTTTCATTTTCTTCAATCCAAAGTTCCGTAATTGCAGAACCTAAAATGTGACCTGCATCATTAAATACAATTTTCATTTCCTCGTTTAACTCAACTAACTGGTCATAAAGCACTGGTTTTATATATTTTAGAGAATCCACAGCATCATTGAAAGTATACAAAGGTTCAACAAAAGCCTTGCCAGCTCTTTCAGCCTTACGATTTTTCCATTCAGCTTCTTTTTCATGTATGTATCCACTGTCTTTAAGCATTACCTCAACTAAATCAGCCGTTGCATCTGTACAATAAATTTCCCCCTTAAATCCTCTTTTTACCAGAAGGGGAATTCTTCCACAATGGTCAATATGTGCATGACTTAGTATAACGTAATCAATTTCTGCTGGATCAAAAGGGAAAGGTTCAAAGTTCATGGCCTCCATAGCCTTTCCACCTTGAAACTGTCCACAGTCCAATAAGATTTTATGTTTTTCCGTTGTAATTAAATGGCATGAACCTGTAACCCCTGATGCCGCTCCACAAAATTGAATCTTCATTTCCTAGACCTCCTAGCACTAAATATTATCTGAATGTATTGACAATTTAATTATACCCCTTTTCGTGGTAAAAAACACCTTAATTTTTGGTTACTTAGTTATCTTCAAAAAACTTATCGATACTTTCAGCAGCATTTTTACCAGCTCCCATTGCAAGAATAACTGTTGCTGCACCAGTTACTGCATCACCACCAGCAAATATACCAGTATGACTTGTTGCCCCGGTTTTTTCGTCTGCTCCTATACCACCTTTAGTATTAGCTTCCAGATTTTCTGTTGTATCAAGAATAAGTTTATTAAGTCTGGTACCAATGGCCATAATAACAGCATCTACATCCAGGATGAAATTGGAGCCTCTCTTTTCAACGGGTCGCCTTCTCCCTGAGGCATCCGGTTCTCCCAACTCCATCTCAACACACTCTAAACCACAAACATAGGCGTCATCGGTGCCCTTGATTGCTACTGGATTAGTAAGCATTTGAAACTTAATTCCTTCTTCCATAGCATGGTGAATCTCCTCCTTACGAGCAGGGATTTCATCCATGGAGCGACGGTATACAATATAAACCTCTTCAGCACCCATACGTTTTGCACAGCGGGCTGCATCCATAGCTACGTTGCCCCCTCCTATTACTGCCACACGTTTTGAAATCTGAATAGGCGTATCATATTCTGGCTTATACGCCTTCATCAAATTAATACGGGTCAAATATTCATTTGCTGAATAAACGCCTAGCAGGTTTTCGCCAGGAATATTCATGAATTGTGGTAGACCTGCACCCGTTCCCACAAACACAGCTTCATATCCATCCTGGAATAATTCATCTACAGTCATGGACATGCCAACAACTGCGTTATTTATAAACTGAACCCCTTTAGCTTCTAATTTAGAAACTTCATCTGCCACAATGGCTTTTGGCAGTCGAAATTCTGGAATACCATATGCCAGAACTCCACCTTCTTTATGTAGACTTTCAAACACAGTAACTTCATAACCCTTTGCGATTAGATCGCCTGCACAAGCAAGACCAGCTGGCCCTGAGCCTACAACGGCAACTTTATGTCCATTACCCTCCACTTTTTCAATTACTTCATCGGTGCAATGTTCTCTATGCCAGTCGGATACAAAACGTTCAAGACGTCCAATTGCTACTGGTTCACCTTTGACTCCATGTACACACTTGCCTTCACACTGATTTTCCTGTGGGCACACACGGCCGCAAATCGCTGGTAAAGAACTTGTTGTGCTTATAATTTGGTATGCTTCCTCAAATTCACCTTCTGCAACCTTTGCTATAAATTCCGGGATACGTACTTTTACAGGACATCCTGTTGTACAAGGCTTCTTGCGGCAATGCAAGCATCTCATTGCTTCATTAATTGCCATATCTTCTGTATATCCAGTAGAGACTTCTTTAAAATTTTTATTACGAACCATAGGATCCTGTTCAGGCATCGGGTTCTTTATTTCAACCAAATTAATCATGGTAACGAACACCTCCTGTCAAACGGCATATATGTGCCGTATCCTTCTTTTCCTGCTCTTTATAGAAAGAATTACGCTGAATAAGCTCATCCCAATTTACATTCTGCCCGTCAAATTCAGGTCCATCTACACAAACGAACTTACTTTCTCCTCCAATAATAACACGACAGCCACCACACATACCAGTTCCATCAACCATATAAGCTGTGAGAGAAACCACGGTCTTGATGCCGTACTTTTTTGTCAGCTGACAAATAAATTTCATCATAATTGGGGGGCCCACAGCAACAATCTCATCATATTGATTTCCTTCTTCAATAAGTTGTTTTAGTTTATCCGTCGTAAAGCCTTTTTCTCCATAAGACCCATCATCAGTTGTAATATAAAGTTTTGTAGTCCCTGCACGGAATTCATCTTCCAAAATTACTACATCCTTTGTCTGGAAGCCTGCAATCATGTCAACTTCAATGCCAGCATCGTGCATACCTTTTGCAATAGGATATGCCAAAGCGTTACCAGTACCACCTCCCACAACTGCAACTCTTTTCAAGCCTTCCATTTCAGTTGGCTTCCCAAGTGGTCCAACAACATCAGCTAATTCATCCCCCACTTCAAATTGGTCAAGTAGTAAAGTTGTTTTACCTACCGCCTGATAAATAATTTCAACCGTGCCCTTCTCTGAATTATGACCAGCCATAGTCAGTGGAATTCTTTCACCATACTCATCTGTACGTAAAATAATAAATTGTCCAGGCTTTGCTTTTCTGGCTACTAAAGGTGCTTCAATTTCAAGCCATGTAATGGTTGAATTTAAACGTCGTTTTTCTACTATCTTATACATTTTTATATTCCCCTCCTTCTTCTGGTTCTAAGCTTTTCTTCTGCTTAACAAGAGAATTGTATCTATCTGCAGATATATCCTCTGCCTCAGCAAATAACTTCTTTGCCCTTTCTGGGAATTTTAATGTTAGAGAGTTATAACGAACTTCTCCCATAATAAACTCATTGTAGCTTTCAGTAGGAACTGAACTGTCAACTGAAAGAGGATTCTTTCCCTCTGCTGCCAATTCAGGATTGTATCTTAATAAGTTCCAGTATCCTGCACGTACTGCTTTTTTCATTTCAAGCATTGACTTGTTCATTCCTGCCTTAAGACCGTGATTAATACAAGGCGCATACGCAATAATCAGAGATGGACCATTGTAACTTTCTGCTTCTCTTATTGCTTTCAACGTCTGTTCTGGATTTGCGCCCATTGCAACCTGTGCTACATAAACATATCCATAGGACATAGCTATTTGTGCAAGGTTCTTCTTCCTAATAGCTTTACCATTAGAAGCGAACTGTGCAACCGCACCTACAGGCGTTGCTTTTGAAGCCTGACCACCTGTATTTGAATAAACCTCTGTATCAAATACCAGTATGTTCACATTTTCACCTGACGCAATAACATGATCAAGGCCGCCATAGCCAATGTCATAAGCCCATCCATCTCCGCCAAACATCCACATAGATGGTTTAGGGAGCATATCTGAATTGTCTATAACATATTTAGCATCTTCATTATCTGCATTTGCCTTGCATAATTCAAGAAGTGTTCTACCCGATTGTTCCACAGCCTCAACATTATCCATTTCTTTTATCCAAGTCCATGCAGCTTCCCTAAACTTAGGTTCTTCCGCAAGTCTCGTAACGGCAGACTTCATTTCATTACGGCGAGCCTTTATTGAAATTGTCATACCAAGACCAAACTCCGCATTATCTTCAAACAGGGAGTTTGCCCATGCTGGACCTCTTCCTTCTTTATTCACAGTATATGGCGTACTTGGAGCACTACATCCCCATATTGATGAACAGCCTGTTGCATTTGCAATGAACATCCTGTCACCAAATAATTGAGTTACTAATTTAGCATATGGAGACTCACCACAGCCAGGACATGCCCCTGAGAACTCCAGCAAAGGTTTCTTAAACTGGGATCCCTTTACCGTATCCTCTTTAAATGGAATTTCTTTTCCTGTAACATGTTTCACTGCATAATTAAAGACTTTCTGTGCCTCTTCAGTTCCTTCATCAGCAGTTACCATTTCCAAAGCCTTATTCCTTGCAGGACATACGCTTGCACATGAGCCACAGCCAGTACAGTCAAGTGTAGAAATGGCAATTGCAAACAGCTTGTCATCACAACCTTTCATCTTTATAGCTTTAGCACCAGAAGCCTCTGCTTCTGCTTCATTCATTACAAATGGGCGGATAACACCATGGGGACATGAATATGAACACCAATTACACTGCATGCAGTTTTCTGGCAGCCATTTAGGCACTTCCACTGCAATACCACGTTTTTCGAAAGCCGCAGTACCTGCTGGAATAAAACCTGCTACTGAATCCATAAATTTTGAAACAGGAATTGAATCACCACGCATTGCATTCGTTGGTTTAAGTATCTCTTTTATGTAATCTGTATGAGCCTGATCACGGCCTTCAATACGTTCCTCATCAAATGTATCTTCAGCAGTTGCCCAATCTGCAGGAATTTCAACTTTATGAATATTTTTTACACCTGCATCAACTGCTTCCAGATTCATATTTACGATTTTTTCTCCCTTTATACCATAGGTTTTTCTAATAGCATCTTTCATATATCCTACTGCTTTTTCAATAGGAATAATATTAGCAAGCTTGAAGAATGCTGCCTGAAGAACTGTATTAGTCCTTCGTGCACCTAACCCTATATTCATGGCAATGCCTACAGCATCACAAGTATAGAATTGTACGTTATTCTTTGCAATATACTGTTTTGCTGCTGCTGGAAGATGCTCATTCAGTTCTTCATCACTCCATGGGCAGTTAAGCAGGAAGAAACCTCCTGGTTTAACATCCTGAACAATATCATACTTTTTCATATAGGAATGGTTATGGCACGCAACAAAATTTGCCTGCTTAACATAATATGTCGATTTAATCTGCTTATCTCCAAAACGAAGATGGCTTATTGTAATACCGCCTGACTTCTTAGAATCATACTGGAAGTACGCCTGTACCTTCTTATCTGTATAATCACCAATAATCTTAATGCTATTTTTATTAGCACCAACAGTTCCATCGGCACCAAGGCCCCAGAATTTGCAGGATACGGTTCCCTCTGCTGTTGTATCTGGATTCTTGGAAACTGGCAATGATAAATAAGTGACATCGTCCTCAATTGAAATGGTAAACTGATTTTTTGGATTTGCTGACCAAAGATTTTCATATACAGCCAATATATCTCCTGGCTGAATGTCCTTTGACCCTAATCCATATCGCCCACCAACGATTGTAGCCTTTTCAAATACTGTACCTCTTAAGGCAGCTACAACATCAAGATATAAAGGCTCTCCAATTGACCCAGGTTCTTTCGTTCTATCTAATACCGCTATGCTCTTAGCTGTTTCAGGCATAACATTAATAAGGTACTTAGGGGAGAACGGACGATAGAGATGAACTTTTACAATTCCAACCTTTTTACCCTGCCCATTCAAGTAATCAACAATTTCCTCTGTTGCATCACAAACAGAACCCATAGCAATAATTATTTCTGTTGCATCCTCAGCACCATAATAATTAAATGGTTTATAATCAGTTCCAATTTTTTCATTTATTTTGTTCATGTATTTAGCAACAATCTCTATGGTTTCTTCATAGCGTGTATTGCTGGCTTCTCTATGCTGGAAGAAAGTTTCTGGTTGTTCTGCTGATCCCTGGCTATGGGGATGCATTGGATGATTAGCTCTGCGACGGAAATCTGCCACAGCTTCCCAGTCTACCATTGATCTTAAATCACCATAATCCCACGCTTCTATTTTCTGCTGTTCATGACTCGTTCTGAATCCATCAAAGAAATGTAACATAGGAACTTTACCAGCGATTGCTGAAAGGTGTGCAACTGAAGCTAAATCCATAACTTCCTGCGGGTTATTTGAGGCAAGCATTGCAAATCCTGTTGAACGACAGCCCATTACATCTGAATGATCGCCAAAAATGGATAGTGCATGTGAGGCTAAAGCCCTTGCTGCTACATGTAAAACTGCAGGAGTTTCTTCACCTGCCAGCTTATACATATTAGGAATCATTAAAAGCAATCCCTGTGAAGCCGTAAATGTACTAGTATACGCTCCTGCTGCCAGCGAACCGTGCACTGCACCAGCTGCTCCACCTTCTGATTGCATTTCAAGAACCTTTACTTGCTCTCCAAATATATTCTTTCTGCCCTCCGAAGCCCATTCATCTATATTTTCAGCCATAACTGAAGACGGCGTTATAGGGTAAATTGCCGCAACTTCTGAAAATGCATACGCTACGTGTGCTGCTGCAGTATTACCATCCATTGTTTTTGACATTCTCATAAAATCACTTCCTTTCATCATATACCCAACGCTTTTCTTTGCAGATAATTGGCTTCTGGAACTACCATTTCCACAAGAGCCGTTCTTGAGCACATGTATGAGCATATTGAACAATTTTCACAAAGATTGTTATCGACCACAGCATGTAAATCCTTTATAGTAATCGCTCCATTGGGACAGTTGGAAGCACAGTCACCACAGCCAATACATCCTTCCCCGCAAACTCTTAATTTCTCATCACAGTTATATGTAGATGCACAAGCAACCAGTTTGCTTCCAACATATGGAACTTCAACAATTAGTTCATTTGGGCAGGCTGCAACACAATCCAAGCATCCAACACACTTATCGGGATCAACATGAGCTGTTCCATCAACCACTGCAATTGCATCATAGCGACATACCTTTGTACAAGCCCCAAGACCTACACAGCCAATCTGGCAGATATCCATTGCTTCACTTCTAATCTTTGAAGCGTCAGCACAAGTTTCAACGCCTAAAGCTTTAAACTTAGCATTTGCTTTCTTGCCACCTCTGCATCGAACAAAAGCCACTTTATCCTTTAGCTTTGTCAAATCATGAAGTTCATCAACAATAATCTTCTTACGGCATTTAACTGTACATGCTACACAGCCAACACACTTGTCATAATCAATAACTGCACAGTTGTCAATTATAGTAATAGCGTTTTCAGGACAGGCTTCTTCACAATCGCCACATCCGATACACCCGCTGCCACATATTTTTCTAGTTGTTTGTTCATCAGCTTTGGATGCACAAGGGATAAAATTTGTTGCGTCCCTTGGAACCATAATAATTAACTCCTGTGGACACATCCCTATACAAGCACGACATCCGTTACATTTTTCTTTATCTATTTTTACAACACCATCTACTAATGACATTGCATCAAATTTACACCTTTCTATACAGGAACCAATTCCTATACAGCCATATTTACATTCATCCTTTAAAAATCCCTTTTTTACAGCCTCATCACAACTAGTGCTGCTTGTTAATCTTTTTTTACCTGCTGCTTCTCCTGCACAACGAATAAAGGCAATTTCATCTACTACTGGAACAGGTTCCGCATTCATAACCTGCGCAATGGCAAAAACATCATCCATCGAACAGGCTGGGCACAATGCTACAGATGCTCCCTCTGTAATTGCCATTGCGCATGCATAGCAGCTTCCGCAATTACAGCCTCCATAACCACCACAATCTCCTCCCGGCAAGATTTCAGTAATTTCTTTAGTTATTTCGTCAATATTTTTTTTATTTGGCGCAGAAGTACAATTATTTTCCCGAATGTTATCCATTTACCTTTCCTCCTACAAATATTATTATTACAATATATCGTGGATACTGTATACATATAACCTAAAAAAAATAAACTTCTTCTTTGCTATATTCTTCCACAATATATCTATATACTTAGCATAACATAGGAAAACAAAAAATCAACCCAAGTTTTTTAAATTTTCTATTAATTTCCCTCGTGTTTTTATACTGCAATCGCCCAAAATCTAACGTACTTATTAAACAATTAAAAAAAAGAAGTCTCCAGTTAAGCAGAGGCTTCTTTTGTTGTTGGTCAAGCACTTTTAAATACTATTATGCTATATTATAAATTGCACAATTTGTTTAATCATTATCAGCTTTAAGCACAGCATTAAGCATAACTGTTGCTCCATTGGTACATTGTTCTGGGGTAGAATATTCAGGCTCACAGTGAGACAAGCCATCCTTGCTTACTACAAATATCATGGTAGTCGGAATCATATAGGAACAGAATTGTGCATCATGACCTGCTCCAGAATGAATATACTGATGCTTTATCTCTGCTTCTTCTGCTGCTTCTTTAACATATCCAACAAGCAGTTTATCCCAATATACAGTATCTCTGGCCCAAGCTTCCTGTACCTGGCACTTACATCCAGCCCATTCCTTTTCACACAGGCTCTTAACTATAGCAAGCACCTGCTCTAAAACCTTAGGGTCCTCATGCCTTACATCAATAGAAAAATCTACAAAATCAGGAATTACAGTATGTACGCATGGATGGCATAAAATTTCCCCGGTAGTATAAACCAGTTCAGTTCTTCCTAACTTATCAATTTCTTCATGTAAGTAACATAATGCCTGGGAAGCCGCATATAATGCATCCTTTCTTTTTTGCATAGGGAAAGTTCCTGCATGAGCTGCCTGCCCATAGAACTTAATTCTATAGTTAAACATTCCCAGTACACAATCTACAACCCCAACTTCATTCCCAGCATCTTCAAGAATAGGTCCTTGTTCTATATGTAGCTCAAACATACATTTATAATTATCTGGATTAATTCTATTCTCCCTATCCCCTTTAAATCCACTATTCTCTAGTGCCTGCCCAAAGGTCATTGCAGGGTCTAGCACGCTCTTTGAGGCTAGCATGTTATCATATTTAAAATTCTTTGCTATTGCACCAGGAAGATAATTATTGCAGATTATTCCTGAAACCATCATAGCAGGGGGATATAATGATCCCTCTTCATTGGTCCAAATCATTGCAGTTAATGGATGTTTATGAGGAATATTATTAGCAGCAACTGTCTCTAAAACTTCCATTGCTCCCATTACGCCTAAAATACCATCGTAATTTCCACCATTCTTTACAGAATCACAATGAGAACCCATAACAATCCGCTTAGCTTCTGGATCACTGCCTGGTAATGTAGCATACATGCACGCTACATCATCAATTTCTATAATTGCGCCGATAGCTTCCATCCTCTGTATAAAGTATTCTCTAGCCTGAACAGCCTCTGGCGATAGAGAATATCTAGTAATACCGCCATGGCCAGCATCTCCAAAAGTGCTAAAAGTCATAATTTTTTCTTCCATTCTGTTTACATCACATCTATACATTATATACCCCCTTTAATTAAGTGATTGTTTTTAATTATTCATATAGCTTTTTTAACTGAATATCTGTCTGGTTTCGTCCATCTTTCCATTTAATTTCCCCTGGCGAAATGCAGCCCTGAACAGGACACACATTTAAACATAAGTGACAGCCAACACAATTATCGTTTATTTCAGGACGTCTCTTGTCTTCATTCCAGTCGATTGCCTGGTGGGCTCCATCATAGCATGAAATATAACATCTTCCACATCCTATGCACTTTTCATCATCAAACTTAGGAAGCAACTTAAAATCTCTATTCAGTTCCTCAGCCGGGATAATGTTTGGAAGCGCTAGACCAATAAAGTCCTCTAATTTATTATATCCGTGTTCATCCATAAAATGACTGACACCGCTTATCATATCTTCTACTATTCTATATCCATACTGCATGATAGCTGTAGTAACCTGAATATTCCTGCATCCAAGTAGTAGGAATTCAACACAATCCTTCCATGTTTCAATGCCGCCTATGCCTGAAATTTCACTCTTTCCTATTTTTTCATTTTGCATAAGCTGTGCAATGAACCGAAGTGCTATTGGTCTTATAGCAGCACCTGAATACCCCGAAATAGAAGATTTACCATTTACTACAGGCATTGCAGTCATATTTTCAAAATCTATATTTGTAATAGATTTTATCGTATTAATAGCCGAAATTCCTAATGCCCCACCCTCTAAAGCTGCAAGTGCAGGTATTTCTATATTTGTAATATTTGGTGTCATTTTAGCAATAAAAGGTGTTTTTGTAACACTTACTACAGCTTCACAGTATGACTTTACAAGTTCTGGATTAGTCCCTACATCAGAACCCATAGCATGAGATGTCATTTGTGGACAAGAGAAATTTCCTTCTATAAGATCTGCACCTGCCTGATCACACATTTTAGCAAGTTCTCTCCATTCCTCTTCACTTGAACCCATGATGGATGCTACCATTACGTGATCTGGGTAGTTTCTTTTTAGCTTCATCATATTTTCAAAATTTACTTCTGTCGGCTTATCAGAAATCTGCTCCATATTTTTAAATCCAAGCCAAGGTAATCCCTCTTTATTTGTCTGGTCAAATCTTGGAGAACATTCATCAGCCACAAAGATGCCTATAGTCTTGTAAAATACACCGCCCCAGCCAGTTTCAAAGCACTTGGCGACCATATCGTAATTGCTGCCTACTGGTGAAGATGAAAGGAAGAATGGATTCATGCAATGTACACCTAAATAATTTATTGATAGATCTTTCTTAACTGCCATTTTACTTCACTCCTTTCTTTTCCATATACTCGATAATGGATGCAGCAGATTCTTTTCCTTCTGCCACCGCTTCTACAACAGTCTTTCCACCATTTACAATATCTCCTGCCGCAAAAACATTATCAGCCTCTATGGCTTTACTAATATCCGCGCCCTGCTGTCCAATTGCAAAAACAATCGTGTCACAAGCGGTTACTAATCCTGAAAGATTATCTCTTCCTTTAAATTCTGCAAATTCTACGCGGGTATTTCCTTTTACTGCGGCAGGCGCCATATTTGTTGTTATCCCTATTCCAAGAGAAAGTGCATATTGGAACTCTGCCATGTTACCTGGAGCTTCCTCTAAAGTTCTTCTATATACAATTCGAACCTCTTCTGCCCCTAAAAGTTTAGCCGTAGCAGCACAGTCTACCGCCACATCTCCACCACCTACAATGACAACCTTTCTACCTTGTTCAAAACTTTCTTTACCTATTCTTGCTGCTTTTAAATAATCTAAGGCACTATATACCCCTTTTAAAGTAGTTCCTTCAATTTGCGGCAGCTTTGGCTCCCACAGGCCCACACCAACAAAAATTGCATCAAATCCACTTAAATCAGACAGTTCTACTTTTTTCCCAAATTCGAAGTTTACTCCCAACTTTTCAATTTGTTCAATGTCATAATCCACAACCTCCTGTGGTAACCTGCTTGGAACTATTCCATATGTAAGCACCCCACCTGCTTTTTGCTCTTTTTCAAATATAGTTACCTCATATCCTGCCTTCGCAAGCTCTGCAGCGCAGGCCAGAGATGCAGGACCTGCACCAATACAGGCAATATTTCCTTCTTTTTTAACTTCTGAAGTGTTAAAAGTGCTCATACTAAAAATTTTTTCCTGCTCAATGGCATATCTTTGTAGTTTGCCTATTTCTATTGGTCTATCTATTCCACATCTGCTGCAAGCTTCTTCACAAAGCCTGTCATAAGGACATATTCTTGCACATGTTCCTGCCAATGGGTTATTTTCTCTAATAGTCTCTGCTGCGCCCTTAACATTTCTAAATCTTATAGAACGTATAAATTTAGCTGGATTTGTTCCCGCAGGGCACCCTTTACTGCATGGTGCATCATGGCACAACAAGCATCTTGCTGCTTCTGCCATTGCTGTTCTATGAGTGAATCCACATACAGCTTCTGAAGTATACTTACTCTTAACTACTTTACTCAACTTTGTCATCCCCCTTTTAATCCATCATTATAAAAGCTATTATACTTAACCTATATATAACATCCATTTGATGTAACCAGTTACAGTATATTCAACTTGATTCATTTTCAGAATATTTTAATATTTAAAGTTCAGTTTTTAATATAAGCTTTCCTTCAAAATTTACCACATTAAGGATAATTTATTTTGAGGGCAGACAGAGCTGCACAATCCACAGCCTTCACATAACCTTTTGTTTATATTTACATTTTCTCTCTTTTTTTCTATTGCTCCATAAACGCATGCATTTAAACATTTGTTACAATTTGTCACGCAATCCTTCTGATCGGCAACACAATTTGCTGGCCCGACTTTCATTTCATCAAATGACTTCAGTTTTTTTAATGCTTTTCCTCTTATTTGACTGACCTGAGTAATATTTCTTTTTTCAGCCCAATTTTCTAAGTCAGAAATTATCTCTGTAATTTTGCCATATCCATTCAGCATTACAGCCGATCCTACTTGTATTGCTGAAGCTCCAAGCAATATGTATTCCAGGGCATGCTTATAATTTTCTATTCCTCCTATACCACAAATAGGTAAATCCACCGCTTGAGCTACAGTTGCCACTGATGCTAGTCCAAGAGGTCTGATAGGGGCTCCTGAATAACCTCCATAAGTACTAAGAGTAGGTTCATATTTTTCTAAATCTACACCTAAAATACATCTTATGGTATTAATTGCACTGACTGCTGAAGCCCCCCCTTCTTTTGCTGCTTTCGCCACTCTTGATATGTTCGTAACATTTTGAGAAAGTTTTACAACCACTGGGATTTTTACATTAGCTACAACTTCCTTTGTCATCTGTTGGATAGTTTCCGGATCAGAGGCTACTATTTCAAGCGACTCCCACATAGGATTTGATAGACTTATTTCAAGTGCATCAGCTCCAAACAATTCCATTTTAGATGCTAAATAAGCTAATTCTGAAGGTGTACTTGCGGAGATACTTGCTATAACAATCCCACCTGCTTCCTTGGCATAATCCATATCCTCTTGCCAGCCTTCTACTTGTATGTCGCTATACAATTTTATATTTTGTGACCCAAATCCATTATATGCAATTCTTGGACATATATCTGTCAGTGAGTCTGTTATTATTGTTTCAGTTACTACTGCACCTGCACCTGCTTCTATGCCTTTTCGTATGCTTTTTCCATCTCTACTCCAGGGTCCTGCTGCCAGCATAACAGGATTTTTCATTTTTAACCCTAAAAAATCAGTTCTCATCTAATCCTCCATTTCAATTTCTCACTTGCTTGGAAACATCTCCTGCAGTCTGTCAGTATGCCCACAAGACTTTCTAATTTTTATTTTAGCTTGAAGAAGTATTTCCGTATTACGTTGTTTGTCCATTGCCTCCTGATCTTCTAATCTCATGCTTTCAATAAGATCAAATAGTAGTCTTGCCCCAACTACACCTAATTTGTGATGAGGTTTAACTACTGTGGTAAGCTTAGGTTCAATAAGATTTGACATTTTTATATCATCAAACCCCATTACAGAGATTTGTTCTGGTATTTTTATCTTGTGATCCTTCATTGCATCAATTACCCCAAATGCTATAGAATCGCTGGTAGCAAAAATGGCTTGTGGGATGTCCTTCATTTCAGCAAACTTTTTACCACCTATATAGCCTCCTTCTATGTCATTTGTAGTCTTTAAAATATAATTTTCATTTATATGGATTGCTGCATCTTCCAGAGCTTTTTTATAGCCTTCAACTTTTCTTATGTTTTCAATTCTAGGCGTATCTCCATATAAGATTGCTATTTTACTATGACCCATTTCAACCAGATAACTTATTGCCTTATATGCTGCATCAAAACAATCTATGCGTACACCTGGCACATTAGGTTTATCTTTATTTTCTCCTATCATGACTACTGGTACACCGTGATTATAAGTGTTTTCTATCAGGGCTGCATCTAAATTGGACGAAATCAGAACTATGCCATCTACTTTTCTATGAATAAGACTTTCCAAATACTGCTTCTCCTTTTTTACATCATTTTCTACATTGCACATAAAAGTAATGTAGCCTTTTTGGTGAGCTACATCTTCAACCCCTTTTACGATTTCCATATTGGCTGGGTTTAAAATATGGGGAATCATCAACCCTATAGTCTTTGTTTTATTAAAATTAAGTCCTCGCGCAAACCAATTGGGCGTATACCCCTCTTCAATCATGATCTTCTCGATTTTTTCTTTTGTATCAGAGGCTACATTTTCCGGGTGGTTTAGCACCCGTGAAACCGTAGCTACTGAAACTCCAGCTTTTTTGGCAATTTGTTTGATATTCATTTCCTTAAAGTCTCCCTTTACTCATAAATACACAAACTAAAAAAAAGACATTTGTAATTTTAATTTATTACAAATGTCTCAATTATATTAATTCTTTTTTGAAAAATCTTCTTTCATACATTCAAACTTATTTTTATCTGTGAAAATCTTCAAAATCTGAAGTATTAATATTTTGGCCCCATTGATAATTCCGTCATAAGCCCAAGGTGACTTTACAGCCTTTGCAAATTCTCTTGTATGAATGGCCACTGTTGAATCTGCTATTTGTAAAATGGGATGGAAAGTTGGACAGACCATACTTACATTTCCTGCATCTGATGATCCGAAAACTCTTTCTGTATCACCTATTCCAAGTCCCAATTCTTCATAGATTTCTGCAAGTACTGTCAGACCTGTATGATTTTCCTTTAAATTATCATAGGACTCTGCAGTAGGTGTCTTTTCAAAAGTAGTCTGAGTTGCTATAGCTGCCCCTTTGGCGCAATCATCTATTTTCTTCACTAATTCATTTAAATATTCTCTGCTCATAGACCTTATATAGAACTCTGCTGATGCAGTTTCTGGAACAATATTAGGTGCAAGACCGCCATCCCTTACCACACCATGAATCCTTACATCTGGTTTAACATGTTGTCTTAGCATATCTATGGCATGAAACATTAGCTGGACCCCATTCAGTGCATTATTTCCCTCCCAAGGAGCTGCCGATGCATGAGCGGCTTTGCCATGAAACTTATAGATAAATGAATCCAATGCTTGAAGCTTGGGGGCTAAAAGGTTTTCGCCAAACAAATGAACCATCACAGCCATATCATATTGATTAAATACACCGTTCTTTACCATGGTGCATTTTGCCCCCTCTGTTTCTTCAATAGGAGTGCCTATTATATCTATATCTGCATCTAATGCATCCTGCATTTCTTTAAGGCTTAATCCTGCGAGTATACTAATCGCTGCACTAGTGCAATGCCCACAAGCATGCCCTATGCCAGGTAATGCATCATATTCTGTCATAATTGCAATTTTACGGGAATGTTTCCCATCTCCATATTTAGCCTTAAATGCCGTTTTATATCCTGAAAATGGAAACTCCACCTCATATCCCTGTTCTCTTAAGATTTGAACAATTTTACGTGAAGATTCAAATTCCTGTCCTGAAACTTCAGGATTATCTGCTAAATAATCATTTAACTCCTTACATAGCTCATTATAGGTTTCAATATTTAAATATGCTTCTTTTTTTAATTGTTCATAATTTTCCATATTATTTCCCTTCATAAAACACTACATTTTAATTTTATTTTATAGATCCTTAGAAAGGTCCAAAGTGTATCATCTGTGCAATTATAACAAATATAGCACCAGCTAAGTACCAAAGCATAATTGCTGGTAAAATCCATTTAGCCCACTTAGTCCAAGGAATTTTCGCAAGTGCAAGACCTGCCATAAAATATCCTGAAGTAGGGGTAAAGATATTTGATATACCATCACCAAGCTGGAATGCAAGCACAGCTGTTTGTCTTGTTACTCCTACTATATCTGATAAAGGCGCCATAATTGGAATAGATACTGCTGCCTGGCCACTTCCTGAAGGAATGATAAAGTTTAATAAACATTGGAAAATATACATACCTACTGCAGTAACTGCCGACGGTAATGTCGAAAGCAAATTTGCAGAAGAATATAAAATAGTATGAATGATATTCCCATCTGTTAACACAACTAAGATACCTCTTGCAAAACCTACTATTAAAGCTCCCGCTGCCACTCCTGCCATACCTTTACCAAGTGATTCTGCAAAACCATTTAATCCTAACTTTCCTATTAATGCTACAATTATGGCCATACCTAAGAATAATGCAGAGATTTCGTTGAAATACCAGCCATATGTAATAACCCCATAAATTAGTAAGGCAATTGAAACAACAAATACTAAAAGTATTAATTTTTCTCTCCCGCCAAATTCATGCAGATTATCAAGATCAAGATTATCTTCTCTCTGTCTGTCAATTTCATACATCGGACTAAGCTGAGGATCCTTCTTAATCTTACTTGCATAACGCATAACAAATGTTATAGCAATGGTAACCATTACAACAAACACAACAAGTCTAAACTGTAGTCCTGAAAAAAGAGGCAGCTCTGCTATACCCTGAGCAACGCCAATAGTAAATGGATTCATAAATGCACCTGCAAATCCAGCACCTGCTCCCATTAAAACCATTGCTGTGCCGGTAATAGAGTCAAATCCCAAAGCAATGCATAAACTTACCATTATTGGTATAAATGGCAATGTTTCTTCTGCCATACCGATTACAGAACCTCCAAAAGCAAAAGCAGTCATTATAACTGGAATAAGCAGCGTCTCTTTTCCTGAAAAAATTCGAGTTAATCTACCTAATCCAGCTTCTATAGCTCCTGTGTCTTGCAATACTCCAAAACTGCCGCCTACGATAAATATAAAAAATATTATTCCTGCCGCTTCATTCATACCTCTAGGAATAGAGGTTAAGAATCCCATTACGTTTACTGGGGAATTTTCGGTACTATGGTAAGTTGATGGGTCAACGACTTCTCTACTAGTTCCATCCTCTGTCTGGATAGTCATCATATCGTAATTTCCAGCAGGGATTATGTAAGTTAATGCTGAACAAACTAAAATAATGGCTATTAGTAATACATATACGTGGGGCACCTTCAATTTCTTCTTCTCTTCCATTTTTACTTCCTCCTTAATAAACTGATAATATATAATTTCCTTTATGACTTTTTTAAGTCACAGGCCATTATTTATATGAAACGAATCTTCCTGCTTGATTAGTTATAATATTATTGTGATCTACCGCGATTATGCCGTTTACTATTACATAATCTAAACCCACAGGGGGTATATTTAAATCTGAGAAATCTGCTCCATCTTTTATTATTTCTGGATTAAATATAGTAATGTCTGCATCACACCCTTTAAAAATCTGCCCCTTTGTACTAAGATCTAACCGCTTAGCTGGTTCAAGGGTGATCTTTCTTAGAGCATCCAGCAATGATATTACTTTATCTTCTCTAACATATTTACCTAGTACTCTTGGGAAAGTACCGGCTGCTCTAGGATGCCCATTACCATTATTAATGATGCCGTCACTAGCTATCATTCCGTATGGATTTGCAATTGCTTCTGCAATTTCATCTTCATTCATGACAAATGCTACTACTAACATCTCTGGATTTTCTTTTCTAATTTTTTCAAATAAATTTTTATCACAGAACTTGTTTTTAAACGGTCCATTGGTTATGAGAATACTATCATATGATTTCCCCCAAGTTTCAAAACATCCATCATCGAATACAGTGGAGCCAATTTCTGTTGAAAATGCACTATATGGATAAGTATCATAATTAATTTTAGGATTTTTTTCAATCTCCTGATTTATCAAATCAAGCGCATCTTTCATTTGGCCCATGGCCGAACAACTGCTTAAATGAGAAATCTGCAATTTCATTTGTGATTTATCAGCAATACTGATCATTTCTTTTATCGCATGAATAGCCTTAGTAGAATCTGCTCTGTAATGAACTGAAACAAATAAATTTTTATCATTAAAGTTTCCTAGAATGTTCATTATTTCATTCACGTCCATACCAGGGTCATATTCAATCCCAAAAGAAAATCCATAGGCGCCTTCATCAAGTTCTTGTTTTATAATCTCCAGAAGTTTTTTTTGCTGTTCTTTATCTGCTTTTGTATATGTATTCACTCCAATTTTATTTCTAAATGAATTGTATCCTACTAACATAAGATAGTTTACTGGTGATCCTCCAATTTTGCTTATTGTGTTTTTTAACAATTTTAGATTCTGATGCTGGACACCGCAATTTCCACCAAGACATGTAGTAACTCCCATTTTTAGCATCATTTCAGCAATAACAAACTTCTCACCTTCATTGATAAAGTCCTCTTCATGCATGTGAATGTCAATAAATCCTGGTGACACAATTCGTCCTTTGGCATCAATTATTTTTTTTGCAGGGCTTGTAATATGTCCAATTTCAACAACTTTCCCATCTTTTATGCCTATATCATTTTGAACCATTTGTTCCTTTTTATAGTCAGGGTGGATTCCTCCAGAAATAAGTATGTCTAACATAATTTTTCCTACTTTCAAGTTAATTTACATTTGATAAGACCTTGCAGTTTTTCAGTCCATATTGTGGACCTTATTTTGCTATATGGACTCATGAAACTTTACAACAGTATAACACCAGTTTTTGTTACGGTCAACAATTTTTAGAAAATTCCGAAGTAAAGTTTTAATTAATAAAAAAAAACTGTAGTTTAGCTGTTTTGCTAAACTACAGTTCTTATAATTATATAGTCATTGTGTATATTTATTACAATAAAATCCTTTTTAATTCATACACTCCCTTAAAAATTTCATCTAAGTAATGTTTCTTTTCATTATGAAATTTTAAAGACTTAATAGCACCCAAAGCTATGCATCCTGCAAGGCTCCCATCCTGCTTAAAAACTGGAACACCTAATCCCACTGTTCCATCTAAATACTCATCTTCACTTTCTCCATATCCGCGTTCTTTTATTGCTCTATACTCTTCTAACAATTTCTGATGATCCATAATAGCTCCTGGAGATACATATCTTAACACTAATTTAGGAACAATTTCACTCAGTTCTTCATCTGTATGTGAAAAAGCCATAAGCACCTTACCATAACATCCACTATTAATTGGATAAATTGCCCCTGCTATATATCTTATCCGTGAGTCCTGCATTTGAGATTCGTACATACTAACAACATCTGTGCCTTCCAGCACTGCATATCCGACTTGTTCCCCCGTAGCACTGGCTATACGTTCAATGACCCTTCGTATTTCCATATATATATCCATATTATTGGCATACACCATCCCCATCTGGTATGCTCTGTACCCTATGGTATATTTCCCTTCATAATTACGTCTCACATAATTTTCTTCCTCAAGAGTATTTAATATTCGGTGTACTGTTGGTTTGCTAAACCCCAACTTGTCACTTAATTCCTTTGCAGAATACATATATGGTTTATCTGTAAATGCATTCAGTATATGTAAAGTCTTTTCAATAGCACCAAGTTTACTTGATGCTTCATCCTCATTATACATAATCCCTATTCCTTCCCAGTTAAATTTTGTATATTATTCATAGTATATCAAAAAAGGGTAAAAAAACAAACCCACTAAGAGAGTTTGTTTAAAATTACGCCATATTAAATTTAGATACAAGATTATTGCAGTCCCATTAAAACTTCTACCATTTTATCAATTTCAGCTTTGGTGTTATACATCCCAAGTGATGGACGGACTGTGCCTTCTAACCCCAGCCCCCTTAAAACAGGTTGTGCGCAGTGATGACCTGCACGGACAGCAATACCCTCTGCATTAAGTGCCTGCCCAATTTGCTCATTGTCTACTCCTTGTATCACAAAAGATAAAATACTTGTCTTTTCCTTTGCGTTTCCAATCAATTTTAATCCAGGAACTTTCTTCATTACTTCTGTTCCATAAGCTAATAACGAATGTTCATACGAGCGGATAGTGTCCATACCAATTTGTGTTATATAATCAATAGCCATACCTAGACCTACTGCATCTGCTATATTTCCTGTTCCGGCCTCAAACCGATGGGGTGCAGATTGATATTGTGTTTTTTCGAAAGTGACATCTCGAATCATGTTTCCTCCGCCATGGTAGGGTATCATTCCATTTAAGATATCCAGCTTGCCATACAATACCCCAATTCCAGTTGGACCGTATAACTTATGCCCCGAAAATACGTAGAAATCAGCATCAAGTTCTTGAACATCCACCTTCAAATGAGATACTGCCTGAGCTCCGTCTACTATCACTTTGGCTCCAAATTGGTGAGCCGTTCTAATCATCTCCTTAACAGGGACAATCGTACCGAGTGCATTGGATACATGGGCTAGCGATACAATTTTAGTTTTTGGTCCAAGTAGCTGCCTATATTTTTCCAAATCAACCTGCCCATTCTCGTCAATAGGAATCACACGCAAGTGAGCACCTTTTTCTGAGCATAATATCTGCCAAGGAACTATATTTGCGTGATGTTCAAGGCAGGAGATCAGCACTTCATCATCTTCGTTTATATTTGATTTTCCGTATGTCTGTGCTATGAGGTTAATTGCTTCAGTTGCTCCTCTGACGAATACAACTTCAGAGATGGAAGAAGCATTCAGAAAACCCCGTATTTTTTCCCGTGATTCTTCATACGCGTCAGTAGCACGTGCTGCCATCGCATGCGCGCCCCTATGAACGTTAGAATTTTCGTGTTCATAAAAATAAGCAAGTCTGTCAATAACACACTTAGGTTTTTGGGTCGTTGCGGCATTATCCAGCCAAATTAGTTCTTTTCCTCCAACTTTTTCTGATAAAATCGGGAATTCAGACCGAATCAACTCTATATCATACGAGGTTTTCTGAAGATCCGGTAAAGACCATCCTTCTGGCAATAAGTTTAATTGCGATAAAACTTCAGAAAAAACCTTCTCATTATCTTCATATATTGATATAGAATTATCAGCACTTGTTTTAAATGCTGGAAAAAATTCATTAGCAAGTTGCTCAATCCTTTTTATAGGGATGATATCATTTGCATTCAGGCTTTTTAGATAATTATCAATCTGTGTTTCATTAATAAGCCATTCCGTATTACTTATTTTCATAATAATTCCCGATTTCTACATCTTCCAAAACAGCTAGGGCATCATCCGCCAGTACCGCGGTTGAACAGTAAAGGGATAACAGATAAATTCCAATTCCTCTGTTATCAATTCCCATAAACCGTACCGAAAGTCCTTTAGACTGCTCACCCTGAAGGCCTGTCTGATATAAACCAATAACTCCCTGCTTCTTTTCACCAGTTCGAACAAGGAGAATATTGGTTTTACCCGTATTCTGATTAGGATTTTTTTTATCATCAATAAACAGCTTATCTGTGGGTATAATAGGAATCCCACGCCAGGTTAAAAAATAAGAATCTAATAAATTCACAGTGGCAGGGGGAACTCCGCATTTTGTACATTCTCTTCCAAATGCAGCAATTGCTTTTGGATGTGCAAGGAAAAACGATGGTTCTTTCCACACTTTTGAAATTAATTCATCTAAATCGTCTGGTGTAGGAAATCCATTACGAGTTTTAAGGCGTTGAGAATCTGCCACATTATATAGCAATCCGTATTCCTTATTGTTGATAAATTCACTCTCCTGCCTTTCCTGAATACTCTCCGTTGCTAACCTGATTTGTTCGTGAACCTGATCGTAGGGACTATTATATATATCTGACACCCTGGTATTGATATTAATGATTGTTGAAATTGAATTTAAAATGTATTCCCTTGGTTTAGTAACATAATCTACAAATCCTTCCGGAATATCTTCATTTCCTGTTCGGTTACATAGCATGTCCAATGGTGTATTTCCTTCTGCAACCTTATTCAGCCTGAATACACCTGTTTTTAATGCCTTAAATTCCATCAGTCTGCAAAGCCATCGCGGAGTTATGGATTCAAATTGCGGTGGAGTTTTAACTGCATCCGTAAGTTGATAAGCCGCTTTTGCAGATAGAGCATTTAAATTTGTTATTGACTCTGACATAATTACTCTCCTTGAATTATCTTATTTCATGTATAGTATTTCTAATAATCCAGAAAATACCCATAATATTACACCCTATTTGTAAAAGATTGTAATAAAAAAAGTAGCAAGTTTCTTTTTGAAAACTTACTACCTATCTTGGAGCGGAAGACGAGATTCGAACTCGCGACCCTCGCCTTGGCAAGGCGATGCTCTACCCCTGAGCCACTTCCGCATATTAAATTATCCTGTAACATAAATATTTTATCAAAATAAGTTTAAAATTACAAGTAAAATGTTCCTTAATATGCGAATCCTATTTTCAGCTTGTACAATTGTATCACAGGGATTAAAAGAAAATTTTAAATCCCTTAAATTTATTATAATGTCATAGCTGATTATTATAAGTCAAATAATCAAGCACTCCTTTTGAATAATAATCTCCCATTTTTGAAGTAAGCTTTAAAATACTATCATATATTACTATATTTTTTGTGTATTGTTTTTTTAATAAAGTTGTTGATTCTTCGATTGTCATTTGAATAAATTGATATAATAAACTTTTCCATTCACTTTCTGACCAAAACGGATTAATTTGTGCTGCAAAAGCAGCTCTCCGATCTGCATTTTCATACAGCTGCTTTGTATATTCATTTACTGCGTTAACGTCACCATTTATTTGTGCCTCAACTAAGGATTTTAAAATACTGACAAATTCGGATGTAAGATTATTATATCGTTCAGAATTTTGTTCACCAAATACTAATCTAATAATATTGCTATTTTCTAAAAAAACCGCTTTTATTTTTTTCTCTGCTTCTGCCTGAATACCATAGCCCGCATATACACTTACTAAATACTCCCTAATCCAATTAGCCAAATTTCTCCAAAGTATCCTTGATTCAAATACCAACTCCGTTTGGTTCAATGGAATATTAGTACCTTGTAGCCGCTTAACCGATTTCATTCAACGACCTCCTTTTTAATACAATATATTATTATTGATGCTTCTTTGTTCTTTGACAATCAAAAAAAATCCTTTAGAAACCAAAATTCCTAAAGGATTAATTTTTTAATTACTAACTGCTATTTCCTCATTATCAATTTTATTATTCTGTGCATTGTTACAGTCCATAATCATTTTTTTAACATTTACACCTAAATGTTTAGTTTCTTCTCTTGACAGCAATGCCGTCTCTATAGGCGGTAGCACTGTTATCTTAACCTCTGCTGGACGTATCCATACCCCATTAGCTTCCATTACCTTATATGAACCATTTATAGCTACTGGTACAACTGGTGCTCCTGTTTTGGTGGCTATTTTAAATGCCCCTTCTTTAAACTCACCAACTTCGTCTCCTCTGCTTCTAGTTCCCTCTGGAAAAATTATAACAGAGCGTCCTTCTCCTATAATTTTTTCTGCTTGTGCAAAAACACCTAAAGATTGCCTTGCATTTTCCCTGTCAATAAATAAGCAGTCAAACAATTTCATCCAAGTAGATATCAAGGGCACTTTCTCCATACTGTTCTTTGCCACTATGGAATTAGTTTTGCCTAATTTAGTAATCATCAAAGGTATATCGAAATTACCTTGATGATTGCTGGTAAATAGAACAGCCCTATCCTTAGGGATGTTTTCCAGGCCTTCTACTGTGCAGTTTACTCCTGCCATTTTCAATAAACTATTTGCCCAATTCTGTACGATCTGATTAATTTCTGGAAGATCCTCTTCTTTAGGAATTCCAGCTACTCTACGTTTCTCAAAATATCGTTGTTTTGGATAGATGCTCAATAGATAAAGCCAGAAATATATAAACCATATAATTGTACGCATTTTTTCGCCTCTATTTCATTGCTGCTAAAATCTTTTCTGGCAGCATTCTACACGCTTCTTCTGTTATGGAAGCAATGGATACTCTTAATCCCTTTGCAAGTGGTACAAGAAATATCCCTTCGTCCTGAAGTTTTTTACTAATTGCTTCTGGATCATCACATGGAATGGATGCAAAGAATCCAGCATCGAATGGAACAATCTCTAGTCCTACCTTAGCAGCTTCTTCTTCAAAAGCTTTTCCTCTCTTCAAAAGTAAATCACAATAAAACTCTCTTTCTTCATTTACCTTTGTCAAAAGATTACTATCTTCATATATTTTTGATATAACTACCATTGAAGCTCTTGTGCAGTTTGACCATGAAGCTCTGGAAGAAAATTGACATACACGCACAAACTCTTCTGCAATTTCTTTAACAGGTGTCATGCAAATCATAGCTCCGCATCTCATCCCATAAAGAGTAAACGTCTTAGAAGCACTATAAGAGATTATTGGCAGTATATTTGAGGGTAAATTCTCTAATTTAGGCATAAATTCTCTATATTTATCTCCATCACCTGCAAAATCTATATATGCAACATCAACAAGTAATGCAACTTTCTTATCTTCCTTTGCCGCAAATTCTACTGTGTCCAGCACTTTATCCCAGTCTTCAAGTGTAAGTGAATATCCAGTTGGGTTATGAGCGGGTGTATTTATAATTATTACTAAGCTTTCTTGCTTTGAAAGCAGTTCGTCAACTTTTTGCTTAAACGCTGTAATATTAAAATGCCCTTCTTTATCAAACAGACTATAAGTAGTAGAAGTCCTGCCTATTTCTCCTGCAATTGAGCTGTAGTTTGCCCAGAACCAGTCTGAAGTTAAAATCTGATCTCCTATTTTAGAATAATTCGCTATAGTATTTCGGATTGATCCTGTACCACCAGGTGTTGCAACCGCTTCAGTAAAGCAGTTTGGCTTGTACTTTCCAAAAGCAGCTTTTTTTATGCAGCTTTTAAATTCTGGTGTCCCTCCAATTGGTGCATATTCTGCATAATCTTCTGGTGTTAAATTCCTTAAAACTTCAACCACAGAAGACAAAACTACTAATTTTCCCTGGTCATCCAGTAATGCTCCAATTGTGGCATTTGTAACGGCTTCTTTACCTTTTTTAGCAATCATTTCATTAGCTAATCTACTGATTCCAAATATTTTATCCTCTAATGGAATGCTTCTTCCATTTTGCTGCGCCATAATAAATTCTTTCATATATCCACCTCACTCATATAAAATTACAAAACATTATACTACAAAGTATGAAAAACTGCAATAAGGCAATAATACAATAAGGAGGTGTAAATTATGCGACATAAAATTAAAGATAAAAAGCCAATGGATAGAGCTGCAATAGCTCTGGTACTTTGTTTCAGCGTTGTTGCCCTTGCTTCAGTTTTTACTGTAAAATCAAGTTTGGACAAAATTAATTTATCAGATAACAATAATATTAATGTTCCCCAAAGCAATCAGCCAGAAGAAAAAAGTGTAACAAAACAAGTTCCTACAGTGGATAGTAAAGATAATCCTCAGTCAAATACTCAAAATGAAAATAATAATAATTCTTCAACTTGGGTTGCACCTGTAGATGGTCTTATAACACTAGAGTATTCCACAGAATTGCCAATTTATTCGAAAACCTTAAATCAATACATGGTTCATAACGGCATTGATATTGCTGCACCACTTGATTCAAGAGTTCAAGCAGCTGCCGCAGGAACGATTGTGGAAACCTACAAAGATGATCGACTTGGTTATACTGTTAAAATTAATCACGGAAATGGATTTATTACAACTTATTCAAATCTTTCGGACAATGCCGTTGTTGAGGCTGGTGACGTTGTGAAGCAAGGTGCTATTATAGGTGGTATAGGAGATACGAGTTTATTTGAATCCTCTGATGAATCTCATTTACATTTTGAGATGCAAAAGGACGATAAACTGGTAAACCCTTCAGACTACATTAGTTTTTGAGTTCTTCAACATTTTATTTTAAAATCTCCAATAAAAATAGTGATAAAAAACTAGTTTTTTATCACTATTTTTACAATTTATCATTAATACATTTTTTATATTTCTACACTACAAATTTTACATAATTTATACTTTTATTAGCTTCCTTAAATTTATCCTCATATTCCGTTGTAATATCTTTTGAAGGGAAAGCAGAATTGTGAATATCCCTACTATATTCCAGTATTTCGAAGTCATTTGCTTTTATTTCCCCGATTGAAAATTCAAATAGTGCATCATTATCCGTTTTAAATTCCACAATACCACTATTTTTTATAACTGTGGCATAGCCTTTCAAAAATTTAGTATGGGTCAACCTTCTTTTCGCATGCCTATCCTTTGGCCATGGATCACTAAAATTCAAATAAATACCAGATAGTTCATCATTCTCAAAAAACTCTGTTACATCCTGTACAAAAGCCTGCATAAATTTGATATTCGGAAGTTGTGTTATTGCAGCCTTTTCCAAAGCTCTGAGTAGCACCGTGTCCTGTCCTTCAACAGCTATGTAATTCCTGTCAGGATGCATTTCTGCCTGCTTCAAAGAGAATTGTCCTTTACCACATCCTAACTCCATATAAATGTCATTATCATTATTAAAAATATTTTTCCAGGTTCCCTTTATCTTTTTCCCATCTACTACCGAGAACTCTGAAAAAGCAGCTAATCGTTCTTCCACATTTTTTACTTTTCTTTGTCTCATAATTTCTTCCTATCTAGAACTTATTAAATTCCATTTTAAGGGCATAAATGATTTTTCCTTTATGCACAAACATCATAGCTGAATAAAAAAAATCAGGCCCTCTACTCAATCACTATTACAATAGTCTTTCCATGCTCATACCAGTTATATATAAACTTTGCATGGGAAGTATAATTTCTCACACATTTATGTGAGAGTGGTACAGTTCCAATACTACTAGAAAATTCGTTTATCCCCGGATCAATTCTTGTTCCTTCCTTAGTATATTTATATGCTGTTGATACGCCATGAATATATGCACCTGCAGTAAAACGAACAGCATAAGGAGCATATCCGTCTATTTCACTAGTTCCATCTTTCACATAGAAGAATTTTGGCTTCTTCTCAATGGCATAATAGTATCCTAAGGGTGTTGGCTGATGATACTCTCCAACTTTTCCTGTAGTTGCCATACTATAAGATGTAATATTCCAAATATCTTCTTTTTCAAATGTTACAATATTTTGATTTGTTCTATCTACTGCAATTACTTTCTTTAATCCTTGTAAGCCGTCCTTTTCAGGGATATATTGACTTGGTATCGAGTATTCCAAATCAGTTCCTACAACTCCAACTAATGTATATCCCACATCCTCTTCTAGTACTTCCACTAAAGTACCATCTGCCAAATACACAAATTCATCTAAATCGTTTATATTTGCATAAGCAGGTGCCGCAGCACTTCTATCGTTGCCCAATGCATCTACGTCGGTGCCCTTGTATTTGGGTGCTCTGCCATTTCGGTTTTTGTAATTATCAATATACGTCAGCCTATATTTTCCTATTACCTCCTCTACAATAGCTATTTTTTGTCGCATCATATCAAATTGAAAACATCGTTGTTTACCATTTACCACATAAGTGTATGGCTCTTGTACCAAATAATTGGTATACTTTAAATCAAATCCATATATAAGTGGCTGTTCTTCTCCTATAGGCTGTTCTTCTTCTATAGGCTCCTCAATTTCCGAGGTGGCCTTTGAAGCTTCCGTCTTAACCACTGATTTTTCATCTTTATTTAAAAATGCTTCCTCAGTATCTGGCCCCACTATAAGAATAAACCCTAAAACTACTGATAACGATAAAGCTATCAACACAAGATTCAAATGCTTCACTTAATCAATCCTTTGTATTTTATTATTATATTAATATTACATTATACGCGATTCAAAAATAATTAATGCCAAAAACAAAATAAGTATTGTTAAAGTTCCAAAATCACGTCCTAACATTTTCATTTCATGCAGTCGTGTCCTATGCTCCCCACCCCTATAGCATCTGGCTTCCATGGCCATGGCCAAGTCCTGAGCTATACGAAAAGCACTTATGAATAAAGGAACTAATAGTGGGACTAAACTTTTTGCTCGATTAATAAGATTGCCACTTTCAAAATCTGCGCCTCTTGCCATTTGCGCTTTCATGATTTTATCTGTTTCCTCAAGTAGTGTAGGTATGAATCTAAGTGCTATTGTCATCATCATAGCCAGTTCATGCGCAGGTAGCCCCACTTTTTTAAACGGGTTTAAGATATATTCAATTCCATCAGTTAAATTGATAGGCTTAGTAGTCAGAGTCAATACTGATGAACCAAATATTAACAAAACTAATCTAATTCCCATAAAGCAGGCATTATACACACCTTCTTTAGTCAACCTTAAAAAACCTATTTTATATAAGATTTCACCATCTGTCATAAACATATTTATTAAAAAAGTAAATACAATAATCAAGAATACTGGTTTCAATCCTTTTGCTATAAAACTGAAGGGAACTTTAGAAACTCCTATTACAATAGCAAGTGCTGCTGCTGCAATGGCAAATCCAATAAAATCGCTTATAATAAATAAAGCAATTATATATATAAATGTTCCTGCGATTTTTACCCTTGGGTCCAGTCTGTGAATAAAGGAGCCACCTGGGTAAAATTGTCCTAATGTGATGTCTCTAATCATAATCTCTTTACTAATTCCTCCACAGCTTCATCCATACTCAAAACATCTGGGTTAATTTCAAAACCTTTGTCACGAAGCTGATATAGTAATTCAGCAATCGGAGGTACACTAAGACCTATTGCTGTTAACTCATCTCTCCTTGCAAAGACTTTCCGTGGGCTTCCTGACATGGCTAGCCTGCCCTTTTCCATAACTAAAACTTCATCCGCCAGATTTGCAATGTCCTGCATATTATGAGACACTAAAATTAAAATGCTGCTCTGCTCTTTATGGATTTTTTTAATAACCTCAAACAATTCCCTATGGGCTTTAGGGTCAAGCCCTGCTGTAGGTTCATCTAAAATAAGTACTTCAGGCTTCATTGCTATAACGCCTGCTATGGCAACTCTGCGCTTCTGACCACCTGATAAATCAAAAGGGGATCTTTCTGCTACTTCCTCATAATCAAGACCTACCAATTCAATAGCCTCTTTTACTCGGATTTCTACTTCCTCTTTATTCAGTCCTAGGTTTAAAGGACCAAAAGCTACATCCTGCTTTACAGTTTCCTCAAAAAGCTGATATTCCGGATACTGAAATACCAAACCTATTTTTTTTCGTATCTCCTTCAAGGATGTTTCCGGGTTAGTAATATCAACTCCACTAATCATTATGTCCCCTGATTTAGGTTTCAATAATCCATTAAAATGCTGCACTAAAGTTGATTTACCTGAGCCTGTATGACCTATAATTCCCACAAATTCTCCGTCATTTATTTCAAAACTCACATCATCTAAAGCTACGGATTCAAATGGCATGCCTTCACTATATACATATTTTAAATTTTTTACTTGTATTGACATAAATACTCTACCATTTCCTCTGTTCGAATAATATCTTTAGGAATATCAATTCCTCTTTTTCTTAATTTATCTGCCAAATCAACAGCTACAGGTACGTCAAGTCCTAATTCTCTGATTTTTCCTACTTCTGAAAAAATCTCTACAGGAGCTCCATCAAGAATTATTTCACCCTTGTCCATAATTATAACACGATCTGCATCTGCTGCTTCTTCCATAAAATGTGTTATAAGAATAACTGTGATTCCTTCCTTGTGTAATTTATTTATAATCGACATAACTCCAGCTCTTCCCTTGGGATCCAGCATAGCTGTAGGTTCATCAAAGATGATGCAATCCGGCATCATTGCTATAACTCCTGCTATTGCAATTCTTTGTTTTTGCCCTCCAGAAAGCAGGTGAGGCGCTTTTTTTCTATGATCATACATGTTTACCGCTTTAAGGGCAGAATCCACCCTTTGTCGGATTTCTTCAGGAGCAATACCTAAGTTTTCAGGACCAAAAGCCACATCATCCTCAACAATTGAAGATACCAGCTGATTATCAGGATTCTGAAATACCATACCTGCTGCTTGTCTTATATCCCAAAGGTGGTCATCATTCTTTGTATCAAAGCCTTTCACATATACCGTTCCACTACTTGGAAGTAATAATGCATTAATGTTTTTAGCTAAAGTTGACTTTCCTGAACCGTTTTTGCCTATCACAGCAATAAAACTTCCTTTCTCGACTTCAAGGTTAGCATTTTTTATAGCCTCTACTAAGACTTGATCTGCTTCTCTGGTATAACAAAATTTTAAGTTTTCAATTTTTATGATTTGTTCCATTTATTTATTCCAATCAAGCTTTGCTTGTTATATTCAAAATCATTATCTATAAAATGAGATTATATCCTGTTTATCGTTTATTAACATTATACAATAATCGTTTTCTGTCTGAAAGTATGTATCTACTTTCTTATTTAAATGCCATCATCAGTTCTAAAGCACCGGACTGAGCAGTAAAACTCTGCAAATCAGAGATTTGTGAGTTTCTTGCATGAGGCCTACCAGCGATTTGGCTTCGCAAATCGGGTTAGTTTATTTATGTTAGGCGATGAAAATCTACAATCAGCTTTGCCTCTTGTGATTTTCTAGCCTAAATTGCGCCATCAGTGCTAAAGCACTGGACTGAGCAGTAAAACTCTGCAAATCAGAGATTTGTGAGTTTCTTGCATGAGGCCTACCAGCGATTTGGCTTCGCAAATCGGGTTAGGGCTTCATGTTAAAAAAGGGTGCGCAAATAACCTGCGCACCCTCAGTTCTTAATTATACAAGCTCTAAGAATACTACTTCTGCGCAGTCTCCCTGTCTTGGTCCTAATTTTAAGATTCTTGTGTAGCCACCGTGTCTTTCAGCGTACTTAGGAGCTATTTCATCAAATAACTTTGTTGCAACATCTTCGTCGTACACATATGCAAGAACCTGTCTTCTAGCATGAAGATCACCACGCTTAGCAAGCGTGATTAACTTTTCAGCTTCTCTTCTAGCTTCCTTTGCTCTGCAGTCAGTTGTAGAAATACGTCCTTCTCTGAAAAGGTCAGTAACAATATTTCTAAGCATTGCTTTTCTATGAGCAGTAGGTCTGCCTAGTTTTCTATATCCTGGCATAACTCTTCTCCTTTCTTGACTCGTCTTTTTAATCTACTGCGTTGTCAACTGATTTGCTCGGGTACTTGAAGCCCTAACCAAATTTGTAAAACAAATTTATGCTCCGCTCCTCACAAATCAGTCTCCTAGCATTAAATCAAAAATACTTCGCCACCATTTATTGCTTATTCGTCACTTGGTCGGAGACCAAGGCCTAATTCTTCAAGTTTGTGTCTTACTTCGTCTAAGGATTTCTTACCTAGGTTTCTAACCTTCATCATATCCTCTTCGGATTTATGAGTAAGTTCCTCAACCGTATTTATTGCAGCTCTCTTTAAGCAGTTGAATGAACGTACTGAAAGTTCAAGTTCTTCAATAGTCATTTCAAGAGCCTTTTCCTTTTGGTCTTCTTCCTTTTCAACCATGATTTCCATAGAATCAGTTGCATCTGTAAGCTCGATAAACAGATTCAAATGTTCCTGCATAATCTTAGCTCCAATTGACACGCCTTCTTCTGGAGTGATTGATCCGTCTGTCCAGATTTCTAGGTTAAGCTTATCATAGTCAGTTACCTGACCAACTCTTGTGTTCTCAACTGTAAAGTTCACTTTTTTAACTGGTGTATATATTGAATCCACAGGAATCACTGCGATTGGTGTGCTTTCATTCTTGTTCTGTTCAGCAGGAACGTATCCTCTGCCTCTTGCCAAGTTTATTTCCATAACCAGTGTTGCATTTTCTTCAAGCGTTGCTATATGCAAATCGGGATTGAAGATTTCCATTTCCATATCGCCGATAATATCTGCAGCAGTTACAACCTTTGGACCTACAGCATTAATAATTACTCTCTTCGTATTTTCACCGTTAAGTCTAACAGCAAGTTTCTTAAGATTTAATATTATTTCTGTTACATCTTCTTTTACTCCAGGAATTGTTGAAAATTCATGAAGAATACCATCAATTTTGATGGATGTTACAGCCGCACCTGGAAGTGAGCTAAGAAGAATTCTTCTTAAGCTATTTCCAAGTGTAGTTCCATATCCTCTTTCAAGGGGTTCTACTACAAATTTACCATAATTCGCATCTTCTTCTGAGAATATACACTCTATTGTTGGTTTTTCGATTTCTATCACTCAAAAACCCTCCCTTTTCTTCCAATATATATCTTAAGAATAAGATACTATTTGGAATATAATTCGACGATAAGATGCTCTGCAATCGGAGTATCGATATCTTCTCTTCTCGGAATAGCAACAACTTTACCTTCAAGCTTCTCTATGTCAACCGTTACCCATGATGGTACGCTAATCGCCATTTCTTTAACTTCCTTGAATTTAGGTGAGTTCTGACTTTTTTCCTTAACTCTGATTACATCTCCAGCCTTTACTTCTAGTGAAGGAATATCTACCTTCTTACCATTTAAAGTAAAGTGACCATGCGTTACTAGCTGTCTAGCTTCTTTTCTTGATGATGCAAATCCCATTCTGAATACTACATTATCAAGTCTAGTTTCAAGCATAATTAAAAGGTTTTCACCAGTGATTCCCTTTTTCTTAGCAGCTTTGTCAAATAAATTTCTAAACTGAGTTTCTAACATACCGTAGAATCTCTTAGCCTTTTGCTTTTCTCTTAACTGTAAACCATACTCAGAGATTTTCTTTCTGCTCTGACCATGCTGTCCAGGAGCGTAATTTCTCTTATCTATAGCGCACTTTGAGCTATAACATCTCTCGCCCTTTAAGAAAAGTTTCTGACCTTCTCTCCTGCATAATCTGCAGTTAGCACCTGTATATCTTGCCATATTAAATTACTCCTCCCTTCAATTAAACTCTTCTTCTCTTTGGTGGTCTGCAACCATTATGAGGAATTGGTGTAATATCCTTAATCATATTGATTTCAAGACCTGCAGACTGTAATGCTCTGATTGCAGCTTCACGTCCGGAACCTGGTCCCTTTACGTAAACTTCTACTGTCTTTAAGCCATGTTCCATTGCAGCCTTAGCAGCTTCTTCAGCAGCCATCTGAGCTGCGAAAGGAGTTGACTTTCTTGAACCTTTGAATCCAAGAGAACCTGCACTTGACCATGATAATGCGTTACCGTTTAAGTCTGTAAGAGTTACAAGAGTATTGTTAAAGGTGGATTGGATATGCGCCTGGCCTTTTTCAATGTTCTTACGTTCTCTTCTCTTTTTTCTAACTGTTTTCTTTACAGCTTTAGCCATGATTTCCTACCTCCTTACTTCTTCTTCTTTCTACCTACAGTCTTTTTAGGACCTTTTCTAGTTCTAGCGTTTGTCTTAGTCTTCTGTCCTCTAACAGGAAGACCTCTTCTATGTCTGATACCTCTGTAGCAGCCAATTTCCATAAGTCTCTTAATGTTTAAAGAAACTTCTCTTCTTAAATCACCTTCTACAGGGTATTCCTGTTCAATGATCTTTCTGATCTTACCAGCCTCATCCTCAGTTAAATCTTTAACTCTTGTGTCAGGACTGATGCCAGCTTTTTCAAGAATAGCATTTGATGTCTTTCTACCGATACCATAAATGTAAGTAAGACCAATTTCTACTCTTTTTTCTCTAGGTAAATCTACTCCGGCTATACGAGCCATAAATTCCTCCTTCTCCCATCTTCCGTCACGCAAAACCTCTTGGCAGCGTAATATAAACGGGGTATTACATTTTAAACTCTAAATTTTTATTTTTAACCTTGTCTCTGCTTGTGCTTAGGATTTTCACAGATAACCATTACTTTACCGTTTCTCTTGATTATCTTGCACTTTTCGCAGATTGGTTTAACTGATGCTCTAACTTTCATCTTAAACCTCCAATTATTTATCTCTCCACGTTATTCTTCCACGAGTAAGATCATAAGGTGATAATTCAACCTTAACCTTATCTCCAGGAAGAATTCTGATGAAGTTCATTCTTATTTTTCCTGAAATGTGTGCAAGTACTTCGTATCCATTTTCAAGCTTAACTACAAACATCGCGTTTGGTTGAGCGTCTACAACGGTACCCAATACTTCGATGACGTCTTTTTTCGCCATAATTATTTTTACACCTTCCTTATTTATAAGGTAAGCAACTCGGGCTCACCATCTGTAATAACAACAGTATTTTCATAATGTGCTGACAGTTTACCATCAAGAGTAACAGTCGTCCAGTTGTCCAAAAGTACCTCTACGTCGTAGCTTCCCTGATTAATCATAGGTTCAATGGCAAATACCATACCACTTACTAATTTGGGGCCTCTACCTGACTTACCATAGTTAGGAATCTGAGGATCTTCATGCATATTTCTTCCAACCCCATGGCCTACAAAATCTCTAATTACAGAGAACCCTTCTCCTTCAGCCTTCATTTGGATGGCATGGGATATATCTGAAAGTCTGTATCCTACTTTACAGAATTTTAATCCCTCAAAGAAACTTTCTCTTGTAACTCTGATTAACTTTGCAGCTTCTTCACTGATTTCTCCTACGGCATAAGTTCTTGCAGCATCGCTTACATATCCTTTATAGGTACTGCCTACATCCACACTTACTATATCGCCTTCCTTAAGTATCCTCTTTTTTGAAGGAATTCCATGAACTACTTCATCATTTACGGATACACATGCAGCAGCGGGATAATCACAATATCCTTTAAAAGTAGGGATCATATGGTTTTTAAGAATTGTCTGTTCTACAAAGTTATTTACATCCATAGTAGACATACCTGGCTTTATAAAATTCTCTAATTCCCTTAAAATATAACCTGTAACCTTCCCAGATTCACGCATTATGCTAATCTCTTGTTCTGATTTGATGATGATCATTGCTTATTCTCCTAAAACGTTTACAATAGCAGTAAATACGTTGTCAAGGCCGGCTGCTCCATCAATGTGAGCAATGTTTCCCTTTTCAGTGTAGTAGTCAACTAGCGGCATTGTCTGTGAATTGTAAACTTCAATTCTGTTTGCTACAGTTGCTTCTGTATCATCACTTCTCTGATACAATTCACCACCACAAACATCACAAACACCTTCTTTTGCAGGAGGCATATTCACAACATGGTAAGTTGCACCACAAGCTCTGCAAACTCTTCTGCCAATCAATCTAACCATTAGTTCTTCTTTTTCAACTGCGATATCTAAAACTTTATCAATTTTTCTACCATGAGCTACTAAGAATTCATCTAATTTTTCAGCTTGATAAACAGTTCTTGGAAAACCATCAAGAAGGAAACCCTCCTTGCAATCATCTTCAAGTAATCTGGTTGTCGCTATCTCTATTACTAAATCATCAGGAACAAGCTCGCCCTTGTTCATATACTCTTGAGCTTTCTTTCCAAGGGCAGTTCCTTCTTTTATATTTTTTCTGAATATATCGCCAGTAGATATATGCGGAATACCATATTTTTCTATTATTCTGGTCGCCTGTGTGCCTTTTCCTGCACCCGGAGGGCCTAATAAAATTAAATTCACTTAATTTTCCTCCATTTTATTATATGTGCTATTTTAAGAATCCCTGATAGTTTCTCATAACCATCTGATTTTCTAGCTGTTTCATTGTGTCAAGTGCAACACCAACTGCAATTAGCAATGATGTTCCTCCAAACCTAGCATCAATAGATGTAAAGCTGCTAAGTAAAGTTGGCATTGTAGAAATAATAGCTAGGAACATAGCACCTACAAAAGTAATTCTTGTCATTACTTTATTTAAATATTCAACAGTTGGCTTTCCTGGTCTAATTCCAGGAATAAATCCACCATTTGCCTTCATATTGTTTGCAACTTCAAGAGGGTTAAATGTAACCGCAGTATAGAAATAAGTAAAGAATACGATTAGCAAGATATTGAATATTGCATAAACCCATACTCCTGGGTCACCGTGAGGTGAAAGCCACTTTGTAACAAAGGTTGTAAAACCTGAGTTAGGAAAGAAGTATGTTATTGTCAATGGAAACTGCAACAATGAAAGTGAGAAAATTACTGGAATAACACCAGCCTGATTTACTTTTAGCGGAATATGTGTTGACTGTCCGCCGTACATCTTTCTTCCAACCACTCTCTTTGCATACTGTACAGGAACTCTTCTTTGTCCCTGCTGGATTTCAATAATTCCTACTACAACGATTATTGCAAAAAGAGCAAACAATATCACAGTAAGAACACCTAATTCACCCGCAGTGAATTTAGCCCAGTTTGTATGAATTGCAGTTGGTATTCTTGCAATAATGCCAGCAAAAATGATTAATGAAATACCGTTTCCAATACCGTTTTCATTGATTTGTTCACCTAACCACATTAGGAATGCAGTACCAGCTGAAAGAGTCAGCACTATAACAGCTACTGAGAAAAAATCAGTGCTGATTAATGCCTTCTTAAACAAACCAACTGACAAGCCGATAGCTTGAACAAATGCAAGTACAACTGTCAAATATCTAGTGTACTGTGCAATTTTTTTCTTACCTTCTGTTCCTTCTTTAGCAAGTCGTTCTAATGAAGGAATAGCAATGGTTAATAATTGTAAAATAATCGAAGCAGTGATATATGGAGTAATACTTAAAGCAAATATAGTAAAATTACTAAAAGAACCTCCCGAGAATAAGTCAAACAAAGCAAACAATCCTGTCCCGCCGTCAAATACTTGAGCAAGTACTGCTCTGTCAATGCCCGGAACTGGAATATTTGAACCCAGCCTGAAAACTACTAACATTAAAAGTGTGAAAATCATCTTTCTTCTAACGTCTGCAACTTTCCAAGCATGAGCGATTGTTCCAAACATGCTCATCCTAGATCACCTCTGCCTTTCCTCCGGCAGACTCAATTTTTTCTATTGCAGCTTTGCTAAATTTGTGAGCCTTAACAGTAACTCCTTTTTCAAGAGTACCTTCTCCAAGAATTTTAATTCCGTCTTTAACCTGCTTTACTAGCCCTGCTTCTTCTAAAAGTTCAGGTGTTACAACAGTTCCCGCTTCAAATCTATTTAGATCATCAACGTTCAGAATTGTGTATTCTGTTCTCCAAATATTAGTAAAACCTCTTTTTGGAATTCTTCTGTATAATGGCATCTGACCGCCTTCAAAGCCAAGTCTAACGCCGCCGCCGCTTCTTGAGTTTTGGCCATTCATACCTCTACCGCCAGATTTACCCTGACCAGTAGCAGTACCACGACCTCTTCTCTTACGGTTCTTAGTTGAACCCTCGGCTGCTCTCAATTCATGCAGTTTCATATTTCCCGCACCTCCAATCCTACAGTTCTTCTACAGTCACAAGATGCTCAACCTTCTTGATAGCACCACGAGTTTGTGGGCAATCAGGCATTTCGTTTGAACTGTGCATCTTCTTTAACCCTAAAGCTTCAACAATTTTCTTATGCTGAGGAAGAGCTCCAATTGTGCTCTTTGTTAAAGTTACTTTAATCATCTTAGCCATTTGTATCTTCCTCCTATCCTAAAATTTCTTCTTTAGTCTTTCCTCTTAATCTGCTGATTTGTTCAACAGTCTTTAAGTTTCTAAGACCTTCTAATGTGGCGTAAGCAATATTTACTGTATTACTTGAACCAATTGACTTAGCTCTAACGTCCTTAATTCCAGCAGCTTCAAGTACCATACGTACAGATGAACCTGCGATAACTCCAGTACCTTCAGAAGCTGGCATGATTAAAACATTACCTGCCCCAAATACTCCAAGAGTTCTGTGTGGAATTGTTGTTCCTACTGTTGGAACATATACTAAATTTTTCTTTGCATCTTCGATAGCTTTTCTTACAGCTTCAGGAATTTCCTGAGCCTTTCCAAGACCTACACCAACATAGCCTTCGCCGTTACCAACAACTACGGATACGCTGAATCTCATATTTCTACCACCCTTAACAGTCTTAGCAACACGTCTAATGTTAACGATAGTTTCTTTTAAGTCTAGCTTGGATGCATCAATCATATTTTGTCGCATTCCTTTTTTCCTCCTGTTAGAATTTCAATCCTGCTTCACGTGCAGCCTCTGCTAATTCCTGTACTCTTCCGTGATATAAATATCCACCTCTGTCAAAGCATACAGTTTCGATTCCTTTAGCTAATGCTATCTTAGCAATAGCTTCTCCAACTAACTTAGCAGCTTCCTTGTTACCACCATAAGCACCCTGGGCCTTTAATTCCTTGTCAGTTGTTGATGCTGCTGCAAGTGTTATACCATTCACATCATCAATTACCTGTACAGAGATATTCTTAAGGCTTCTGTAAACGCAAAGTCTTGGTCTTTCAGGAGTTCCATGTAAGTGTTTTCTTACTCTTTCATGTCTAGCTACTCGTCTTTCATTCTTACTTTCTTTTGCCATTTAATTTCACTCCTTCCTTATTTTTTACCAGTCTTTCCTTCTTTACGACGGATAACTTCGCCTTCATAACGAATACCCTTAGCCTTATACGGTTCAGGACGTCTCCACTTTCTAATATTAGCAGTGTAGTTTCCAACTAAAGCCTTATCGATACCCTTTATGATTACCTCTGTAGGTGTAGTAACTTCAGTAGTAATTCCTTCAGGATCTTCCATTTCAACTGGGTGTGAATATCCAAGGTTCATAACAAGAGTCTTGCCCTTCTTTTCAGCCTTGTAACCAACACCAACTAGCTGAAGCTTCTTTTCGTATCCAGCTGTAACTCCCATAACCATATTATTAATAAGAGTTCTTGCAAGTCCATGCTGTTCTCTTGAGCTCTTATTGTCACCATCTCTAGTAACTGTAACAACTCCGTCTGCAATTTCAACTTTTATAAGTTTGCTAATTGGTTCTGAAAGCTGGCCCTTAGGTCCCTTTACAGTAACCACATTGTTGCTGTCAACCTTAACCTCTACGCCTGCAGGAAGGTTAACAGGTAATTTACCTATTCTTGACATTTTTTATTCCTCCTACCAAACGTAACAGATTACTTCTCCGCCGATTCCAAGCTTTCTTGCTTCTTTATCACTGATTATTCCGTTTGAAGTTGAAATAATAGCGATACCTAGACCTCCTAGTACTCTTGGCACATCGTCAGCCTTAGCATAAACCTTTAATCCTGGCTTTGAAATCTTCTTGATTCCACTAATAACTCTTTCTTTGTCAGCACCATACTTCATCTGAATTTTGATAGTGCCCTGCTTGTCGTCTTCAATAACGTCATAGCCTTTAATATATCCTTCTTCAGTTAAAATACCTGCGATTGACTTCTTCATCTTTGATGCAGGAATATCAACTGTTGTATGTCCTACAGTATTGGCATTTCTGATTCTTGTTAGCATATCTGCTATTGGATCTGTCATTGTCATTCTGAATGTTCTCCTTTCCTTGCGAGGTTCCCCGAAAGGCCTCCGCAATCAATTTTAAAATTACCAGCTTGCTTTTTTAACGCCTGGGATTTCTCCCTTATAAGCAAGTTCTCTGAAACAGATACGGCAGATACCATATTTTTTTAATACAGAATGTGGTCTTCCGCAAATCTTGCATCTTGTATATGCACGAGTAGAAAACTTAGGTTTTCTAGCCTGTTTTACTTTGAGAGATGTCTTTGCCATGGTTCCCTCCTATTTCTCAAACGGCATTCCAAGGAACTGCAATAATGAAGCAGCTTCTTCGTCTGTCTTAGCCGTTGTAGTGAATACAATATTCATACCCTTAGTCTTATCTACCTTATCGAACTCGATTTCAGGGAAGATTAATTGTTCCTTAATACCCATTGAGTAGTTACCTCTACCGTCAAATGAGTTTATACTAACTCCCTTGAAGTCTCTTACTCTTGGAAGAGCGATGTTGAAGAATTTATCAGCAAATTCAAACATATTATCTCCTCTTAGAGTAACTTTTGCACCAACAGGCATACCCTGTCTAACCTTGAAGTTCGCAATTGACTTCTTGGATTTCGTGATTACTGGTCTCTGTCCGCTGATGATTGCTAATTCTTCAACAGCAGTTTCCATAATCTTAGCGTTTTCTTTAGCTTCACCAAGACCCATGTTAATGGTAATCTTTTCAAGTACAGGAACTTGCATTACATTCTTATATCCGTACTTATCCATCATTGACTTAAATACTTCGTTCTTGTATGTTTCTTTTAATCTAGCTGTCAAAACCGTCTCCTCCTTTCTTAATCAATTACTGCTCCAGTTTTCTTAGATACTCTAACTTTTTTACCGTTCTCAACTTTGTATCCAACTCTTGTAGGAGCCTTTGCTTTAGTATCATAGAACATAACATTTGAAACATGGATAGGACCTTCAACATGCTTAATTTCAGATTTTTCAGTTCTTGTCTGCTTCTGATGCTTAGTCTGAATGTTAATTCCTTCTACAATAACTCTATTTGCTTTTGGCATAGCCTTAAGAACTTTGCCCTTTTTACCTTTATCTTTACCAGTGATTATTAACACTGTATCGCCTTTTTTAATATGCATCCGAACACCTCCTATAATACTTCTGGTGCCAATGACACTATCTTCATAAAGCTCTTATCTCTAAGTTCTCTAGCTACTGGTCCGAAGATACGAGTTCCAACCGGATTCTTATCTTCTTTAATAATTACAGCTGCATTCTGATCGAACTTTACATAGCTTCCGTCATTTCTTCTAGCCCCAGTCTTAGTTCTTACTATTACAGCTCTTACAACGTCGCCTTTTTTTACAACGCCGCCGGGTGTTGCTTCTTTAACAGCGCAAACAATTATATCTCCAATATTCGCACACTTACGGCTAGTACCGCCAAGAATACGGATACATAAAAGTTCTTTCGCACCTGAATTGTCAGCAACTTTTAATCTAGTTTCTGTCTGAATCATAATCTGGTGCCTCCTTTACTTAACTTTTTCGATAATGTTAACAAGTCTCCATCTCTTATCCTTTGATAGAGGTCTTGTTTCCATGATTCTTACTTTATCTCCGATATTGCATTCGTTATTTTCATCGTGAGCCTTGACTTTCTTAGTTCTCTTTACGGCTTTTCCATAAAGGGAATGTCTTACGAAGTCTTCCATTGCAATAGTGATAGTCTTATCCATCTTATCACTTACCACGATACCGACCTTAGTCTTTCTTCTGTTTCTCTCAACAGTCATATTACATCCTCCTTTCTATTAGCCCTGAACCTTCTGAAGTTCTTTTTCTCTGATAATGGTTTTAACTTTAGCAATCTGCTTTTTAGCTTCTCTTAATTTTATAGGGTTTTCTAACTGACCAGTTACATGTTGAAATCTTAAGTTGAATAATTCATTCTTCATCTTCTTTAATTCAGTAACAAGTTCAGCGTCTGTCATTTCTCTCATTTTATTTAATTCCATTATGCTTCACCACCCTCTGCTAATTCTTGGCCTTTGATGGCAAACTTACACTGTACAGGTAGTTTGTGCATTGCAAGACGCATAGCTTCTCTAGCCTGCTCTTCTGTAACGCCTGCTATTTCAAACATTACTCTACCTGGTTTAACAACTGCTACCCAATACTCAGGAGCACCTTTACCGGAACCCATACGTACTTCGGCTGGCTTCTTTGTAACCGGCTTGTGTGGGAAAATATCAATATATACTTTACCACCTCTCTTAATAGATCTTGTCATAGCTATTCTGGCAGCCTCGATCTGGTTAGAGGTGATCCAACCACATTCCTGTGAAACTAGACCGTATTCACCATAAGCAATTTTATTGCCCTTAGTTGCAACGCCTTTCATTCTTCCTCTGTGGACTCTTCTACGTTTAACGCGCTTTGGCATTAACATCGCTGTCTTCCTCCTTTCTCTTGCCGACAGTACAAATCACTTATATCTAGCATTTTGTACCCGGCACCTCTATCTATTATTCAGTCACTTCTACGTTTTGTTCAACAGCAGTTTCAACTGCAGGAGCAGCTTCAACCTTTGGAGTTTTTCTTACTCTTGGATTTACTGCCTTTGGAAGTTCTGGCTTAGCATCCCTGTTGTCTCTTCTAGGTCTTCTATCACCATCCCTGTTGTCTCTTCTAGGTCTTCTGTCACCGTCTCTATTGTCTCTATTGTCTCTTCTATCTCTTCTTCCTTCTTTTTCTTCAGGAATTGGGCTCTTTAGTCCCTTGTCAAGAATTTCTCCGTGGTTAATCCAAACCTTAACACCGATCTTACCATAAGTAGTATCAGCTTCAGCAAAACCGTAGTCAATATTAGCTCTTAAAGTGTGTAGAGGAACATTACCTTCGCTGTACTTTTCATTTCTAGCGATTTCAGCTCCGCCAAGTCTGCCTGAACAAAGAACCTTAATACCCTTTGCACCAGACTTCATTGTTCTACCGATAGCCTGCTTCATAGCTCTTCTGAAAGAAATTCTTCTTTCTAGTGCCTGTGCAATACTTTCAGCAGTAAGCTGTGCATCCATCTCAACCTTCTTGATTTCAACGATGCTGATTTCAACTTCCTTACCTGTCATCTTAACGATGTCCTTCTTAAGTGCGTCAATACCGTCTCCAGCTCTTCCGATTACCATACCTGGCTTACCAGTTAATACGATAACCTTAATTTTTCCTGCTGCTGCTCTTTCAATTAAAATTCTTGAAACGCCTGCAACATATAATTTCTTCTTTGTATATTCTCTAACCTTCTGGTCTTCAACAAGAAAATCAGCAAACTTATTCTTGCCTGCATACCATTTGGAATCCCAGTCTTTTATAACTCCCACTCTTAAACCATGTGGACTTACTTTCTGACCCATTCAATGAACCTCCTATCTTAGTTTTTTTCCTTAAGAGTAACGCCAATGTGACTACTTCTCTTTAGGATTGTTGATGCTCTACCTTGTGATCCAGCTCTCCATCTCTTCAGAGTTGGTCCCTGATGAGCATAAACCTCAGCAACATATAGGTTATCTGGATTCATGTCAAAGTTGTTTTCAGCGTTTGCAGCGGCAGACTTAACAACCTTTTCAATTATTTCAGAACCCTTACCAGGTGTGAACTTTAAAATGGTAAGTGCCTCATTTAAATCTTTTCCTCTTACTAAGTCAGTAATAGGCTTTAGCTTTATAGGAGACATTCTTACATATTTTGCAATTGCTCTTGCTTCCATCTTCTTACATCTCCTTTACTTATTTTTTCTTAGTAGTTTTGTCAGCAACATGACCTCTGTAAGTTCTTGTTGGAGCAAATTCTCCAAGTCTGTGTCCTACCATATCTTCCGTGATATATACAGGAACGTGCTTCTTACCGTCATGCACTGCAATTGTGTGACCCACCATCTGTGGGAATATTGTAGATGGCCTTGACCATGTCTTGATTACTTTCTTTTCGTTAGCTTCGTTCATCGCCATGATAGACTTCAAAAGCTTAGCGTTTACGAAAGGGCCCTTTTTAAGTGATCTACCCATTATCTATGCTCCTTCCTATTTTTCATTTCTTTTCTTTACGATATACTGATTAGAGGCCTTATTCTTCTTTCTAGTCTTAAGACCAAGAGCAGGCTTACCCCAAGGAGTAACTGGACTAACTCTACCGATACCAGCCTTACCTTCACCACCACCATGAGGGTGATCGTTAGGGTTCATTACAGAACCTCTTACTGTAGGTCTCCAACCCATGTGTCTCTTTCTACCAGCTTTACCGATTTGAATATTAGAATGTTCACCATTTCCAACTTCACCGATAGTAGCTCTGCATTCCATTCTAACTTTTCTAACTTCTCCGGAAGGTAGTCTAACCTGAGCATATTCACCTTCCTTAGCCATAAGCTGAGCGCCATTACCAGCAGATCTAACTAGCTGAGCACCTTTACCATGCTTAAGTTCGATGTTATGAATAATTGTACCTACTGGAATATTTGCAAGTGGAAGTGTATTTCCTACTTTAATATCAGCATCAGTGCCTGATACGATTACATCACCAACATATAACTTGTTAGGAGCAATGATATATCTCTTTTCACCATCAGCATAAACAATTAATGCGATGTTTGCACTTCTGTTTGGATCATACTCAATTGTAGCAACCTTACCTGGAACACCGTCCTTATTTCTCTTAAAGTCGATGATTCTATATTTAGGTCTGTATCCACCGCCTCTGTGTCTTACTGTAATCTTACCTCTAACATTTCTTCCGGAATGCTTCTTAAGAGTTACTGTAAGAGACTTTTCTGGTGTACTTGTTGTAATTTCTTCAAATGTTGAAACCGTCATTCCTCTTAATCCAGGAGTGGTCGGATTATACTTTTTGATTCCCATATTTTTCGTCCCTCCTTATAGACCCTGGAAGAATTCGATTTCCTTACTGCTGTCAGTAAGAGTAACAATCGCCTTCTTTGAAGCCGCAGTTCTACCTACGTTTCTTCCCATTCTCTTAACTTTACCTTGAACATTCATGATGTTTACTTTTTCTACTTCTACACCAAAGATTTCTTCGATAGCTAACTTAACTTCAGTTTTGTTAGTGTCTGTAGCAACTTTGAAAGTGTATTTCTTTTCCTGTGCGTTATCCATACTTGTTTCGGAGATAACCGGCTTAATAATTACGTCGTAAGCAGTTCTCATTATGAATACACCTCCTCAATTTTATTAATCGCTTCTTTAGTTACGATGAAGCTTGTGTAGTTGATAATCTCATACACATTCATTGTACCTACTAAAGCTGTTCTTACTCCTGGAATGTTAGCAGCTGATCTAATAACGTTTTCGTCTTTTTCAGCCAAAACAATTAATGTCTTCTTTGCAGCATTTACATTTCCTAACACCTTAATCATTTCTTTTGTCTTAGGAGCATCAAAGTTTAATGCATCAAGCACAATAATTTCCTTTTCTGCAACCTTTGAGGAAAGCGCTGACTTCATTGCAAGTCTTCTTAGCTTCTTAGGAACTGTATATCTGTAATCTCTTGGTTTTGGTGCGAATACTACACCACCACCAATCTGTGATGGGTCTGTTGTACTACCCTGTCTGTGACGACCAGTACCCTTCTGTCTGAAAGGCTTTCTACCGCCGCCTCTAACTTCGCCTCTATTTTTAGCTGACTGCGTACCTTGTCTTTGGTTAGCCAGATAATTTTTTACTACTGCATGAACAGCGTTCTCATTTGGTTCGATACCAAAAATCGCATCATTTAAATCAACGCTTCCAACTTCTGCTCCTGCCATGTTTAGCATAGTTATTTTTGCCATTTTCTACTTCCTCCTTTCTGAAGTTTTTATCTATTTGTCCTGACCTTTTACTGCGTATTGAACACGTAGTAAGCCGCCCTTAGGACCAGGTACAGCGCCTCTTACAAGCATAAGATTTCTTTCTTCGATAACCTTTACTAATACAACGTTCTGTACAGTCACTGTATCGCGACCCATTCTACCAGGACCATCGTTGCCCTTAAATACTCTTGAAGGATAAGTACCTGCAGCTAATGCACCAGCAAGTCTCTTGTGCTTTGAACCATGAGTTGTAGGACCTCTCTGATGTCCGTGTCTCTTGATGTTACCCTGCGTTCCTTTACCCTTTGAAGTACCTGTTACGTCTAGCTTCTTGCCGATTTCAAAATCAGCAGCTGTGATAGTCTGTCCAACTTCATAAACTTCACCATCTTCAAGTCTGAATTCAGCAAGGTGCTTCTTTAATCCAAGACCATTCTTAGTGAAGTGACCAGTTAACGGTTTGTTCACTCTGTGAGCTTTAGTATCTTCGAATCCAATCTGAACTGCTTCGTAACCGTCAGTTTCATTTGTCTTAACCTGAGTTACTACTACAGGACCAGCTTCGATAACTGTTACAGGAATAACTTCTCCTGCTTCTGAGAAAATCTGAGTCATTCCGATTTTCTTTCCTAAGATAGTTTTCATATTCTTCTCCTTTTCTACTTACAGCGGATTGCCCTGGTTTTGAACCCCTAACCCGATTCGTGGAACGAATCGTTGGTAGGTGTCATGCAAGAAATTCACAAATCTCTGATTTGTAGAATTTTACTGCGAACCCTCTTACCTGATTTGCAACGTAAATCGTTAGCGCTCACTCTCATGCAATCTTTCTAAGGGGAGTACCCTTATCACTATTAAAGTTTGATTTCAATGTCTACACCAGCTGGTAAGTCAAGCTTCATTAAAGCATCAACTGTTTTAGGTGTAGTGTTTGTGATATCAATCAATCTCTTGTGAGTTCTCTGTTCGAACTGCTCTCTGCTGTCCTTATACTTATGAACTGCTCTTAAGATTGTTACCACTTCTTTTTCTGTTGGAAGCGGAATAGGGCCTGAAACATCAGCACCTGTCTTCTTAGCTGTCTCAACAATTTTAGCTGCAGACAAATCTAATGACTTGTGGTCATATGCCTTAAGCTTAATTCTGATTTTTTGTTGTTCGCTCATTTTTCTTTCCTCCTATTTTTTTGTACGTTTTCGCTACGCCTGTACAAGGGGTTCTAACGCCTACTTTTGAACGCATGCGGTGGAATTGCTTACTTTGCACACGTCTCCGTGTGTTTCATTTTATTAACACAGACAAAAGCTGACGAATCCCTTCGCCCTCATCTAGTGAGGACAATTCTCAGTAGAAATTACCTGATAGCCCAGCAACTTCCTACTTCATCGCCTTAAGCAAGCCTTTACACTATATAACACTTTTCAACTAAATGCAATACTTTTTTAAAAAATAATTGAGAGATTTCTTAACTTTTTTATAGGTTACATTTCCTTGTTTTCAATGCCTACAGGAGTCACCATCTATACACGCTCCCTAGTGTTTCGTATGTTTTATCTTTAACTTATCTGTCTTTTTTATTCTCTTTTTAAAACAATTTAGGAAAAAATTGTTTTAAATTATAAAAACCCAGCAAATTCAACATTACTGGGTTATAAAAATTATTTTATTTTATATACTTTTACTTATAAATCGTAGCTTTTCCTTCATGGCTGCAGGGCTCATCTCAGGATTCACTGCAGTTTTAGCCTCCATTGCAACTCTTGACGCTGCCATTCCGTAGAAGGAAGTTTCTATAATATTTCTTCCCCTTACGAAACTATCCATTATAGCTGCAGAAAAAGCATCTCCCGCTCCAGTTGCACTAACTATATCAACTTCACCTGGTCTTATAATACCTTCCTCAATGGTATCCTTATAGTATACGCCCCTCGCATTTAACGTAATAAAAACCTGTTTTACTCCCTGGGCAATAAAATATTTTCCAACATCAAGCAAATCTTTTTCATCTGTTATCTTAATTCCAGATAAAACTTCGGCTTCTCCTACATTGGGTTTTACGGTATGAAATCTTCCTATATTCTTCTTTGATCGTTGCGCTTTTGGTGCAGAAACAGGATCCAAAAACAAAGGAACTCCTGAAAGTTTATCCATAATATATTCTTGTACGTCGTCAGTTAAATTTGCATCAATCCCTACTATCTTGGAAGATTTAAGAAGCGGCATAGACCTGTCAATAATATCAATAGAAATGCGTTCCAGCACGTCCATGTTGCAAAGAGCCATCTCCATATCACCTATACTATTTAAAATCGACAAATACATAGCAGTATTTTCATCCTCGAGCATATGAACATGTTCTACTCCTGCTCCCAGTGCAGACAGCTCTTGTATTGCCATTTTTCCTACAAAATCATGTCCTACAGCAGATATGAAAGAAACATTAGCCCCCATTCTGGCTAGATTTTCTGTTATATTCCTTCCAACACCACCATATGAAATGGATATTTTCCCTGGATTAGACTCTCCCTTTCTAAGCACATCATAAGGATGACCTTCAACGTCTACTGCAATGCCTCCAACAACAGTTATATCACTCATACTAAAATACTTCCTCCAATAAATTCTCTTAAAATTGAATTGTTCGCAATTATAGAATCATCCTCAATTGCTTCAAAGAAATTTAAAAATTTTAGGAGCCGTACCGCTTCACTATATTCAATATCTTCTTTCTTTATATCCTTTAACAAAGGTTCTGCATATTTTTTCAGCACTGAAATCTCATATAAATGCACCGAGTTAAAAAAAGCATCGGCTTCATTGCTAAAAGGAAATATATTCTTATCCTCTCCTGCTCTAACCTTCGGCCATGCATTAATAGTACTTTTAGCCGAGTGGCCTCTAAAATTATAATCTCTAACCATTCTCCTAAGCATACGTGCGTCAGTGGTTGGAATTCTATTGTGTTCATCTATATTTAATTGAGTTAACGGGCTAATATAGATTTTAAATTTTTCAGCATCTGGAATTAGCGCTGTTAATTCCTTATTTAATGCATGGATTCCTTCTATGATAATCGGCTGATCAGCAGTTATTTTCATCCTGCGCTTTCCAAATTTTTTATGACCCTCTAAAAAATCAAAGCTTGGCAAATCGACCACTTCACCAGCTAATAGAGAATTCATATTCGCATTAAAAAGTTGTATATCAATAGCCTCTAAATCCTCAAAATTAGGTTCTCCATTTTCATCAAGGGGAGTACTTTCTCTTTCTACAAAATAATCATCAGTTCCCATATATAAAGGTTTTAGCCCATTTACTTTAAGCTGTATTAACAACCTGTTGGCAAAAGTTGTTTTCCCTGACGAGGAAGGTCCTGCTATCAAGATAATTCTCTTTTTTTCTTTTTTTATAATGTCTGCAAGTTCAGCAACCTTTTTTTCATGCAAAGCTTCAGAAAGCTGTATTAGTTCCCTATACTCTCCATTTCTCACTTTTGTATTTAGATCTTCTACATAGGACACTTCCATCAGTCTTCCCCAATTTGTAGCCTCTCCAAACGCACCATACAGCTTAACTTCATCAACATACTCAGGAATTATACTAGGATTTTTAGGATGAGGAAATCTTAGCAAAACACCTCTTCTATATTTCCTAAGTTCAAAATATTTTATATATCCAGTAGATGGCACCATCAATCCGCAAAAGAAAGCTTTAAATCCTTCCAGGGAATGGCATTTCCCCTCTTTCTCATATAGAATATCCGCTTCAACTAATTCATGCATTCGTTTTTCTATACCATCAACTTCAGCCTGCGTAACTGGTTGTTTTCTTCTTATCATGGTATATAAGCCTTTATTAATGGAATTCTGTATTTCCACCATAGTCTCACCTAAAACATCATTTACAGCTTTTAAATATATTAATGACAGACTATATTGGTATATTAAATTAGCTGATTGATTTCTCATATCAAGCAATTCTATTTTACAAGGTTTATTAATTTTTTGTGTAAGTTCAACAATTTCGTTATCCATACGTGCTACTAAAATCGTATATGGCAATCTACCTTGAACTTCTTCTACAATATCTGCAACAGTACAATTTTCTTTTATTTCTTGCTTTATTTCTTGCTCTCTTGGCCCAACTTTTAGCATAATTTCCATAAATTAAACGTCCCCCTTTTGCAATAATGGATATTATATCATATTTCTGGTGAAAGTGGGTAAAATACTCTCTGGAAAGGAGTGATAGCTTTGAGAAAATTAGTACTTGCACTTATAATAATTGGTGCTATAAATTGGGGTCTTATTGGTTTTTTCAGGTATGATCTGATTTCTAGCATTTTCGGTACGAACCTCGAACTAATAAGTAGAATTATTTTTGCACTTGTTGGTATATCCGGACTTTATGCAATCACATTCTTTAAAGGTCATCAGACTCATTCATAAGCTGACTTTATTAAAACAAAGGGACAGTTCCTCTGCCTAAAAGGCAGGGGAACTGTCCCTTTTGTTTACTACTATTTGATTTTTACTAGCATCCTCTGTCACATGTATCTCCGCAACCAAAAATACTAGGCTGGCAGAACAGGAAAATTAAAATTAAAAAGAAGAAAAGTAAACTGGAGTCAATTCCATGGTCATCATTATTACATCCACAACGCATCATTTTAAATACCTCCTTATAATGCATTAATAATAAAAATCTACAAACTAAGATTTGTGATTTTCTTTTCTATACTATATGCATCAGACTTCAATAACGTTCTAAACTGCTCGCTCTTCTAATAAGGGTTTTGTAAATTTATTCTTTAACAATTCATACACAATCTGCATCTCATCATCATGCAAAGTAATTCCCCGGGACATATGTTCATGATGTTCATCCCAATCACGTATGTCAAACTTCGGATTACTTCCATTCCATGAAATTTTATTCAGTTCTTTGGTCCAATGATTAGTATACTTTGCAATGACCCCTATGTGCTCTATAATTTCGAAAGTAACCTCCTCATTTTTCTTCTCATTTACAGCCATCATTAATCTCCTCTCTTACTTATATATTTTTACTTTTCTATATTTTATATTATATGTAAATATATGTCAATATACTTTTAAAAAAATAAGACGGGGGTATCCGTCTATTTCTCAAATTCAGGGCCATGATAATCCGACCCTTCAGTTATGTGTAAATGATATTTTTCTGCAAGTTCAACCAGCTTTAAGCTTTCTTCTTGTGTATGATCAGTATGAAAACACTCCATACCTTTTAGTCCCATCACCTTAAGCCTTCTCACCAATAAATCGAGATTTCTGTAAAATTCCTCGGTATCACGTTCTCCCAGGTTTTTTATTTTCATTGGATGTGCCAGGACAGCTGTACCGCCAGCTCCTCTAATAAGCTCTATTGCTCTTTCAACTGAAATCTTGTCCTTTTTCACAGCCTTTGCCTCTGGTGATTCCAAAAACTTTCCCGGTTCAAAAGCCTCTTTTGCATCCTTGATATAACCACGCTTCAACATAGCCCTTGCAATAACAGGTTTACCAATGTAATCCTGATCTTCTTCAAAGTACAAATCTTCCTTAGATAATTCAAAACCCATATCCTTTAGTACTGCTAAAAGCTTATCATTTCTATTTTTACGTTTTTCTCTTATTTCTTCCAGTTCTGTATTTAATGCCTTGTTCTTTATATCTATACGATATCCAAGGATATGCATATCGACCTCTGCTTCAAAATCCTGATCTTTATACATTGTAGAAAATTCAATCCCAGAAATAACATTAATATCGAGTGCTTTTCCAGCAATTTGCGCTTCTTTAACACCGTCAATTCCATCGTGATCTGTTATAGCTATCTCTGTGTATTCTAAGTCCTTAGCTCTTTTTACAATATCTGTCGGAGACATTGAGCCATCCGAGTAATACGTGTGTAAATGATAATCTACTTTATTGTCCATTAAACATTACCAAATCTTTCTTTAATTTTTCAGCAGTTCCTTGTCCTTTTAACACACCCACTATTGCAATAGCAAATTCCATGGCTGTGCCCGGTCCTTTTGAAGTGATAAAGTTCCCATCTATAACAACCCTGCCACAAACTGCCTCTTCCAAATGCTCTTCCATTCCTGGAAAGATAGTGACCTTCCTGCCTTTTAGCAGACCCTCATGGCCTAAAATCATGGGAGCTGCACAAATAGCAGCAACCCACTTATTATTTTGTGCGAATTCTCGAATATTACTAACCAACCCTTTATGGTCGCCTAAATTCTTAGCTCCAGGCATCCCTCCTGGAAGAACTATCATATGGCAAGATTTATAATCTGCCTCTTCATATAAAATGTCCGCCTCTACAGCTATACCCCTAACGCTTTTTACAAGCTTCTGCCCTGTAATGCTTACCGTTTCTGTTTCAATACCCGCTCTCCGCATTATATCTACGCATGCAAGGGCCTCAATTTCCTCAAAGCCCTCAGCCAAATGCACATATACCATATCTCTCCTCCTAGATTTTTACTGCTGAAGCCCTAGCCAAATTCGTGAAACGAATTTCTGGCAGGTCTCATGCAAGAAAATCCTATTACCTATTCCTAGATTTTTACTGCTAATAATAGCTTCTGGAAAATATTCTTTTTGGCTCAGTAATTTTAAACATTGCATAGCCCATTATAGCCATAATAATCGTAGAAACTACTGCCGTAGAGTAATATAAGCGTGTTTGCAATCCTTCTGTCATAATTCGCGGCAGCAAATCTTCTTCATCAGGCACGTATCCCAGCATATCAAGTAAGGAATGTCCTGTTTTGGCGGCTACATAGAACCCCACCAGATAGCCCACTATCAAGCAAACATAAATAATAGCACCCAATTTAAATTGTTTACGTATCTCTCTGTTAAACTCATACTTTTTAAGCATTATAAAAGATACCACCATAAGAACACACGCCACAAACCCTAAAGCAGCTACTATATTCATATACTTTCTGGCATTTGCTACAGCCGACATTTCATTTTCAGTAAAAACTGGCTGCGGTCTGTCTTCATCCTCTATTAATAATTGAAATTTGCCCTGTTTACCAAACATAAAATCTGAAATAAACTCACCCATTTCATCATCATTCTTATTTAAATCAATATTCTTTAATGCATCTGTTGCCTTAAATTCATATTGATAAACATCAGGCATTCTGGTAACGATATTAGCACCTACGCAAAATGACGTGGCCGGTATAGTTACTGCTAATGCAATAAAAAGTGTTTTAATCAAAATTTTCATATTCTAAATCCCCTAATTTTATCCCCATATACAATTGCGTATATTTTTAATTATATCTATAATCCCAACTTAAAACAACCCCTAATAAAGCGAGGTATGTTAATATATTTTTATGAAACAAGTTCATAAGATATTAACGCGCCTCGCTCATTATTTTCTTATTGTCTATAAATTATTCATTTTCTAACGTTCTTCTCTGAAGTAGTTGTTTCCTAAATCAGCTGGCGGCTGATTTTCCTTCTTTTTCTTATGGGAACTAATAATAACAATTATTACCGTTGCCAGATAAGGGATCATATCTACAAGGTACTGTGAGATAGTAAAACCCATTGCCTGAAGTCTAAGGCCTAATATACTTAAGCCTCCAAAGAATATTGCACCAATTAAGGCTTTGACAGGATTCCATGATGCAAATATTACTAGAGCTACTGCGATCCAGCCTCTTCCTGTAACTACGTCAGACTGCCAGATAGGTACACGAATCAATGACAGATACGCACCTCCAAGTCCACAAAGGGCTCCACCCACTATAATGTGTGCATATTTATATAAGGCGACATTGATTCCAGATGCATCTGCTGCTGCTGCATTCTCTCCAACAGCCCTCATGTTTAACCCAAGACGGGTTTTATACATATATACGCAGAAAAAAATCACAATTATATATGCAAAATACACAAATAAGTCCTGCTTAAAGAATATCGGTCCTAGTACTGGAATATCCCCCAAAACAGGTATTGGTGTTTTAGCAAAAAACGAGCTTACTGATCCTGGTAGTGAAAATCCTATCATAGGCTGTCCTACAAAACTGGCAAATCCGGTACCAAAAATAGTTAAGGTTAATCCAGTAACCGTCTGATTGGCCCTGAACGTAACTGTAATAATTGCAAATATCAATGCTCCACCCGCACCTGCAAGCGCTGCACATAAAATTGCCAGTACTGGATTTCCTGTATTATATGCTGCAACAAAGCCCATAACGGCTCCCATCAGCATCATACCTTCCACCCCTAAGTTCAAACTTCCAGATTTCTCAGTTATAAGTTCACCTACAGTGGCAAACACTAGCGGAGTACCCGCAACTACACAGGCTGCTAAGAAAGCTTCCATTATTATGCCACCTCCTTTTCAGCTTGTTTACCCAGTTTATGAGTAAAACTAACTCTATACTGAAGGAAGAATTCACTTCCAAGTACAAAGAATAAAATAGTTCCCTGAACAACACTCGCTACGGAACTTGGAACATTCATAGCTAACTGAATATAAGCACCACCTTGAATAAGCATAGCAAATACCAGGCAGACAAATAAAGTCGCAACCGCATTTAATCTTGCCAGCCATGCAGTAATAATAGCAGTAAATCCATAACCACCTGAAATACCAGCCACAAGTGTTTTCTCAATAGCTGAAGCCTGAATCATGCCCACCAAACCACAAAGTCCCCCTGAAATCATCATGGCAACAATAATTATTCTATTTATATTCATTCCTGCATATCTTGCAGTTTCATAGCTTTCCCCTACAACAGTTATTTCATATCCTAATTTTGTGTACTTCATAAGGAAGAAAATAAGGGCTGTACATAGGATGGCAATAATCCATCCTGCATGGACACCTAGCACTGATGGTAAAATAGCATTCTCCGGAAAAGGTGTTACTCTGGGGAATCCATTAGCATTTGGATCCATCCAAGGTCCATACTGAAGATAAGTAACAAATTTTATACCTATATAGTTCATCATTAATGTAAATATAGTTTCATTTGTCCCCATTTTTGCTTTAAAAACAGCTGGAATGAAAGCCCAAATTCCGCCTGCAATCATAGCACTGACTGCCATTAACAGCAGCATTACCGGTTTAGGCATATCTCCAAAATTAAGTGCAACAAAGGTAGCGGCCATGGCACCCATTACAATTTGTCCTTCTCCTCCAATATTCCAGAACTTCATTTTAAATGCAACTAAAATACCTAATGAAGTTATGATTAGCGGAATAGCTTTAATTATAGTCTGCTTTATTCTAAGATCAGTTCCAATAGATCCATCAATAATAGCCTTAAATACACTAATAGGGTTTAGTCCAAAAACCACCAATATCAAACCCGCACAAACTATGGAAAGAAGTATAGCAATCACTCTGATAATAAGTTCTTGTTTTTTATTAAGGTTGTCTCTTTTAGTTATTTTAAGCAAGTTCATTAAATCCAACCTCCTCTTCTTCCAATAATGTTCCTGTCATAAGCAGGCCAATTTCTTCTTTGGTTACCTGATCTGCGTTTACTATACCTGTAATTTTACCTCCGCACATAACCATAATCCTATCACAGAGTTCAAGCAGAACGTCTAAATCTTCACCAATAAATAATACGCCTACTCCATTTTTCTTCTGTTCATTTAGCAAATCATAAATTTTATATGACGCACCAATATCCAATCCTCTTACAGGATACGCAGTAATCAATACTTTTGGGTTTAAATCAATTTCTCTTCCTAATAGAACTTTTTGTATATTTCCTCCAGACATCTTCTTTACAGGAGCATATATGCTCGTCGTCTGAATATCCAGTTCCTCGACAATTTGTTTAGCCTTCTCTATACATGAGCCCTTTTTCAAAAGCAAACCGGGCGTGTTCTGATAGTCCTTTAAAATCAGGTTATGAACAATATCCATACTTCCTACAAGCCCCATACCCAATCTGTCTTCTGGAATAAATCCCATACTTATACCAAGTTTAATAATATCCTTAGGTGTTTTACCAGTAAGGCTTTCTCCTTCAAATAAAATCTTCCCCTTTTCTGTGGAGTCAAGGCCTGCAATTGCTTCGCAGAGTTCTTTTTGTCCACTTCCTGCAACTCCTGCAACACCTAAAATTTCTCCGCCATATAAGCTAAAGGTTGCATCTGCTAAAGCTGGTTTCTTCTCTCTGTCCAATACAGTAACATTTTTAAGTTCAAGCAATAGTCTCTTATCTTTTATGGTTTCTCTCTCCAGCGAAAGATCCATTTTCTTTCCAACCATCATTTCAATCAAGCTTGAAATTTCAACATCATTGGTATTTACAGTTTCGATAGAACGTCCCTTTCTTAATACCGTGATTCTGTCACTGATTTCCATAACTTCATTTAGTTTATGGGTTATGATTACAACAGCGCAGCCCTGTGCCTTCATATTTCTGATAATATGAAATAGTTTTTCTATTTCCTGTGGGGTCAAAACCGCTGTAGGCTCGTCCAAAATAAGAATTTTAGCCCCTCTAAACAATACCTTTATAATTTCTAAAGTCTGTTTTTCTCCAACAGACATATCATAAACCTTCTTATCAGGATTAATATCTAGTCCATACTGATCTGAAATTTCTTTTACTTTTTTAGACATAGCTTTCCCCTTGCTGAAAAAGCCATTTCCTTGTCCAAGAACAACATTATCTTTTGCTGACAAAATATCTATCAGTTTAAAGTGCTGGTGAATCATACCAATCCCCATATTTATAGAATCTTTAGGGGAAGTAAAATGAACTTCTTCACCATAAATATGAATGGTGCCTCCATCAGGAGTATAAATACCTGACAGCATATTCATAAGAGTACTCTTTCCTGCACCGTTTTCACCTAGAAGAGCATGAACCTCACCTTCATAAACTGTAAGGTTAACATCTTCATTTGCCTTCAGTGCGCCAAAAGTCTTTGTAATATTATTCATTTGTATAGCTACTTGCTTTTCGCTCATGAATTCCTCCGCTACTGTGTTTTAATATAATTTGGATAACCAATACCCTTTAGTATAACATGCAATTTGTAGAAAATAAAGAGGGTATGCCGATTATGACATACCCATCTAATAGTAATTTTTGATTCTAATCTAAAAGGTCAAAATACGGATTATTATTTTGTTCCAGTTGCACCTTTGACTAATCCGTTAATACTCCAAATTGCAGCTCTATCAAGAGTCTGTCCCTTTTCGCAAAGTAATGTTCCATCATTGTAATAAATTTCTCCAGAGAATGGACTGAATTCTCCAGATATCATCTTAGCCTTAACATCCTCAACCTTAGCCTGTACATCTGCAGGAACTAAATCCGTCATAGGTGCAATGTCAACATAACCATCTGCCATAGTACCGTAGTATGATTCAGGAGTCCAAGTTCCATCCATAATCTTCTCAATGGTAGGAATTAGGAACTTTTCATGATGCCATGTAGGTGAAGTCAAGTAAGAAGCCTTTACTGCTTCTACCTTGCTATTGTCCAGATTGTAACCAATAGCATACTTACCAGCTTCTGCAGCAGCAACCTGAGGTCCTGTAGTATCGCTATGCTGTGTAATAATATCACAGCCTTGAGCTAACAATTCATCCGCAGCACTCCTTTCCTTTTCAGGGTCATACCAACTATTGATGTAAACAACTTTAACTTCTACATCTTTGTTAACAGACTGTGCACCAAGTGTAAATGCATTAATACCAATCTGTACTTCTGTATAAGGATAAGCTGCAACATAACCAAGCTTATTTGACTTTGTCATCATACCTGCAATGATACCTGTTAAATATCTAGGCTGTTCAGTAGCCCCAAAGTAGTTGCCAAAGTTTGTATCATTCATTTTATTTCCTGAGAAGTGAAGGAATTTAATATCTTTATAGTCATCTGAATTAGCTAATTCATCAAGGCCATCCATGAAACCATAGCTTGTCCCAACAATTACTTTACAACCCTGATCAATAAGGTTTGTAGCAGCAGTCACAACAGCTGATTTGTCTTGATCACTTACATTTTCTTGGTAAACAGTTTTAACCTTGCCTTTGAAGTATTTTTCCATAGCAACAGTACCTTGGTGCTGTGCCTGAGTATATCCTCCATCATTAATGCTTCCGATGTAGATAAATCCTACTTTTAATACGTCATCTGCAGCCTTATCTTCTGAAGTATCTGATCCGCCACATGCAGCAAAGCTGAATACCATAACTAATGCCAATAAAATAGCTAAAAACTTTTTCATCTTTCTTCTCCTTCTTAATATTCAATTTAATATTCAATTTGAATTTGTATTATCATTATAATAACCAAAATTATTATAGTAAAGTCATTTCTTACAAATTTACGTAAAAAAGATAACAAAAAAAGATTAAAGTTCGCGCTAATGCGAACTTTAATCTTTCATATTTATATTATAATTCGTAATACAACATCACGCCATAAACAACTTAAGCAAATACGATCTTACCGTTTTCAAATTTTTTTATAATAACAAGAGATTCTACTCTGCAGCCCATCTCGCGAAGCTTATCACTGCCTCCCTGAAATTCTTTTTCTATTACTGCACCTACTCCTGCCACTTCTGCTCCTGCTTTTCTAACCATCTTGGCAAGTGCAATAGAAGCTTCCCCAGAAGCTAGAAAATCATCAACTATAAGAACTTTTTCACCTGGCTGTAGAAATCTCTTTGCAACCCTAAGATTTGAAACAGTTCCTTTTGTAAAGGATCTAGCCTCCGCACTAAAGCATCCTTCAGCCATGGTATTTGGCGCTACTTTTTTGGCAAAGACTACAGGAATATAATCAAAATATTTAGAAGCTTCACAAGCAATAGAAATACCGCTGGATTCGACTGTCAAAATTCGATCCACTTTCACGTCATTAAAGCGGGCTCTAAACTCTTTCCCAATCTGTTCCATAAACTTTACGTCAATCTGGTGATTTAAAAATCCGTCAACCTTTACAATATCTTCTCCTAAAACTTGACCTTCAGCTAATATTTTCTGCTTTAAACTTTCCATGTTCTCTCCTTGGTATTTATGATTTTATTTATCCTCTCATATTACTTAATCTGGGAGGTTGTTTCTGCCCTTTTATCTTTTGGTTTATGTCACTATCCAGCTTTATAATCTTCGATAATAGTGCTGCAATTCTTTTATTTGTATCATAAATATTAGTCTCAAGTGGATTGTCTAATGTAAGAGATTCTCCCGCTGCTTCTCGTTTAGGCATTATAATCGCCGAAATACGTTCTTTAAGAGGCCCGGGTAAACGACTGACAATTTCCCTGTTTTCCTCATCTAGTTTATCCACTAGAATCATAACATCTCCCCTCATATCAAGGGTAGACCCAAAAGATATAGAATCATTTGCCATCATAGCTCTTTCCATGTCCTTTGTCAAGTTCATAATATTGTCTATGTGTCTATATTTTATCTTCAAGTTTTCTAAAATTTTGTTCGTTGCTGTAAAACTGTCCAATTGTTATCGCCTCCATCAACCTACACCAAAAGTCACGCTTGTAGTACCGCCTCCAATACCTGCCCCAACGCTTGGATCCTTTTTAGTAAGTCTATCCGCTTCTCTAAAACTCTCACTAAGATCCTTAACCAAAGGCGTAATGTCATCAATTAAATCTAAATTTCTGCCGCTCTTAAGTCTCATCAACTCAAACGTCATAAAATCATATAATCTATATAAATCATTACTTATTGGGTACTTTCTGTCAAGACTTTTTATAAGATAATTTACAATGTCTATAGCTCTTTGGACATCTGCCTCAAATAAATCGATATCTCCCTTTTCGAAATATGTTCTTGCTCTTAGAAGTCTCTTGTTTATTTCGTCATACAATAAAACAAGCATTTCCCCTTTTGTCATGGTTTCTACTGATTGTGTTTTATATTGCTGATAACCATAATTCATCATAAAGTATTAACATCCTTTCTTTCATTAGCCTGCAAGTACATTTGTTTCTAATTCTCATAATTGCTTTTCTTGCATTACGATGAAGTTGAAGAAGACAGCCATGAGCTCTGTGAATTCATCTTCGATATATAGGTTTCTAATTTTGTAAATTGACTTTGATATCTGTCCTGTCTTTTCTTAAGTAAAGTATCAAGATAATCCAATTTATTAGACAAAATCTTTTGCTGTTTTTCTATATAATTTTCATTTGTAGTAGTATTGTTTTCAATGCCAGCTAACTGAACCAGTTTCCCCTTATATGAACCTGTGCTTTTTGCATAAGATTCCATAACGCTTTTCATCCTAGTTGCAAACCCCCCTGACAAAGTAGGCTGAGCTGTATTAGGTGCCTCCTGTGCAGAAGCTGTAAACATGGCTTTTACCTTTTCAGGGTCATTTGTCAGGGCTTCTTTTAGTTTTGTTTCATCAATAGTTATTTTTCCATTTCCTGAATATGACGATGCTGCGGTTATTCCTATATCTTTGCCAAAACCCATATCCCCCACCATTGATGAAAAAGCAAACCGTAAAGTGGAAGCCAGCTGAGATAAAGTGCTATCACCAAACAATATACCTTTTTGGGCTTTTGCTTCCCACTTTTCAATTTCGCTGGATGTCATTTTAGCTTTTTGTGCATCCGTTAAAGGTTCATATGTAGCCTGATTCCTCTGATTGGTTCTACTCTTTGTTGTCACTAATGTATTAACTGAATCTAGAATTTTATTATATTCCTCTGCCATTTGCTTAATAACTTTAATAGTTTCATCCGTGTTTGTCTCCGTTTTAAAAGAAACCGCCTCAGCCGTGGTATCTCTTACTTCAACACCGCTTTCTGTTTTCCACCCAAAAGTACCTTCTACATTAAATTTTACACCATCAATACTGACAGCATTGGAGTTTCTCTGTATGGTAGTATCCGTGGTATCTCCATTATAGCGAATGGTCATTTCCAAATCCGTACCACCAGTTATACCTTTATCTGCATCTGTGGTCAATGTGCTATCTGCAATTTTCCCGAACAATGTAGCTGCCAGATTGCCACCTGTACCATCTGAAATCGCAATTTTCCCCATGGTACCATATTCGTCTGAACTTATGTCAAACTTATTTGTAGTATTTAAGTAGTTTATTGTAACACCTGCATCTTCATCGGTGTTTATTTTACTCAGTACGGTTGACAGTTGATCACTGCCTTTAAATTCAAAGTCTTTACCATTTACTGTTATTTTGTAAATGCTCTTGTTTGAATCCGTGGCATCAACAGTTGTTGGAGTAATGCCTAATTGTGCTAAAGTTTTTGAATTATCCAATCTGTTGATGATACCACTTTCCATTCCAAATATACCATTTTTTCCTGTAGTATCTAATGTTGGAGAAGTAATTTTTAGAATTGAAGTTGAATCTTTTATTACAAAATTCAATTTTGTATCCAGTGCTGCATCTGCTTCATTAGCCACGATATTTCCACCAGCATCTAGGAAATTCCCATTTTTATCAACTTTATATGCTGTAGCTGAGACTTTGCCTGCACCAAAACTTGTACTAAGTTTATCATTTATGGTCTGAGCCATCTTCACCCTTCTGGCATCGTCATCACCAGCATCCATAATGGCTTTAGATTCTTCTTTAGTGAAACTTATCGTCTTGCTTAACCCATCCAGCTGGAACGTCAGCTTTTTCCCTTCCAGAGAGAAAGGACCTGTCTGCATAACATTAACATCATTGGCTGCCACAATAGGACTTGATACACTGCCACTTTGACCATCCGTAAATCCAAGCGCACTCAAAGTAGTTGTGTCTGACCCTGTAATCGTAAATGACCTGGTATCTCCGCTATAATTTGACTTAAGTTCCAGCTTATCTCCATTTGTAGTAAAACTAAGCTTATCTGCCAAACTGCTTGTGCTGCTGCCTTCGACACTAACCATTCTCAGTGCTTCATTCAATACTGAACTCATAGACATTGCTTGGAAATCCTTACTTACATCTGCAGATTCAGGTATGGTCACTGTATACTTTACGTTATCATAAGTAATGTTAAATTCTTTACCTGCCGCAACGTTGGTGGTTCTGTCTGCAAAATTAATATCTCCAGTGGAAATCGTATTGCCACCTATGCCACAATTACCTACACCTCTTGTTTTTGTTGCCAACGCTTTAACACTGGTTATTTTATACGCAGCATCATTTGAAGCGCTGGAACTGGTTACTGAGATTTTGCCTGCATTGGCTCCTTGCGACACTTTTTGACTACAATTGTAAAGCGATGTACTTAACAAATTAGTAGATGGAGATGAGTAAGAAAAAAACTTGTCCTGAAAGCTCGTTAGTGATGATATAACTGTCCTATATGCATCCTGTTTCCATGTATACTTTTGTTGTTCCTGTTTAACTTTATCAATTTTAGCTTGTATATCCGATGTCATAGCTGTAACAACTTCTTCGGTATCCATTCCACTTACAAGACCTGAAAATCCCTTTGCCGTATAGCCTGAAGTCTTTGTACTGCTTGTGCTTGATGAAAGACTATTTACACTTGTCATAACCATTCCTCCCTAAACTTATTATTATATTTTGACATCCCTGCCCTCATATTTTATATGTATATAAACTATCAAAATACTAAATTTTATATACTTATATATCGTCATATGCTAAAATATATTAAGGAAAAAATTAATAAAATATGTTAAAATAGATTAATAAATATAACAAATTTACATAAGGGGAGATAAAAATTGGCAAAAGTAATAGCAGTGACAAACCAAAAAGGTGGTGTTGCAAAAACAACGACTTGCAATGCACTTATAAGTGGGCTTTCAAGAATGGGTTATAAAGTTCTTGGTATTGATTTAGACCCACAGGGAAGTTTAGGTTTTAGCTTAGGAATTAACATTGAAGAAGGGGTAACTCTATACGATGTATTCAAGGGTAAAGCAACAATTACAGAGTCAATCCGGTCCATTGACTGTGGTCATTTTATTCCTTCAAATATACTATTAAGCACAGCAGAATTAGAATTTAATCACTCAGGCAGAGAGTTCTTATTGACAGAGGCTATTAAAGATATTAAAGATATCTATGATTATGTAATTATCGATACTCCACCTGCCCTAAATATATTAACAGTAAATGCTTATGTCTGTGCAGATGATTTAATTATCCCTATGATACCTGAAATTCTAAGTCTTTTAGGAATCACTCAAATTAAAGATACGATTGAAAATGTGAAAAAATATTATAATCCCAAATTAAACCTAACTTGTATTTTACTTACGAAGTACAACAAGAGGGCTTCTTTGACAAAAGAAGTATGTGAAATGACACAAGCTATTGCTTTACAATTGGGTACAAAGGTTGCCGATACATTTATTAGAAACAGCGTAGCCGTTGCGGAAGCTCCAGCCCATGGACTTGGCCTTCTTGATTATGCACCCAAGTCCAATGCTTGCGTAGATTATTATAACTTTGTAAAAGAACTAATTCGTGGGGGTCTATAAAATATGCCTAAAAAAAGTAATAAAACAGCACATGTTTTAAGTTTGCTGACTAACGGCAGTGGCGAATTTCCAGAAGAAAGCATCCCTGTGTCAAAAGTTGAATTGGAGCAAAGATCTATTTCAGAAACGTCAAAGAAAGAGGTCATTGTAGAACTTCAGGGTTCCACGCAATCTGACTTTCTTTCAGATTTAGTAAAATCAGATTTGGAAAAAGAACTAGATAATGAATTAAACAAAAAAAGTAATCAAGATTCAACTTACGAAGAAGACCCTGTTACAAATGAACGTCCACCTTATTCAACAACTTTTATGGCAAAATTCGGTATACAACCATCTTCAGAGAAAGAAGCTCCAAAAAAAGAGGCCGCAGAGAAACCTTCTCTTTCTGTTTCTTTAGACCAAGTAAAAAGTGAAGTTTATATTTTAGAAGATTTTAATGATGATGAGGAGACTACGCCAATGGAACACAAAAATATTGTACCAATTGTGAACGTTGAATCACATCAGCCCACTGTACGCAGTGAAAGTACTAAAGTACTGCACAACTTAGCAGAGGATGCTATGAAAACCAAGGTTCCTGAGATTATGCAAAGCTTTAACATGTGTATTTGTCAGGATTGTGTATATGATGTAATGGCTTTGGCCTTAAATCATATAAAACCATTGTATACTGTAACTGAAAAAGGCAAGCTTTTCCAGAAGCTTGCCTCTTATGAACTTCAATACGGAACTGATTTGGCTTCCGAAATTACAAAAGCATGTATAAGAGTTAAGATTAATCCTAACCACCCTAGCCCAAATAAGAAATAAAAGTAAAGTTATTTCAGGATATTATGTAAAAGGGGTTGATAAGCTATGAATACAGATAAGAAAATACTTATTGCTGATGCTTCAAGTTTTGACCGCTCTATTATGTATAATGCGTTAAAAAACACTTATACTATTTTGGAGTCCAATAATGGGCTGAGAACAGTAGAGCTTTTCATTAGAGAGATTGATAATATTAAATTAGCTATAATTGATATTTCATTACCCCGTATGGATGGATTTGATGTATTACAGCATATCAGAATGATTAATCATGCTAAAAATGTTCCTATTATTCTAACAGGGACTGAAGCCATAAAAGAAAACATATTAAAGGCTTTTCAGTATGGAGCTTCTGACTTTATGGCAAAACCATTTGAACCTGATTTCTTTAGACAAAGGGTATTATCACTCTTAGGTAATTCTTCAAAAATACCAGGCAAAGCGCTAAACCAGTTAGTATCCAATAGTGATACTGACATTGAAAACTTAAAAGAGTTTGATAAGTTTCTAAACAAAACCTTAAAAAATTTATATAGTTTCCGTCAAATTGAAACACCTTATCATTTAAAGAGGGTTTCTCTTTTTACTGGAACGCTTCTAAAAATACTATCTAAAAATAGTGCTAGCGGTGTTAACCTGAATGAATCTCAAATAGAACTGATTATACGTGCATCTACATATCATGATATCGGAAAAGTTGCAATTCCTGATGATATCTTAAGAAATGTAGATATTTTAACTGATCAGCAGCGCGCTATATATAATTCTCACACTACAAAGGGAGCCGAACTATTACAAATCAATAATAATCCTGCTCTAGATAGCTATATACAGCTAACAATAAATATTGCTCAAAACCATCATGAAAATTGGGATGGTTCTGGTTACCCTAACGGGTTAAAAGGTAACGAAATTCCCCTTTCAGCACAAGTTGTATGTCTCGCTACAGATTTTGACAAGTTTTCTCGTGATTATTACGGAATCGTTGACAATATATTTGAAATGGCTATGGAAAAAGTGCTTGCATTTCAAAACAAATATAACCCAATGCTTATACGCGCTCTTGCCCATTCAGAATCAGTAATAGATAAAATTATAGAAAAGTATCCAGAGAAAAGATTAAAATAACTTAATAATAAACTAAGAGCCAGCCTTTTTAAGGCTGGCTCTGCTATTACCATGTACTCGTACCTTTGGAGAATGCTTTAATGGTTACCATTCCATCATCTGCGCTAAAGGTCATAGTTCTTGCATAATCCGAACCTACATCCTGCCCAATTATCGAAATACGCATTTCCGCTAAAGTCTTTTTTACGGCTTCAAGATTTCTCTGCCCAATGTTTCCTACTACAGAATCACCAGGTATATTAAACATTTTGGCCCCTCCAGCAATTTTAGCAGTCATATTTCTACGTACTGCACCTATACTTTCCATTTTTTTAACAAGGGCTGGAATCCCCGAATCTGCATATCTGCATACAGACTTTCCACTGCCATCCGTAGGGACTGTTGGCAGCATGATATGTACCATCCCTGCAATCTTTGAATTTCTATCATGGATACATACTCCAATACAGGAGCCTAAAGCATAAGTAATTAATTTATCGTCACCTTTCACAACTCCCATTTCAGCAATACCCACAGTGGCCATATTACTCATTATATACTCCTAATCTTGTTAGAACTCTTGTCAATGAATCTACATCTGGTATTAATAATAAATTATGTTTATGCATAATCCCATCAAATGAGAATTTCCCCTCAATCATCATAATCTTATCAGCCTCATAACAGTATGTAGCCATAGGAACCGTTATAAGTGCCCCCATCATATTTATGGAGATAGCAGGTACTGAAATGTTTACAGCCATACCTGTCATATCTGCAATAGCATTTACATAAGAAGCCATTAATATATTTCCAATCTCACATACTGCTGATATATGCATTTCATCCATATCTTCATAGTTTTCAACTGTTATTCCAAGTAAACTTTCAAGCATCAGATTGATAACATCCAAAGTTTGAATACTCATCATCGCCCCGTGTATGCCCTCCTCCAGCTTAACAAGTATACCTGCGACAATTTTTTCTGCACCACCTAATGCTTCTACTGCTTCATTAATATCCAGGATTTTTACACTAGGTACATCTATATTAACAGGCTTGCCAATAGTTGCAGACAATGCAGTCGCAGCATTTCCCGAACCTATATTCCCTATTTCTCTTAATGCATCCAGCTGCATACTGTCCAAATCCTCATAACTTTTTATACCCATTATATTATCTCCCTCTTCCACATTTATTTTGTTCTTACGTCAATAATTAAATTATCTAAACAACTTAGTTTACTGCATTTTTATACAGAACCAGGAGTCACATTATGTGATTCAATAGATCCGTTATCTTCAATAAAGGTTTGATGATCCTTGTGTCCATTAATTCTAAGCATAGCGGCTCCAATTATAACTCTGACACTTGTGTGTATTACTTTTCTTGCTATAACCATACATCCTTCACAGGAACCGGTAGAATTCAACTTGTCCTTTTTTTCTTGAACTTCAATCATTTCACGTCTAATGTCTGTTTTTTTCTGCATAAGTATCAAAACTTTTTTCTTCTTTGCCTCTATCTCTTCTTCTGTATCCATGCTGTTCTTTCTAGCAGCCCTTGTTATCTCTCCATCTAGCAAGTCATAAGAATGTTTCAACTTAGAAAAGGCATCTTCATATTGCGACATAATTTCCTGGTTTTCTCTAATTCTTTCTTCTGGCTTAGTCTTTAAATTTTTAATATCCTGCCAATTAGGGATTATCTGAACATCCATAGGAATATTTAAATCACTTCCAATTGAATTTACCTCAATAATTTTCCCAGCTATATAGTTACCTCCCAGCAGAGAAGCTCTTTTACCTTTACCAATAATCGAATCTACAGCTCTGACATCACAATTAATACAATAATCACAGTAGAAATTTTCTCCAGCTACAACCCTGGCCATTTCAGCAAATTTTACAGTCACATTGCCATCTGCCTTAAGAAAACCTTTTTTCATACCGTTAATTCCATTTTTTATTAAGATATCCCCAGTTGAGTTTAAAATACTAGCTTCAACATAACCGTTAACTACTATGTCTCCGTTTGCATAAATGGCATAATCAGAAAGAACACTTCCCATAACCATAACAGCGCCATTAAACCGAATATTTCCTGTGGCTGGACCTACATCACCAGAAATTGTATAAACTTCTTTAATTTCCACCGCACCCTTATTAATTTCCACCATTCCATTGTTTATAGCAATAAACTCTAGTCCATCCTCGGATACCTCTACACCTTTTCCGCTGTTTATAACTGCTGGTTTACCTGGTGTAGCTTTCACAGGTTTACCAAAAACATCAATACCTTCAACGCCGTCAGTCTGAGGAGTAATTCTGCATAAAACATCTCCAGCGCTTACATTTCGTATAAGTCCAAGTTCTTTATAATTCACTGTACCATCATCATTTTCTGTAGGTGCACTTCTTAAATCCATTGAAAAGAAATATTCGATACTTCCATCTTCACCTTTAACTGGTCTTAATCCTGTTGCCACCTGAAAATCTTTATAAAAAGTGTCACCCCTGCAGTATTCCACTATGCCCGCTTCATCAATACCATATGTAACATCTTTTTCTTTTAATAGTTCATATATCACATCTGTAGATATCCGATTATCTACATCTTTTCCGCGCCTATAATCTTGTGCTCTTATATATGCATTCATCTTATCCGCAGAGAAAAATAACGTAAATGTGACAGGATTTTTCTCCCAGTCAGATTTATCTGCACTTTGGTCAAAAACTGATTCTGTTTCCTTTTGGTCTAACAAGTTGTCAAGTTCATCCATATCATTAAGTTCATCATTATTATCAAGTTTATCAGTTTGTTCTTCCATCTTAGATGTCTGTTTACTATTCAGAATATCGCTCTTTATATTCACATCTTCTATCACTACCTCTTTATCAAAGATGTCCTCAATATTCATACTCTCTTCCACAAGCTGCATTTCCTGCTCAATTTGCTCTTTCTCATTACTCATCTGCCCTGAAACAGAAGTAATATTTTCTTCCTGTAAGTTTTCATTATCAGCATTATGTTTAAACATCTCCACTGCTTTATGATAAAACTTGTCAACCTTCTGCTCAAGTCCACTTTTTTTCTCTTCCGTTGTGTTCGACACTCTACTCATCTCAGATACTCCTAGCTTGATAAATAAGTAATAACTAATTATCTAAGGTTATTAATAACCTCTTCTATTTCATTTGAAGTCTGTACCATCTTTAATGACATTGAATAAGCTCTTTGTGTTTCAATAAGTTTTACCATTTCATTAGAAACCTCTACATTCGAAAGTTCCAGATACCCGGATTGAAGCTGCGCATCTTCTTGCAATATAGGCTCACCATTTTTTGCGGTAGGTGAAAATAAATTGTCTCCTTGCAGAAGCATACCATCTTTTACCTTAAAATCAAAGACTCCTGGTTTTTGTGCTTCTTTTGTATCCTTCGTGTTGTTCGTATCATTTGTATCTTCGGTATCTTTTGTCTCTTCTTTACCTGGTAAATCAACTTTTATTCTTTCAAAATTTTTATCAAGAACCAGTTCTCCATTTGCAGTTACTAAATAAAATTCACCATCATTTCTAAGGGAATGTTGAAAACTTCCGTCTCTCGTGTAATATATTTTATTAGTAGCAGGATTTTGAACTGCAAAAAAACCTGAACCAACTATGTTGTAATCGGTTGGATTATCAGTAGGCAGAACTCCGCCATTATTAAAATTGCTATCCGTTTTTTCCAAACGGATACCACTGCCAACTTTAAGTTGTGAATCTTTGTCCGCAGAATCTCTTATATTGCTATATAGTAAATCTACAAAGCCTGCGCTTTGAGACTTATATGCTGTAGTGTTGACATTTGCCATATTATTGCCTATTACATCCAGCTTCGATTGTTGTGCTTTAGCACCTACTCCGGCAGTATAGAAAGAAATATCCATTTAACAACCTCCCTAATTATAAAGCACCTAGCTCAACTGCTTTGCCCATTAACTGATCATATTCCTTTGCAATCTGGCTTGCACTCTGAAACGCTCTCTGGCTGGACATCATAGCCATCATTTCATCCATGGCCTGTACATTAGAACGCTCTAGTGTCCCCTGCATGACTTCTCCATCAGCCACAACAGCATTTAAAGGGTTTGCTGTTTTAAACATCCCTTCATCAACCTTTTGTACTTGAGTATAATCTGTGAAATTCACCAGACTCATCTTCCCAAGTGCCTCTCCAGTTTCTGAATCCGTAATGTTTCCTTCTGCAGTAACACTAATTTTGTCTGTTCCTACTTGTATAGGGCCATTCTCACCGATTACTCTTCCTATGTGCTGGAGAGATAAATATCCATCACCATCTATGTTAAATGAACCATTTCTAGTATACCTAGTTTCTCCATTAGGCGTCTGAATTTGAAAGAATCCGTTACCCCCTACTGCAAAGTCTAACTTCCTGTCTGTGAAATCTAATATTCCAGCAGTATAATTTGTTACTAGTTCATCGGCAGTCTTAATCATTGAAGAATTATTGAGTGGTGTATATACACTCTTATCTTTATTCCCAGTCCTATTTATTAAAACATCTCCAAAAGTTGTTGTTGCAAGTGTATCCTCTTTATACCCCGGTGTAGATACATTTGACATATTATTACTGATGTTATTCAATAC
>CAURED010000019.1:0-49128 GCA_963524205.1 uncultured Aminipila sp.
ATAGAGTCATTGTAGACTGCTTTTTAAGGTATGGATTCTCATTTTACAATTGAGGTTGAATTTTATGTATGAGGGTAAACACAGATAAAAATTATAAGATTATGGCATTTTATTAGTTATATGAAAATAAGTAGACAAAATAATAAGGAAATATTGACACATATTTTTTATGAGAGTATACTTAAATCATATATATCGAATTATGATATAACGATACACGTTATAAAATATAATAATTTAATAAATAGGAAATAAATGAATTGTTAAATTAAACAATAGGCTTAAGGGGGATATACAGAATGAAGCATATTATTAAAAGCTTTAATTTTGGGGTATTAGACCATAATGATGCTGAAAAGCTCTTAAATGATATGGCATTAAAGGGGTACGAATTTAAAGGGACTGGAAAAGGTTGGATTAAAGGATTCGCCATGTTTGAGAAAAAACAATATGCTAAAAGTTTACAATATGCAGTTGATGTGCACTGTAAATTGTTGGGTAAGGAAAAAGAAGCTTACTATGAATTCCTAAATGATTTAGGTTGGAACAATGTTGACTGTTTCCGAAATAAGTTACATATATTTGCTGCTGAGAAAAATTGTGCATTTCCCTTATATACAGACGAGTATTCAGAGCTAGAAAACCTTAAAAAAGGAATAAAAGACGATGGGCTATTTTTAAAATCTAGTTTGTCTGCTGCCTTTTTATTAGGTTTAGTATGGGTGATGTTTAGATTGGGGGGTATAGGAATTAATCGGGTAGTAAGCTATATTATAGTGGTTGTTTTTTTATTAACTTCGATTCTAGCAATATGTAATTTAATCCTCACTTTATGGTGCAAAAAAAGTATAAAAACAGGAGAAAAACCTACAAATAATAGTATGAAAAAAGAAATACGATGGTGGGAAAACATTTTAACAATTAGTTCCTTTATTTTTTTCCCTTCAGTTGCAATTGCAGGGTATTCATATGAGATATGGGGGTCTGGAATAAATCCTGGAAAAGGCTTTGGGCCGACTTGGGAGATTACATTCCTGTCAATGGGTATAATATCTATTTTGGTTTTATTATCCGCTACATATATGCTGTTTTTATACCCAGAAAAAGAGAAGTATAAAGTACTAAGTTTTAGTGGGTATTTATTGTATTTTATTAGCATTTATGAGTATTTTACTACGTATATGACAAGATAAAATAATAATTAAATGGAGGTAACAATGGCAAGAGAACAATTGAAAACACTGACAGAACCAATGTATTATGTTCTGCTTTCACTTATAAAAGAAAATCATGGATACGGAATCATGCAGATGATAAGTGAACTTACAGAAGGCAGGGTTGCTGTGGGTGCAGGAACTTTATATGCACTTCTGGGAAGATTTGAAAAGGAAGAGATTATATTTCAGGTTGCAGAAGAAAACCGGAGAAAAATTTATAAGCTGACGGAGAAAGGGCAGGATATTTTGCAAGAAGAATTTCAGAGACTAAATAAAATGGTCAGCGATGGGGAAAAGTTTTTTGAATATAAAGGCCAAAGAGCTGATCCACCAGATAACAACATGGGCAGTGGTCTTTCCATGCCTGTTATTGAAGAAGTTTGTAATAAGCAACGGGAAACCTGTAATGAAAAAGAAAAGGGTTTTGCTATCGGAGGCTTTGGAAAAGGAGTGCTAATTCCAACATGAGTAAAATGAAAAATAGATGGGGAGTAAGGCTTATATGTGTTTGTATAATCGGGCTAATAATTTATGTAGGGTACATACCATGGAATAATTATTTAGATGCAAGAGAAAGAGTAGTAGGCGTAGAATGGGTAGTACCTTTAAGCGAGATTTATAGTCATTGGGATAATGACATTAGAAAGTTAGATAAAGATTTAAAAGTATTAAATTTACAACTTATGATTGAGGATAATAATGATGATGCATCGTATGAAAAGCTATGTGGTGTTAAAAACAGCCAGGGGAAAATAATAATTCCACCAATATATGAAAGATTAGAAATTGGTTCAGAACAAGAGTATATACTGGCAAAAAATTATGACACTAAAAAATATCATTATTATAAATTAGACGGCACAGATTTTATAAAAGGTGACTTTCAAGATGTCAGCATGTTTGAAAATGGTTATGCATGTGTAGAAAAAAAGGGGCAACGTTATGTAATCGACATGGCAGGAAACGTGCAATTGAAAGTAAAGTGTGAGTGGTTAAGCAGTTTTGATAGTGAAAAAAAGTTGTTTCAATATGAAGTGAAAAGTAAAATTCACTCTAGTGACGGGCTGGGATATTGGGATACATATGATGGGTTAATTGATATAAATGGCAACGTGGTATTAGAACCCAAGTATAATATGATACAAAAGGCTTCGGAAAATAGAATTTTAGTATTCTATACAAATAATAAAGAGAATTGGGCAGGGATATATTTAGATAATAATTTTCAACAGGTATCAACAAAGTCATATGAAGAGGCCACAGCTTTCAATCAAGGTGTTGCAGTAGTTAAAGATACTAAAGGCTGGCATATTATTAATGAAAATGAGGAAATTATTTCTGATGTTCCCGCATGCCAATATATGTACGCTTTTTCAGAAGGAATAGCTGTGGCACAGTTTGACAAGGAATTAAAATACTTGGATACAAAAGGTAAAGTATTATTTACTTTACCATATAAAAGTCCTGAAGGGCAATTTTTACCAGATGAAATATGCTATTATAGTGAAGGATTAATCGCGTTTCCTGGGAGAAATCAAAAATTAGGTTACATGGACTCAAAAGGAAGAATAGTTGTTGAACCTGTATTTGATAGGGCTTGGCCTATAGAAAACGGGGAAGCAATGGTAGAAATGTATCATGGGAAAAAAGGGGTCATAAAATTAAAGTGAAAAGGATAAAACATGAAAGATTTATGGAAATTATTTACATCGTTTTTTAAGATAGGATTATTTACTATAGGCGGCGGGTTGGCAATGCTGCCACTTATTCAACGTATGGTGGTAGATGATAATAAATGGTTAAAAGAGAATGAGATGATAGACTGCATAGCAATCTGCCAGTCATTACCGGGAGTTATTGCAATAAATGCAGCAACTTTTGTAGGATATAGAAAAAATAAACTGGCAGGTTCAATCGCAGCAACTTTAGGAACTATCATGCCTTCCTTAATTATTATAATACTTGCAGCTATTTTTTTAGATGCAGCTGGCAGTAATCCCTATGTGAATGGAGCATTTGTTTCTATTAAAGCAGCTTCCTGTGGGTTGATACTATTTGCAGCAGTTAAATTGGGAAAACAGGTTTTAGAAAGCAAGTTTGCATGGGCGATTGCAGTTATTGCTTTTGTTATGATTGCAGTTTTTAGAGTAACAGCAGTATGGGCTATCATACTAGGAGCATTTGCAGGATTGATACCTTATTGGACTAAATCAAAGAATATTAATAGCAAAACCATAAAAGAGGATGCTAATTCAATATTGAAAAATAGTCCTTCAGATGAGAATAAGGAGGATAAGTAATGATATATTTAACATTATTTTTCTCCTTCTTTAGGATAGGCCTTTTTAGCTTTGGTGGAGGGCTGGCAATGCTGCCCTTGATATTTCAGACCGTGCAGCAGTTTGGATTTATGTCATCAGAAGAATTCTCCAATTTAGTAGCACTATCACAAGTTACCCCAGGACCTGTAGCCGTAAATGCAGCTACTTTTATAGGATATAATTTTGCGGGCCTGCCTGGAGCTATATGTGCAACTTTAGGCGTTGCATTGCCATCGTATTTATTAATCATAACCGTCATAAAGTTTTTAGATAAGTTTAATGAAAATAAAGGCATTGAAGCGGCATTTGCAGGAATTCGTCCTGCAACAGTAGGGTTAATAGCGGCTGCATCCGTATTTGTAGGAGAGTCTGCCCTTATAAATATGGAAAATAGTATGCTATTGAATGGCTCGGTGACATCAGCTGGCATAGAATTAACATGGGGATATATAAAATGGGCATTAGGGGATATTTCTAGTGGGATTGAAATAATACCGTGTCTGGTTTTTGTAGCAACAGTAATACTAGCAGCAAAATTTAAAATGAGCCCAGTAAAGATCATAATGATTATGGCAGTAGTTGGTATAATTTTTTGCCGTTAGAGCAAATCTTTCATAATCAGCAGAATCAAATTGTTATCGTAAAGCTCATTGGCAAAATAGGAATTACCTAGGCTTTCCGTAAGAAAAGTCATGACTTTAGGATCTGCAAGCGAAGCTATAGGAACCATCAAAGCCAGTAGTACAAAGACATAGATAATGCCCTTTATAAAGCCGAAAACCATACCAAGACAACCATCGAAGAAGCCAGTAATTCCCTGGTTATGCTTCTTTGAAACTAAGGATATAGCAATGTGAAGTACTGCCTGAACGGCTAGTGTTATAATCAAAAAACAAGCAATTGTAAAAAGTAAATTAGATAAACCCACTGAAATAGAACCAGATAACGAGTTAATTAAATTTGTCAGTGAATCCTGAATAATAGTCGGCATATTTCCCTGCATTTCTGCAGGAGTAAGAGTTGTGCTGACTTTTTCATTTATATTTCCATAAATGGATGAATATAAATCTGTATTGTCTAAGATAAATGCATTAAATTTAGGTGACCATATAAAGGCAAAAGCAACAGCTAAAAACCAGCCAACCGTGTGGACAAGCGTTTGGAGCAAACCATGCCTGTACCCCTGAACCATAGTGCCTATAATTACAACAGCAACAATTACATCAAGTATCATAAATTAATCCCCTTCCCCATATATATGTATATAGTACTAAAAATGACAAGGGAGGGCAATATGGAATATACAAAATATAACAAAACGATGGTGCTTCTTTCTGAGGAAAATCGGGATTTCGCTGCAAAAACAGAGCAGGCAATATATGGAAACTTACGAATAGAAACAGGCAACAATAAAGGAGCCATTTCTCTAAGTGTCCAAAATCTCCGGTTTTTTGAACGAAATCGTTACATTTACAAACTGATTTTGTTTGGAGAAAAGAAAGAACGGACCATTCATGCAGTCATGGGTACGTTAATTTTAAACAGATTTGGCACTGGGGAAAATTATTTTAGATTTGATCCAGGGAATGTTGATGGAAGAGGCGGGCAGCTTGCAGATTATTCTGTAGCCATTGTTGCAGCGGTATCTATGCGTGAAAACAAAGAACCTTTACATCCTGTATTAAAAGGTAAGCTAGCTTTTTCCGGGAGTAATGTAGTAGCGGCAAGTGCAGAAAAACTTAATAGTAAAGATGAAGTAGAAACAATAGCAGATGAAGTAGAAACAATAGCAGATGAAGTAGAAACAATAGCAGAGGAAGTAGAAGAACTTGAAGGCTTTAAAGAAGGAAAAGAGATAACGGAAGAAGTGACTGAAAAAGTGATTGAAAAAGTGTTTAAACCTAATCCATATGAAGAAGTGCAGACATATATAAGAAAACAAAGAGCAAACTATAATCAGTTCTATAATGAGTACGTGAAAGAAGTATGTGAAAAAACCGCAAAAGCAGCAGAGTTTTATGAGCATATTTTACCATTTAGCAGGGACAAGACAGGTGCAAGATGGAAGAGAATTGCCAATATAAAGAATATACCATTGGTTTCACCAGGGGCGATGTGGGGAGCTTCAAAATATAGACATTACATATTTGGTGAAGATTCCAAGTTATATTATTTAGGTATACCAGGAAGATTTTTAAATGAGGAACAACCCGAAGGAGGTAAGTCAGGTTTTGTTTTGTGGCAGCCAATCGTAGGCGCTGAGAGCTTGGAAGCTACCAAAGCAGATTGCTCTTTAGAAAACAGGATGACTGCTTATGGCTATTGGATAACCGCTATAGATAAAGACACTGGCGATATTGTAGACCCAGTTTGATTATAAGTGATTTGTGTGTAAAATACTAAAATGGCAGAGTTTTCACTCTGCCATTTTTGATAAGCCTTTACGGTTTAATATGGTTATGCCTTTTCTTGATACGGATAAATATCCTTCATTTGCTAAGTATTTTAATATACGTGAAATCACTTCCCGGGCAGTACCTAAATGCCCAGCGATTTGCTCATGAGTCAGACTAATGGTGTCGCTCTCATCTAAAGCAGATTGTTCTAAAAGAAAAATGGATACGCGCTTGTCCATTTTCATAAACAACAACTGCTCTATTATCCACATGACTTCTGAAAAACGCATAGAAATAATTTCGTTCATAAACCCCTCCATAATAGGGTTTTTCTTTGCTATTCTGTCATAAACAGAAGGATTTATTATAGCTAATTCAGTCTTAATTTCTGCAGATACGAGAACATCAAAAGAAATATTTTTTATCATACAGGAGGCGGACAACATGCAGTTATCTCCCTCAACAAGTCGAAAAAGAGTAATTTCCTTGCCTTCATCCGAAAGCATAAAGGTACGAAGCCTTCCACTTATAACACCTAAGACCCCAGTACATTCTTGTCCTCCAGCATGGACTATATCACCAGGTTCAAAAGTACGTATTACTGTATTTGCAGATATTTCTGCTTTCTGAGGTGGAGTAAGTTTATCCCAGAATGGATATACTTCAGAAAGAAGGTTTTCGTTGATCATATATATCACCTCTACATATTCTATTTAAATTTTCTGAAAATAGTGTTAATATCATCTAAAGAACATTATAACACAACTAATTCGAAATGTGACTTTATCACTGAAACATTTTATTGATACGGATAGAATAAGCCTAGAAATGTGAATGGAGGATAGGATAATGAGTAATAAAAAGGTTGTTATAATAGGCGGTGTTGCAGGTGGAGCAACGACTGCAGCAAGACTTAGAAGACTTGATGAAAATATAGAGATCATTATTATGGAAAAGGGCGGCTACATTTCTTATGCTAACTGTGGGCTTCCTTATTATATTGGTGATGTTATAAAGGAAAGAGAGTCGTTACTCCTTCAGACTCCACAAGTAATGAAGCAACGTTTTAATATAGATGTAAGAACAGGAAACGAAGTTCTATCCATAAATAGAGAAGAGAGAACAGTTACTGTAAGAAGGAATTTTGATGGAAGTGAATATGTGGAAAGTTACGATAATTTGGTCATTTCTACAGGATCCACACCAATTGTACCTCCTATTGAGGGGATTAATGGAGAAGGTATTTTTACCCTTTGGAATATTCCAGATACAGATAAAATAAAAAGTTACATTACCGAGAAAAAGCCAACCACTGCAGCAGTTATAGGCGGAGGCTTTATTGGACTTGAAATGGCTGAAAATCTAAAGGAGGCTGGCTGTAAGGTATCTATTATAGAAATGCAGGATCAAGTAATGGCTCCAGTAGATTTTGAAATGGCACAGTTAGTCCATGAAAATATTAGAATGAATGGCGTCCAGCTTATTTTGTCAGACGGAGTGAAAAAGTTTGAAAGCATCACTTCATCGCAAGGTGCAAATTCTGAAAAGACCAGGATTACTCTTGCCAGTGGAAAAACTTTAGACGTTGATATGATTATTTTGTCTATTGGAATAAAACCAAATAGTGGGCTTGCAAAAGAGTCAGGATTAGAATTAAACCAAAAAGGTGGAATTTTAGTAAATGAATATCTAAAAACCTCTGATAAAAATATTTATGCAGTGGGCGATGTAATTGAAGTGACGGAGTTTATAGAAAAAGGGAAGACAATGATTCCTCTAGCAGGCCCAGCCAATAAGCAGGCCCGAATTTGTGCTGGAAATATTGCCGCAGAATTTGGTATTCTTGATGCAAAAACACATGGAACGTATGAGGGAACGCAAGGAACTTCAGTAGCAAAAGTGTTTGATTTTACTGTAGCGGCAACCGGATTAAATGAAAAGACTTTAATACGAATGGGGAAAAAAGCTGACGAGGATTATTTTGTAGCAATCATAAATCAGAAATCTCATGCTGGATATTATCCAGGAGCTGCACCGATAACTTTGAAAATGTTGTTCTCTCCAGAGGGTAAAATCTTTGGAGCACAGATTGTTGGTGTAGAGGGTGTTGATAAACGAATTGATGTGATAGCTGCAGCCATTCGCCTAGGGGCAGAAGTAACCGATTTGCAAAAATTAGAACTGGCTTATGCCCCTCCATATTCCTCTGCAAAAGATCCTGTAAATATGTTAGGGTTTGTAGCTGAGAATATTTTGAATGGAATAACTCAGTTTATCCCTTGGAATGGTTTAGAAAATCGAGAAGAACTAGCTAAAAAAATGGGAGTGCCTAATGTTACGGTGCTTGACGTAACAGAAGACTTTGAAAGAATGGCATTTGCAGTGGAGGATTCTGTGCATATACCATTTGGCCAAATCAGAGATAGAATGAATGAGTTGAATAAGGAAAATTTAATAGTCACATTTTGTGCTATAGGAGTTCGTTCGTACAATGTTGCAAGAATTTTAATGAATTCAGGATTTAAACATGTAGCAGTTTATCCTGCGGGAACAGGTTTTTACAAATCTTCATTCCATGATAAGTTATTTTGCAAGTCAGAAAATTGCCCTCCAAATATTAAATTTACTTCAAGAGCAGAAGAAATTTTAGCAAAAGAGCGTGGAGATGTGAAAGGTGGAAGCCAAGTGGATATAAACAATATTGTAATAACAAAAGATTTAGACTGTAGTGGCTTACAATGCCCTGGACCTATCATGAGAGTATTTAATTCTATAAATGAAATTGAGGAAGGCCAGATAATTAAGGTGGCAGCTACAGATATGGGCTTTGCCAGAGACATAGAAGCGTGGTGCAGGAGAACTGGCAATACGCTAGTAAAAACAAGCAGAGAAGGAAAGCAGAATATTGTATATATCCAAAAGGGAAATGCATCAGATAACCAGAATGAAGAAAAAAGTAAAAATGTAAGCGCACAAGCTGAATTGCCCCAGGGGAAAACAATGATAGTATTTAGTGGTGATTTAGATAAGGTTTTGGCTTCATTTATTATAGCGAACGGGGCGGCAGCTATGGGCAGACCAGTAACCATGTTCTTTACATTCTGGGGGCTTAATGCATTGAGAAAGTCTGAAAAGCAGAACGTAAAAAAACCAATTCTTGACGGTATGTTCGGAATGATGATGCCAAGAGGAACCTCCAAATTAAAACTTTCTAACATGAATATGGGCGGCATGGGAACAAAAATGATGAAGAAAGTAATGAATGATAAAAATGTTGATTCCTTAGAGGACTTAATGAAAAAGGCTATGGAAAATGGTGTTAAGATTGTAGCTTGTACCATGTCAATGGACGTTATGGGGATCACCAAGGAGGAACTGATTGACGGTGTTGAGCTTGCAGGCGTTGCAGCATATCTTGGAGATGCAGAACAATCAAATGTAAATTTGTTTATATAATTTAATAATATAAGAAAAGGCTAAACATCCTATTAAAACAGGCATGTTTAGCTTTTTTATCTAAGAGGAAATATGGTTAACTTTTCCTATACTATTAATTATTAATAATATTCAGATTTTTTATGTTTTGTCTATTCAGATACTGTAAAATCTCTGAAGAAATCTTATCCATAGAATTAAAATTATTTATCTTTATGGTTAAAGAGTACTGAGTACAAAGATTTTCTATAAGGTGTATAAATGCTTTTACAATTCTTACATCAGGAACTGCATTTAGGGTTGAAATTGCATCAGAATTTGCCAAGGAAGGCTGAATAAAAGATATGGCAGATATATCAGCAGAGTTTAAAAAGGTCCGTACGGAAATGTTTTTAATCTTACAAATCTTTTCATAGCAATCTGTAATCCAAAAAAATTTAACGCTATAAATACAGTCTGTTATGATAAAAATCTTAGAATCAGAGGAATCATTATCATCAGGTGAATTTTCGCTATGTAAAGGTATTATCACCTCTGAAATGGATTTTTTTAACTCATTATATTGTGCTTGCAGTTTTTGAGAAGGCTCTATACCAAGACCATATACTAATTTATTGCAAAAGCTTTTATAGAATTTAATTGCGCCGCCTCTATTTTCATTAGCAGCATGAAGTTCAATGATTTTTGCAGCAAGATTTTCATCATAAGGCTCGATTTCTAAGATGTTGTTAATAACCTCAATACAAGCTTCATAGTCAAGATTTTTTTCTAAAAGTTCAGTTAGCCTTTTTAAAATCCGTACTCTGCAGCTTTCGAAGTAGTTCCTTTGAAAAATAATTAATTCATTAAATTCATCACAGTTATTAAAATAATATCCCTCAAAAAAATCACCAGCAAAGAGGCCTTTTAGTTCTATCAGCGTTTCCATGGTATCGGTATTATCTCGCTTAAAACCTATGACCCTTAGTAAATCGCAATCAAAATCATAGTCCATATTTATACTGCAATAGTCTTTGTTAATTTTTATAAAATCCTGACTATTAGAATCTCTACATATGCTTTTTTTTAGTTGCCATAAATTATATCTTAAATTATATTTTGCTGCATCTTCGTTACTATCAGGCCATAAATAGGTAATTATTTTCTCTCGAAGCATGTCTTTACCTGTGTGCAACATTAATAAAGCCACTAAAGCTGTAGCCTTACTACCTATTTTTTCTGTAATATTTTCACCATTAAATTCAAATGTTACTTTACCTAAAAAAGAAATATTTAACATGTTTTTACCTATTCTACTGCATTAATTATTAACATTATATAGAAGTTCACCGGATTTTATTGTCGTAGAGACTTCTACATCTTTGATCTTATCAGGTGCAATGGATAAAATATCTTCATTTAATATAACAATATCCGCCATCTTGCCAAGTTCTATAGAGCCCTTTTTATTTTCTTGAAATATGCCAAAGGCACCGTTGTAAGTATAAAGTCTCAGGGCTTGAAAAACATCAAGCCTATGGGATTTTACAGGATGATTAACAACACTATGAATGCCAAGCAGTGGGTTGGGTTCTGTAACATCACTGTCAGAACCGCCGCAGATGATAACACCATTGTCTATAATTTCTTTAAAAGAATTAGTATTTTCATAGTGTGTACCTAAATGCTGCTCATACATCTTTCCTTTACCTCCCCAGTACAGTTCATAAGTGGGCTGCATAGAAAAAATAATACCAAGATTATGAGCCCTCATCATTTGGCTTTCACTTGAAATTTCTACATGCTCTAGACGATGACGCAGGCCAGTAATACCTGTTTGTGCTATTGCCTTTTCATGAGCAATTAATGCGGCTTCAACAGCCCTGTCACCTAAAGTAAAAAGAGAAAGCTGCAATTTATTTTTATAACAATTTAAAACAAATTCATTTATATCATCCTGAGGCAGCCATATGTTTCCTTTTGATTCAGGCTTGTCTGCATAAGGAAATGTTAATGCAGCAGTGTGGCCTCCAATGGTCCCATCTATGTATATGACTCCACCGATTCTGTTCAGACTCATTGTTTTAATTTTGTCTATATTCATAGTAGGATAAAATAACTCCATGTCAATAGGAAATTCTTTAGCATAACGGTATATAAACTCTGCATCTATATCTATATCCGTTCCACCACACATACGGCCACCCTCCATGGCATGAAGTGTAGTAATTCCATTTGAAAGGAGTTTATTCATAACATTTGAAACAACAGTTTTTCTATACTCATCATTGACATCTTTTAGTGTATTTAAATAAAGAATAGCATTTGCCTGGTTTCTAAAAATCCCTGTAGGCGTTTGCTTTTCGTCAATTTCCACTCCTATAGTAGTAAAAGGAATTTTAAAGTATAACATTGCATAAGTGTTTAAAATACTAACTTGATAGTCGGAAGAGTGAAGAGAAATGGGAGCATTGTTACAATATTTATCTAATATAAGTCTATTTGGATATTGATGTTCCTTTAAAAGCTCATGTTGCAAATGTATACCTCGGATATGTTTACCTGGGTATTTTAAAGAGGCATCAGAAATAAGCCTGCCTATTTCTTCAAAGCTTCTAGCTTTACTTAAATCTAGGCTTGCTGCGTTTAGGGCAGTAAGCACTACATGAAAATGACTGTCAATAAATCCTGGGATTACAGTGTTTTTCTTTGCATCAAGAATAATTGTATCAGTAGAAATAAATTGGTCATAATTTTCATTGTGGCCAAGTCCAATAATTTTATCATTTTTTATAGCAACCCAATTTAAGATTTCTTGGTCGTTCATTGTTATACATTTGCCGTTTTTTATTAAAATATCTGCGTGCATCTGTTTACTCCTAAGTAGTATACTTTTAGCTATAGTATAGCATATCCAAAATCAAAGCTGTCAGTAAATATAAATAAGCAGGAGTTTGGTGCTGCCTGCTTATTCATATAATAAAACCTATAAATTACCTCTATTGTAGACAATTTTTCCGCCTACTATGGTAAGTTCAGGAAGGATATCTCTTATTTCCATAGGATGTACGGTAAAGATATCTTTATCAAGTACGACTATATCGGCATAAAAGCCTTCTTTGATACGTCCTTTTTTATTTTCCATAAATTCAGCATAAGCACTACCTTCAGTATAAGCATCTATAGCTGTATAAATATCTACACATTCCTTTGGATAAAAACCAGAAGGTGGATTACCTTTTGAATCTTTACGTGTTACAGCACTATAGAGGTTAGGAAAAGGATTACATGATTCCACAGGGCAGTCAGTTCCATAAGAAATATGCCCGCCTAAATCATGTAAAGTCTTAAAAGCATAAGATGTGGAGGACAGTTCTTTTCCACATCGGTCTTCCACCACATGCATGTCATAGTCAAGGAAGATTGGCTGGTACATAGCAAGGATGTCTAAACGTGCAATTCTTTCAAGTAAAGCTTTATCGGTAATTTGGCAGTGAACAAGAGCATGTCTAAGAGCATTTTTCCCATCTATAAAAGCTTTCTCATAACAGTTAATAGTCTGTTCAATAGCAGCATTCCCTATAACATGAGTAACTACTTGCATTCCAGCTTCAGTAGCAAGTTTGCAATACTGTTCCATTTCCCCATTACCTATCCATTCAAGTCCATAATTGCCGGATTCATCCGCATATTCTTCATTCATTAAAGCTGTTCTAGCGCCAAGGCTTCCGTCTTTAAACAACTTTAAAGGTCCAAGTGTAAGCCATGAATCTTCAGGATACTGGCCCTTTGAAAATTCACCATTTTTAATGTAATCTTTAAAATCCTCAAGTTTATTAAAACAAACTTGGTGTCTGTAACGAAGTAATCCTTTACCTTCATTAAATACTTTATGAAACATTTTAAAATAAGTAGGAATATCAAGAACTGTAGTCCCTATATCATTACTTTGAACACTTGTAAGACCGTGAGATACAGCATATTCCATACTCTTTACAAACATTTCCTCTCTTTTTTCAGGAGAAAATTCAGGAATTATATCCTTAACAAAATTACAAGCATTTTCAGTAAATACTCCATTTGGATAGCCGTCATTGCCTATTTCAAAAGTACCGCCCTCCCACTGAGGTGAGTTACCATCAATACCTAGGATTTCAATAGCTTTAGTATTTGTGGAAAGAATATGACCACAGATTCTTTCTAAAATAATAGGTATTTCAGTAGAAATTTTATCTAAATCAAATCGGTTGGGATTCCTTTTTTCATCAATAAAAAGGTCTTGGTTCCAGCCAATTGTGTGAATACCCTGCCTAATGCTGTCAGGATGCTCTGACATAAAATTTTTACATCTATTAATCATGTCATCTATGGAAATACAATCATTGATGGCAACTTGACACATTGAATCTCCAAGCATAAGAAGATGCAAATGGGAATCATTTAAGCCTGGAATAATTGTTTTTCCTCTGCAGTCAATAACCTGACAGCCATCGATGGTTTTAGCTAAAACTTCTTTGTTACTACCGACCTTAGTAATAATGCCGTTTTCTATAAAAACTGCCTCAGCAAATTTTTCTCTTTCAAGATACACTTTACCATTATGTAATATTGTTTTCATTTGTTATTTTACCCCCCACATAAACTGATTATAGTTTGGATTTCTTTAATTGTTTATCAAAGTACATATAAAAACCTATACCAATAAGTGGAACAGAAAAACCAACTATAGCACTTGTTGGATCGTCAAAGAACGTATTTATAAGCAAACCAAAGAAAATTAAAGCAGTAATTATTACAGAAACCGGATAAGCCCATACTTTGTAAGGGCGCTCAATTTGTGGAAATCTTTTTCTGCAGACTGGAACTGCTAAAATAGTTAGTAAGTTGAAAATCATAGCAGTAAATACAACAAGTGTTGTAAGCTGGTCAAGATTCCTCATCATTACAAGTATTATAGAGATTACCCCTTGAACAATAATTGCAGTAGTAGGGACTCTATATTTAGGGTGCAGTTTTTTATAGCTTTTGAAGAAATGTCCTTCTTCTGCCATTGCATAGTACATACGTGGTTGAGCTAAAATTAGGCCGTTTAAAGAGCCAAACATTGCAAGTACCATACCAACTGTTACAACTACAGCACCGGTACTACCTAGAACTTTTTGAGCAACAGCAGTTCCTAAATAAAAATTTCCGCTAGTAATCATAGCTTGGATTTCTTCATGGGTAAGTACTCTGAAGATAGAATAGTTAAACAATGTATATAATATTGTGATACCGCCTATACCTACTAACAATGCTAAGGGCAGATTCTTTCTAGGATTTTTAACTTCTTCAGCCACAGTGTTTAAATTTGTCCATCCTTCATAAGCCCATAACGTAGCAACCACAGCAAAAGCAATCATAGTAAAGATATTTCCAGTACCTGTAGAAGCTGACTCTATTGCCGAATGAAGGGATAAATCAGGTGTAACCGTACCACAAAATAAAGCGGTAACCATTATAACAATAATAGGGATTAATTTAGCAACCATAGATACGTTTTGTAATGCAGATGCTTTTTTTACTCCCAAGCAGTTATAAATGGTAAGACCTATAATTAAAACAATTGCAAAAACTTTGATGCCAAGATCACTGATATCGATGAATGATTTTAAGGCAGTAGGAAGAGCTATTGCAATAGCAGCAACCGAACCAGGACCACCAATAAGCCAATCTGTAAATCCGGCAAGAAAACCTACAACTGGATGATAAGCTTCATTTAAATATAAGGCTCTTCCTCCAGCTCTAGGCATGGCAGCACCAAGTTCTGCATAGCAAAGACCTCCCATGATGGAGATCATACCTCCAATAACCCAGCAAATAAGTGCAAGGCCTAAATTCATAGCGGTTCTTTCAATAACATATGAACCTAGATAAAAAATCCCAGAACCAATCATGATTCCCCCGATTATGCTAACTCCTCCAAACACACCAATTTCTCTTTTAAATTCTGTTTTCTCCGATGTTAGCTGTGATAACCTGTTTTGATCACTCATAAAAAGCCTCCTTCTGACCCATCGCTAATTTGTTTCACAAATGGATTAGGCCATGATAAGTAATTATATTTATGTATTTATATTAAATTTTACATGTTGTTTAGCCTGTGTAAAAACAACCGTTAGACACTTAAAATTATGTTTATGGCATTATTTCAAATAACATTAATAAACAGGGCATTAAACGGTTTGGTAAACCATAATTATACAAAAAAAGGTAGTCATAGTAAATATGATAGTTGTTGCGGAGAATTCCAGATATAAAACCGCTTTTTAAGGGTCGTTTTTTTCTTGAATAATGTATGCGATTGTGATAACATTGTAAGGTATATGAGAAATTATATGATAGATGCACTGGCTGAAGCCGGAAAAGCCTATGCCTGCGGTGAGATTCCTATTGGAGCTGTGGTTGAAAAAGATGGAATAATCATAGGCAGAGGACACAATTTAACAGAAACTTTAAAAGATCCGACAGCACATGCAGAATTGATTGCTATACGAGAAGCAGCGAAGACTTTAGGAGGATGGAGACTGCTTGATTGCAATTTGTATGTGACTTGTGAGCCGTGTGCCATGTGTGCCGGCGCTATTGTTTGGTCTCGAATGAGTAAGATTTTTATTGGCACCATGGATCCTAAAGGCGGTGCTTGTGGTTCAGTGTTTAATATTATTCAAGAAGAAAGATTAAATCATTTTGTTGAAATAGAAGTAGGCCTTATGGAAGAGGAATGTTCTGGCATTATGAAAACTTTTTTTAAAGAATTACGGCTAAGGGGTTCCAAATGGGACAAACAGAAGGACCCAGGGCTCACAAAATAGAAAGTGGAGGAACTTAAATGAAAAAAAGAATAGGTGCAATAGTTGCACTGACACTATTAATGGTAATGATGACAACATCTCTTTGTTTTGCAGGAACCTTGGAGCTTGAAGACTCTTATCCGAGAAACGGTGACAAAGGAATGCAGGTTGTAAATTCAGGAGTAAAGCTGTATTTTAACCAGAACATGATTGATAAAAACAACGAAGCGGCAAATTTGAAATGCGTTAAGCTTACCGATTCAAAAGGGAACAAACTACCGCTTAGACTTCTATATAGTCCTAAAGAAAAGGGATTAGTTTTAGTACTTGTTGATAAACAAACACTTCTTTCTGACAGGGCATACAAACTTTCAGTTTCTGGAGACATAATGGCTGCTTCAGGAGATACTCTTGGAGAGGATGTACACATCAAATTTAATACCGTGGATACCAGTTCTTCTATGAAGGCAAATATGATTATGATGGGTATCATGATGGTAGGTGTTATCTGGGTATCCAGTAAATCTGCGAAAAGAAAAGAAGAAAAAGATAAAGAAGAAGCTGCTGCAGATGATAAGGTTAATCCATATAAGATTGCAAAAGAAACGGGCAAATCGGTAGAAGAAATTGTTGCTAAAGACCAGAAAGACAAGGAAAAACAACGCAGAAAGATGGAGAAAAAGCTTGCAAGGGAAGCTCAGGACGACGATTATGATGAGGATGATGTAGTTGTTAATGATAATAAGCGCGTAAAGGGCGCTAGGCCAATTTCAGCAGGTGGAAGTAGTTATATTACTGGCAGAAAAGCTGCTGCAGAAGAAGCTGCCAGAAGAAAAGCTCAGGCAGGGACTACAAAGCCTAAGAATAAAGGAAAGAAAAAAAATTAAAAAACAAATATTTTCAGCTCACTTTATGAAACACTATAAAGTGAGCTGTTTTACTAATTATAAATTCAGAAAGGAACTGCTAATGAACGAAATATCCATAAAGTCTTATGCAAAAATAAATTTATCGTTAGATGTGCTGGGGATTCTTCCAAATGGATATCATCAAGTGGAGATGGTTATGCAGCAGTTGGAACTGCATGATTTAGTAATCGTTAAATGGACAGAAACCCAAGCACCAAAGGGCTCTCAAATCAATTTAACCACAAACCGGTCTGATTTACCCTTAAACAACGAAAATATTGCATATAAAGCTGCAGAAATGATGATGGAGTATTTGCATAAACAGGGTAAAGTCCAAATATATATAGAGAAAAATATACCTGTGGCAGCGGGACTAGCAGGTGGCAGTGGAAATGGTGCGGCTGTGCTTCATGCCCTAAACAATCTTTGGGATGCAGGGCTGTCCGTAAAAGAACTTTGTCGCCTAGGGGTTAGGCTAGGAGCAGATGTACCATTTTGTATAATGGGCCAAGCTAAGGGAAATGCACAGCTTGGTGAATATATAAACAAGGATGCATTAGCCTGTACTTGTGCCCTAGCCGAAGGGATAGGAGAGCAACTTACGCCAGTTACACCTCTTTATTGTGATGTATTATTAAGTAAGCCATCCATAGGAGTTTCAACCGCAGAAGTTTATAAGGGAATCGATGCAGAACTTGGACTAAAAAGACCGGAGAAGCAAGAACAAGCAGCAATTATAGGGCATCATATAAACACAAAAGAGCTCATAAATGGATTAAATGCGAGAAATTACGGTAAAGTCATTAACAATATGGCAAATATACTTGAATTATTCAGTGTAAAGAGGTATCCTATAATTGTGTATACAAAAGACAAGATTGTTCAGGAGGGTAGTGCTGCAAAAGTTCTTATGAGTGGAAGTGGGCCTACTGTATTTGCTATATACTTTGAAAAATCAAAACTAGAGAAAGACTATAAGCTTTTAAGTGGAATTAATAAGGAGACTTATGCTACAAAGACATTAGTATGAAATAATAAAGATGAGGTGAAAGATGTTAAATTTTGATATTCAAAACCATAGACCACTCAGAGAGATTGTTTATGAAGAATTAAAGCTACAGATTCTGACGGGGAAAATTGTTCCTGGAACAAGAATGATGGAAGTGGAGCTTGCAGAGGATATGGGTGTAAGTCGTACTCCTATCAGAGAAGCAATTAGAAAGCTGGAAAAAGAGGGTCTCGTAACGATTGAACCTCGTAGAGGAGCGTATGCCTCTCAGATATCTACAGATGATATGATTGAAATACTTGAAGTGCGTCAAAATATGGAGGGCCTTGCAGCATGTATGGCAGCCTCACGTATGAAACCAGAACAACTGAAACAAATTGAGGAAGCAGAAGAAGCTTACAACGATGCTGTTGAAAAAGGTAATACAACAGATATGATATATTATGATTCGAAATTTCATAAATTAATTGTAGAAGCAAGTAACAACAAAACTCTGCTTCAACTTATTGAGCCGTTACAGGAAATGGCATTGAGATTTAGATATTTGTATTATGATGATTTTAAAAGAGCTGAAAATATGCCCCATGAGCATCAGATTATTATAGATGCCATCGCTAAGGGTGATTCAGAAGCAGCAAAGGAAGCTGCAGATACACATATTAGAAAATTAAAAGAGCTTGTGATAACAGAAGGCGTATAGGTACGTATACATAAAAGAGACCCCTTTCCCAAGAAAATTCTTGAGAAAAGGGGTCTTTTATTATTTTCTGATTTATTGGTTATAAAACTATGTAATAGGATGCATCTTTCGCATCTCATCCAATATAGCCTGATAAATATCACTGCTCATAACAGTTATAAAGTTTGTTGTTAAGAAATCTTCTACATCCAAAGTAAAAGTTACAGTCATAACAGAATCATACTGGCCGTACATAAATTCTTTATAAGAATTTGTATCTTGAACCTCGCCTAATTTTGGTGTAGATATATCGATTTCTTTATTAAGGAATCCGGCTATAGCTGTTGAAGAAGAACCCATCATCTGATTCATCAACTCACAAATAGCACTTTGCGATATCTCATCTATTTCAGTGATTTCCATATAGGTCATTTGACTAACCATCTTTAGAATATCTTCTCTTTTTAAAAGCAAGGAATTTGTACCTCTTAGTCCTTTGGTGTAATCCACACTTATGCCGAAAGCAGGCTCTAAGTAGGTTATATCCAAATCTTTAGGTGTTACTATGTCTACTTTAGGTACAGAAATGTTTACTGTTTTGCTAAGTATAGTAGATAATGCAGTAGCAGAAGAGCCAATACCAATATTAAAAAGTTCGCCGATAGCATCAATTTCTTTTTTTGTTACATCCATGTTGCATTACTCCTTGCATAATTAATTATAAAAATTAAGTTTTTTTTAGGTTACCACAAAATGTGAAATTATTCAATTCTTTTCATCACTATTATATTTATATTAAACAAGTAGTAATACAAACAAAGGGGACGGAATAAAATGTATTGTGTTTAATGTATGCAATGCGGACAATGCCGCAGTATAAAAGTTAAAAAATCTAACGTATAAGGGGGATAATATCATGACCTATGATAAGGATATACCTGATTTTGCACTTCAACCAGCGAGAGATACAGATGAGGCGGATGTGTTTGATCCGTCACCATATGATCGATTATTGAACTTGCATAGACAGGAGCAGGTTGAAGAGGTTGATTCAGAATTAGCGAATCATTCTGTTCAGGATTACCTTTTTCCTAAATTTTCGGAATCAGTGTTTGAAGAAAATACTGAGTTGCTTGAGCCGCAGGCAGATACAGTAGTGGAAACGGAATCAGAAGTGTCTGCAGAAATGGAATCAGAAGTGTTTGCAGAAATCAAATCAGAAGAAGCCGCAGAAATGGAATCAGAAGTGTCCACAGAGCCAGAATTATTACGTGAAGTAATCGCTGAACCGGAATTAATACCACAACAGGAACTAGAACCTGAGCTAATTGAAGTGATTAGCGAACCTGATTATGTATTAGAAGTTGAAGCGGAACCTGAAACAATTGAAAGGGCAAAACCTGTTATGGCACAGCCTGCACCTGCAGCACCAAATAGTGAGGCGACAGTGCTTATACCAGTGGCAGGCAGTCTCATTACGAACGAATTAAAAATGACAGATATTCGGGAAAAAGCTGAAACAAGAGTGTATGTAGAAGAAGATATACTAGTACCAGACACAAAAGAGGATTTGGCATCAATCTTATCAATGACAGGCAAAGTAAGCCTTTCTGATTCAGAAATTCGTATCGGACAACTGAGCCAGGATTCAGTAAAGGTTACAGGTGAAATAGAATTACATACCTTATATATCCCTGAAAATTATTCAGGGGAACATCATATTATAAATATACAGTCTAGACTTCCATTTAAAACTGAAAGTAATGTATCAGCAGAACCACTTTCAAGATTAGTTATAAAGCCATATATTGAAAGTATTGACTATACAGTTATAAACGAGAGAAAATTCAGAGCAAAGTTAACAGTCAGGTTAACTATGCGGGAATATGCAAATGTTGAAATGCAGGTATTCCAGGGAATTAAGGGTGAGAAATTACAGCTTTTAAAAGAAAAAATTCAAATGACCCATGTATCAGAAAGAAAAACGGATACAATGGATATAAATGAAACTTTGGCTATAAAGGATACACAGCCAAAACCTGAACGTATATTAAAATACGACGTGGATATAGTAGAGAATCATAAACAGATTACAGAGGATAAAGCCGTAGTAAATGCGACTATATATTGTAATGTTTTGTACTTGGGAAGTAATAATGAAGCGGAAGTTATGAGTTTGGAGGAAAGTGGAGAAAAGAAGCTTACACCTCAGTTATTCCAAGGGAAAACGGAATTTACTCAGTTTATTCCGATTTTAAATCCTGCTGAAGGAAGCAAAGTATCTTTTAACTACAATAATCTTACTGTTCATATAAAAGAGCCTGATTCTGAAGAACCTGGAGAAAATGCATTTGCATTAGATGGAAATGTGGAAACTACCATAGAAATTTATAAAAATTTAGAAAGAGAAATTGTAACAGATATTTACCATAGAACGAAAGATGTAATTTGCGACAAGGTAGAGCTGGAAGCTATGTCTTTAGGCGGCAGTGGCGTAACTGAAGCAGCAGTAAGAGAAATTATAAATGTACCTGAAAAATATGGAGAAGTAAAGAGAGTTATTTACATATTTGGTAATATAAAAAATAGTAAAAGTTTCTTAGAGCAAAATAAAAATATTGTAGAGGGTACTGTTGATATTACATTATTGTGTCTTCCTGAAGATGAAAAGAAAACTGCTTTTAGATTAAATAAAGAAGTTAATTTCAGAGGCTCTATGGAAATTCCAATGGGCAGAGGTGACACGAAAGCAAATAGTGAAATTGCAATAAAAGAACTATGGTTTGACAGAATCAATGCAAAGCAGATTGAAGTGAATGCAAATTTATTTATTTCTTCATCCGTATATGGGCAGGATAAATATCAGGTAATACAAAATGTTTGTTTTGTTGAATCAAAAGAAGAACCAGGCACAAAGCCAGGAATGGTGGTTTATATAACAAAGAACGACGATACACTTTGGAATATAGCCAAAAAATATAGAACGACAATGGAAATGATAACTGAAATTAATGAACTTGGAGAAGACCAGGTATTACCGCCAGGTATGAAGCTTTTAATAGTTAAATAATCTTGGTGTGAATAAAAACCCTCTTGTTGGCAATACTTCCAAATAAGGAAGTAACCATAACAGGAGGTTTTTTTATGAGATTTGATAAACGGCAAATGCAAGCAATGCTTTTTATTTTAATATGCATGATTTTATATACAGGGTGGTATGCACAAAGTGCTAAGAACGATGATTACCATTCTGGAATTATTCGTTTTCACGTACTGGCAAACAGCAATTCGGCGGCAGATCAGGAACTTAAGCTTAAGGTTCGGGATGGAGTGTTAGAAGCTGTAAACAATAATTTAATCAAAGAAACTATGGAAAAGTATGATTCTGTAGAAGATGTACCAGCAGAAGTGCCAAATACTGAAAACGAAGAAGGTGAACCTGTAAATGAAACCATGGCAGTTGTAGATAGCAGAACTACAGCACAGGTTTCTTTAAATGTAGATGAATCCAGAGAGTATTTATTATCTCACATGGATCAGATCGAAGAAATTGCAGAAAAAATCATTAGAGATAATGGTTATAATTATAAGGTTACTGCCGAATTAGGAGTAAGATGGATTCCTGAAAAAAGTTATGGGGATATGACTTTTCCAGCAGGAAATTATGAAGCTTTAAACATTACAATTGGAGCAGGAGAGGGAAACAACTGGTGGTGCGTATTATTTCCCCCTTTATGTTTAATTGATGGTACAGATAATCCTAATCAGCTTGAAGCATTTGATACCACCACATTTGCAGCTATAGGCATGACAGAGGAACTATTGAAACTACGAAATAGTAATAAGGAATGCGTTACTACCCAAACTGCGATTAAACTTAAATTTAAAACGTTAGAGTTATTAGAAAAACAATAAAAAACAGGGTCTGCTGTATTACAGCAAACCCTGTTTTTATCTGTTGAAGCATTATTAACTACTGGTTTTTTCACCAAGCGTTAATGTCAATTTTTTCATATCATCGTTACGAACTACAGTTACTACTACTTTGTCCCCCACTTTATATCCATTAAAGGCACTTGTCAAATCAGATGCCGTTTCTATTTTTTTATCGCCTACATAATAGATTATATCTCCACTTTGAAAACCTGCATTTTTTGCAAGTTCACTATCAACACGTTTCACATAAATGCCTAGACTTCTAACCCCGTAGTAAATGGCATTTTTCATGTCGGTTAAATCTACAAAGGTAATACCAGTATCTACCCTTCCTTTAACATAACCATAATCAGCTAATTGCTGTGCAATTTTCTTTACCTGATTTACCGGAATAGCAAAACCTAAACCTTCAACATCTGAACCAGAGGATTTAGCAACAATAATACCTACTAATTCGCCGTTTTGGTTAAACATTCCTCCACCAGAATTACCGGGATTAATAGAAGCGTCTGTTTGAAGTAATGTCATGCTTTTCCCATCAATCGTAATGGAACGGTCAAGTGCACTTACGATACCTGCAGTAACGGTTCCACCTAAACTTCCTAAAGGGTTACCAATGACAACAGATAAATCCCCTACCTCTAAAGCACTACTGTCTCCATAAACAACTGGAGTAAGACCGCTGGCATCAATTTTTAACACAGCTAAATCTGATTCATCATCTCGTCCAACAAGAGTTGCTTTATAAGACTTATTATTTTTTAAAGTTACTGTAATTTTATTAGAATTTTCAATAACATGGTTATTCGTTACAATATAACCGTCAGAAGAAATGACCACGCCGCTTCCTGCACCTTCTGTAACATATTGCTGCATCCAGGAGTCAGTAACCATTGCTTCAGTTTTAATCTCTACTACTGAATTGGCATTCAGTGCAGCAATTTCTTTTATGGTTAAGTTTCCTTCTGTAGCCAGTTCCAAAGTGGTTCCTGTATTGGCTATATTTAATTTACTAGTTGTCGCAGATCGTTTACCAAAGCTGTCACTGCCATCAGAAAAGTGGTTTGCAAGCATTGCGCCGCCAAATCCAAAAACTGTCGATGTAAGAAGACATAAAACCACAAGAAGAGCTATACTCATCTTAGGCAGCTTAAAGTTAAATCTGTGTTTATGCTTTGAGCCGTGACTTGTACCGGGATGTTCTGTTGGTGACGTATCTTCCACTATTACAAAATTTACATCCTGTATTGGCTCATTATTATTATTCTCCCCTGAATAATAATTTCTAAAATTATCCATACTACAAATCCCCTCCTAATATTTTTATCTTATTGAACTTTCAAAGTACAATAACAAAATGTATATTCATATATTAACTCTCAAATGTGATTTTTTTGTGAAAAAAATATGTTTATGTGGTAAAATATATTGTTAATAATGTAGAATAACATAAAGGTGAACCTCTACGGACTTATACGGGAGATTATAAAATGAAAACAAAGTATAATATTTGGCATAAATTTTTAATAGATCAAATTAAATTAAAGAATAACGACCAAGTGATTGAAAGTATTAATAAACAATTATTGGAAGAACTAGACAGCTGCACAATTGCAGAAAACTCTGAAGAGGAAATACATGAAAGATTTTATAAAGATGTTGACTTTGGAACGGGTGGTCTGCGTGGAATTTTAGGGGCAGGCATAAACCGAATGAATATCTACACGGTAGCAAAAGCAACTCAGGGAATTGCACATTATATACATGCAGGAGAATATATTACAGATTCACCCCTTAAAGGGAAAACACTTCAGAAAAAACCTTCAGTTGCCATAGCTTATGACAGTCGTATTCATTCTAAAGTTTTTGCAAAAATAACGGCAGATGTATTGACTGCAAATGATATAGATGTATATTTATATGAGGAATTAATGCCTACACCGGCACTTTCTTTTGCAGTAAGACATTTTAGCTGTGCAATGGGTATTATGATTACTGCTAGCCATAATCCGGCTAAATACAATGGGTATAAGGTATATGACAATTCAGGTTGTCAGGTAACTTTAACCGCAGCGGAAAAAATCTATGGTTTTATAGAAAAACTGGATATTTTTGAAGATGTTAAACATACTGGAGGAAATGGTATACTTAGATTGTTGGGAGAAGAAACTGTAAATGCTTATCTTGATGCAGTACAGGCTGAAAGTGCTTTAACTACGAAAAAAGAAAAAAAAATATTAAAGAACCTCTCTATTGTTTACACCCCGCTAAACGGAGCTGGAAACAAACCGGTTAGAAAGATTTTAGAAAGACTGGGTATTACAAAGGTAAGTATAGTTAAGGAACAAGAACTTCCTGATGGAAACTTTCCTACGTGTCCTTATCCAAATCCAGAAAAGAAAGAGGCTCTGGAGCTTGGTCTTTCAGTTTGTGAAAAATTAGCCCATGAGTCTGTGATATCAGGGAATATTGATGATATTCCAGATTTGCTTTTGGCCACTGATCCAGATTGTGACAGAGTGGGAATTGCCATTTGTGAAAGCAAGGGGAGCAATCCAACCTACAAGCTTCTTTCAGGAAATGAAGTAGGTATTATGCTTTTAGATTTTATGATTACAACAAAGGTAAAAACTGGATGCAAGAAAAATCCATGTGCTATAACGACTATTGTTTCAACTAAAATGGCAGAAGCTATTGCAGCAAAGCATGGAGTTAAACTGATTCTAACTTTAACAGGTTTTAAGTTTATCGGAGAGCAGATTGGATTTCTTGAAAATGAACATCGGGAAGAGGAGTACTTATTTGGTTTTGAGGAAAGCTATGGTTATCTGTCGGGAACTTATGTAAGAGACAAGGATGCCGTAAATGGGGCTATGCTTATTTGTGAAATGGCTGCCTATTATAAGGCTAAAGGTATGACTCTGGCAGATAGATTAGAAGAACTTTATCAAGAGTATGGATATTTTAAGAATAAGCTCATTGATTTTACATTTGAAGGCTCAAAAGGCATGGAAGTTATGAAACAGCTAATGCTGGATTTTAGAGAAAATCTATCAGAAGAGTTTATAGGGAAATCAGTAATTGAGGTGGCAGACTATCAGAAGCAGGAAAGAAGTTTCTTCACAGGAACTGGATGCTGCGGAATGTCTGAAGCCATAGTTCCAATAAATCTTCCTAAATCTGATGTTATAGAAGTCGTACTTGAAGGAGGAAGTTCCTTTACGGTAAGGCCTTCAGGCACAGAGCCAAAGCTTAAAATATATTTATCGGCAAAGGGCAAAACTACGCAGGAATCAGATGCGGTGATTGATGACTTAATAGGCGAGCTTACAGATAAAGTCAATTGTAAATAAACGATGAAAAAAAGGAGAAATTTTAATGGGAAAAGCATTAATTGCGATAGATAAAAGTAAAATGTATAGAGTCTACTTGACTATTACTACAGATATGGTAGAAGAGGCAAGAAAGATTCACGATGCAACACCACTTGCAACAGCCGGATTAGGCCGTGTTTTGACGGGTGCAGGTTTGATGGGTATCATGCTTAAAGGACAGAGGGATAAATTAACCTTAAGTTTTACTGGTGATGGTCCTGCCAAACAGATTCTGGCAACTGCTAAGGCAGATGGTTGTGTAAAAGGTTATATTGCCAATCCTGATGTTGACCTTCCCAAAACAAAAGAAGGAAAATTAGACGTAGGTGGTTCTCTTGGAATTGGTGAACTTAAGGTTATAAAAGACTTAGGCCTTAAAGAACCATATATGGGGAGTATTGCACTTGTTTCAGGAGAAATTGCAGATGATTTAACAGCTTATTTCTTTATTTCGGAGCAACAGAACTCTTCCGTCGCGTTAGGAGTAAAGATTGCGAAGGATTTATCAGTGCTTTGTGCAGGAGGCATGATTATTCAAATGATGCCTGGCTTTGATGAAGAAGCTGTAGATGCACTTGAACAAATGCTTGGTAATATGAAACCAATGACAACCCTTATAGAAGAAATCATGCTTCAGTCAGCAGGTAAAACAGAAGAAGGAGTGGTAGAGGCACTAATGGAGCATATATTTAAAGATATGCCAGAGCAATATAAGCCTGAACCATTAGAATTTAGAGAAATAAAGTGGGAATGCGATTGTGATGAAAAGCGTATTGAACAGGCATTGATGACTATTGGCAGGAAAGATTTGACTGAGATAATAGAAGAAGACGGTCAGGCAGAACTTGTTTGTCAATTTTGTGAAAAAAAATATTTCTTTGACAAGAAACACTTGGAGGATATTCTTTCAAGAATTTAGGGGGCATAATAATGATTAAAATAGGTGTAATTTTTGGTGGCAGATCTGGTGAACATGAGGTATCGCTTATGTCTGCGGCATCTGTAATAAACGCACTTGATAAAACTAAATTTCAACCATTTTTCTTTGGTATTACAAAAGAAGGAAAATGGAAGCATTTTGAGGGAACTACCTCAGAAATTGAAAACGGACAGTGGGAGAGAAAAGCAAAGGATTTTAATCCAGGAAGACTAAAAGAAATCATAGACTTTGCATTACCTATACTGCATGGCCCTTACGGAGAAGATGGTACTATTCAGGGGATGTTTGAAATGCTGGATGTCCCTTATGCAGGCTGTGGTGTTTTAGCATCGGCGGCAGCAATGGATAAAGCTATCGCGAAAGATATATTTGCAAAAGCAGGTTTGCCAATCTGCAAACACGCCTTGTCTTATGTAGAGGACTTTACGTCTGCAGAAGGAAAGATCGACCAAAAGTTAATGGCAGATGAAACTGAAAAGATTGAGGCTAAAGTGCCTTATCCTATGTTTGTAAAGCCTGCTAATATGGGATCCAGTGTGGGCATAACCAAGGCAAAAGACAGAGAAGGGTTATATAAAGCTTTACTGGAAGCAGCAAAATATGATAGAAGAATCGTCATTGAAGAAGGCATAGATTGCAGAGAATTGGAAACAGGAGTGATTGGAAATCATAATCCTAAAGCGGCTGCGGTTGGAGAAATATTACCATCAGCAGAATTCTATGATTATAAGGCTAAATATTTTGATGGCGGGCAGTCTAAAATATGTGTACCTGCAGATATTCCAGATAATATAAAGGAGCAAATTCGAGATATTGCAGTAAGAGCTTATATGGCACTTGACTGTGCCGGATTTTCCAGAGTAGATTTCTTTTTAGAAAGGAACACAAATAAGATTTACATAAATGAGATAAATACCATACCGGGATTTACGAAGTTCAGCATGTTTCCTATACTGTGGGAAGAAGCGGGCATTCCATATTCCCAGTTGATTGAAAGGATTGTGGATTTTGGATATGAAAGATATCATGCTAAGAATAATAGGTAGACAGATTTCAACAGATGCTGCCAACGAAGATCAGATAGAATTTATTACAGAGGGCAAAATTTTTGAAAAAAATCAAGCAACCTATTTGGTATATGAGGAAAGTGAAGTTTCAGGAATGCCTGGCTGCAAAACCAGCCTAAAATTAAAAGGCGACACTATAAAAATGAAACGATTTGGAGAGAGTGTGGCACTGGATACGGTTATAGAATTTCAAAAGGGCTGTCGATATGAAGGTTTTTATGATACGCCTTTTGGAGCAATTGAAATGGAAGTTCTTACAAATGATTTAGTGAACAATCTTACACCGGATGGGAAAGGCTCTATCGATATCGATTATCACGTTAGTTTAAAGGGCTTGTCAGAAGGTCGAAGCAAGCTGAATATACAAATAATTTAAAGGGGAACAGAATGGATAAAAAAATTGTTAAAGTAATCGCTTTAGTTATTGCTATGGCTCTGATTATTACATCATTTTCTTTTGTAGTATTTTTGCCTTCAGCTTTTGCAGGAACAAAGGATGAAGATACTAATTCAGAAGAGTATTTATTAAATCGTTTAGTATCAATGCAGGAGTATTTGGAATTTCTCAACAAATATTATAAAGATAAAGTAAATTATGACGATCTTATGGATGCAGCCATGGAGGGTGCTACTGAGTCACTGGGCGATCCATACAGCTTGTTCTATGCAACTGAAAAAGACAGTGAAAAGTTTGTAGAGTCTGTCTCCGGTGAATATGCAGGCATTGGGGTTACTATGCAGAACGAAAATGGCAAGCATAAGGTCGTTTTAGTAAATGCAGCAGGTCCATCTATAAAAGCAGGGGTGGAAGCTGGAGACATTGTTATAAAAGTCGATGGAAAGGATGTCACTTCTTTAAGTTTAGACCAATTGGTGCTACTTATGAGAGGTGAAGCAGGTACGAAGGTTACATTAACTGTCAATAGAGCAGGGCAGCAGAAAGACATAACTATTATCAGAGAGATTGTAACAACAGCTAGCATTTCGTATGAAATGTTAGAGGGCAAAATTGGGTACATGCTTGTTTCTGGATTTGACTCAGATGTTGCTAAAGAATTTAAAATGGCTAAGATTGCCCTTGTAAATAAAGGTGCAGAATCTTTAATCATTGATATGCGTAACAATCCTGGAGGATACATAGACGGAGCAGTTGAGATTGCCAATGAATTAATTCCAAATGGATATATTGCACACTTTGTAAATAAAGGAAAAGTAATTGAAAGTGAAAAGGCAGCGGGAACGGCAGATCCCAAAATGCCTATTGTACTTCTTGTTAATGAAGAAAGTGCCAGTGCTTCAGAACTCTTAGCAGGAGCATTGCAGGATAATAAGATAGCTACGTTAGTTGGTACTACCACTTTTGGAAAGGGTGTAGCTCAGCAGATTATAACATTATCTTCTGGGGATAAAGCAAAAGTTTCTGTTTTTTACTTTGTAACACCAAATAAGAAGGATATTGATCATGTGGGAGTAACTCCTGATTATGTGGTTAGGAATGGCTACGTGGGCAGTGAAGACGCTAAGGCAAAGTATGTGACATTTGCACCTATGAATGCAAATGAGAAACCTAAGACAGGAGAGACTGGATTGACGGTTTACGCTGCACAGCAGAGATTAACTTTACTTGGTTATTATAAAGGAAAAATCACAGGGACAATGGATGATGCTACTGCAGCAGCTGTAAAGAAGTTCCAAAAGGATGAAGGACTTTTTCCGTATGCGGTTGTAGACAATTCAACAAAGAGTAAATTGGAAATTGAAGCCTATGGGTTAGCTTATGGAAATACTAAAAAAGGTGAGGACCTACAGTTAGCGAAGGCCGTAGAGTTATTAAAAAAATAAAATAAATAGTAAAGTGAAACAAAAGACTGTCTCAAAATAAATTAGTTTGTATGCATACGCTAATTTGTTTTTGGGCAGTCTTTTTTGATTTCTCTTCTAATGAAGAAGTTTCGTCTGCAATTTTAAAGAGGAAGCATTGACATTGTAATGTAAATTTATTACAATTAACACAATAAATTCAATTAGCTTAGTCATAAAAGAGTTGACGTTATATATGACGTTATAATATAATAAAGGAATATTAGAAATGAGTAAAAAAGAAAAGCTCTTATTAAAAATAAAAAATAATCCTATTAATATTAGATTTGAAGTCTTAGAAAAATTATTAATTAGTTATGATTTTATTGAAAGACAGCCAGGCGGAGGTTCAAGTCATCATATATTTTGCAAAGAGGAATATCAAATAAGTATCCCTTATAAGATTCCAATGAATAAAATATATGTTAAGCGTACAATTGAGATTATTGAAGAATTGGAGGCTCGTAATATATGAAAGAGTTAGAATATTACATGTCATTGAATTATCCTGTAGTTATATTACAAGAGGGAGACGGAAGCTTTTTTATGGAATATACGGATTTGCCAGGGTGTATGACTTGCGGAACTAATATGGAACAATTACTAGCTATGGGTAAAGATGCAAAAGAGCAATGGTTTAAGTCTGCTTTAGAAAAGAATATGAATATACCAGAACCCAAACTAGTAGAAGAGTATCCTGATAATTTTAAATTACGGTTGCCAAAAAGTATGTATAAACAATTGGCACTTTGTGCAAAAAACGAAGGTGTAAGCATGAATCAATATATTTTGTATCTGCTTTCTCAAAATTTCGCTTTTGATTGTGCAATGAAAATGGCGAAACCTTTTAAAGTCTAAAGGTTTCGCCTTAAAATACTGCATTACAAGTAGCCTTTTCTTCCGTTCATGCGTATAATTACCTTTCGGAGAATATCCACAGGAACAACTGTAAATGCAAGCAGAATTACCATTTGCAGTTCAAAGAAGGTTAAGCCGGTTGTGCGGAAGACAGATCCTCCAAAGTAAATGAGTAATAGCTGAACGATACAAATTAAAGAAATAATGACTATAAAGGACTTATTTCCTTTTAAGTGTGCAAGCAGGTTAAGCCTGTAAGTTCTTGCGTTAAAGCTGTTAAATATACTTGCAAAGATAAACAGACTGAAAAAAGCAGTCATGAAATAATTGGTTCCTTCACTTCCCCTAAATAGCTGGTGAAATATAGGAAGCTGTAAAAATAGCAGGCACAAAGATGCTGTATATGCTCCCGTGAAAAGGATCTGATTCCACATATACTTATTAATAATGACTTCATCTCTGCGCTTTGGGCGTTCTTTCATATATTCTTCAAGAGGAATCTCTCCAGAAAAGGCAAGTCCTGCCAGTGTATCCATAACCATATTAATCCAAAGCATTTGTATGACGGTTACAGGAGTATCTACTCCTAAAAAAGGACCGATACTGGAGACTATAACTGCACACAAATTTACAGTGAGCTGAAAAACAATAAATTTTCGAATACTTTTAAAAATTGTTCGTCCATATAGAATTGCTTTTGCGATGGATTGAAAGTTATCATCCAGGATTACAATATCGCTGGCTTCTTTTGCTATTTCAGTGCCGCTGCCCATAGAAAATCCCACATCTGCCTTCTTTAAAGCGGGGGCATCATTTACCCCATCCCCTGTCATACCTGCAACTAATCCCATTTCTTGTGAAATTTTAATTAATCTGCTTTTATCTGAGGGAAGAGCACGTGCGACTACCCGCAGATGAGGCAGAGCTTGTTTAAGCATTTGATCGTTTAAGGTGGATAGTTCACTACTTGTAATAACGGCAGAAGTTTGACCTTCTTTAATTAAATGAACTTCTTTTGCTATGGCAGCAGCCGTTTCTTTATTGTCACCAGTTATCATAACCACCTGTATGCCTGCCTGTGTTACCTGCCTTATGGCACTTGTAGCTTCAGGTCTGATTTCATCCCTTATTCCCACTATACCAACTAAAGTTAAATTACTGAAACTCCCCATGAGATTAACAGTTTCATTACTTGTGGCAACAGCTAATAGTCTTACAGCTCTGGAAGACATATTATTTAGGGTCTTATTTAAAGAGGATAAACTTGTCAAGGATTGAACCTTACCATATTCATCATAATAATGGGTGCATTTAGAAAGAATTTTTTCAGGAGCTCCTTTGATTAGGGTGATAGGCACATCTTTATTTGTTACGCTGACTGCTGAAAATTTATTTGTGCTGTTAAAAGGAACTTTTGAAATCACCTTAATATTTCTCGGGTTTATGACAGAGTGATTCATAGTAAAGTCTAATAAGGCTCTCTCTGTGGTATTGCCACCAATGGCAGTTTTGTGCCTGTCTTTTAAGGTCAAAGAGGCAGTGGTATTATAAACAGCAGTAAGCTCCAACAGACTATAAAGTTCACTTTTATTTACGATTTGCGAATGATTGTATTCTACATTGTCCCCACTGACGAAAGAGACTACTTGTAATTTGCCTTTAGTAATGGTTCCAGTTTTATCAGAAAATAATATATTTAAGCTTCCAGAAGTTTCGATACCTACTAATTTTCTGACTAAAACATTATCTTTCAACATTCTGTTCATATTAGAAGATAATACTACAGTAATCATCATGGGAAGTCCCTCAGGAACAGCTACAACAATTACGGTAATGGCAAGGGTTAATGCATGGAGAAGGTCTGCAACTATAATTGAGGGCGTTTGTATGACTGCTAAGGTTTTCATTAAGTCGTAGCCCTGATCCAGTACTAAGGAGTTAAACAGATCTGCCAAAGCAACCATAACAGCTGCTACATATCCAAAAGTACTTATAGTTTCTGCCAGATTTCTAAGACGATGCTTAAGTGGACTGTCCCTTGTCTCTTCCTGTACTTCACGGGCAATATGTCCGTAGAAGGTAGATATGCCAACCTGAGTTACCTGCATAGCTGCTTCTCCAGAACATACAATACTTCCTCGGAAAAGTTTATTTGGCTGCAAAAAATCTATAGACGAATCGTCTGCAGAGGGGAAAGCACTGCCTTGTGGGATTTTTAAAGCTTCCTTAGATTCGCCGTTAAGAGCAGATTGATCCACATTTATCTCACCAGCCACAATCAAGCCATCCGCGGGAATCTTCTCGCCGGCTTGTAATAATACATAATCCCCGACAACGATGTCTTTTAGGGGCAACTCTATTAGGCCTGCTGCACGTTTTACTCTGCAGAAAGTAATGTCAGCATCCTCCTGCAATTTTTCAAAAGCGGATTCGCTTCCATATTCAGACAAGGTAGAAACAAAGGTTGCTAAAAAAATTGCGGCGACAATACCTGCGGATTCGTACCAGTTAAAGTTATGTATAAGTAAAACTATATTAATTGCTAAAGCTATTAATAAAATTTTGATTATTGGATCATTAAAACTCTGGATAAATTGTTTTATAAATTGATTTTTCTTTCGTTGTCCTAATTGATTATCTCCATGTTTGTCCTTAGATAAGGCGACTTCCTCGGCAGTTAGTCCAATAAAAGAGTCTGGTGTTACATTGCCTGTATTAAACATATTAAATTCACCTCCAGATTAAGAGTATTCAGACAAGCTATAAAATATTACCTTGTTTTAATTACAAACTAAAAAACATAAAATTAATTTAATTTTGCAGTTTTAAATTATATTAGTGCATGTTATAATAATTGCTGTTGTTTAAAAATAAGAAAGTTAGAAAGAGGTGAGGACTATGAATAAAATAGGATTTAGCGCAGAGAAGTACATTGAGGAACAATCACAGCACATTTTAGAGAGAATTAATGCTGAAAAAAGTGAAAGATTGTATCTTGAATTTGGTGGAAAGCTAGTTCACGACAAGCACGCCATGAGAGTTTTGCCTGGATTTGATGAAAATGCAAAAATAAAATTATTAGAAAAAATGAAAGACCACGCAGAAATAATTATATGTATTTATGCAGGGGACATTACAACCAATAAAACACGACAAGATTTCGGTATAACGTATGATTTAGAGGTCCTCCGTTTAATAGATACATTTAGAAAATATGATTTGTCTATTAACAGTGTAGTGGTAACAAGATATGAAGAGCAACCAGCAGTAGATATGTTTATTAATAAACTTAACCGCAGAGGAATAAAGACATATAAGCACAAATTTACAAAGGGATATCCTACAGATGTAGAAGTAATTGTAAGTGAAGAGGGCTATGGTGCTAATCCATATATTGAAGTAACTAGACCGTTGGTGGTAGTTACTGGACCAGGTGGCGGCAGCGGAAAGCTTGCAACTTGCCTTTCACAGCTTTACCATGACAACAGACGTGGAGCAAGAGTAAGATATGCGAAATTTGAGACTTTCCCAATTTGGAGTTTACCATTAAAACACCCTGTAAATGTTGCATATGAAGCAGCTACAGCAGATCTTAAGGATGTAAATATGATCGATTCATTTCATTTAGAAGCGTATGGGGAAAAGGCGGTAAACTATAACAGAGATTTGGAAGTATTTCCAGTTGTTAAGAGAATAATTGAGAAAATAACAGGCGAAGAGTCTGAATATCAGTCACCTACAGACATGGGTGTAAATAGAGCCGGATTTGGAATTACAGATGATGAAGTTTGTAAGGAAGCGGCAAAGCAGGAAATTATCAGGAGATATTTTATTGCAGAATGTAACTATAAGAAAGGTAAAATCGATGAAGGAGCATTGGAAAGATGCAAGCTGTTAATGGACGAGCTTGGTGTTAAGCCTTCTGATAGGGCTGTAGTACAGCCTGCAAGGGACTATGCTGAACTTAAGCGTAATTGTGATCCAAGATATGAAAATGTTGTTGTTATGGCTATAGAAATGCCAGATGGCAGTTTTATAACAGGTAGAAGTTCACGCAGAATGGTGGCAGCAGCAGCAGCAGTTTTAAATGCCATTAAGTGTTTGGCTGGTATTGCTGATGATATGCCGCTGATTTCACATACCGCACTAGAATCCATTCAGCACCTTAGAATAGATATTTTGAATCAGGACAGATCAAGCTTAAACTGTGAAGAAATTCTAAGTGCATTGACTATTTCAGCTACAACCAATCCACCGGCAGAAATTGCTACGGACAAGCTACTTTTATTAAAGGGGTGTAAGGCACACTGTACCGCTATTTTAAGTGATAAGGATGAACAGTTGCTAAACTCACTGGGTCTAGATGTAACTTGTGACCCTGAATATGTAACAACTAACTTGTATTTTGGCTAGAATTTGATATATTGAATATAGAAACTTAGGGGGCTGTCTTTGGACAGCCCTTAATTGTAACATCAAAGGAGGAGCGTGAGCTTCATGTATGGACGGTTTTTAGTATTATTTGCATTAATGGCAACAGGATATATATTAGCTAAGAAAAAAGTGTTTGACAGCAATTCAACTCATGCTATAAATAAATTTATAGTTTATTTTGCTTATCCATGCCTGGTGGTACAAAAAATCAGTGCTCTAGAAATGGAAAAAAGTACCTTTATTGATTTTATAATAACGTTGGTCTTATCCACATTGCTGTTATATTTAGGGTATGGCATATCGTATTTATATGGTAAAGCCAGAAAGCTTCCCAGGGAGAATGCTAACGTAGCAGAATTTGCTATGGCAAGCCCAAATGATGGTTTTATGGGGTTTCCTGTAGCACTGCTGTTCTTTGGGGATATGGGACTTCTGTTTATGCTTGCCCATAACTCAGCTTTAAACTTATATTTCTTTACTTTGGGTATCAGTATGATGAAGAGGAATAAGGAAGATAAACAAGGAATGACCATAAGCAGTGTCCTTAAAGCGATGGCTAATTTGATTATGAATCCTAATATTTTAGCATTGATTGCGGGGTTAGTATTATGTGGTTCAGGCATAAAACTACCCACTCCACTGAATGATTACTTTTTATATGTGGGAAATGTGGCCACACCAATGGCTATGATTTACATAGGAACGTCACTTTCTAAAAGCAACTTTATTGAGATTATAAAAGATAAAAGGATCGTTGAATGCAGTCTGATGAAATTAATCTGGCTGCCCTTAATAACTTACGGCATTATGATGTTCATGCCAGTTAGCAATCTAATAAAGATTACTTGTATATTAGGTTCTTGTTTTCCAACGGCAGCAACGGTGCCAATGCTTGCAGAGCAGGAGCAGCAGGACTCTAGACTCGGTAGTGAAATCTTATTTTTAAGTACTATATTTTCGGCATTAACCATTCCATTGGCCATTCAGCTGATAAAAATGTTTATTGCGAATTAACAAATAAGCATAGATGCCTAAGGGGAAATTAATCGGGATTTGGCTGATGGTTGTAGTTGTATTTTGGGTAGAATTTGGTATATTTAATATAGAAACTTAAGGGGCTGTCTTTTGACAGTCCTTAATCGTAACATCAAAGGAGGCGCGTGAGCTTCATGTATGGACGGTTTCTAGTCTTGTTTGCATTAATGGCAACAGGGTACATATTATCAAAGAAAAAGGTGTTTGACAGTAATTCAACGTATGCTATAAATAAATTTATAGTTTATTTTGCTTATCCATGCATGGTGGTACAGAAAATCAGTGCTTTAGAAATGGAGAAAATCACTTTTATCAACTTTATGATAACATTTATTTTATCCACATTGTTGCTGTATGTGGGCTATGGAATATCCTACATATATGGAAAAGTCAGGAGGTTTCCCAGAGAGAATGCCAACGTAGCAGAATTTGCTATGGCAAGTCCAAATGATGGCTTTATGGGATTGCCAGTAGCATTGCTTTTCTTTGGGGATATGGGTCTTTTGTTCATGCTCGCGCATAACTCGGCTTTAAACTTATACCTCTTTACATTGGGTATCAGTATGATGAAAAGGAATAAGGAAGATAAACAGGGAATCACCATAGACAGTGTGGTTAAAGCGGTGGCTAATTTGATTATGAATCCTAATATTCTGGCATTAATCGCAGGATTGTTGTTGTGTGGTTCTGGTGTAAAGCTCCCTGTTCCGTTGAATGATTATTTCTTATATGTAGGCAATGTGGCCACGCCAATGGCCATGATTTACATTGGAACCTCCCTTGCTAAAAGCAATTTCGTCGAGATTATAAAGGACAAGAAGATTATGGAATGCTGCCTGATGAAGTTAGTCTGGCTGCCGCTAATGACTTCCGTTATTATGCTGTTCTTGCCGGTCAGTGACATCATTAAGATTACTTGTATATTAGGTTGCTGCTTCCCAACTGCACCAAGAGTACCAATGCTTGCTGAGCAGGAGAGGCAAGATTCCAGACTGGGCAGTGAAATCTTATTTTTAAGTACCGCATTTTCAGCATTAACCATTCCATTGACAATTCAGTTGATAAATATGTTTATTACGAATTAACAAAGAGGCAAACAGCCATGCAGTGTGGCAAAGGGAGTAAAAAAGGCACCGGATTTAGTAAGGTGGAACTTGCCAAATAACAACAAATTTACTGGAATTTAAACCCTAATAATGGTATACTTATTTAGGATTATGCCAATTAGTATAGTGATAATAATTAATATCAGATAAAAGTCTGATTAAAGTGATTTTTAATTTTAGGAGGAATTTAACATGGCAGGAATTAAAGGATTATTTAGTTCAATCGCTACAATGCAGGGTATGGTTGCACTTGCAATTGCAGTTGTACTTTGTGTAATTATTTTTATTTTTGGTAAGAAATTTGGAAAGCCAATGAGCACGAAAACAGTAGTGGCAATTGGTATTGGAGCAGCACTTTATGCAGCACTTTCATTTATTGAAATTCCAGTAGGACCAAATACAGGATTCAGATTAGCTATTGCTGTAATTTCCATTTTTGGAGCTTTTTTCGGACCAACAGCAGGGTTCCTTGTTGGATTCTTAGGACATGCTTTGCATGATGCTTTTTTTTATGGGAGCGTATGGTGGAGCTGGGTGTTCATGTCAGCAATGCTAGGTTTCTTTGGGGGCTTCGTTCAATTGGATAAAAAGTTTGATCCGCTTAGTGGAAGCTGCAGCAAATTGAATATGCTTAGTATGTACATATGGTCCGCTATTGGTATGTTAGCAGGAAGTATTTTGGCATATTTCGGAGATGTTTATCTATATGGTGAACCAGCTCAAAAGTTATTTATACAAATTACATTAGCAAATATTTGTAACCTTGTAGTAATATTTGTTATCGGTATTCCAGCAGTAGCACTAATAGCAAAAAGTAAATCAAAGAGTAAAGGACTTGTAAAGGAAGAAGAATAATGAGCATTATTTCTTTTAAAAATTTTTCGTTTAAATATACCAACTTAAATGAAAAAACTTTAACTGACATAGACTTTGAGATCCAGCAGGGTGAAAAAGTTTTAATAACAGGAAAAAGCGGAAGCGGTAAATCAACTATAGCCCATTGTATCAATGGGCTTATTCCGTTTAATTACAAAGGTGACATAACAGGAGAAATTCTTGTCAATGGGCAGGTACCAGCAAATAGTTCCCTGTTTGAAATGGGTAGTCATGTGGGAACCATATTACAGGACCAGGATTGTCAGTTTGTAGGATTATCTGCAGGAGAAGATGTAGCATTTGCATTTGAAAATGACTGCGTTCCTACGGAAAAAATGAGAGAATTAGTAGACATGGCATTAGAGCAGGTGGATATGCTAAGGCAAAAGGATGTCACACCACAAAGCCTTTCAGGAGGGCAGAAACAGAAGGTGGCTATAGCAGGTATACTTGCAATGAAGGCACCCGTTTTATTGTTTGACGAACCTTTAGCAAATTTGGACCCAGCCAGTGGGAAAAAGGCCATGGAGACCATTAATCTGCTTCATGAAAAAGAAGGTAAAACCATTATTGTAATCGAGCATCGAATAGAGGACGTTCTTGAACATAATTTTGATCGTGTAATCGTAATAGAAGCTGGGGGAATTGCATTTAATGGTACTCCGGATGAACTTCTGGCAGATGGTCATTTACCCAAGATGGGACTAAGACAGCCACTATATGTAGAAATGTTAAAGATGTGTGGTGTAGAATTAAAAGCAGAAGATAAAATATCTAACCTTGAAAATACATTACAGTTTAAGGAACAAGTGGTAAATAAATACATGTCAGATACTTTTCAAAAACGGGAAAAGACCCAAGAAGAACTACTGCGGTTAGAGGGTATCTGTTATAAATATTACAAAGAAGACCCTTACACAATTAAGGATATAACCTTTGATGTGAAGAAGGGGGAAATGCTTGCTATTGTTGGAAATAATGGAGCAGGCAAATCAACATTGCTAAAAACCATTTCTGGTATTGCCAAGTATCAGGAGGGTTCAATGCATTACATGGGAGAATGCATTGATAAATGGTCCGCAAGAAAACGTGCAGGAGCCATTGGTTTTGTTATGCAGAACCCTAATCATATGATTACGAAGGATATGATTTTGGATGAGGTAGCATTTGGACCTAGGAATTTTGGGATAAAGGAAGAAGAAGTAAAGGATAGGGCGGAAAATGCTTTAAGAGTTTGTGGACTTTATGCCTATAGAAACTGGCCGACGTCTTCGCTGAGCTATGGACAGAAAAAACGTTTGACTATAGCCTCCATATTGGCCATGGGGCCCAAAATAATCATTTTGGATGAGCCTACAGCAGGGCAGGATTACACAAGCTATAAGGAATTTATGACCTATCTGTCAAAGATTAAAGAAGATGGAACGGCTGTCATTATTATTACCCACGATATGCATCTGGCTCTGGAATATGCCGACAGAGGTGTGGTCCTTTCACAAGGTACAGTGATTGCACAGGATACCATGGACAAAATCCTATCGGACAGTGAATTGATCGAACGTGCCAATTTAAAGCATACATCTATTGAAAGCATGGGAAGGCTTTATAGTGTGGATGATTTAAGCGGATTTATTGCTTACTTTACACGCAGAATTACAGGAGGTGAAGCACATGACTAAAAGTGGATCCTTATATATTGACAGGGACTCCGTATTTCACCGAATGGATGGAAGTATTAAGCTATTAATGCTAGTTGGCTGGACGGCTTTTGTATTTGCATTTATGGATATTCGTGTATTTGCAGCAATTATAGTTTTAGGCCTTGTAATGCTTAAGATGTCTAAGCTTCCGAACAAAGCTATATGGCCATTTTTTGTGTTTATTATAGTATTTACTATTTTTAACTCGGCATTTTTGGTGGCAGTTACGCCTTCATATGGCTCAAAGCTCACAGGAACATATACGGAATTGTTTACTTTGTTTGGAGTGTATACAGTGACTTTCGAAACCATATTTTACTGCCTGACTTTGACATTAAAATATATTTCGATTTTGCCAATAACTATTTTATTTGTTTTCACTACACATCCAAGTCATTTTGCTGGGAGTATTAACAGGCTGGGTATCTCATATAAAGTATCTTATGCGGTTAGTATTGCTTTTCGTTATATTCCAGACGTTAAGGCAGAAGTGGAACATATTATTCATGCACAGGAAGCAAGAGGTGTTGCCTTTCAGAAGGGTGATGCCAGTGCATTTACTCGGCTGAAAAACTATGGAACGGTTATGATTCCTCTGCTCATGTCTTCCTTAAGCAGGATTGAAGCGGTTTCCAATGCCATGGACTTAAGAGGATTCGGAAAAAGTAAAAAAAGAACCTGGTATCATAGAGAACCACTTTCAGTAGTTGACTTTATCTTTGCCGCCATGTCTGTTGCCGTACTATTAGCAGGTATAAGCATAAAGGCAGGCATTGGAGCCACTTTCTGGTATCCATTTTAGTCGATATATTAATATTTATTAGTTAACTTAGGCTTTTTTGGGACTTTGTAATCTTGTTACAAGATGAAGTTTCAAAAAGGCCTATAATTTTGTAATTATCGGGCTTATAGATTAGAGCTGATAAAGCAGATGTGGGCTTCTTGCCATAAAGTCTTGGGGTAAAGTAGTTTTAGGGCAAAAAAAACAAGCCTAATTCACGTAAAGGTAACGTATTGGACATAAATTTTATAAAGGGAACGCTAAAATTGCATTAAATTTATTAATAATCTTATAAATTAGTGCATTTTTTATTAGTAAAAACTAGAGCTCTTGCACTATTTAGAATAACAAACTAGTCTTTATGGTAAGAAATCGTAAATTATAGCGGCACATGTTGGAAGCAAGACTTAGAATTAAAAAGGAAAGGTTCATTTTACAAAGAACCTTTCCTTTTTTTGCAATTTGGGTCGCTTCTTTTTTTATTGAAATAGCATTTGCAAACTCAATAAATGAAGTAAAAGTAGTATATTCTTCAGGGGTTACCCAAGGTGCATCCAAAGGGACTTCCTCCTTAGAGTTACTTTTGCGTATACCTTCCAGCGTACTATTGGCAGCTCCATATGCTCTTTTTATTATTTGTATACCCTTTGGTTATTGCATAGTACCAGTTTTTTCCTTTGCTTTTTTGAAAGTTTCTTTAGCGGTATTAAGAGCACTCTCACTGCCATCGACTTCCTCCTGAGTTGCATCTCTCTTTTTATCATTAATATATACTGCAGCAGCGAGAACTCCGGTAAACGTATTATATTCATCAATTGTTACCCAAATATCTCCACTAGGTACTTTCTCGGCGGAGTCACTTATGCGTATACCGGCAAGCTCAGAGTTAGCAGCAGCTATTGCCGATTTAAGTTTAGATTTATCAGCCATATGACCTTTATCCGTTTTGAAGGCTGTTGTTGCTGTACTTAAAGCACTTATTCTTGCTGATACCTCACTTGCAGTTGAAATGGAATTTATGTTTTCGTTGGCTTTAGATATTGCGCTATTTAAGTCGTTTACTGCCAGTTGAGTAGCCCATTTTTCAGATGGAGAGACATCAAAACCATCCACACTTATTCTCACACTTTTAGCTAAAGCATCGGCATCTTTTACAGCGTTAGTTAAAGCTGAAATATCTATTCTAAATTTAGTCCCAGATTTTTTACCATTTGTAAATAAAGTAACCGCAGCATTCAAAGTATTTGCGGCTGCCTGAGCATCTGCAGTGGTAGAAACTATGTTCCTATCACTAGTAGCTTTATTAATTGCAGTATTCAAAGTCTCCAATTGTGATTGTGTAACCCATTGTACTCCCTCAAAAATATCTGAACCGTTAGCGCTAATAGGAATACCTTCCTTTGCCTTATTTGCATTACTAATTGCAGTATCAAGTAAAGTTAAATCAATATCCCTTGCGGCTGTAAAGCTTGCACTTGCAGATCCCATATACGTTCCCGCACTATTTTTGAATCTACCAGAAGGAACTGAAACTGTGTAATTATGTCCTGTAATCAAACTTGAGTTCGGTTTCAGGACCACCGAAGCTGCACCACTATTTGAGAAATAGGACAAACTGTAAGGGACGTTTACATTTGCAGTATTGTCTCTCAAGGTGATATAGCCTGTTATATCCGATGCATAAGCTGAATATCCCGAAGTATTATATATACTGCAGGAAAAGTTCAACGAAATGGTTGAAGCTAAAGCAACATTTGCTGCTCCGTTAGCTGGGCTAAAACTTACAGTAGGTGCTGATGGTGACGAAGTAGTCCATGTAACACTATAAGAGCCGATATTGGTATCATCTGACTGTGTTCTAAATTTCTTCGATGGAATTTCCAGATAATACTTCTGCCCTTCCTTCAGTGTAGATTTAGGGTCCAGCGTAATCGTTTTCTTTGAAGAATTAATACTTGCAGTAAAGGAAACTCTGCTGCCACTTGAACTTCCTTCCCTAAAAATAATGTTGTTACTGTCTTCAAGATAAGAATCTGTTATGCTCTTTCCAGAATAGGTTTCAATGGACTCAGAGAAAGTAATGTATGGGTCAACCGTACGGCTTACGTCCGTTTCTCCTGATTTAGGATAAAACTTAAGCGTTCCATCTGTATCATCACCTGTTGTAAAGTAAGTAGTCTGAGCAACATTACCTTTATCCTTCGTGTCTAAAAACTCATTCTTGTCTATGACTACATAATATTTGGTATCATCATCCAAATTTTTGTCAGGAGTCAGCGTAATAACTTTCTTACTGCTGTTTATGCTTCCAGAAAAAGATACTTTGCTGCCAGAGGAGGAACTCCTTCGGAGATAAACCAGGTCAGAGATATCAGAATCTCTAATAGTTGAGCCATTGTATTTCTTTACAGCAGTATCAAATGTAAGGGTAATAGTAGTATCTAACTTTACATTTGATGCTTTATTTTTAGGACTTACGGCAATGTCATAATCAGAGTTTGAATCATCACCTGTTGAAAAATAAGTCGTTTGGGCATCATTTCCTTTTTTATTAGTATCTAAGAATTGATTCCTTGAAATGACAACATAGTAAGTGGTATCATCAGACAAATCTCTGTCAGGTGTTAGTGTAATAACCTTTGCACTACTGCTTATACTTCCAGAAAAAGATACATTACTTCCTGAAGATGAGCCCTTTCGAAGATAAATCAGGTCAGCAATATCAGAATTGCGGATGCTTGATCCATTATATTTAGTAACAGCAGTATTAAATGTAAGAGTAATCTTCGTACTTAGATTTACATCTTTTGCATTATTTTTAGGACTTACGGCAATGGAATAGTCAGAGTAATCAGCAGAGGAAATACCCGAACCCATTTTAACGTATCTTGGTTTTGTCTCGTAAGTAACACCGCTGGAATTTACGTTCATGGTATTAATACTGCCAGAACCATTAAAAGTAGCGGCAGCATCAACATTAGCTGTGCCAATACTTGCTTTGCTGTTTAGTTTGATTGTACTGCTCCTGCCCGAACTACTTACGTTTAAAGTAGTAATGGCTCCAGATTCAACATTTACATCAGCAGAAGAACCCGTTACGTTAACCTTAACAAAACTTCCTCTTAAAGTAGTGTTAGCAGAACCTTTTATATCCACATTATTAAAGCCAGTTCCATATAAGCCGCCAGATAAACCAGAGGTTTCAAGCGTAGCAGTGTTCCCAGCAGTAGTTTTATTAACAGTTGTCTGACCCTTTGCCAGAACTCTTACTGCAGAAGAACTTTTCTCAACATAAGCGTTTGCAACTCTGGAGTTTGATATTGTAATGGTATTTTCACCACCACCATATACGTATAAAGTTCCAAGAACCACACAGTTAGATAGTTCTGCTTCACCGCTGCCTAAATCAGAATGTATCGTAACGTTGTTTGAATAAATGCGGTTAGATAAAGTGGTTCCTTTGTCCTTTACGGTTGTACTTGAGGAAACAATACTTTCTTTATCCAGAATACTACAGATAATCTTTGCAGTCATTCCTCTGGTAAGTGAGTCTTGAGGATGGTATCTGCCATCTTCATAAGCACCCATATATCCTTTTCCATATATTTTTGCAACTGCATCAGTAGCCCAGCTGGAAATAGATCCTTTATCTTTAAATGATGAGATACTGCCGCTAGTACCGTAGGTTGGTACAAATCTGGAAACCATAGCTGCAGCTTCTTCTCTGGAGACTGCATTGTCAGGCCTGAAGGTATTATCATCGTAGCCCCCTACAAATGTAGCAGAAATCCCCTTTGCTACATCATTATAATACCACTCATTAGACGGTACATCGGAAAAAGTTACACCAGTAGAGCCAGTATTGCCAAGAGCTTTATTTACCATGCTGGTAAACTCGGCTCGTGTAACCGATTTGTCCGGACAAAAAGTTCCATCAGGATAACCCTTTACAAAACCTGCAGATACAGCCTTATTTATATAAGATTCTGCCCAATGCCCACGTATGTCACTAAAAGCAGCTCCGTAAACTGTAGTTGGAACAGATATTAAAGGAACGGCTATAATAACTGCTAAAAAACATGCAAATAATTTTTTCGTCAAATTAGTTAAGACGATTTTCATAAAATAATTCCCCCTTCGATACACGATTATGGCGTATCCATAATCTGCTATTCATATTTTAGCACCTGCCAGTGCGAAAAACAAGTTTTGGAATACCAAAAACAAGATGGTAAACTTGCATTATAAGAACACTCACCGCTAAACTGATGATGTAAATTATAAATGCATTTTGAGGCAGAGACCATGCGGATTCAGTGGGTAGTAAAATCCCTGCTGCACGGCACTGCTGTATGATAAACGGATGAACTAAATATACCACCAGCATATATTGAGGAAGATGCCCTGCAAGTATCTCAAGGGGCTTCCAAGGTTTTATGAAACTTAGTTTTGCTGCCAGTAAAAACACAGCAAAGCTCATAAAAAACACTGTCGGTGAATAATTGCTAAAGTAAATCAAATTTGGATGTTCAAAACCAAACATAGGATTTAACGCCCAAGTTTCTTGATAAGTAAATCTTAAGGATAATATTCCAAGTACAAATACAGCTGTTGAAATACGCCAGCCTGGGGTGTAAGTGCTTAAAAGATAGCCTGCCACGTAATATCCTATATATCCCAAGAAAAAGGAAAGGGACAGTTTATCCAAAAGCATATCAAGAAGAGGAATATTCCAAAGTTCTTGATTTAACTTTGTTACAGAGGTGATTAGAACACATAGGACCACAAAGTAGATTAATTGTGGTTTAGAAGCCTGCGCTGTAATGTGCTTTATCAGGGGGGTTATCAGATAAAGTCCCGCAAGCATGTAAAGATACCACATATGGTAATGTCCTTGTGTAGAATATAGCCAAAATTTGTTCCAGTTAATTTGATCCCAACTCTCAGATAAACCAGAAGTTATCAGCATTTGAAAAAAATTCTGTTCTGCCAGTGAATAAAAGAAAGACCAAAAAACAAATACGGCAATTAGCTTAGGAAGATATTTTTTGAATATAGTAATTAATGTGATCTCCCTGTCAGGGCGTAATAAAAATGCACCGCTGAGCATGACAAAGATTGGGACACCAACCCGAGATACGGTTGCCAGTTTTACGGACTGCTGCCATTGAAGATATTCATCTACGGAAACCGGAGCTTTATTGATATATTGTACAGAAAGGTGCAGCATAACTATAAGATATGCCGCTAATATACGCAAAATGTCGTAATTTACCAGTCTTCCTGATAAATGCTTCGTTTCCATGAAAGTCTCCCCTTTTATGCTATTCATAACCCAATAAATGGTTATTATTTCTACTATTATAATAGTAGATTAAGTCTGTCGCAATATATATCGGCAAGATGAAATAAAACTTTAATGTTGCGAAATTTGTCAAAATATCATAACATGTTTATTGTATCCCTAAACTTATGGCAGATAAGGACTGGTAAGTTTAATCAGGGCAGTAGTGCGCAATTAGCGCAAAGTAGTAGTTATAAGTTATTTTAATCCGGAAGACCGGAACGTAGGATAGTAGTTTAGGAGGAAAACTTAATATGACACAATTCATTACAACGATTTCATTGGCGGTGTTTATTTTTATTATGCTAGGTATTGGAATCATAAGCACTAAAAAAGCAAGCAGTGTAGAAGGATTTTTGCTGGGGGGGCGAAGCATGGGGCCCTGGTTATCTGCCTTTTCTTATGGAACTTCTTACTTTTCAGCAGTTATCTTTATTGGATATGCTGGCATGCATGGATGGAATATTGGGCTAGGCAGTATGTGGATAGGCATCGGAAATTCGGTTTTAGGCTGCTGGCTGGCATGGAAAGTGTTGGCAAAGAGAACAAGGAATATGACAAGGAAATTAAATGCAAGGACTATGCCAGAATTTTTTGCTGCTCGATATGATTCCAAAGGAATGAAGTTGTTTTCAGCTGTTATAATCTTTATATTTTTGATTCCGTATTCAGCTTCTGTTTATAAAGGTCTTGGTACCATGTTCAGTGCCATTTATGTTGGGGCAGATCCTGCAATCTGCATGCTCCTAGTAGCAGTCTTAACAGGGATTTATCTAGTTTTAGGCGGTTATGTCGCTACAGCACTTAATGATTTGGTCCAGGGAATCATTATGATCGTAGGACTTATGGCTATGATCGTAATACTGGTTAACCGTCCTGAGGTAGGTGGAATTGCACAGATTGTTCCCAGATTATCAGCAATAGACTTGCAACTTACAGATATAACCGGTGGGGACAGTGCTTCTTTTTTAATTACCAACATTATGTTAACAAGTTTTGGGGTGTGGGGATTACCTCAGATGATAAATAAATATTACGCTATAAAAGATGAGAAGAGTATAAAGATTGCGACTGTGGTTTCAACATTGTTCGCCCTTTTTATTGGTGCTGGAGCCTATTTTACAGGTTCGCTATCAAGGCTTTTTTTACCAGCTACTGAAGGGGGAATGCCAGATGTGGCAGGTGGTTTTGACGGTGTGATGCCAACCCTTTTAATGGAAGCGCTTACTTCCAATGTGGTTTCCATGGTTGTACTAAGCATAATCATGCTGCTTCTTTTATCCGCTTCTATGTCAACACTTTCAGCTGTAGTGTTGTCATCCAGCTCGGCAGTATCGGTAGATTTAATTGGAGAAATAAAGCCAAAAATAAAGGACAAGCACCAAATGATTGTTATGAGACTCTTATGTGTTCTGTTCATAGGCTTGTCATTTATTTTTGCAACCATGAATATTTCTTTTATTGTAAATCTGATGTCCTTTTCATGGGGAGTGGTGTCTGGGTCATTTATAGGACCATTCATTTGGGGCATATATTCAACGAAGGTCACAAAAGCCGGAGCCTGGACAGGGCTGCTGAGCGGCCTTATAGTAGTCGGTGGAGCTATGATGTACTATTGTAGTATAATAGGATTTGCAGATGCAAAGACACTTGCACCACAGATGGGGGTTGCTGCTATGCTTGTATCTGTTATAAGTGTACCTATAGTAAGCAAGTTTACAAAATAATTAAGTTGGGGCTATTACACTGAGTAAAGTTAGTGGGTAGCCTCTTTTTAATGGTGGACAGCACTTAAAGCAGGATATATAATTAAATTATGTATATTTTTATCAGTGTACATAATTGTTAATTGGGAACAAAAACAATAACTCTAACGTCAGAGGGATGAGAAGGGGAGGTTTAAAAGTCATGAAAAAGAAGATGATTGCGGTAATGCTTTCAGCAGCCATGGTGCTGACAACAAATGTTAGCTTTGCGGCAGCCAATACAGATAAATTTACAGATCTTAATGGACACTGGGGACAGGCCATTATAAATGAAGCCGCGACCTTAGGTGTTGTTGGAGGATATCCAGAAGGTTATTTTTTACCGGATAACCTTATGAAGAGGGAAGAGTTTTACAAATTGATTACGAATGTACTTACTGCAGTTCCGGATACTTCCAAAACTACACTTGCATTTAAGGATGTGGACCCAATAGAATGGTATATTCCTACTATAAAAACAGCTGTTGCAGCAGGTATTACAAAGGGATATGAGGATGGTACTTTTGGAGTTGGACAGATGATTTCAAGACAGGAAGCAGCAAAGGTTGTGGCTTCTGTTATCTCAACAGGCAATCTGGATACTTCTAAGAATGCCGCTACAGCAAAGGATGCGGCACTTATTGGAGACTGGGCATTACCTTATGTAAACATCATGTTTCAAAAAGGATATATGCAGGGAGATAATGAAGGAAACTTCAGGCCTACAATGGCACTAACAAGGGCAGAAGCGGCAACATTGCTTTTAAATGTTAAAAAGAAAGAAACGGTTATAAAAGGGCCAGGTGCTACAGCAGTTGCTCCGACAACAGAGGTGACCCCAACAGGAAATGCAGGCTGCCAGAAAACACACTTGATTTCGGCAGGCGCTTTCACCGTAGGAACTGGTACCGCTAAAGACCCTTACGAAGTTTCTACAGAAGCCCAGCTTAATCACATAAGGGCGCATGTGAGTGAGGGCGGATATTATAAATTGACAAAGGATATAAAAGTCACCAAAGATTTTGCTACCGTGGTAAATACTTCAATAAGTGAGGCAAACTGGAGTGAAGGAAACTTTGAGCCAATTGGAACAGAGGAAAAACCTTTTGTGGGGAATTTCGACGGAAATGGACATAGCATAAGTGGACTAAATATAACAGGAACGGTTAAAGGAAGCGCAGAACTTGGCAATATAGCAGGATATGCAGGCCTTTTGGGATATGTGGATTCTAAGAGCACAATTGAGGGCTTAACTATAGATAAGTCAACAATAAAGGGCTCGGTTAATGTTGGAG
>CAURED010000020.1:0-46063 GCA_963524205.1 uncultured Aminipila sp.
ACGTCATCAATAATTTTTCATTATTTCCACTGTCTACTTGACAGGGAGCATATCATTGCCCCTACTTTCTGCTTAGTTAACTTATTCCTCTCTATCTTCACGAAGTAAAAAATCATTTCCGTCTTGGTCTTTAAATGAAAACATTTTTCCATAAGGCATAATCATAAGTTCTCCTACTTCAACCTCATTTGTTTTCATTTCATTGTAAGCATTTTCAATATCGGTGGTGCTTAATATTACAGATGGATGCGAAACATTAGCCGAAGGATTTTGTTTCATCATTAGCTTTTTATCATATAAAACAAAGGTTGTATCTTGGCTTTCATTTGGTCCAACCTCTAACCATTTCATTTCACTTCCCATTGACTGCTCAAGTTTAACTACAAAGTTTATTTTTTCGGTCCAAAACAGTTTTGCCTCTTCTTGATTGTTTACATATAAAGTTATTTTACTTATTTTATTAATCATTTTTCTCCTTTATTAATTCAAGTAAGTTTAAGCTCTTATTTAATTATCTTGCTTGTTTATAGTATTTACTAAAATAACAAGGATGATTCTGCATTTAATTTGTATATAAAAAAATTGACAAACTGAAACTTCAAGTTATTCCTGAATTCCTAATTTGTCAATTTATTTTGCATCAGATTTCTTTATATTACAGCTATCTTTCCAATAAAAAATTAAAATTTTATCTAAGTTTAAACTTTATAAGTTCTTCTTTTAGCATATCTGCCTGCGCAGTAAGCTCTTGGCTTGCAGCCGCACTCTCCTCTGATGTGGCTGAATTGGTTTGAACAACAGCAGATACTTGCTCAATTCCTTGAGAAATTTCTAGCATTGCGTTAGCCTGCACAGTGGAAGCCTGTTCTATTTCACGGATTTGTTTCTCTACATTTTCTATCTGTAAAGTGGCCTCATCAAGAACTTGTGCCGTATTATTTGCTATTAAAGAACCTTCAGATACCTTATTAATAGAACTTTCGATTAGTTGTGTAGTCTGTTTTGCAGCATCCGCAGACTTAGCGGCTAGATTACGTACTTCTTCTGCAACAACTGAGAAGCCTTTTCCTGCTTGTCCAGCCCTAGCAGCTTCAACCGCTGCATTTAATGCCAAAATATTAGTTTGAAATGCAATATCATCAATTACTTTGATAATTTTGCTGATTTCGCTTGAAGATGTTTCTATTGCTTCCATTGCTGAGAGCATTCCTTTCATCTGCAGGTTACTTTCCTTAACATGTTTTGTTGTACCATCAATAAATTGAACTGCCTGCAGAACATTATTGCTATTTTCTTTTACCTTTTGTGATACATCAAAAATAGAAGCAGATACTTCTTCTATAGTACTTGCTTGTTCTGTTGCTCCCTGGGCCAATTCCTGTGCTCCACTGGAAACTTGCCCAGAGCCACTTCGTACCTGTTCTGCGGAAACTTGAATGATGGAAAAGAACTCGTTTAACACATTTAAAATTGTATTCATTGATGTTGAAATAGGAGCAAAATCTCCAGCGTAATTTCTTATACTATCCATAGAAATATCCTTCTCAGATATTTTCCCCAATGCATAAGATATTTCACTAACAACATTCTGAAGCGATGTGAAAACAGATCTAAGAGAATCTGCTAATCTGCCAATTTCATTTTTTGACTGGTAAGTAACTTGCGCACTTAAATCTCCTTTAGAAAACTGTTCTGTAGCATAAACTAATTCATCCAATGGCTTACTAATTGATTGTACAATCATTAGACATAATAAGATGCAGGCAACAACACCTATTAAAATCATACCGATTAATATTATTGTTAAATCATAAGTAAGTTTTTCATTGGAAGTACTTTTGCTTACAGCATCACGATTACTGTTTTTAAAACACTGATTATATGTACCTACAATCTCATTGGCTTGCTCAACCCCCTGAGTCATACTAGCCTTTGCTTGCTCTAAATTCCCCTGTGATGCAAAGTCTAATGTTGCTTTTACCCCTGCCAGATAATTATCACTATAAATCTTGCCAGCTCCTTTAACTAAATTTATGCCCTCTGCAATTTTAAGAGTGGATAAATATTTAGTCTGATTTTCCAAAAATATTTTATTGTACTGATCAATCTTGCCTTCAATTTGCTCGATTTTAGAACTATCCCCAGAGTTTAGGACTGCATTCCTTTCTTCAATCTGAATTGCCTGTACAGACTGAATCATTTTTGCCAAGTAATCCAACGGTTTTGTCTGCTGATCGTATAATGACTGATCTGCTTCACTTATCTGGCTCATTCCAAATATTCCTATACTACCAACAATACAAGTAACAATTATTGATATTAAAAATCCAATTTGAAGTTTTCTGGAAATTTTTAGATGTTTCATCAATTTAATTATACCTCCTTACTATATTTCCCTTATAAAGATAACTTCTGCATTTTTTAGGAATATTGGAAAAATTGCCTAATTAGTATATCGGTATAATTCATTTTAAAATTAGTGTCTTATGAATATTCTTATTTCTTAATTGATTTTTAGTCTGCGTCTGCCATTTGCCAGTTATCAGTCCCTTAAGTACTCAATAACACCCTTCCACATGGTACTTGTAATCTCTTTATTCATATCATTGCTATTTTCATTAGCCATTTCCTTTACTCGGTTAATGTCGAATCCATTCTTTAAAACTGAGGATTTCACTATTCCAGGCGATAGTGCTCTACATGGGCAGTCATATATACACTTAAGACACCAGATACACTTGAATCCAAATTTTACTTTTCCATTATGTAAACTAATATTTTCTTTCGGGCAGTTTTTAATGCATTGCCTACATCCGTTGCAACTATCAGAAACATGAATAAATCTCCCGAATACTTTTGCACCAACGTGCTCCGCCCTTCCAGCAGCCGCAAAAATTCTATCTTGAAATTCTGGTTCAATCATATCATGATTATTTGACAAAATATGTGATATAATGGATTTAACCTTTAATGGTAGTATATTTATCAATCTTATTGCTAATTCATCCGGAGTTGGTGTAGCGAAATTAGAAGGCATAACAATCATTTTTTCGTAAATCACATCGTAACCCTTTCTTTTCAAAAGCCGTCTACTTCTCATTCTGCACGCCGTATTAGGAGATACTTCTCCTCCACCTGATACTGAAACAATAACGGCTGACGTATTTTCTGTCTGAGGTAAATTTCCAATCCACTTCTCAACAATCTCTGCCAAGCTGAACGCATATACAGGAGAAAGTACAATCAGCAAATCCGTTTTTTCTATATTGCTTACATTATTACACGAAATCTTCGTTTGTTTTACGTCAATCCCTATCTCAGTCAGCTGCTCCTGTAAACAATCCGCGACGGTCTCTGTGCATCCTGTTCCTGAAAAATACGCAATCATTATTGATTTATATTTACAAATAGGATTTATTATATTATTTTTACTTTCCTTTTGATTGATTAGAGAATCCATAAAATTTCTCCTTTAAACTATGAATCAGTATTCATATATTTATATACATGATACTTCTATTTATTATATAATTTATTTCCATTTTATTCAATAAATCAAAAGGCTTATAGCTCTGCAGAAAGCTTTAGATAGTAAAAAAGTTGTTTATTTCGCACTTTAAAAGCAGTGCCCCTATTTAATGAAGTACTGCCTTAATGCTATCCTATTTATTTCTCGTTTTTCGATGTTGCGTATACACATTTTCCTGCTTGACTGAAAGACATATTATAACCAAAAGCTTCAAGTATAGGACGTGCTGGCAAGTAGGTTCTTCCATCCTTTATTACCGCTACAGTATCCATGGTTAATGTTTTCCCATTTACCGAATACTCATTACTGCCAATATTAATTGCAATATGTGTTCCATTCAGGTCTGCGCTAACTGAAGAAACCTTTCCTCCTGCATTTGAAACGTAATCGATATTTGCACCTACAGATTCAAGTAGCTTTCGCACGGGAACAAGTGTCCTGTTATTTTCATCTATAAATGGCATTCCCATTCCATCCTTGGAAGTGAAGATTAATGGTTTATTATCAATAACAACCCCAATATAATGATTAAGTTCCTCACTGCTCAGTCCGTCCATGACTGCAAGGGTGTCATCTACCATAGATACTACACTGGTTTCATCGTAGGTATCTTCATTGACATCAAAGAGCATAACCCCTCCAGCTTTTCTGAGAGCAATTATAGTTTTTTCACGAAGAGTATTGAGACCATTATAAGTTGATTCCAGTGGTTCCGTTTTAACATAGTCCTTATAAGCATTGGCTTTATCCATATCTACCAGGAATCTGTATTGCTGCCAGCTTGGCCTTGCATAAAGAGGCATCCCTAATACCAGTTTTTCCGCTGGTACATTTCTGTAGGTCTTCCAATAGTTTATGGTAGTGTTTGCATACCATATAGGGCTATGATTGGGATCGGTCTGTAAATCGTAACACATTAAACTGATAAAATCGAAACACTCTAACGTTTTGTCGGTAACTCCTTCCAACGCTTCCCATACTTTTTTACCATCCGTACTTCCTGTTCCCGGTAATGCCGTAGATAGCCCCTTGCCCATTGGTTTCAGTCTTTCGGATAACTGCACTATGGTTTTTTCATAATTGGCACTGGTACTATACTTTGGATATTCCCAATCTATTTCAACGCCGTCAAATCCATACTGCTGTACAACAGCTGTAACATTATCCACAAAAGTTTTTCTTAAGTTATCATCTGCTGCAATTTTTTCAAACACAGGAAATAGAGGTGTTCCACTTTTGTCCCTATAGCCTCCTATAGAAACGTATACTTTCGTTCCTGTGCTGTGGCACTTTTCAATCAGCTGTTTTAATTCTTCCGGTTCTTCAAAGGGCTTGCAGGTACCATCCGCTGTAGGAATTAAAAAACCGTACATAATATGTGTAAGCTTTTCAGACTGTAACTTTTCCACCGGTACATCAAACCATTCCCCACAATAATATCCAATTACTTTAAACTCATCTTCACGCTGCTTTGTATCAATGTTGTTGTCACTGGCAAACCCCGCAGCAGGCAGCAACATGGAAATGGTAATTGCAAATATAGCCGTAATCCAAATAAAACTGGTTCTTTTTTTCATTAATCTCATTTCCCTACTCCCTTTTCTTTTCCGCACTAAAATTTTTCTGTTAAGTTTTATAAGCTTCATGATAGATGTAAAAACTTAACTATTCCCTCTTTAAATATATAGTAAAGGAAAACATAGGAAAATACAAATTAAAGTTATTTTTTTTTAACCGGAATCCATACTTCAAACTTTGAATTCAGGGGATCCTCATTTAAATAAACCTCCACATCTGGTCCATTATCATATTCATATCCTGATGTAGGAAGCCACTCGGACTTTTCATGCACAAATTAACGAGCAGACCGTCTTACTTCATCAGATTATCAAATAAATTATCTAATTCTCCCTTTACCTTTTGCCCATACACCTCCGTTATGTTTATGCTACTGTACATAAATTCTTTCATCTCCCCCCAGCTCATCTTTATGTTTTCTGTACCCCCACTTTTAATCCAGTTACAAAAAACTTTATTATCTTTTGCTGCTTCGTCGCCAAAGGTCTCTTTAAAAGCCTTCCATTGTATACGGTCTATACTGGAACTAAACGCAACATGGGCATCATTGCTTATAACTCCCATTCCCCATAAACGACTTATTACTTCTACTTTGTTTTCCAAACTTCCGTCATCTGGGATATCTTGTTTTATTTTCTGTATAATTTCGGAATTTGATAAGCCCTGATATTTCTCTGGATTTAATGCCATCTTTGTACTTTTATGAGGAAACGCACTCTCATATCTATCATAAATCAGTTTATATACTTGCATATCTTATAATGCTCTTTTTGTAAAATGTCAATATTCTCTGTATAAGCTGTTGTCTCAGCTGTATGAAATGTGATTTTAATCAATTTTTATAACAAAAAATCCACTATCAACCATATTAATGGTAAATAGTGGACTTCTAACATTTACGTAATATTAATTTTTAATATTCACATTTCTTTTATTTCTCGTATGCTAATAGAACAATATCTTTTCCTTCTTTTGTTTTAATCTGGTTTTGTACACTATTAAGAGCTTCAACGTCTTCTGATGAAATATCAGCAAAATTTATATTTTGTGTATTCATATCTATTTATCCTTTCACAATTTAAATTATACGTATAGCTTATGCAGTTCTCCTAAAAATATAATAAAAGTATTTGGGTAAAAAACACAATTAAACTTCTCTCCCCCTTTATTGTGTTTTACTGTAATTCTTTTTTGTTCATTTATACTTATTTGTCTTTTAATTTTCCATATATCATCACAAGTACACCTGATATTATTAAAGCACCTCCTATTACAGCCAATCCAGCAAAATATGTAGCATTTATAATAATGTTATACGTATCGCCACCATTGTAGATAAATATCTTAAAAAATCCAATAGCCCAAAATATACATCCAACTATAATGCTTGTTTTTCCAATTTTATTATATTCCAAACTTTTTGCACTATCACTAGATGAAGTAGTAGTTGATGACAAAGTATCTTCCTCTGCAATATTTTCTTCCACTATATTCTCATCTTTTTCTTCAATCACACAACCACAATAAAAACAACTAATAGAATTTGCCGAAATATCTTTTTCACATTCAGGACATTTGATTAGCATATATACTTTCCTCCGTATTACTTAACACAACACCATATATATTTATTATAAACTACACACAATGTCAATCCAACCTTTCTCCATAAAGAAGTAAAATATTGTTCTTATCTCACCTATATAAGTTTTAATCGTTTTACCTGCAATTCTTTTATTGTTCAGAAATAGCAGATACTTATTTACGATTAATTCTGTAACCTCTTCAATATCATTATCAAGACTATAGAAAAGTTCAAAGTTGTGTATCACATTCTCATAATACTTGATGGTATATTTAGAATAGTTTGTCGCCTTATACTATTGCTATCACACATCTTAATTTTAGGCATAATAAAAACCACCTTTCTGCCTCACACGGCTCAGTATTTCTCTTAAAAGACCGTGTGCGTTAAATTAGTGGTTAGTTTTATTTTTAAATAAATAAAAAACCTTGAAACTGTTTAAATGTCAAGGTTTATGGTGCGGATAACAGGATTCGAACCTGCATGAAGGTTAATTCACACGGACCTGAACCGTGCGCGTCTGCCAATTCCGCCATATCCGCATATTATTTAATTGTATATTATCCAAATTCACGGTTTACTCAAGGAGAATAAAACGTCAACTAAACATTTACATTTTATTCTTCTTTTTTTCATGTGTCAATCGGATTTTATAAACTGTGTATCATAAATTCTGAAAATCATGGTTTATATTCCTATAAACCGATGAAAATTCTGTTCCAATACTTCCTCAACAGCTGATATTCCTACCTTTTTTTCATCTGCAATAGCTGCCATGGTTTCTCTTAGAATTGATGGGATTTCCTCTGTATTTATTTTCCTGCCTACTGCCCACTCCACTGCACTTATTCCGTCTGTTTCAACCAGCAGCCTTTCTAAGGGTACTAAGCGTATAACCTTTTTTACAGCAGAGCTAGTTTTATAGTTAGGGCCTACAGTAAAGTAGCAATCCTGCTCCATAAAACTTTCCAGATACTGCTCACAGGAATACCAATGCACCAGCTTTCTAACAGAATAGTCCTTTAAAATTTCTGCAATCTGCTTTTCCTGCCCTTTCGTGTGCAGTACAACAGGTTTCCTTAAAGTTTCAGCCATATTTACCTGCTCTATAAAAACCTTTCTTTGCAATGCTAAATCACAGTCACACCAGACACTGTCCATGCCAATCTCTCCAACAGCATGAACTTTTTCATAGAAAGGTTTCAATGAATTAATGTCCTCCACACCGCGACAAAAGTCATTAATATTCCATGGATGGATGCCAAAAGATATAAAAGCTCCGTCTATTTTGGATAATTCCTCATATTCAGAAGTGCAGACAGCATTGGCTAAAACCCCCAATTGCTTTCCTTCTATTAACCTTTTAAACTCATCCAGCTCTTCTGGATTTTTATTTTCAATCCCAATGCCCAGGCCAACCCCTGTATCTATATGCGTATGACTGTCAAATATCACTCTTACTCCATTCCTTTCAGTATATGATAAATCTCTTTGCGTATTTCATGCTGTTCAAATAGCCATTCTTTATTACGTTCTTTCTGATTTATAACGATTTCTTTTTTAGCAGATGCAGGTTTTCCTGATAAAACCAGAACTCTGTCTGATAAATAAATTGCCTCATCTATATCGTGTGTCACTAGAACCATAGTCCTCTTCAGCTCTTTTCTAATATCCAGCAGCCAGTCCTGCATATCTCCTCTGGTGATAACATCCAGCGCTCCAAAAGGCTCATCTAAAAGTAATATATCCGCTTTACAAAGGGCAGTTCTTAAAAAAGCTGCTCTCTGTCTCATTCCGCCAGAGAGTTGAGCTGGATATTTATTTTCATATCCAGCTAACCCAAATTTTGCAAAGTTTTTCATGGCCTGTACTTTAGTATCTTTTAATTTCCCATGAATTTTGCCATATAAACAGACATTATCCAGTATAGACTTCCAGGGGAACAACAGATCCTGCTGGGGCATATAGGCAAAATGCTGGGATATCCCATTGATTAATGTATCATCTATAAAAACCTGCCCTGAATCTGCTTTCAGAATACCTGCCATAATGTTAAGCAAAGTTGATTTCCCACAGCCAGAAGGTCCTAGGATGCTGACAAATTCTCCCTCTTCAGCTTCCATATTCATTTTTTGTAAAATAGTCTCGCCCTGAAAAGAGCAGCTTACATCTTTAACCTTTAACTTCATATAATCAACCTTCTTTAAATTAAAACCCTTATCTTTTCATAAAACTACTTTGGTAAGAATTCATTAGTATAACAATCTGATGCTGCAATTTTCTTCTTTATTAGTCCATTCTCCATCATAAAATCTGTGTAATTATCCCAGACAGAATCCTTCATTAGACCCCAAGTATCACTGTCTTCACTATATTTACCAGCTAAGTAAGCCTGTGATTCCTTCAACATATCTAAATCATACGAATCAGCATACTTGTGCAAAATTTCTGCTGCCGCATCTGAATTTTTCATGGCATATTCATATCCCTTTGTTGTTGCCGCCAAGAACGCTTTTACCATTTGAGGGTCCTTTTCTAAAGTGCTGTCATTGGCTATAATTACTGGTGTGTAGTAGTCCAATCGTGGGTCAAGTTCTCTCAATTCCATATAATTTACATCAATGCCTTGTCTTTTTGCCCCGATTCCATCCCATGCCCAGAACATCCAGATAATATCAATATCCTCTTTTAGCATATCGTAGCTTAAGCTATCCGTTGTAATCATTTTTAATTTACTAAAATCTGCTCCAGACTTTTCCATCACTGCATGAATAACAGCTTCTTCTCCGGGTGATCCCCATCCGGAATAAGTCTTTCCTTCAAAGCCTTTGGGTGAGGTAATGTTTTTTCCCACATAAGTAGCAAATCCAGAGGTATTGTGCTGTATGACAGTCGCAATAGCTTTAATTGGAAGCGGGTCTTCCGCGGCAAGTGCATAGGTAATATCTTCTTGATAACTAATACCAAAGTCCCCCTTTCCTGCTGCAATCAGTGTTGCTGTAGCCCCATCTGTAGGTTCAATAATATTAACATTTAACCCTGCTTCTTTATAATACCCTAGTTCTTTAGCTGCATATATCCCTGTATGGTTAGTATTTGGAACATAATCCAAAATCACCGTAACATCACGGAGTTTCTTTTCTTTACTTGCATCATTTTGACCATTATCACCACAGGCAGCCATTGACATTACCATAGTCAAGATTAATCCAAAAGCCAATAATTTCTTTTTCATTTTCCTTCTCCTTAATTCTTCCGCAAGTGCGGCATTAAAAAATATTGTAACAGTTTAACACAGCCATTCATAAACAGACTGAGTAAAATGATAACAACAACACATGCAAATACTTTGTCCAGCATAAATCCATTTTTGACCCTTAGCATATAATATCCCAAACCACTGTTCGATGAAAGCCATTCGCCTACAACTGCCCCTGTAATACTATATGTAGCAGCCACTCTAAGCCCAGAAAACAGGGATGAAGCAGCTGCTGGAATTTTAACCATACTATATGTTTTCAGACTTCCTGCGCCAAACAATCTTGCCAGATTCACTTGGTTAACATCTACTTGTTTCATTCCATCTGCAAAATTGATAACAATAGGGAAAAAGCACATTAAAATTACAATTAAAACCTTTGGAGCCATGCCAAAGCCTAAATAAATAATCAGAATTGGAGCTAAAACAATCACTGGTACAGTCTGACTTACTACCAGAATGGGGTACGTAGCAGTTCGGAACAATTCATATTTATCCATTATAATAGCCAAGATAACTCCAAACACTGTGGCAATAATCAGACCTATAATCGTTTCTTTTAAGGTAACCATGCCGTGCATGAAAAGCATGTTCCGTTCTGAAATCAGGGCAGACAATATTTTTGATGGTGCGGGTAATATGTATAAGGGAATCTCCGCAATACGTACGGTCATTTCCCATACAGCCAGAATAATTAAAAAGACTATCATAGGAATCCATATTTTTTTATTATTTATTGTTTTCATGTCACTTTTCCTAACTAACGCTATTGGTGTTTCCCCACTTTGGTAAATGCAAACAAAAAGAGTGTTTCTTTGGGAAACACTCTTAAAAATTCTTATCTTATTTCTTAATTTAAAAGCTTTCCTATCGATGGTACTAACCATATCAGGTTCAAAGAGTTTAGCATAAAGCATTCTCAGCTTGGTCATAAGACCTCGCACCCCCAGCATTTTTTATTCATTTATATAATGAGTCTACACCAAACAAGACTAGTTGTAAAGGCATTGATTTAGCTAAAAACACCTTTTTTCTCCATCTGGATAATCTGTTCCTGCGTAAATCCAAGTCGTTCCATTACCTCATAGGTATGATAACCTATCGGATAACCTCCTTGCTTATATTCAATGGGGCACTCTGAAAGCTTTATAGCCGTACCTAATTGTTTTACTGTTTTATCCTCTGATTCAGGTATGTCTACATCAACAACCATTTGTCTTGCCTTTATATGTTCATCCTTAATCAAAGCTTCCTCCAAATTAAGGACAGGTTCTACGCATACTTCCTCATCTTTAAATATTTCCATCCATTCTTTAAGTTTTTTCTCCTTAATAAGGCTTATTATATCCGCTTTTACAGCTGCAATATTTTCAGGCCACACTGTGCCTTCTATGTATTCAGGTCTTCCTATACATATACAAAAATTATTCCAAAACTTTGGCTCAAGACACCCGACACTTAAATATCTTCCGTCTTTTGTCTCATAGAAATCATATATACAGCCTCCATTCAGCCGTTCTTCTTCTCGCTCAGGTTCTTTACCAGTAACAAGAAAGGCTGCTCCATCCATAGAATTAAAAGGAATTAAGCCATCATACATGGACACATCCACATACTGACCTTTGCCCGTATTATGCCTATAATGAACTGCAGCCAGAATGCCTATGACAGAATTCATAGATCCCACTGCTACATCTGCTATCTGCATATTCGTTAATACAGGTCCTGTAGATTTCCTCCCAGCCTGCGCCATATTACCACTTCTTGAAAGGTAATTAATATCATGACCAGCTTTCATTTTTAGCGGGCCCGTTTGCCCATATCCTGTAAGAGAACAATATATAAGTTTTGGATTAACGGCCTTTAACGTTTCATAGCCAAGACCCAATTTTTCCATAACTCCAGGTCTAAACTGTTCCATGACGATATCATATTCCATAATTAATTTTTTTATGATCTCAATTGACTGAGCCTCTTTCAAATTCAAGGATAAAGTCTTTTTGTTTCTGCCAAGCCATGCCTGATTCACTGAGATTTGTGTGCCTTCAACAAAAGGCGGATAGTCTATGACTATATCCGCCTTACTTTTTGAGCTTATCTTTAAAACCTCCGCACCCATGTCTGCTAACATAAGTGTTGCAAATGGTCCTGGTAACAATGTAGAAAAATCTAAAATTTTCAATCCATCTAGTGCGCCCATAATATACTCCCTGCTTTTACATACAATAATATTTTATTCACACTCTACTGGAGTTAATTCTCCAGTAACTGAATCCATTATAAATCCTCTAATCCTCACATTTTTAGGAATTAATGGATGGTGGATTAAAATATCCAAAGTATTTTTAACAGAGGTCTCAACGCAGTCAAATCCACCCAGCCATGTGTCAAAATCTACACCACAATAATGAAGAAGATTTATATGTTCCTCTGATACGCCTCTATCCTTTAACTTCTGAACCATCTTTTGAGCATCCATACTCTGGGCTCCACAATCTGTGTGCCCAATAACCATAACATCTTCTACCTGCAAATCTAATATAGCTACAAGCAGACTGCGGACCGCGCTTCCAAAAGGATGGGATACCACTCCACCGGCATTCTTAATAATCTTTGCATCTCCATTTTTCACGCCCAAAGCTGCGGGCAGTAATTCCAGCAGACGTGTATCCATACAAGTTAATATTGCCAGTTTTTTATCTGGATATTTGTTTGTAATGTACTTTTCATAACCTTTGTCCTCTACAAACTTTTTATTGTATTCCAGGATATCATTAATCATCTTCCTATTCCTCCATTACATCTCTCTTTTTTTACGCTTTTTACGTATACTGTTTGTAAATATTACACCTACAGAGAATATCACAAATACAGGCATTACCCAGTCAAGATATGCTTCATCTTGAGATAAAATATCAGTCCATAACTGATCCATAAGCAAATTTGTTTCTTCTGATAAATTAACAAATGACTGAGTTCCCTTCAACTCTTCCTCTGGCGGATACAAGTTCTTATCATCACGTATCTCTGCATCTAAAAGCTTTACTGCCTCATTATTTGGGGACGAGTACATAATATATCCAGCATTGCTGGCTGCCACTTGAGGCTCATTTAGAAAGTTAATATACATCTCTGCTGCTTCCTTATTTTTGGCATCGGCCGGAATGCATACAGCATCAATATAGAGATTTGTATTCTTGGGGATGAAGACATCCAAATCTGGATTCACGCCCTTCATTACATAGTAATCCCCTATATAATACGGTGCAATAGCTGCTTCATTTCCCTGCATTTTATCAAAAATCTGATCCATAACATAAGCCTGAACTAAAGGTTTTTGTTGCTTTAATAATTCTGCTGCTTCCTCCAATTCCTTATGGCTCTCAGTATTTATATCATACCCAAGTTTTTCAAGTGCAATCGCAAAAGCATCTCGTGAATTTTTGAACATCAGTATTTCACCAGAATATTTAGCATCCCATAGTTCATCTATACTTTTGATTTCATGCCCTATCATTTTTTTATTGTAAATAATACAAACGCGCCCCCACATATAAGGAACTGAATATAGATTATCCGGATCATAATCTGGATATAGAAATCCTTTGCCTATGTACTTAAAGTTAGGGACATTATCGTAGTTAATAGGCTGCACCATTTTTTCCTGAATAAGTCTGGAAACCATATAATCAGATGGAAATATCACATCATAAGAATTAGCTCCACTCTTTAATTTTGCATACATACCTTCATTTGTCTCATAGTTTGAATAATTTACCTTTATGCCAGTAAGCTTTTCAAATTCAGCATTGATATCCATTTGACCATCTTCACCATTTGAAAGATATTCTCCCCAATTATAAACATTTATTTCAATATCTTTTCCCTTAAGGCGGTCATAGTATTGATGATCATAGGTCTGAAGATTTTTTCCGACATGTTGTGTTGCTGCTACGGCTGATACCGGTGAAATCAACAGTAATAGAACCATAATTAACGTAAATTGAAAACTTAAAACACCTTTTACAGTCTCCCTATTTAACATTATCTCGCTGCACCACCTTTCCATTTTACGCTGCTACGTTTCGATTTTCTCTCTGCCTTACGTTCAAGCAGATTTACAATCACTAAAACAACAAGTACTGCAATAAAAAGCATAGTGGATAAAGCATTTATTTCAGGGCTTATACGTTTCTTGGTCATTGCATAAATCATAACAGATAATGTCTGATGTTTGGCTCCAGTTGTAAAATAGGATACTACAAAATCATCCATTGAAAAAGTTAGTGCCATAAGAAATCCAGCTATAATTCCCGGCTTAATTTCGTGGATCGCAACCTTTAGAAATGCTTGTAACGGATTACATCCTAAATCCATCGCCGCCTCCACTAAAGAATTATCTAATTGACGGAGTTTTGGCAGAACATTTAAGATTACATAGGGAACATTAAATGTAATATGCGCTAGTATCAATGTTGTCCATCCAAATTCAAAATCCATCCCCATTGTAGCAAACCATTTTTTTGCTGTAACAAATAGAAGCATAAAGGACACACCCGTTATTATTTCAGGGTTGACAATAGGTACATAAGTTAAATTCATCACCACAGATTTTAGTTTTGCATCCATTTTTTCCAATCCTATGGCTGCAGCTGTACCCATAATGGTAGCAATTACCGATGAAATGAGTGCCACTACAAGGGTGGTCCATAGTGCATCTAAAATAGCTCCATCGCTAAATAATTGTGTAAACCACTTTGTCGTAAATCCAGTAAAAGTTCTTCCTTTTGAATCATTGAAAGAGAAGATTATAAGTATCATGATTGGCAGATATAAAAATGCCAGGAATACTCCTATATATGTTTTTGAATACCATCTCACAGCAATCTTTCCTCCACTCCTTCATCATCAAGAAATCCTGACACACTCATGCACATCAGAACTAATAACATAAGTACTAACGAAATGGCTGAACCCAGATTTGGGTTGTATGCATTCCCTAGGAATTGCATTTCAATGATATCCCCAATTAGCTGATTGTGACCTCCTCCTAGCATTTGTGAAATGATAAAAGTACTCACAGCAGGTACAAAAACCATCATTACACCAGTTTTAATACCAGGTTTGCTTAACGGAAATACGATTTTGGTAAATACATCTTTTGGGCCAGCCCCTAAATCCTGTGCTGCTTCAATCACATCATTTTGAATTTTTACCATTACCGAGTGCAGTGGTAAAATCATAAATGGTATGTAATTATAAATCATGCCCAGCACAACCGCTCCCTGAGTATTTATCATATTTAAATGTCCTAAGCCCATAAAATCTAAAATCTGATTTACGATACCGTTATTTTCTAAAATAGTCATCCATGCATAAGTTCTAAGTAAGAAGTTCATCCACATAGGAAGCATTAGAAGCATCAGCAAAGTTCTGCTTCCAATCCCTCTCATTCTTGACATAAGATATGCAATAGGGTAACCAATAACTAGACAAAGAACAGTAGACACCGCTGCCAGCCAGATGGATTTTACAAATACCGAAGAATATCGCCCTGCGAGCACTAAGTTTTCCATACTTAAGCTTCCCTGCATATCCGTAAATGCAAAATACATAATCAAACCCAAAGGCACAGCAATAAATACTACTGTCCACATCAGATATGGATAAGCCACCTGTCTTGAATTCATCCCTTTTCCTCCATCTTTCTCATAACATGTATATCGTTTGGAGTTAGAGTCATCCCTATCATTTGACCAACTTCCTGACTATCTGTAGAATGAATAAGCCATGTAGATCCATGTCCGCTTACTGTAATTTCGTAATGAACTCCTTTAAATATAATATCCTCTACTCTTCCAGTTATTTTCCCCTGCTCTATGGGAACTACGTCTATGTCCTCTGGTCTTATAACAACATCCACTGCCTCCATAGGAGTAAATCCTGAATCCTCGCATTCAAAAAGAACCCCTGCAAACTCAACAAGATAATCTTCATGCATTACCCCACTAAGAATATTACTTTCCCCAATAAAATCTGCTACGAAAGCATTTGCTGGTTCATTATAAATATCCTGAGGAGTACCACTCTGTAATATTTCCCCATTTCTCATTACGATAACCCGGTCTGACATGGTTAAAGCTTCTTCCTGATCATGAGTTACATATACAAATGTAATTTTTAATGCCTGTTGAATCCTTTTCAGTTCTATCTGCATTTCTTTTCTGAGCTTTAAGTCAAGAGCTCCTAATGGTTCGTCCAGCAATAATACCTTTGGTTCATTAATGAGTGCTCTGGCAATGGCAACTCTCTGCTGTTGTCCTCCTGATAACTGATTGATATTCCTATTTTCAAAACCTGACAGATTCACAAGTTCCAGCATAGCTTCAACTTTTTTATGAATCTGGTCTGCGGGCAGTTTTTTAAGCCTAAGTCCAAAAGCCACATTTTCAAATACATTTAAATGTGGAAATAATGCATATCTTTGAAATACCGTATTGACATGCCTCTGATAAGGCGGCAGTTCATTGATACGTTTTCCATCAAAAAAAACATTGCCTGCCACAGGTTCTACAAACCCGCCTATAATCCTTAAAGTGGTAGTCTTCCCACAACCTGATGGCCCTAAAAAAGTAATAAACTCCTCATTGCGTATATCAAGATTCAAATTGTCTATTACTCTTTCTCCATCATATTCTGCTGCTATATTCTGCAAGCTGACAACAATGTCATTCTTCATTATTCATCCTCCGAAAATTAGTACAGTGATTACTCTAAATAAGTATTATATCATGCCTGCTATTTTACTTCAATTGAAACACATTTTTAAGAGACTACTGAAATTTTTCTATTTTGACGCTTATAGTGATATATGCTATAGGATAGACGTTCTTCCCTTGCCACTTGTTCTGTATTTACACTTCGTACAAGTTTTCTCAGCCACTCTATATCTTGTTCCTCAGAAGGTACTGCAATAACTTCGTGTATTGAAGACGGTAAAATAAATAGATCTGATTTCAGCTTTTCTGCCAGATTATATAATTCTTCTTCATAAGTCATACTGACCGCCCCATGAATCCCCATATCATTAGTTATTACATAAAAATTCGATTTCTCTTCTATATTTTCCTCTAACATATCCCCAATGACATCATCTAATTTTCTTATTATGATAGGTAATAACTTTTTCGTATTCTGACTAGCCGTTTTAAAAAGTTTTTCTTCTGTCATATTTAAAATTTTCATAAAATTATTATCTACTAAAATCGTTCCTAACTGACCATCACTGGATGGAACCATACACTTATAAATAATGGATAAATCTAAAAAACTTCTATGTGGTGCACTTTGTAATAATTCCAAGTTATCTTCAGTATTTATAAGAACCATGATCAAGGTATGTTTCAACTCAGAGATATTCTGCGGAATAGTCTGGGGCTTTAAATTTTTAAATGCATAATCTATTATCAATGTAATTTGATTTAAGGACTTGTCTAAGTCTCCATGCTGTTTAAAGTCCTCATACATATGCTCTAAATATACATTGGGCGCAGCCGCCCCTGCTTTATCTCCTTTAGGAACCAAGTTCAAACAATCTAAAGTCTGATTAATCTTTTTAACACGAGTAACTTTCACTTCATAATCGGCATACTCATTAGGCATAAACTCTAGAATTTTACTTATTATACTCTCCTTAAACTGCTCATAGTTCATTATCATTCTTATCCTCCTATTATTTTACAATTTTATTATTTATTTACATTATATTCCATAACAACTTTTTTTCAAGGTTATTTTGTAAAAAAATGTAAAATTATTATTTATTGTTTTTTAATAAAAAAAACAGCAATTGTTTTGATAACTCTCGCTGTTTATGTTATGTTTATTCCTGTATTTAATATTTTCCTAGTTCTTCCTGTGTAGTAGTTCCAATTAGTTCATAATACTTATCTAAAGTCTTAGAATCGTATTCAGATGGTTTCATACCCCTCAGCATTCCAGTAAGTCCTTTTAACATAAATTCCAAATATTGGGGATACTGATCTTTATTTTCGTCTATAAACTTAGTTATGTCCTCAGGGGTATCTGCGGTTCTTATAAATTCTACATACATCAAAGTAAAATTATATTCTTCATAGTCTGAAACATCATTAAAGCACACAGGAACAGTATTTCCATAACGACTTTCAATTAAAGCATCCATTTTCTTAAATTTCTTTGCGAACTTTTCTGCTTTATCTTTACTTTCAAACTGCCCAAACTCAAAGAACCTCATTTCCTGCTCATCTTTTAGGATTCTATATTTCTGTCCTTTTAATTTCTCTTCTAATGCAGCAAACTCTTCCCCATCTTTAAAAGAATAAGACCGAACGGAATAAATTTCATCAAAAGGATAATTTTCATTTTTCGTAATCTCTATGACAATCTGACCTGGATTCTTATATTCACTTACTTGAACATTTGAATAATCCTCAATCTCTACTACATATCTCAACATAGAATCATCTAAGGTAGTAAGTTGATATACTGATTTTATAAAATCACTTTCTCCCTCAGACCGTTTATAATCAGAAAGCAATGTTACATCAGTAGTCCCTGGTAATGTTATCGTGATGCTTTGTGGATTTTTTTGGTAAGCAGCATTATACTTGTTAGCCTTCTCACTATCTGCAAAGTTTATAATAAGCTGTTCTTTTCCTTCTTGTCTATTTAAAGATATCACACCCTTTGCATTGGTATAGGCTTCTCCACCCGACACCTCTGCTTTATTTACTTGAAATATTTGTACTAATGTTCCAAGCAATGGTACCTCTTTCATGGAATCTGCAAAAGCCGGTGACACATTTACACTAGCAGCGAATACGCCCATGCCTATTACCACTGCCGCCACTGATCTCATAACACTGCTTTCTATTTTATCTCTTTTCTGCATTTTTGATCTCCCTTTTGACATTCCCCTATTTATAGCTTCCTCCAGCTCTGAAGGAATTGAAATTTGTTCCTTAAACTCTTTCATATTTCAACTGTCCTTTCAATATCTCCATTGCCTTGTAATAGTTTGTTTTTATAGTGCTTTCCGGTTTTTTTAGCACCTCACCAATTTGTTTAAAAGTCATGTCTTCATAAAACTTAAGAAGTATAATACTTTTATATTTCATATCCAATATATCCAAAGCTTTAACTAAGTCATAACGACTCTCATCTATTCCATCAGAAGCAGTTGCCTGCTCATCATCAATCATCTGTACATATTTTCTATTTTTTCTCAATGTACTGATTGACGTATTAATCACAATTCTTACAAACCACGTGTTAAAATACTCTGGACTCCTTAGGCTTTTTATACTTGTATACGCCCTGCAGGTTGCTTCTTGAATCACATCTAAAGCATCCTGTTGATTTTTTACATAGCTAAAAGCTATTTTATAAAAATTCTCTTTCTTATTCATTAATAAATCTAGAAATTCTTCTTCTGTTATTTGCTGCATCTTATAACTTTTTCGCCTCCCTTTGATAATTAGATAAGCCAAGTCTTAAAATAGTTTTAAAAAATTTTAAAAAAATACTGCATCAATATATTTTTTCAATAATTTGATACAGTACTTTAATATTCTCTATCTTTTTATCTAATTTCGTGATTTTTGGGTTTATTATACAGATAAGCTGCAATAACTACGGTTACTGGTACCGCAAATAAAATGCCTGTACTTCCTATTATGCCTTGCAGCACCTCCACTATAACCATTTCCATATTGAATAAATACAATGGATCTTTATTGGATGCCACAAGCAGCAGAACGGTTGCCAGAGAACCACCAATATAAGCTAGAATCAATGTATTTGTCATGGTGCCTATTGCATCTTTTCCTATGTTCATACCTGATTGAATCATCCTCTTAGCTGACTTTTCTCCCATAGTTTCTGAAAGTTCATTCATAGCAGAAGCTATAGACAAGGCTACATCCATTACTGCCCCCAGGGAGCCGATTACAATACTCCCCCACACAATGGCTCTTAAATCTATAGGATGTTCACTGTTAACATACATCAAAAACAAGCAATCCTCATCTACAACTCCTGTTATTCCAAGCAGATGATTTGTAAAAAGTGCCAGCAGTCCTGCCACTGCTACCCCTCCCATATTGCCCAGTATCGCACAAAGTGTTTTTATATTTACTCCATTGATAAAGGTCTGACTCATTAAAATAATAAATATTGAAATGACAATGGTTGCCAAATAGATGTTTTGTCCACTTAAAATTGCAGGGATATACACCAAAAACACACCTGCCCCTGTAAAAATAAGTGATACAATCGTAGCCAACCCCTTTGATCGCCCTATAAATATAATTAGACCAAAGAATACCAGACAAATAATAATTATGTAATTAATTCTATTGTAGTCTATAAACATCCAGGTTTCCTGTGTACTTGACGGATCCGATACATAAGAAACAACTATGCTGTCTCCCTTTTCAATAGTCTTAGACTGCACTGCATACATGTAGTCAATATATTGCAGCATAGTGACTTCTTTTCCTTTGTATGGTCCACTTGTAAATTGTGCTTTAAAATAGACACTTTTACTGGATACTGAAGAAGCACCGTCATCCAGACTTATTTCATTTACTTTTACATCTTCAAGGGCTATAACCTTAGCCCTGTAAAACTGGTCACTCTTTGTCAGTAGCTGAGTATGGAATGCATTTGCTCCAATAAATACAAACAAGGTAGATAATATGGTTATAATAATAAATGTAATAACATATTTAGTAAAATATTTTTTCAACTCAGACTCCTTTTTGTCTATTTCCGAAAAATAAAGTTAATGTTCTTTCATCAGTCTTAGGGCCTATATAAGAACCTGCTATAAATGTAATGATTGAAATAATGATAGAAGGTACGATGGGCGTAGTGCCGCCTAAACTTATGCCCAGTGTATTCATTATTATAAATGACCCTACCCCGCAGACTGCAGAAAGTATTGATCCTGTTGCATTGGCCTTTCTCCAGTACAAGCCAAATAAAATCGGGCAGAAGAAAGCACATTCCAATCCCCCCATAGCAAACAGATTTATCCATACGATTAAATCTGGCGGGTAGATTGTAAAAACAAATACAATAATGCCGATTAACAAGGTACTTCCTATAGACATAATTGCAATTTTCTTTTGAAATGAAGATTTTCTCTTCGATTCAGCTGTAGCTACATAATTCATATATAAATCTTTAACAATTGCTGCTGAAGCTAATATAAGCAGGGAAGAAACGGTTGACATTACCGCAGCAAGGGGTGCTGCAATAAATAATCCTGCCACTACTGGATTCATATATTTTAGAACTAGTGCAGGTACAACATAGTCCGATGACGTAATTTCCGTTGAATCTAAAATAGCTGGCGCAAAGGCCCCTGATATATGCATGACAAGCATTAAGAATCCAACTACAATCGTTCCATAAATAATCGCATTATGAAGTGACTTAGTATCTTTAAATCCCATGCCTCTCACTGCTGTTTGTGGCAGACCTAAAACACCTACACCTACTAAAACCCAGAAGGACATGACATAAGGTTTTGTAGTTGTGCCCCCGGCCGTTATATCTGCCCATCCAGGATTTGCTACATTTAACTTATCCATTAATGAGTCAAATCCACCTGCTACCGTTACAATGGTGAATAGTATGATAAATCCACCCAGAACCATTATAAGCCCCTGAATTGTGTCTGTAGTTGTTACTGCTTTGAATCCTCCAATGGTTGTATAAATAATTACAATTGCCCCAAACATAGCAAGTCCATATACATAAGAAAGCCCTGTAATGCTTTCAAAAAGCACAGCTCCCCCAATAAATTGCGACATCATCTGTGCTATAAAGAAAAGCACCAGGCAGACAGAAGAAATAATAACTACTGCAGGGGAATTATATCGAACTCTTAAATAATCTGTAACGGTTACTGCATTGGTTTTTCTTGATATAATGGCAAACTTTTTACCTAAAATAGCAAGGATAATAAATGCTGTGGGTACTTGAATCATAGATAAATAAACCCATACAAGTCCCTTAGAAAAAGCCACTCCCGGGCCTCCAATAAAGCTGCTGGCACTGGTGAAGGTTGCCACCAGAGTCATGGCAAGAACCAGTCCTCCCATAGATCTGCCGCCTATGAAATAATTATTGATAAATCCTTTACCGGAATCAATTTCTGATTGTTTTTTACTTACCCATAATCCTATAATAAGATTTGCTGCAAGGTAAATTACAAGCACAGTAATTAATATTGCTGTGTAAGACATTTTGTTCTCCTTTTCCAAATACCCTTAAAACTTATCGGATGTCTCTGTTACATTTTCTTCTCCAAGGTCAAAATCTTTAAAGAATTTTTTCACCACTACAATAGTGGCAATCGAAAACAGAACGTATCCAACTATACAACTTAAGAAAAACCACATAGGAAGCCCTAGAATATAAGTGTAGGTTTCTGGTGTACCTGTTGCTGCTATACCATAACCGGTCATATACCACCAGATAAAAAATGCTGCGTAAAGCGCAATTGACAGGATGACTTCCTTTTTTATCTGGATGTTTATTTCTTCTTCCGTTAATTTGGGAATCATATATTACCTCCTAATGATCTTATGTAAAACAACTCTTACTCATTTTTAATTATACCCGTTTCTTCAAATTGGTATGCAATAGCAAATGGTTACTAGGAATTCTGAATTAATTGCTGAATGCATGGGTGTTATGTTTTTCCAATTGAATACTTTTCTCTGATTTAATGATGTTCATACAACAAATAGAAACCACTACACAGCCAATACCGATTAATTTTATAAAACTGCTTGTTTCATGAAGCACAGCCAGTCCAATAAATGCTGCTACTACTGTTTCTATAGAAGCGATAACAGAAACCCTTGAAGCCTCCAGACCTTTTGCCAGTCCATTCATATAGAAAAAATAAGACACTACTGTAGGAATCAATCCAAAACCAATGGCTGCCATGATAAAATATGGGTTAATCAGCTGCGTTATACCCTCCCATGGCCGCAATACGATTCCTAGGAACAGGCTTCCAAACAGAAAACTGTAAAATAAAATAGTCAATGAATCATAATTTCCCGTAGAAGTTTTCCCTAATATGGTCATCAATGCATAAAGGAAACCCGCAGTAACCCCCATGGCTACACCATATACAGAAAAACGTATGGAGGTAAAGTCTCCACCAGTTACCGTCAGAACACATCCTATTACATTTATGGCTAATGCTCCGATTTTGCCTCCACCTATTTTTTCTTTAAATACTATACTTGACATGATACATACAAAAATTGGTGCTGTATATAAAAGTACGGATGCCGTGGCAACGCCTACATTTCTTATGGATTCGTTATAACAAAGATTAAATAACCCTTGAGAAAAAATACCTAATACCAGGCAGATTAAAAGTCCCTTTCTATCAATCTTAAACAGTTCTCTGCCTTTCATTGCATACATCAATGGAATCAGCAAAAAAAAGCCTATGCCTATACGCAAAAAAGCGATTAAAGCCGAACCGGCTCCCAGAGATTTTAATATGGTTACAAATAATCCGATACTGCCCCATAACATTCCTGCTATTAGTATCATACAATATCCTGTTCTTTGCTTAGAATTGTGTTGTATCAATTTCTCCATTGTCTTGTCCCTTTTCTAAAATGTATTCATTTGCGATTATAGCACAAATTTTTCTATTTTACGATACAATTCCAGATTTTTCGACTGTGGTTATATATATTATCCTTTTCAGCTTTTTGCTTTACATAATTTTAACTCTGATACATGGCATCAAAGTTATTTACCTGCAATATACTATATTAGTTCAAAGAAAGGTGGAATTTAGATGACTCATATCAGCCAGTTACAAGAATATAACTTAACTACAGGACAGTTAAATCTATTATTTAGGTTAAGAACGCTTTGGAGAGACATAGCTACCTGGATGAGAGCCTATTTAGCTTACGTATTTCTGGATGCAGACCCAGAACTTATACAGGCTGCCAAAGATAAGTTAATTGATTTGCCTATAAGCAATGCAAATATTTTCAGGTTATATTTCGGCGATGCAGTAGCTGACCAACATGCCGTTATTTTGTCAAATTATATTAATCTTTTAATATCTCTTATTGAAGCCATCAAAAATGGTGATACCAATGCAATAGACCATTATACTGAACAGATAAACCAAAATATTCAAGAAAGAGTAGATTTACTTACAAGCGTTAATCCTTTTTGGGAAAAAAATACTGTGTCCACTTTATTAACTAACTTTAATGATATGACAATTAGTGAGATAAATTCATTTGCCAACAAAGATTACAAAAGTAATACAGATATATTCAGTAGACTTTTGTCATATACAGATAGAATGGGAGACTTTATTGCTGAAGGCTTACTGAAATATTTTACTTTCAGCTCAAGAGAGCCAAGAACCCCTTAGTACTGAATTTTGTATTTCTATATTATAAACGAAAAAGCCAACGGAATTTTTCACCGTTAGCTTTTTTTCTTATGTTTAAAATACTTTAAATTAATATTTTATTCCTAAATTATCAAAGAAGTCTTGATCTATAACTTTATATTCTACTTGAGATGTATCTAGTTCTGGTAAATTGTTTTCCGTACAATATTGAGAAACATTATACCTTGTTAAGGTTATTGGGGTTTCGTATTTAGGTTTGAAATCATTCCAATATTCATCTTCAGTTAAACCCATAGATTCTATTAATGCTTTTGAAATTTCACGACTTTCTTCTGTAGATTTAGCTACCTCTCTCATCTGATTAGTGTTCTCTATGATTTCTTCTTCTGATGGCATTATTCTATGATCCTCAGCAAAAGTTTTTTCATTTATCTCTTTCTTAATCTCTTCCCATGCATCTTGTGCAGGATTTTCAGAATCACAAACTTCATATAACCTCATTCTATACATAAAGTAATCACCAGAAATTTTTTCATCAAAAACAGTCGCTACCAAATTATTTTCAGCTTCATCTCCTGCGACACTATCAAAACCGTATTCTGTAGTATTTTTATCCATTAAACTTGTAGCAGACATCTCCAATTCTGAACCTATCTTTTGAGCTTTATCAACTCCAGGATAGAATACTTGTGCTGCTAATGCGGTTCCACAAGTTAAAGTTAATACACCAGCTATTACAAAAAGTATTTTTGTCTTTTTTTTCATTATACTCTCCTATAAACTCTTTTATCTTTAAAATACTCCTTAAATACAGTATGTCAACCTTTTATGTATAAAATGTTGTCTAGGCCACATGAAATGTGCTATTTATAAAAAAAGGATACCCCTGACTTCAATTAAAATCAAAGTCTGGAGTACCCTTTTACTCATTATTAAATTTATTTATTACTTAATTAACCAAGAATCTTCTTTAAATCTTCTTCTGGCGTACTGATTGGAGAGATATTGAAATTCTCTACTAGGAAGTTTAATACGTTTGGTGAAATGAAGGCTGGTAATGTTGGTCCAAGGTAAATATCCTTTATTCCAAGATATAGCAATGTCAACAAGATACATACTGCCTTCTGTTCATACCATGAAAGTACCATTGATAATGGAAGCTCGTTAACGCTGCAGCCAAATGCTTCTGACAAAGCAACTGCAACTTTAATTGCACTATAAGCATCATTACACTGTCCCATATCCATGATTCTAGGTAATCCACCAATTTCTCCAAGATTTAAATCGTTGAAACGGTATTTACCACAGGCAAGTGTAAGAATCACTGTATCACTTGGAGTCTGCTTTACAAAGTCTGTATAATAGTTTCTTCCAGTTTTCGCTCCATCACATCCACCTACAAGGAAGAAATGCTTAATGGCGCCAGCCTTAACTGCATCGATTACTTTATCTGCTACTGAAAGCACGGTTCCGTGACCAAATCCTGTAGTAACTTCTTTTCCGCCATTAATTCCAGTAAACTCTGTATCTTCACTATAGCCACCAAGTTCTAGAGCTTTTTCTATAACTGGTGTGAAATCTTTATCCTCTCCTACGTGGACCATTTCTGGGTAGGAAACCACTTCTGTTGTAAACACTCTGTCTGCATAGCTGCTCTTCACAGGCATCAAGCAGTTTGTTGTGAATAAAATTGGTGCAGGAAGATTATCAAATTCCTTCTGCTGGTTCTGCCAAGCAGTTCCGAAGTTTCCTTTTAACTGTGGATATTCCTTTAACATAGGATATGCATGCGCAGGAAGCATTTCGCCATGTGTATAGACATTAATGCCCTTGCCCTTAGTCTGTTCTAACAGTAACTTTAAATCATATAAATCATGTCCTGTTATAACAATAAACGGACCTTTTTCTACTTTCATAGGAACTACTGTAGGAACTGGAGTTCCAAAAGTTTCTGTATTCGCACGATCCAGTAACTCCATGCACTTCAAGTTTACTTCTCCCACTTCCAGTACAACAGGAAGCAGCTGTTCCATATTCCAATCTTCGCCAAGGACAAATAGTGCCTTATAGAAGAATTCATCTACCTTTTCATCTTTATATCCAAGTACCATTGCATGGTAAGCATAAGCTGCAACCCCACGGATTCCAAATAGGATTAATGATTTTAATGATCGGATGTCTTCATTATCATCCCAAAGGTTACTCATATCATAATTATCATTACGTCCACAGGCTGATCCGCATCCAGAGCAGTTTGGTACTAAAAGTTCTTTTTCCTGTTCAATTTTTCTAATTAATTCTTTTATCGTCTCATCATTAAAATTTACATTTGTTATTGTAGTAAACAAGCCTTCTACAATAAGTTTTGTCGTATTTTCGGTAGGTGTATTACCTTCACAAGCTCTTGCCAGCCCAATTAATGCTCCTGTTAATTCATCTTGTAAATTGGCAGTATTGGCAGTTTTACCGCAAACCCCCGCACCGCCAGTACACCCTGTACATCCTGCTGTCTGTTCACACTGATAACAAAACATTTTATTTTCCATAACATCGCTCTCCTTCTGCATTTAAAATTTTATATATAACTTATATTTTTTTTTAACTTATAAACGTATTATAAAGAAAATGCCGACGCTATTCTGTTGTTTTAACAACCAATTACAAATTTTTATTTTTTTGTTTTATCATTAATTTTACTAATAACGTATAAAAAAGCAGCCAGGCAATATCCTGCAATTAAGTTCATTTCAAATAAAGTTCCAGTTCCAATTCGTAATCCATATAGAAATCCAAAGCCTACAATAAGTGTAACAAAAATGACAGCAACAATTATTTTTGTTCTTCTGTCATTCTCATCAAATGCATCTTTTAAAATAACTTCTAGGATTGCCCAAGATGCAGCTACAATAAATACCATTGAGAATATGTCTAAATATTGAATGGGAACATTCAAATTAATTGGCCGCTTTAATATAACCATCTTGATTATTTCTGCCGAAAAGAAAATCATTTTTATTAATATAAGCATGGATGCAGACATAGCAACCATGGAGAATATATCTTTTACCTTCTCTTTTATACTCTTGGGTTTTATCTCAGCTATTATGTCATCACAAAACTGTTTATAATCTGTGCCTAAAGCCAGACTCATGTCTTGGCCTCTTTCTTTTGCTGATAATACCATATCTAATATGTCCTGTCGCACCAGTTCCTGATCCATATCGCTTAAATGGGAACCTCTCAGATATACCACAATTTTTGTCATATCCTCGTTTTCGCTTTTGTTCAGATTTTCCTCCTCTAATCTGGTATTGTTTTTTCTTAGTTTATCTACGTTCATTATTTCTTTTCCCCCTTAAACAAAGCATTTACTACTATCTCAAGTTCCTCCCAATTATCTTGAAACTCATTTAATGTTTCCCTGCCAAGTGGTGTTATGCTGTAATATTTTCGCTTTGGTCCTATATCAGATTCCACAAGTCTGGATTGAAGCAGCCCCTTATTGTCCAGCCTTAAAAGTAATGGGTAAATTGTTCCTTCAACCATTTCAGCAAAACCATAATCTTTTAGTTCCTGTACTATCTGATAACCATAGGTTTCCTGCTCAGAAACAACCTTCAAAACACATCCCTCTAGCACACCCTTTAACATTTGTGATGGTATCATTTTCTCCCCCTCATCTATATTGCATTACATAGTAGATATGTACATTGTATTGCAAGGTAGTTGGATTGTCAAGTTTTTCATAATATAAATAAAAAAAAGCCTCTGCGAGGCGCTCTTAGCGCCCATTCGCTCGCATTTTAATCGTATCTTTTTTTGGTATTCCGTCAATATCGTAAACGATATTTCCTACATAATAAAAAAACTACTAACCGAATACTCACAGTTAGTAGCCCTTCTTATAGCTTTCAGCTATATTGATTGTATTTATTTTGTTCAATTTCATATATTGCTATAATTATCCTATTTTTTATGCTAATAACATTTTTATATAATCTATAGGAACTCCCATACGTTTAGCTGTTTGTTCAATGGTTAGACCACTGTCCACAAATCTTTTCGCAACGACGGCCATATTTTCTCCAACTTCAATAATATGCTTGTCTAAGTCATAGAAGCGCACCACACGCTGACCCCATGCATGTTCTTTAAGTGCATGCACATATTTCACATCAAAGCTTTTTAACTTAGCCATAAAGCTGTCTATATCATCTTCTTCAAAATATAGTTCTGCGTCATTATTTCCATATAAAACTTCCTGCTCATTTTTATGAATAAACTCCTGCCAGCTTTCTGCTGTCTGTAAGGCAAATCCCCCTGACAAAGTCACATTAGCACCCAAATCTGCAATAACCTCCTGATCCAATAAATCATAATAGAATTTTTTTGATTGTTCTATATTTTTTACCGCAATCAATGTACACACATATTTCATATAAATCCCCCTTACATCGTTATCCTTTAATATACTTTTATCCAAGTATTTAAATTTTTGATTATAAAAATTATATTTCTTGTTCTACGTCTAATCTATAAACAACTCTACAGCCTCCTGGCTCCCCTTCACATAAACTTGCATCATTGACCTTTTCATAATGTACCTCTTCAGCATATATAAATAATCTTCTATATTAAATCCCTTTTTATGTTTTTACTTTTCAAACTTTTATTTTAATGCAATATATATATCTATATCAGCATTTTCAAAATCAGCATTTAAATATTCCTCAAAATCACCTGAAAAGCTTCTGTCTAAATCCATTTGCCAGATTTTCCCCCAGGCTTCTGCAACAGCAGTTTCCATGTTTCCATGAACAGAAAATTTCGCGTATTTTCCTGCTGGTATTACCTTAACAGAAAGCCCTTCATTTTCTACTTTTGAAACTTCGTTGCCAGCTGTTACACAATAGTTTTCTCCCTCATAATCAGAGTATAACCCTATAGCATATTCATTGACCTTATTCTTTATGGACTCATTTATGCCGCCATAATATAGCTTTTCCCAAAGTTTCCCGATGATTTTACTCATTTCAGGATCATTGTTTGATGTAACAGCACTTACACCAACTATAATTTTCTCTTCTAATGTTACTACTTCATAATTCATTTTAATAACCCTCCATTTTGATTAACCGCACAAATTTTACTTGTGCGCTTGGTTTAAATACTTTATGGAATGATTATATCCGGCTTAATATGACAACTATGTGTCATATTACATATAATTATTTAATATACATGTCAATTTATTTTTTATTTCTTCTCTTATAATTTCAGGTTCCAGTACTACACATTCTTCTCCAAAAGAAGCCACATATCCAAATACCCATTCTCCTTTTGGAAAAGTAGTCTCAGCAATAAAACTACCATCCTCCAACTGCTCAAATTGAGAAAATTCATCATAAACTCTGTAAGCCATTTTAGATGAAAGTTTTAATTTAAGATTAAAATATTCTTCTTTAAAGATATTATCTTGTGAAAATATTTTGGGTGGTGTAATAAGGTTAAATCCTTCCTGGAGATTCTGCAGATTCTTTATTCTTCTTAATTTAAAGAACCGATAGTCTTGTCTTTCTTTGCAATATCCATACAAGTACCAACTCTGTGCTTTAAACCCTAGCTTCAACGGGCATACTTTACGCTGAGAACTCTCTCCTTTACCGCTGGAATAGGAGAATTGTATCATTTTTCTATTCAATATTGCACTTTTCAAGCATTCAAATATTTCCCTCTCTTCATCACCATGTGACCATGAACTAAAATCCACTTCTACCCAGTCTGCATTGTTCTGCCCAAATAAACTACTTAATTTCTGAAGGGCGGTATCTTTTTCATCAAGTTTAACTGAATTAACTGCATTAAGTGATGCCAGAACATCTGCTTTTTCCTTATCTGTTAACACCGTTTTATTTAGGATAAAATCTGGCAGCAGGGATATGCCCCCACCTTTACCCTTGCTCATATAAATCGGCATACCTGCACATGAAAGAACCTCTACATCACGATAAATCGTTCTGGTTGAAACTTCTAACTTTTCTGACAATTCCGACGCAGTAATACTCTTTTTGTCAAGTAAAATATATATAATTTGAAATAAGCGGTTAATTTGCATACTATTACCTCATATATTTATGTAAAGGGGGTGTTTTTTTGAATACCAAATGTTGGACTATAGCTGGAATGATATTTACGTTAATTCTTGGAACTCTTTTACATTTCACTTACACCTGGTCAAGTGGCGATCCACTTGTGGCTATTTTTAGTGCTGTAAATGAAAGCACTTGGGAACACTTAAAATTATTATTTACACCTATGTTTTTATTTGCCGTTCTTGAATACTTCGCATATGGCAGTGAGCTGCCCAATTTCATTCCCGTAAAGTTTTTGTCTATTCTCCTTGGAATGTTTACTATTGTAGCGACATTTTATACCTATGTAGGCATTGTAGGTCAGAACTACCTTTGGGCTGATATCGGCACTTTTATTCTTGGTGTTATTGTATCATATTTATTTAGCTATATAATGCTGCAAACAGATTATTTTTCTTCTAGTATTGCTGTCTTAATAGGGTTGGTAGGCCTATTTGCACTTCTGATTTGCTTTTTTGTATTCACTTTTAATCCACCTCAGCTGCCACTGTTTCAAGACCCGATTACCCTAGCCTATGGGATATAGCAAAACAATATTTAATCTATAAGCTTAGGCTCTAAAGTTAGATCATATCTATAAACTTAAATCATGAACTTAGATTGATGAGATACCGCATTTTATAAAAATATTAAAATCTCGGTAGATTTTTGAGTGGATTCTACCTATTTCTGCCTATTTTCCAAAATAGCCTATCTCAAATTTACGATTTTAAAAATATATGGTAGCTTTTGTAAAAAAAGCTACCATATATTTTATTTTCATTTAATTTTGAGAGTATAAATGCTGCAAATGACAATTTTAATTCCTACTTCTCTATTTCCACGAGTGGAAATAAATTATAAATATTTATTTATATCGGAAAAAATTTCGATAGTGGAAAAATCAGAATTCAAAAGCCAACCGACAAGCTCTATACCGGAGGATATTCTGACAAAGGCAGGAAATAATACACTATGGGATTAATCCAGTCAAGGGGAAAAAAAGGTAAAATCATTTTGATACTCAACCCAATAGGTGCTTGTATTCCTCCCATTAATGAAACAAATAATAAAACTAACAACATTAAAATATTCAAACTAATTATTGCGCCTTTCACTAACTTTCTTTTACAAAAAATAAAAACTAAAATTGAGCCATAAAATCCTGTCCATAAATAGCTGTAGGGATTAAAAATATTGCTGACCTCAATAAAATTAAAAGATACTGCTGTTGATATTGGTAGAATTAAAGCTATTATCAAGCTAATACTTTTTAAAATTTTGTTATCCCTCAGCTTATGTTTTTTTTTACCTCTTAATTTTGTATTATCTGATATACACTCTGGATATTTCCACCACAGAGTCTCTCCCTGTTCAGCTTTCACAAATCCACACCGTTGTAAAATATGATGAGATGCATATCCATCAAGGTCAGTCTCTGCAATGATATGCGAAACCCCAGGCTGTTTCATTGCCCACCCACACATGGCTTGAACTGCTTCTGTCATATAGCCATTATGCTCAAACGCTTTTCCAAGGCCATAACCAATTTCCACTTCTCCTTTTTCGTTGGGAATATCTTTGAAATCAGCAGAGCCAACTACCGTTCTATCCTCTTTTCGTATAATGAACCAGAAGCTATGATACAAATAATTTTCTCTGTCTTTTTCCGTAATGTCTAACTGTCCTCTAACGATATCAAGAAAGAAGCCCTCCATAGGCTCCGCCTTATACTGGCAATTTAATTCCCTCTCTAACGTTGAAATGTCCTCTACCCATAAGCTAAGCTGATCTGGATTTAAAGGAACAATTTCTAATCTCTCTGTCTCTATAACCATTTTCCCCTCTTTTTGTGTTCATAAATATTTACTTATTTTTATGTTTATTTTAGCCAATAATTGATTGGACTTGTACAAATTGATTATTAAAATAACTATATTTTCCATATATTATAGCATAGGCCTATGAAAAAGTCATTCTGACAAACACTAATTTACTGGTGCAATCAAGAATTTACTATTACATTTTACTGTTAAATGTAATTTAAGTATTGACTCTAACGCTACGTCATAGTTTATGATATACTACATCAAGAGGAGGTAATGACTATGATAACTGTTAACGAAGTAAGTAAATTAGCGGGAGTGAGCGTACGCACTCTTCACTATTACGATACTATCGGTTTATTGTATCCAAGTGACACAACCAATTCAGGTTATAGGCTGTATGACGATGCAGCATTAGAACGTTTGCAACAAATTTTGTTGTTCCGTGAACTGGAGTTTTCATTAAAAGAAATAAAGCAGATATTAGACAGTCCGAACTTTGACAGAAATAAAGCGTTAAACCAACAGATTAACTTGCTTAGATTAAAGCAAGAACATCTGTATGGCTTAATCAGCCTTGCTCTTGAAATAAAAAATAAGGGAGTAAATCCAATGAATTTTAAAGCCTTTAATACGGAGAAGTTAGAACAATATGCTAAAGAAGCTAAAGCCAGCTGGGGGCATACAGACGCTTATAAAGAATTTGAAGAGAAATCAAAGAATTATTCCAGTAAAGATTGGAGTGATATCAACCATATGTTAATGCAAAACTTTATTGAGTTTGGAAAGCTTCTTCAGGAATCCCCTGAGTCAGAAGGCGTACAGAATCAAGTCAAATTATTGCAGGATACCATTACTAAAAATTATTATTCTTGTACAAAAGAGATATTAGCGGGCTTAGGGCAGATGTACTCTGGGGATGAACGGTTTACGGAATCCATCGACAATGCAGGAGGTAAAGGAACTGCCCAATTTACCAGTAAGGCTATTGCTTATTACTGTGAGCACTAATGTCAAGAAAATATAAACTTGGTTGACTAGCAATTGATTCTTTTAATATAATAAAGTATATACTTTTAAGTAAAGGAATTTGTAACTATGTTCAATAAAAATAAAATAAACCGTAAAATTTCTGCAACGCCATTAAACTTCCATAATGGAGATGTGCCTTATCTGACTGTTCCTGCTTTTGAAGCACAGAGTTCAGTTATTCATGGCTTTTCTACCAGACTGGGAGGAGCAAGCACTGGGGATTTTTCTTCTATGAATGTCAGTTCCACTAGAGGCGATGCTCCTCACATTGTAGCTGAAAATTATAGGAGACTAGGCAATGCTATAGGATTTGACCCCCATAATATTGTTGCCTCAAGCCAGACCCATACAACAAATATTAAAGTGGTTAATTGGGAGGATTGCGGCAAAGGTTTTGATAAGGTTAAAGATTATAATGACATTGATGGGCTCATTACCAACATTCCAGGCATTGTTCTTACTACTTTTTATGCGGACTGCGTTCCGCTGCTTCTTCTGGATCCTGTCAATAAAGTTATCGGTTCCGCTCATTCTGGATGGAGAGGTACTGTAAATAAAATGGGAACTAAAGTAGTAAACAAAATGGTTGAAGTTTACGGTTGCAATGCTAAAAACATACTTGTTGCAATTGGACCCTCCATCTGCCAGGATTGCTACGAAGTCAGTCAGGAAGTAATTGATTTATTTATGAAATCCTATCCACCTGAATTATGGCCATCTCTTTTTTATCCAACCATTCCGGGGAAATATCAATTAAATCTCTGGGAAGCCTGTAAGCAGAATTTTTTAGAAGCCGGAATTTCATCAGAGCAGATATCTATGCCAGATATCTGCACATGCTGTAACCCAGAGCTACTTTATTCCCATAGAGTAATGGGCGAAAAACGGGGTAATTTTGCAGCATTTATAAGATTAAAATAAGATATAAAAAATAGGTTAGAATGAATTAGACAGATTTTTAAAAGGCATTTAAAAGGTGTCCTATTCATTCTAACCTATTAAATTTCTAGGTTAAATGATTTAATTAAGCTTGAATTTACTATTAATTTATTTGATTCATTCTCTATAATAATATTATTATTCTTTTTTTGATTATTTTTCAATGCGAGGTTTAGATACTTACATAGTAATATATATAAATAAAAAATTCCTATAACTATAACACATTCATATAAAATTTTTATGAAAACCACTTAGGCCTCCTTATAATATACTCTTTTAAAGTTTATCATTTATTCATTTTTTATTTCTTTTCGAAATATTATACGTGCAATAAATAAACCTACAAAGATTGTCATTAAAAAATATCTAGAATATTCAGGTATAATGATTAGAGATACTATATACAATATGATTGGTATAATGCATAGAATATACGCTAGGTTTCTCCATATTTTTTCCATAAAAGCTATGCCTTTCTGTTAAAATTGTATTGATAAAGTTACTTACCATGTTTTATCACTATCGATACGTTTAGTATAACATAGTTAAGGAAATGAAAAAATCATTATTTACTACCTAATATAATTTCTCTAAAACATCATCTGAAATTTTAAAGGTATGCTCCTCTGCTGGAAAGTTCCCGTTCTTTGTCTCACAGATATAGTCTGCGAAGGCCTTCTTCATTTGTTCGCCTACATTGGCATACTGTTTGACAAACTTAGGTCTGAATCCACTGTACATCGCAAGCATATCCTGATAAACCAAAACTTGCCCATCACAGCCTTTTCCTGCTCCAATTCCAATTGTAGGAATTTCTAATCTGGAAGAAATCAATTCTGCAAGTTTTGCCGGAACACATTCCAGCACTACTGCAAAAGCCCCTGCTTCTTGTACGGCTAAGGCTTCCTTCAAAAGACGCTTTGCCGCTTCTTCATCCTTCCCCTGCACTTTAAATCCTCCAAAAGCATTTACCGATTGTGGGGTCAGCCCTAAATGAGCCATTACTGGAATGGACGCTTTTACTATAGCCTCTATTTGAGGACATACCTCCAAGCCCCCCTCCAGTTTTATAGCCTGTGCTCCGCCTTCTTTTATCAATCTGCCTGCATTTACAACAGCATCATATACGGAAGTCTGGTAAGACATAAACGGCATATCTGCAACCACAAATGTTTCTGTACATCCTCTTGTTACCGCCTTAGTATGATGAATCATATCTTCCATGGTTACTGATAAAGTATCCTGATAACCCAGCATAACCATTCCTAATGAATCTCCCACTAAAATACAGTTAATTCCTGCCTGATCCATCAATTTTGCTGTAGAATAATCATATGCAGTCAGCATCGTTATTTTTTCATTCTTGTTTTTCTGTTCCTGTAATGTTGATACGGTATTTTTCATTTTAATATTTCCTCCAGCTCACTATAATCTTTCTCTTTATTTTTTTTCTTTGCTATGGACACAAGATGCATGGAAAGAGCTTTGTAAATCTCTTTCTGATGTTCATTTAATGCGTCTTTATGCCTTATTACAGTCTGCACATCATTTCTTTCCACTGGACCTGTTAAAGCAGCTTCACTTCCTACTTTAAGAACCTGATTTAAGTTTCCAGTCATAAGTGGTTCTAAAGCCCTCATGGCTTCCTGCTTGGAGAATCCACAATCCATCATCATCTGTATACTGATATCTGCAAGGCCTACCATAAGGTTGCTTCCGAATACAGCTGCTGCATGATAAATAATTTTGTCCTCTGCCTTGATTTGAACAACAGTATTCCCAAGTTTTTGAATAAACTCAGTCATTATCTGTATGCCAGACTGTTCTCCTTCAATTGTAAAAATAGCTTGTTTGAGTTTTTCGTAAGAAGTCAGTTTATCACTGACCGCAAAGAGTGGATGGATAGAATAACCGTATGCATTATACTGATTAATACCTAAGAATATGGCCGATGTTAATGAGCCACTACAATGACAAACAAATTTTTCTTTAATGGATAACCGTTTTAGTTTTTCCCAGACGGAGGAGATTGCATCATCACTTACCGTAACGAAAATCATCTCACTATCCTGAACTAATTGTTCCATGTTACTATATTGTTTTGTACTTGTAAAATTAGCAGCTTCCACAGCCGCTAAAGAAGATTGGTCATAATATCCTATGACCTTTGTTGTTGTGTCTTGTGAACATTCCAGAATATGCTTTCCTAATGAAACGCCTACCTTTCCTGCTCCAATAAATCCTATTTTCAAATAATCACCTCCTTAATTCGGAGACACTGAGTCTGATTTCCTGATATCAGCCCATCTACGAGTTTGCTAAAACCATAGTGTGTGATTACCCAACATGAAAAATATGATTTGTTTATATTATTCTTATAGGTATAGTTTCTTCTGAATACCATCCATTTGTTATCATATCTAATTTAAAAGTATTTGTAAATATAATTTCATTTTTCTTTTGCTATTTTCCAATAGCTAGTATTCACCATATATGCATGCCTTTTTATATATACATATGTCTTGTCATATGCATATTCATATGTTATAATTTCATCTTGTATAACACTTAAAAAAATACATTCAATTAATCATAGGAGGATAAATAATGAGTGTGCTTGTTAAAAAAATCCAAAAATTGAAAGAAGAAAAAAATGCAGTAATTCTGGCACATTATTATGTAAATGATGAGGTACAGGCTATTGCAGATTATATCGGAGATTCTTATTATTTAAGCAAAATTGCTACGGAAGTACCTCAAGAAACCATAGTCCTTTGTGGAGTTACTTTTATGGGCGAAAGTGCAAAGCTTCTTAATCCACAAAAAACGGTTCTAATTCCTGATGTTACTGCTAATTGTCCGATGGCAAATATGGCAAGTATCCATAAAATTAGTGCTGTTAAAAATGAGTATCCTGATGTGGCTGTTGTATGCTATATCAATTCAACCGCGGAACTTAAAGCACACAGTGATGTATGTGTAACCTCTGCAAATGCTTTAAAAATAGTAGAGGCTTTGCCAAATAAAAACATTTATTTTATCCCGGATGAAAACCTAGGCCGCTTTGTTGCCTCTCAACTTCCAGACAAGAACTTTATATTTAACGATGGTTTCTGTCATGTACATGCAGATATCACTAAAAATGATGCTTTAAAGGCAAAAGACATATATCCAGGTGCTATGATTCTAGTGCATCCTGAATGTACACCTGATGTTGTAAACCTTGGTGATTATGTTGGGAGCACCTCTGGAATCATTAGTTTTGCTACAGAAAGCCCATGTAACGAATTTATAATCTGCACAGAAATTGGCGTTTTGTATCAGTTAAAACACAAAAATCCAAGTAAACACTTTTATACAGCAAATTCAAGGCAGTGCTGTTCTGATATGAAAAAAATATCCTTACAAAAAGTTTATGATGTATTAAAAAACAATACAAATATAGTAAATCTTAAAGAGGATATTAAAAGCAGTGCCAGCGTTCCACTTAACAGAATGCTGGAATTAGGGGAATAGTGCTATGACTAAATTAAATGCAAATATTAAAACAGACATAGTAATAGTGGGAAGTGGTGTGTCCGGGTTATTCTGCGCGTTAAATCTTCCAAAAGATAAAAATATATTAATAATAACTAAAGATGCTTTGGAAAATAGTGATTCTTATCTTGCGCAAGGTGGAATTTGCATGATGAGGAATGAAACTGATTACCAGAGTTTCTTTAATGATACCCTCCATGCTGGACATTACGAAAATAATAAAGAATCAGTAAATATAATGATTCGCTCATCTCAAGAAATAATTCGTGATTTAGTAAACTATGATGTTGAATTTGAAAGAGACGGTCAAAACTTTATTTTTACAAAAGAAGGTGCCCATTCTATTCCAAGAATTCTTTTTCACCAAGATATTACTGGTAAAGAAATAACCACAAAATTATTGAAACATGTTAAGTCACTTAATCATGTAGAGATTTTGGAATATATCACCATGCTTGACATATTAGAATACAAGAATCAGTGTCATGGAATAATATGCAAAAGCAAGAACGGTGAGTTAATTACAATTGAGGCAAAATATACCGTTTTGGCCAGCGGAGGAATTGGCGGCCTATTTAAGCATTCTACTAATTTCAGCCATTTATCTGGAGATGCCCTTGGAATTGCCTTAAAGCACCATATACGCATTCAAAACATTGATTATATACAAATACATCCCACTACTCTATACACCAGCAAACCAGGGAGAAGCTTTTTAATCTCCGAGTCCGTTCGTGGTGAAGGAGCCAAACTTCTTAACGCTAAAATGGAACATTTTGTTGATGAACTTCTGCCAAGGGATGTAGTTGCAAAAGAAATATATAAGCAAATGGAAGTTGACCATACACCACACGTATGGCTTTCCATGCTGCCAATTGCACAAGACATTATTATGAATCATTTCCCTAATATATATGAATACTGCTTAAATGAGGGCTATGATATCACAAAGGAATGTATTCCCGTAGTTCCTGCCCAGCATTATTTTATGGGTGGAATCCATGTAGATAAATATAGTAAAACATCCATGCACCGCTTGTATGCTGTGGGAGAAACCAGCTGTAACGGAGTTCATGGTTCTAACAGACTTGCCAGCAATTCATTACTGGAAAGCTTAGTTTTCTCAAAACGTGCTGCAATACACATCAGTAGGAAAATATCACAGCACCCTCCCGTATGCCCTTTAAGCACCCATGCAACAGATTCCTTGACAGCACGTTTAATTGAAAATTTGGATGTAAACTACTATATGAAAGATCAGACACTTTTAAATGAATATAAACACAATATATTAAATGAGATCGAAAGGATGAGGAAAAGCCATGAACAATATCTCTATGAAACTAAATGCAGATAAGTTAATCTTACAGGCCCTTGCAGAGGATATTACAAGTGAGGACATCACCACTAATGCAGTAATGCCCGAATACTGCCATGGTGAAGTTGATCTTATCTGCAAGCAAAATGGTGTAATTGCTGGTCTGGAAATTTTTAAAAGAGTCTTTGAACTACTAGATGAAAATGTAGAAGTTAAAATGTACTGTAAAGACGGAAATACAGTAAAGAATGGTGAAATTATGTCTGTTGTTTGTGGAGATATTCGTGCTTTGCTTTCAGGTGAAAGAACTGCACTTAACTATCTGCAAAAAATGAGTGGAATTGCTACTTATACCCGTTCTATTGCAGATTTACTTTCAGGTTCAAACACTAAATTATTAGATACTCGAAAAACTACACCTAACAATCGCATATTTGAAAAATACGCAGTGAAGGTTGGCGGTGGCTTTAATCACCGTTATAATCTTTCCGATGGTGTTCTTCTTAAAGACAACCACATAAACGCAGCTGGCGGCGTAGAAAAAGCTATTTTAATGGCAAAGGAATATGCCCCTTTTGTACGTAAAATTGAAGTTGAAGCTGAAAATCTGGATATGGTAAGAGAAGCGGTCAATGCTGGAGCTGACATTATTATGCTGGATAATATGACCCCTGAAATGATGAAAAAAGCAATTGCCATAATTGATGGCCGTGCAAAAACGGAGTGCTCAGGAAATGTAACCCGAGAAAATGTGGCAGCGCTTGTTGATATAGGTGTAGACTACATTTCCAGTGGTGCCCTGACACATTCTTCCCCAATATTAGATATATCCCTCAAAAATTTGCGTGTGAAATAAACCTTTAAAATGTGAGAGGACCACTGTTCCCTCTCACATTTTTTTCTTAAAAATCCACAAACAAATTAATACGATAGCTATACTTAAAGTAATAACCATTGGATACCCATATACCCAGTTCAATTCAGGCATGTGGGTAAAGTTCATACCATACCACCCTGCAATTAAAGTTAATGGAAGGAAGATGGTTGTTACCATGGTCAATACCTTCATTACGTCATTCTGCCTGATACCGATTTCTGACTGGTAAACCTCTTGAACCTGCATAGCATACTCCCTAAGTACCTGGGTTTCGCTCTGTAATCTGGCTACACGATCTGTGAATATTCGAAAAGTTGCAATATCATCTTTTCCAAAAAAGTCCATTTCATTGTCAAACAAACCTTCCCCTAAATCAGTCAGTTGGCTATAGTAACGATACAGACGGGAAATCTCCTTTTTCAGCTCAAGCATTTTATAATTAAAATCTTCTACTTCTCTTGCTAAAATGAGTTCCTCCATTTTGGTTATGTCTTTTTCAATTTCAGCTAAATATAATACATCATCCTCAATTAATGACACCAGAAAATCATATAAAAATCGTTCCACGGTGTAACCTTTTCGAAGCTTATTATACATTATTTTTTCAATGCTTTTTTTTACTAAATCTGTATCATCAATAAAAATGAGTTTATTTTCTAAGATGTAGAAAGCGAAACCTATATTTTCATTATGTTGCCGCTTACGAGGTATATGCAAAGTCCCAAATAAAAAATCCGCATAACTCTCTAGTTTGCAAAATCGAATATTATTCTGATTCTGTTCCAGCAAATAGCTTGCCCGTATATGCACTGCCTGCTCCCATTCAGCGCTGGTAAATAAAGCAACTGCTTCTTGGTTTTTCTCCCAGTCGTCTATAACAGTTTCTTCCATTATGTCATTCTCAATTTTATAATACATACCTTTTCCCTTGCCTCATTGATATATTTTTCTTATCTATTTTTCATTTATAAGTTTATTATAACCCAAATTTGTATGAAAAGAATATTTCTTTATATGTTTGTCCTTCGTGTATGAATACTCTAGATTTTAACATAATAACATATGAGGAGGAATCATATTATGATTTATAAGGATACGATTGAATTATTAAAAGAATGTAATGCTGGTATAAAAATGGGAGTTGCTTCTATTGATGAAGTTTTAGATAAAGTACAGGATTCTAAACTAAAACAGCTTTTATCTACATGTAAAACAGAGCATCAGCAACTAGAAAGTGAAAGCCACATCTTGCTTACCCAGTATGGAGATACTGACAAGGAACCTAGTCCTGTAGCCAAAGGCATGTCCTGGGTAAAAACTAATGTTAAATTGTCCATTGATGAAAGCGACAAAGCTATTGCAGATTTAATGACCGATGGCTGTAATATGGGGGTGAAGTCCCTCAATAAATATTTAAATGAATATCATGCCGCACAAGAAAATGCAAAGAATCTGGTAAAAAGACTTATCTATCTAGAAGAAAAGCTTGCAATAGATATTCGGTCTTTCCTATAATATTTTTTATTTTTCATAGAAAAACCCCTTTCATTAAATTTTTTCTTAATGAAAGGGGTTGACTTTCTAAACCTTGTTTTGTTTTTCAGGTTGTTCTAAATCTTTAATTTCTGTCAGAAAATATGTATTCTTATCTTTTTCTTCAATGTTCATAAAATACTCTTTTTCCTCAATAATTAAATTCCATACATTAGGGTCTTTTATTTGTACTGTATATTTAGTACTAGGTGAACCGCCTATTGTTGTCACTATATAATATTTATATGTTTCTTGCGTTTTTTCCACTTTATATTTTTCTTGTATATAACCTATACCAGTAATATTCCCTATATTATTTTTAGGAATAAAGAAACACACAACAATAGTGATGATAATAGCGGATATTATTGCTGTAAAAATCATTTTCTTTCTCATAGTTTTTCTCATATCTTTCTATGTTAGTAAGAAGTCTAATTATAGCTTCATACTTTTCCTCAATGTATTTATTATAATACCATATTCCAGTTATTTCTTATAACTAAATTATAATATCCTAAATGAAACAAGGTAAAAGTATTGACAAAATGGCATCTTACTAGTAACATTCTACCTAACGTTAGGTAAAATGTTACTAGTAAAAGAGGTATTTATTATGAATGACAATACCACAAAAAATAAAATAGTAGCCACAATGTACGATTTAGTCGCTGAAAAAGGCTACGACAAAACGTCTATTGGGCAGATTTCTGATTCCATCGGAATTAAAAAGGCATCTGTCTATTACTATTTTAAATCAAAAGAGGACATTTTCTTGCAAATGGTGCAAGAGCTTTACGAATTTGACTATTCTCACGAAACGCACCTTTTTGAAGATGAAATCAGTATTGCATCCTATCAAAGGGAGCTAATCTTATTTGGTGAAGCGCTAATCGATTCTTACTTTGAAAACCCCAGTTTAAGAAAGGTGTATGCAGAAATTGATCTTCAAACAACACGAATTTGTGCCTTAAAGGAGATTGCCAAAACCGCAGACGAAAATTTAAATCAGTTTCTAATCAAATGTATGGCTCAGGGTATTGAGATTGGGGCTTTCCAAAAAGATTTTGATACGATGATCAACGCTCAAATTCTGTACACCATCTTAATTGGAATTGACGCGGCTATTCTCTATGATCTTCCTGTTGAGCCTAAAGCGGTATGGGAGGGAGCAATTTTGAAATTATTTAATGGAAAGGAACTTTCATCGCAATGATAGAAACACAATTTACTACTCTTTCGGTTAAAAAAGTATTTTTCCGTTTGACCATACCCAGTATACTCAGCATGGTTTTTTCCTCCATATATATGATGGCTGATGGGATTTTTGTAGGGCGTTTCATCGGCGAACACGCACTTGCTGCAGTCAACCTGGTTATGCCGATTATGATGATACTATTTGCTCTGTCCAACATGATTGCGGTAGGATCATCGGTTAAGGTGTCAACTTCACTTGGAGAAGGTAATGTAGAGAAAGCCAAATATTTGTTTTCTGCCAGTGTCATGATGGTTGTGGGATTAGGAATTATTTCTTCTGTATTAGGGATTATTTTTTTTAAACCACTTATTTATGCATTTATAAAAGATTCTGTTCTTGCGGAGATGGCATTCCGTTATATGCGTATCTTTTCCTTTGGTTTTCCTTTTATCATGCCTTTATTTGCAATGGATAATTTCTTGCGCGTCTGCGGAAAAGCAAAATACAGCATGTACATCAATGTGATTGTATCTGTTTTCAATATTGTTTTAGACTGGATTTTTATCGCCCGCCTGGGTTTGGGCATTGAATACTCAGCTCTATCTACGGTCATTAGTATGTTTTTAGGTTCAATCTTTTCGTTTGTTCCTTTTATTACCAAAAAGATTACCTTACATTTCTCCAGACCGCAAATATCAAGGAAAGAAGTAGTGGGAATTCTTTACAATGGGAGTTCTGAATTTTTCAGCAGTATTGCAGGGTCCTTTATTGCAACAATTGTAAATGGGTTTCTCTTATCTTTAGGTGGTGCCATTGCGGTTGCAAGTTACGGCATTGTCATGTATATCGACACTTTATTAGTTGGTATTTTGTATGGCGTGCTGGATTCTATACAGCCCGCTGTAAGCTACAATTTGGGTGCAAAGGAAATCAACAGGACTTTCTCGTTTTTCAAGATTTCAAGTATCACTACCGCCACTTTATCTGTGATTTGTATGGTCGGTATTCTACTGTTTCCAGAGAGTCTGGCTAGTATTTTTGCAAAAGAACATAACGTGAAGATTATCGATATGACCATTGTGGCACTATTGCTTTTTGCTCCATCTTACCTATTTACATGGTTTAATATGGTAACCAGTGCATTTTTGACTGCCATGGATAAGCCAAAGGAGTCTATGATCATCATGGCCTTCCGAGCAATTGTATTTCCGCTCCTTTGCCTCGTTGCCTTAACTGCCTTTATGGGAGTTTACGGCGTATTTTTTACAGAAACCTTATCCGGTGCTCTAACATTCATTGTAGCATTTGTAATCTGGAATAAATCCGCAAAGCATTTACAAGTAACTGTGTTTCAAAAATAAAGGGAGAAAAAATGATAACCAACGAATACATAAATCGTGCAATAGACTATATCTTAAATCATATCAACGAAAGTATATCTGTTGAGGAAATTTCCTCTCATTGCAATTTTTCAAGATATTACTTTTCCCGAATGTTTAGAATGGAAACTGGAGAAAGCATCTATGCATTTATCAAACGAGTAAAAATGGAGCAAAGTGCGTTTCGCTTGAAGGTTGAGAAAGGCAGAAGTATCACCGATATCAGCTGTGATTACGGTTACAGTTCATCAAACTACAGCTCTGCTTTTAAACAACATCACAATCTATCTCCAATTGAATTTCGCCGTAGTATTGTGCAAAAATCCTTAGTAAACCCAATTTTTAGTGATGCTGCTATAGGGTTAGCGTCCTTTGAGGAATGCGACAAAAAAATTTCCATAGAAGTTCTTGAGGATTGTCTTACTATATACGAGCGGCATAAAGGAAATTATGGGGATTTATCAGTGCATTGGGGAGCTTTTCAAGAAAAATATAAGGAATATATCACTGATTTAACGCTGCTTCTTGAGCGCACCTATGATGACCCGTCCATTACAGATATAGACGAATGCCTATATGACATCTGCATAACTGCCCCAGAATGCTGTATGCTTGAAAATACCTATGTACTAAAAGGTGGAAAATTTGCTATTTATCACTTCAAAGGTTTGGTAAAACAGATATACAGTTCTTACCAAAGTATCTTCAATGTGTGGTTGCCTCAGAGTAACTGTGAAATTGACGATCGCTATGGCTTTGAGATTTACAGAAAAATTAACTGTGATTCCATGCATATGGAAATTGATATTTGTATTCCAATCAAATAAAGCACAAAAACAGAAGTATTTTTCTTTTCATTCCTTTATGGTGTAAACAATAGATATATGGAGGAAATGAAAATGAACTTAGAAAGCATTCAAAACAACAGAATTAACACAATTTTGCAATTTTCGATTCCATCGATTATTGCAATGGTGCTGACCTCACTGATTACGGTTGCCGATGGTTTTTTTATTGGAAATTATGTGGGGAAAGAAGGTCTTGCTGCGGTTAACTTAGGGCTGCCAATTATCTACTTATACCTTGCAGTGGGTCTTATGGTGTCTGTAGGCGGCGTGGCAATCGCAGGAATGGCTCTTGGCAGTAGGGACATCAAAAAGTGCAACAGTGTTTTTAATCAGACTATGTGTACGGCAATGGTTTCGACCGTCCTGCTAAGCATCATCATGTGGCTCTGCTTTGATCCGATGCTTCAACTCTTAAATGCCGATGCAAAAGTGTCGGGATTTTTCAAAGACTATTACGGCATTATTCTGCTGGAGCTTCCAATTATGGTGATAAACGCATCCTTTGGTATGTTTATTCGTGGAGAAGGCAAGCCGCAGTATTTTATGCAAGTCAACATTTTGAACGTGCTGCTCAATATTTTTCTGGATTATTTGTTTGTCCGCTGGTTTGGTTGGGGTGTAAAGGGTGTTGCTGCTGCTTCATTACTTTCAGCTATTGTTACCCTTTTGTGCATCCTCTACTTTTTCATCAAGAAGTCAAGCGTGTACAAACTCAGCAAATATACTTTTTCGGGCGTGGTGCTGGGTAGCACACTACTTAATGGCAGCTCAGAATTTGTCGGTGAAATGTCCATGAGTATTTCTATGTTTGCCTATAACTTTGTAATTCTAAAGAATATTGGTGTTGACGGTGTGACTGCATTTACCATAGTGGGTTATATTGCCTATATCTTCAGCATGGTGATTATCGGTTTTGGTCAGGGGGCAAGCCCTCTCATCAGTTTTACTTATGGGGCAAAGGAACATTTGCTTGCAGCAAACTTGCGTAGGATAAGCAACTTCATGGTGCTTACTGTAGGAGCCGTGGTGCTTT
>CAURED010000021.1:0-43684 GCA_963524205.1 uncultured Aminipila sp.
AGCGCCGATGATACTTGGCGGGCAGCTGCCTGGGAAAGTAGGACGTCGCCGGTTTGTTAAAAACAGAGAGTATGAGAATACTCTCTGTTTTTTTATATAATCAGAAAAAACGGAAGAGCAGGTATAATATTTGTAAACAAGGCCTATGGGATTTGGGATTATATTGACCACCAGATTTGGAATGCTTTGCGGATTATTGACTATATATATCGTATATATAACATGGGATAAATCTGTTGCAAATACAACATGGAAATCCAATGAAAAAAGATATTTTAATGTAATACATCCAAGTAGGGATAAAACTTTAAATAAAAAAGTGAAAATCCTTTGATTTCCACTTTTTCATCATATCAATTTATATTGTGAACATGTAATTTTATTTATTATTCTGCAGGTGTAAAATCCATACCAGAGGTTACAGAGATATTACCGTTTTTATCAATAAAGGCAGCTTCAATTCCATCTATACTTTCAATAAGAGCAGTACCTTTTTTTACACCTAACATAAGGCAGGTAGTGCTTAATGCATCACAATCCACTGACTTGCCAAAATCTGCAACAAGAGTAACAGCCTCTACGTCTGTTTCTGCAGGATACCCTGTTTTTACATCAAGTATGTGATGATACAAAACACCATTTTCTTTAAACATTCTTTCGTAGATACCGGAGGTTACAACGGTTTTATTCTTTACCTGGACAGAGCCTACAATCTGTCTTCTACCGGAGAAAGGCTTTTCAACGCCTATATTCCATGCTGAACCATCTTTCTTCGTTCCTATAGCAACAATATTGCCACCTAGATTGACAATGGCACTATTGACCCCTTTATCTACTAAATAATCACTTACACGGTCTGCAATATAGCCTTTAGCAATGCCTCCTAAATCAAGTTCTGTATTTGGATCATCAATCCACACATTTCCATGGATTTCCTGATTTTGATTTGTACCAGTTACTGATTCTTTTTCCAAATGTATTTTGGTGTAGTCAATTGTTTTAATGGCTTCTAGTATTTTTTCTTCAGATGGAACCTTTGGTTTGTCACTGCTAAAATCCCAAAGGCTGGAAAGTTTACCTACAGTTATATCGAAACGGCCTTCTGATAAATTCCCATAGTAAATACCTTTTTGTACTAGGGTTGCCGTGGAAGCAGAAACCTTAGTAGGGCTGCCGTTACTATGATTAATTCTATATATATCACTGCCCTTTATTGTCTTACTTAATTTATTTTCATAGTCTTTACACAGAGAAAATGCTTCATCTATCAAATCTTGTGCAGCACTCTGATTCATGTCATAAATGGTTATTGTGCAGGTTGTGTTTAGAAGGTCGTATTGAGTGTCAGATACAGGTTCCTTTTCCTTTGCTGAGCAGGAGGTTTGTGATATAATAATTGCAGTACAAAGCAGCATGCATGTTAATATTTTTGGTGTTTTCATAGTGTGTTCGCTCCAATTCTAGCAGTGGACATGCATTAAATGCAGTAATTCGCTGCTTCTATTTTAAAGATAAGGGATATATAATGATTAAAAAAGCTGACATTATTTTAGCAATAATATTAATAATCTGTGGTGGAATCGTTTCTTATATAGCGGCATTTGGTAATAACCAGGGAGATACCGCTCTTATAACTGTAGATGGTAAAGAATTTGGTAGATACTCATTAGCCGAAAACAAAACCATTACGGTGAAACAAAATGGCCACATTAATAAGGTTAACATAAAAGATGGTACAGTTTCAATGAATTTTTCAGATTGTTCTAATCAAATATGTGTGCATACAGGGGCAATATCAAAAACCTCACAAAGCATAGTCTGTCTCCCTAACAAAGTTATGGTGCAAATCATAGGAAAGGGGGAAAGTGAATATGACGCAGTTTCAAACTAACAGGGATAAAACCAAACGTCTTGCGGTAAGTGCCGTATTAGCGTCTCTAGGCTTAATTTTTTCCTATATAGAAGCAATCATACCTTTTTCAGTAGGTATACCTGGTGTGAAGCTGGGGATAGCTAATTTGGTAGTAATCATAGCACTTTACCTTTTGGGAACTTCCTATGCATTTTCCATAAATGTCATAAGAATTCTTGTAGCTGGATTGCTTTTTAATGGTGCTTTTGGAGCAGTGTACTCTCTGGCAGGGGCCGGTGTTAGTCTCTTAGTAATGATAATATTGAAAAAAACAAAGCTATTCAGTATAGTAGGTGTAAGTATGGCGGGCGGCGTGGCTCATAATGTAGGTCAGCTTTTAGTGGCTGCAGCGATTATATCTAATATAAAAATATTTTTATATTTTCCAGTATTGCTTTTTTCAGGAATGATTACGGGAATAATTATTGGGATACTATCTCACCTTATTTTAAAGAAGATTAATTTATAATTGATACGATACACAAAAAGGCTCCATCCGTGATAGATGGAGCCTTTCAGTATAATAGGTTTAAAATTCTTTTTTTCTATATATAGCCATTGATAAACCCATAGAAAGTAGAAATATTAAAGCACTAACTGCTAAGATTGCTAAAAATGATAAGTTATTGCTGAAGAATGCATCGATTTTATCCCCTAAAGAAAAACCATTATTATCTATAGACATAGAAGCATTTCCATCTCCGACACTAATAGCAGTGAACCCGCCAAGAAAGCCTATAATCATAACAATGCCAATCATTATGAAACGGCCTTTTTCTACTCCAAATTTAAATATAGGCGGCAGAGAAATAGAAATCATCAGAGAACCAATTAACATAGTAATAGCCACAGCAAGTAAGCTTTCTATAAAAGGCATAGTACCTATTAGTGCATTTACCAGTAATGAAATTATACTGCCTAAAACGATTAAAATAAGAGCCATAACGTATTTGCCTATAACTAATGTGTTTCTGGATACAGGCATGGTCAGTGCATATTTTGCAAAACCTGCCCGATCATCAAAGGACAATGCAGTCATTGGAAGCATTGCACAGAAAATCATAATTACGCCTGTTAGAAAACTACTATTCTTTGTAATAATTGAAATAAAAAAATATACACTAAAAAACAAAAGCATTGGAAGTATTTGTTTTTTTAAACTTAAAAAATCTTTTAATATTAAACCTCTCATTTTATTTCCCCCTAACACTATAAAGTAAAATTTCTTCAAGGTTTGCAGGATCTATGATAAAATCACCTCGAACCTTTTGTCTTTTCACAAGTGCACTTACACCAAAGCTATTACGCTTATATCCATAAACAGCCTCAGGGTCTATTTGAGAAAGTTCTTCCTGAGTGCATTTTAATATTCCAAAGTCAGATAAAATATCATCTTTCACATCACTTAAAAGAATGCTGCCATTGTTTATAAAAGTTATATAATCGCACACTTTTTCTAAATCACTGGTTATGTGCGAAGAAATAAGTATAGAGTTTTCTTCGTCTTGAATGAAGTCCATAAAAACGTCTAAGATTTCATCACGGACTACAGGGTCAAGACCAGATGTAGGCTCGTCAAGAATTAAGAGTTTTGCATGATGCGATAAAGCCACAGCAATGGAAAGCTTCATCTTCATGCCTTTAGAGTACTCCTTTACTGACTTCTTTTCAGGAAGGTTAAAGTACTCCACATAATGGTTAAAGGTAGCCGTGTCCCAGTTTCTATATATATCTTTCATTATTTTTCCTATTTGTAGCAAATTAAGGTTCTCAGGAAAACAGCAATCATCTAATACTACACCTATGTCTTCTTTAACAGAAGCAGGAAGGTTCTGGCTGTCATAATTTAAGATTGTGATCGAACTGCCATTTATATTGCTGCCTGCGCCAGTATAGTTTTCAAATTTCTGAAGACCAAGAATTAATTTAATTAAAGTTGTTTTCCCAGCACCATTTTCTCCAATAAGGCCCATGATACTTCCCTTTGGAAGTTTCAGACTAATATTGTTTAATGTAAAGTCTTTATATTTTTTCGTAATATTTGTTGCATTTATTGCGTATTCCATATATATTATTCCCCCTTTTTCATACTTTTGAGTATGGTTATAATGTCAGGCAGTTCGATTCCTGACAAATATGCAAGATCAAGAACTTCCTTAAGTTTAATAGTTATTTCATGTAAATGTTGCTCTTTCAATTGTTGCACATTTTGTGCTTTTACAAAGCTGCCTTTTCCCGTATAGGATTCAATGAGACCTTCTTTTTCTAGTTCTTCATAGGCACGCTTTGTTGTTATGACACTTATTTTTAGTTCTTTAGCCAGAAGCCGCATAGATGGTAATGCATCACCGGCAGCAAGCTCTTTTGTTAAAATTTGATTTTTTATCTGGGTGACAATTTGTTCATAGATTGCCTGACCACTTGAATTACTTATCACTATGTTCATTAAATACCCCGTAGTTTAATCATATATGATTTACAATATTGTATATACACATTATATACAATACTCCATGAGTGTCAATAGCAAAATAAAATAAATTGTGAAAGAATATATATGCAGAGTGTATATGTTGTAGAAAACGACAAAAAACTTAACAAAAGTTATTGACAAGAAACAAAAGTGATGATATTATCACTTTATAAATTAAAAATGTAAACCGTAGACGAGGGAGTAAAGCTGTTAAACGATTTCAAAGCGATTCTGGGGTGGTGGAAGCCAGATAAATGCCAGTCACAGCAAATGGGCCTCTGAGGGCGACGTGAAAAGTATGCTGTCACAAATATATGTGACAAAACTTAGTAGCGAAGACGTGAAGCCAGCGTTATGGGCTGAGAGTGTGATGGCACTCGTAGAGAGGATGTGTTTATAAAACGCATCAAACAAGGTGGTACCGCAGGTTAACACTTGTCCTTGTATATTCTATATACAAGGATGGGTGTTTTTTTATTTACCCACCGAACTTCATCACACATATTAATATTAATTGTAAAGTCTAAAGACAGAAAGGTGAAGAAAATGAAAAAGAGAGCATTAACAGTATTATTAGTTATGGTTTTGACAGTAGCAGCCGTATTTACTGGTTGTGGTAATAAGAGTAATTCAGGTGAAGGAGATAAGGAGAAAGCGGATTTGCCGACTATAGGAATTGTACAGATTGTAGAGCATCCGTCACTAGATACGATTCGTGAGAACATTATTGCGCAACTTGAAGAAGAAGGATTTGTAGATGGAAAAACGGTTACAATAGACTATAAAAATGCACAGGGAGATACAAATAATTTAAAAACTATTTGTCAGTCGTTTACAGCCAATAACGTGGACTTAATTATTGCTATAGCGACACCATCTGCACAGGCGGCACTAGGAGAAACAACAGATATTCCAATTGTTTTTTCAGCAGTAACGGATCCTATAGCAGCTGAACTTGTAGACAGTCTGGAAAATCCAGGTGGAAATATCACAGGTACTTCTGATGCGGTTTCAGCTACAAAGATTTTGGATTTAGCACTTCAGGTGACACCAGATATCAAAAAAATTGGTGCAATTTATAGCACAGGGGAAGTAAACTCTGTATCTGTTATTAAAGAACTTAAGGAATATGCTAAAACAAAGGGGATTGAAGTTGTAGATGCAACTATTATGAACAGCAGTGAAATACAGCAGGCAGCACAATCATTAGTGGGCAAGGTTGATGCAGTATTCTCTCCGATAGACAATACCGTGGCTTCTTCGATGCCGACTATTGTAGATGTATTAAATAAAGCGGAACTGCCTTATTATGTAGCGGCTGATTCAATGGTAGCAGATGGCGGATTAGCAACAGATGGTGTAAACTATGTGGCACTGGGTAAGGCAACAGGTACGATGGCCGCAGATGTACTAAATGGTGTAGACACAGCAACTATGCCAGTACAGGTTATGTCAGATACGCAAGTTTATATAAATAAGAAAACAGCAGAGGAAATTGGTATTAAAATTCCTGCTGATATATTAGAAAAGGCAACAGATTTATCAGAATAGTTGCAGGCTTAAACTTTTAATTAAGGTATACTTTGGAGGAAATTATGTTATTGACATTAGTGGCATTTATAGGTTCTTTAGAACAAGGAATGATATATGCAGTATTAGCTCTGGGGGTATTTCTCTCCTTTAGAACACTAAACACCCCCGATTTGACAGTAGACGGCAGCGTTGTAACTGGTGCGGCTGCCTCTGCTGTGGTTTGTAGTATTGGAGGCAACCCTTTTCTAGGATTGCTTTTAGCTTTTATATGCGGCTGCGGGGCAGGTGCTGTGACAGCATTATTAAACACCAAATTAAAGATACAGGCACTGCTAGCAGGTATTCTTGTTATGCTTGGGCTGTATTCTATTAATCTGAGAATTATGGGGAGCAAGCCTAATATAGCCCTGACTAGGAGTGATACCTTATATAAATTAGCAGAAGAAACATTTCCAGAAAAATACTCGGCTTTAATTGTTGGAGTGATTATTTTAACTATTGTAATTGCATTGTTTTATTTCTTCTTAAAGACACGACTTGGGTTTGCACTTCGTGCTACAGGTGATAATGAAGAAATGGTAAGGGCTTATGCAATTAATAGTGATGCGATGAAGATTTTGGGATTGGCACTTTCCAATGGTTTTGTGGCGCTGGCAGGAGGAATGCTGGCACAATACCAATCCTTTGCAGATGTTACAATGGGAACAGGTATGGTGGTTATTGGTCTTGCCTCTGTAATAATAGGTGAGGCTATTTTCGGTACAAAATCACTATTAAGAAGGCTGGTAGCTGTTTCTTTAGGGGCCATAGCATACCGTTTAATAATCGCACAGGCATTGGCATTTGGACTTCCAACAAGTGATTTAAAGCTGGTGTCTGCCATCATAGTTGTAGGGGCATTGGCAATCGGCACGGTTAGCGAAAACTTTCCATTTAAATCGTTAATGGTAAAAAAGGAGGCTGAGTAGTATGTTAAAAGTAGAAAATATGAAAAAAACCTTCGGAAGGGGCACCATCAACGAAAAAGTTGCAATAGATAATTTGAGCCTTCATTTGGAGCCAGGAGATTTTGTTACTGTGATAGGCAGCAATGGTGCGGGTAAATCAACTCTTATGAATTGTATATCAGGAGTATTTCCTACAGATTCAGGTAAAGTAATTCTGGATAACCAGGATATAACGAATCAATTGGAATTTAAGCGTTCAAGAATGATAGGAAGAGTTTTTCAAGACCCTCTAAAAGGTACGGCTTTTGATATGACTATTGAAGAAAACCTTTCCATTGCATATAACAAAAACCATTTTTATGGTCTTCAGGCAGGCATAAATAAAAAGCAGAGAGATATATTTAGAGAAAAATTAGCTTTACTTGATATGGGGCTGGAAGAAAGGATGAAGCAGAAAGCAAGACTTTTGTCAGGAGGTCAAAGGCAGGCATTGACTTTGTTTATGGCAGTCATGTCAAATCCTAAATTATTGCTTTTAGATGAACACACTGCTGCACTGGATCCTAGTGCTGCGGCCAAGGTACTTGAGCTCACAAATTATTTTTCCAAGGAAGAGAAACTTTGTACTATGATGATTACACACAACATGAAAGCAGCTTTAGAGTATGGAAATAGAACGATTCTTATGAAAGAAGGGCGGATTGTTATGGATATAAGTGGTGAAAAACGCAGAGAAATGACTGTAGAAAAATTGATTGCACAGTTTGAAATAGATAACGACAGAATGTTGTTATAAATTTTTATTTATAATAGAACATTATTTGTAATCCTTCATAATATATTATGTACAGAATTAATTAGAGGAGGAGCTTGTAATGTCATATATGCAGAAAAATAATACCACTATAAATGACTGTGATTGCCACAGGGAGCAGACGCATGTTCATGAAACTCTTGGCAGTGTAGAAATTGCAGAACCTAATACAGATCCCCACAATCACCGTTTTGCTACAGTTACCGGTCAAGTGATTCCAATTAGCGGAAATAACCACGTTCATGAACTAGTTTTCCGTACCGACTTTTATGAAGATCACTTTCATGAATTTCGTGGAAGAACGGGGCCTGCTATATCCGTAGGTGGTGGCAGACATGTCCATTTTATAGAGTCAGTGACTACTGTAAGTGAAGGTCATAGACATGAATTTAGAGTAGCGACGCTTATAAATGATCCAATTGGAGAATGACCTCTAAAAAAGAAACGAATAGGGAGAAATTTTCTCCCTATGTATTAATACGGCGCTTTTAGTTTACTAAAAGCGCTAATTTTTTCTTTTTACTTACTATTTAATTAATGTAAATACTTCTTCCAGAAGTTTTTTAGCCGGACTTTTCTGATTTTCCTGAGGAATACCAATAGAAAACATATTTACAAAGAAGTAGCCTTCTTTTTCAAACCCCGCTTCTTCTTTAAGCAACTTCTGTATTTCTGCAGCGGCATAGTTAGCACTTGTAAGCCAGCAGGTACCATATCCTAATTCAATTGCCTTTAGAGTAAGGTTCTCACAAGCGGCACCAATACTTTGCATACCAGGGTTTCTATATCCCATTAGATCAAGTAAAATCTCTTGCTCTGCACCAATAAGTTTGTATTCATTGTATCCAGATGGAACATAAACAGTTGCCATAGTAATGATTATGGCAGGTGCTGTATCTCTCCAGAAAACTGTAAAGTTTTTGCAGAACTTTCTAAAACGGTCTGCCTTCTCTTTATCAACCTTGTCTATTTCCAAACAAATAGATTCATTCTTTTCAGAGATTATATCAGCAATCTTTTGAATAAGGTTTCTATCTTTAATTGCAACAAAGTGCCAGTTCTGAGTGTTCTTCCCAGAAGGAGCAGTTGCTGCAGCTTTGATAATATCCTGTAAATCTGCATCGGGAATTCCACCTTCTTGATAACGCCTGATGCTTTGCCTTTTCTCAATAATAGTTTGTAATTCCATAACTTCCTCCCATAAATAGATGTCTCGACTTGTATACATGCAGTTTAACACTATTTGGTAAACAGTTCAATAGTATTGGAGTATGGACATTAAGCGCATTATCTTGTCAGATTTCTGTAAGGTGCTTCCAATAACGTACAGGCATAAAGTTTTTTTGACATCTGGGATTAGTACGCTCTTTGATAGCAATGGTTTCAAAATATTTCTTCCAAAGTGCACGATATTCTTTTTCATTTTTAGATAAACGAGGCAGATTTGATTCCGTAAAATCTGTAATGAACCATTCCCCACCTTGGGATACGAGGGCTTTGTTACGCTTCTTATCATGAATAATAAAGGGTTCATTTTTATACCTGTCAGTAAAATGATCTGCAAGAAACTCCAGAACATCATGATCTGGTTCTAAAACGGCATAAAGAACCTCGCCCTCAAGTACAGAAAAACGAAGTAAACCTAAAAGTCTGTGGACCTCATTTGTTACTTTTCTTTCGGATTTTTCTATAGGGGAAACATAAGGGTTGCCGTGAAGAAGACTAATCTTGGAACCTGTTTTAAAACCTAATCGTATATAATTTAATAGCAGCATTTCACGATTATCCACGGTAGAAAGAAATACTCTATATATTCGCTGCAAATCGTAAGGTGATATTTTTTTTTCAATCGCATCATATACTTTGGTAGCTTTTTTAGCCTCCGGTTTAACCTCAATAAAAGAATTCAATATATTGGGCTGGTAGTTTTCAGAAGTAAAAATCCCAGCCGCTTTTTCTTCATAATAATGGTAATAAATACACGTTAAAAAACCTTCAAAACTTCCATCATATAAGTAATCCACCATTTGACTCTAGTCTCCTTTTAGACGGCATAATATTTTGTGGGGAGTCCAGACTGAATGCACCAGGAGAGAACATTGAAATCTGAGTTTCATCGTTAATTGGCAATAAACTACTTTTTATCCCATCAGCCTCCAAAACTTTCCCTTTTATATATTCTGGTATTAAATCTTTTGCACCATAATACTTGCCTGAACAGGTTAAAAAGAATCTGGCTCGCTTTAAAACCACGCCCATTTTTTTTAGATCATCATATTTTACGGCAGACACTTTTCTTTGTCTGATTATACGCAAGGCAGAAGTAGTGCCTACACCAGGTATTCGTAAAAGCTCCTCCATAGAGGCTTTATTTATTTCAATAGGGAAAAGGTTTATATTTCTTAAAGCCCATGTTATCTTAGGATCTAAATCCAAATCAAGATTTGGCTCTGCATCTGTAAACATTTCGTCAGCAGTAAAACCATAAAACCGCAAAAGCCAGTCGGCTTGATAAAGCCGGTGTTCCCGCGCTAGAGGTGGAGCTGTAAAAACTGAGGGCAGAAGGGGTGAATCACTTATAGGAACATAAGCACTAAAATATACACGCTTCATTTTAAAAGAGTGGTACAAGCTTTCAGAAGTTTTAACAATCTGCTTGTCCGTTTCTGTCCCTGCACCAATGATCATTTGTGTAGTTTGTCCCGCAGGGGCAAATTTTTCTTTATATTTGTAACGTGGCTCTTTAATGAGTGCACCGCCACTGGCATTCCCTATCTGCCATAAGCTTCCATCTCCAATATCTGCATTGCTGCCTTCGGTCTGTAAAAATTCTTTGCCTTCAGGCTGAAGATAATTTAATGGATTGTTCAAGTTCTGCCCCTTAAACATTGTTCCCGGACCCCTTAGAGATTTCTGCTCAATTAAGGTATTTGTTATTTGTTTCATAGGGGTAAAAATTGCTTTCACTTTCTTTTGTGGAGCAAGTCTTTGCAAACTATCTTCCGTAGGAAGCTCAATATTTACACTGAGTCTGTCAGCAACCATGCCTATGGCATGGGTTAGTTCCTGTGATACACCAGGAATAATTTTTGCGTGGATATAGCCTGCAAAGCCATGCTCATATCTTAATATAGATAGGCATCGTAATATTCTTTCAGCAGTATAATCAGGAGATACTTCCACTGCAGAGCTTAAAAATAATCCTTCTATATAGTTACGTCTATAGAATTCCATCGTTAGTTCTGCAAGTTCTTCAGGCTCAAAACTGGCTCTTTCTACATCGACACTTCGACGATTTACGCAATATTGACAATCATAAACGCATTTATTTGTAAAAAGAACTTTAAGTAAAGATATACATCTGCCATCGGCGGACCAGGAATGGCAGATACCTGCACATGCGGCATTTCCCATACGTCCTACATTTTTCCGTTCAACACCGCTTGTAGAACAGGAAACATCATATTTTGCACTGTCAGCTAAAATTTTAAGTTTACCCATCAAGGAACTATCCATAGGTTTCCTCCTGAATTTTAAATTGTAGTTCTTAAACCAAAGAACCTTTGTTCTATTGTACCACAAGAAGAACTTTTGTTCAATTCATAAATTCTGGCAAATTTGCAAAAGATATAAGAAGATTATTCGTAAGTGAGTCTTAAATATGGAGGGAGTAATGAGAAAAGGTAAAACTGCATTAGTTTTAGGTGGAGGAGGCTCCAGAGGTGCATATGAAATCGGAGTCTGGCAGGCATTAAATGAACTGGGGATAGAAATAAATATTGTTACTGGGACATCTATAGGTGCAGTCAACGGTGCATTGGTGGCACAGAATGATTTTGAAACAGCTAAAAAAAACTGGAAGGAGCTTGAAGAAGGTAGCATAATTGAGCTAACAGAGAAAGATCAATTACGTAAAATTTTAAAGAAGAATTTAAGAGAAGAAGCAATTCGTTCCAGCTTAACTGAATACGGTATAGTTACTGTAGAGTTTCCAAGCTTTAAATCTCACTGTATGTTTATAGAAGAAATCCCAAAGGGTGAACTGATTGATTATATTTTAGCAAGTTCAGCATGCTTTCCGATGATAGATCCTTATGAAATCAATGATAAAAAATTTATAGATGGGGCATATTTCGATAATGTGCCTGTTGAGATGGCGTTAAAAAAGGGGGCTCAAAATATCATAGCAGTAGATCTGGATTCAATAGGGGTAGTAAGAAAAGAGGCATTTAAAGAGGTGGAATTCCTAAAGATTATTTCTTGTAAATGGTCTTTGGGTAGTTGTACTGCATTCCAACCTAAGAATACAAAGAGATTAATTCGATTAGGCTATCTGGATACCATGAAAGGGTTCAATGTCTTTTCAGGAGAAAAATATACGTTTGTTAAAGGAGAATTTACAAAGCGGGGGATAGCAGAAGCAGATGCAGCAGCGGCAATTTTTGAACTGGACCCAGCCATTATTTATAGCAAAGAAATGCTTGATCAAAAATTATTGGAGGCTTTCGAAGAAGAGAAAAGGAAAACCTGGATGGAAGAGCTTAAATCAAAATTAAAGAAAGTAGTTACAAGTAAACCAGCCACATTACTGGAAGAAGAAATTTTAGCCAAAAGGTATATAGAAAAGAATGGGTTAATGTGGTAAACTACGTGTATACTAGTAATGTAAAATGGAAAGATATATTTAATGACTATAGAGTAGATAAAAGGAATGGTGACAATCTATGAGAAAAACAAAAATAATTTGCACGCTTGGACCTTCAACAATGGAAGACGATATTTTAAGACAACTTATGCTTGAGGGTATGAATGCGGCAAGGTTAAACTTCTCACACGGGGATCACGAGCAGCATGCTAAAACGTTGAACAGAATAAGAAAAATGAGGGACGAATTAGGGCTTCCTGTGGCTACAATTTTAGATACAAAGGGACCGGAGATTCGTGTTCGTAAATTTCAAAATGACAAGATTGTTTTAGAGCAAGGACAGAAATTTACTCTGACCACTAGAGAGATTACAGGAAATCAGGATATAGCAAGCATTACATATCTTGATTTGCCAAAGGATATTCATGCAGGTATGAAGATTCTTATAGATGACGGGCTTATTGAACTTAATGTACTTGAAACCGGAGAAACAGATATAGTATGTGAGGTTGAGAATGGAGGAACGGTATCCAATAATAAAGGCGTAAATGTGCCAAATTCTAACCTTTCAATGCCTTTCATAAGCTCCAAAGATTATGAGGACATATTATTTGGAATTGAGCAAAATGTTGATTTTATTGCGGCTTCTTTTGTCAGAACACCAGAGGATGTTTTGGCTATTAAGGAAATTTTAAAGAAGAGGCAATGTAATACCATCAAACTTATTGCAAAAATAGAAAACATGCAGGGTGTGGAAAATATAGATGAGATTATTGAAGTTTCTGATGGTGTAATGGTTGCAAGAGGCGATATGGGTGTAGAAATTCCGTTAGAGGATGTTCCTGTATTGCAGAAAAAGATTATTAAAAAGTGTATATCAGCAGGAAAAGTTGTTATAACTGCAACCCAAATGCTGGATTCAATGATGAAAAATCCAAGACCCACAAGAGCAGAAGCTACAGACGTTGCAAATGCCATATATGATGGGACAAGTGCAATTATGCTTTCAGGGGAAACGGCAGCCGGTTCCTATCCGGTGGAATCTTTGCAGACTATGGTCAAGATTGCAGAACGTGCTGAAGAGGATATTAATTATAGAAGCCGGTTTGCCCAGAGCAGAGAATTTATTAAACCGGATGTTACAACGGCTATTTCACATGCCACTTGTACCACTTCTATGGACTTAGATGCAGCTGCAATTATTACCGTAACAGCTTCAGGCAGAACAGCACATATGATTTCAAAATATAAGCCAGACTGTCCGATTATTGGCTGTACAAGCAATGCCAGTGTCTGGAGACAATTAAATCTTGCATGGGGAGTGGTACCGCTTATCATTCCAGAGTATCAGAATACCCGTGATTTGTTTAATTCAGCTGTGGCAGCAGCTAATAAAGAAGGTTACGTTAAGGATGGTGAAATCGTGGTCTTAACTGCTGGTGTTCCAATTGGAATCACAGGGACTACCAACATTCTAAAGGTTCAGATTGCAGGAGAGTATCATTATTAAAAGGGATATCAGGTAGCGTTTAACCAAAATGGACCTTGTATCGATGATCATATAAAAAAGTGTTACTACACAGTTAAAAGCTGATTTCTATTTGTATAGAAGTCAGCTTTTTTGTTGCAGGGGGTGCCACTGTATTGCTGCTCGCAAAATTAAATAAAAAGGAGATTTACGGTAGCTTTTTGAGCAAAACCTACCATGTAATTCAGATTTTAAAAAGTTACGGTAGCTTTATGGGCAAAAATATAAAAAATCAAGTTGAAGTAGGCCAAAACCATTCAAAAAGCTACCCACATTTTGTTATTTTAAAGAAAATTCGGTAGCAACTGTTTTTTTTAAACTCAGTCCTATTTTAATTTTTGACTTAAGTAAAAGTAAAAAATATCTAAATTTGTATAAAAATGAACCAAAATCACATTTCACGCAGCTGAGACAACATTTCATACAGGGGGTGTTGATTAAAAGTAGGGAAAGTGATATAAACGGAGTAAGGACATCAGAGAGAAAGAAGGATGAACCATGAAAATAAACACATTAAATCTTCCCTTCAAATCAGTGTACTACAAGAGAGCTATGAGTCAAAAAGCTGCTTCTGCTCTAATAAAAACGCATACAAAGGCAAAAGAGTCACGAGTAGATACATTTATTCGTTCCAGTAGAACAAATGGGCAAGACTCTTTATCTAGATCAAATACTAAAATGTTAAACGGAATGGTAGGGAATGACATACTAGATGCATTCAATTTTGGTGACGCGATACCATGTACGAATGATATTTATACCTATAAAGGAATAAGCTTTACAGAAGCACAAATACCAAAAGTAGATAGCAGTCAATGTGAGGAAATTAAAGCGAAGAATAATGTAGTAACTTTTGAAAAAAATTCTTATTATAAATATACCACTAAAGATGGAAAATCTCATTGTATGGCTACTTTTGGAAGTCATTTAAATACCCCTTGGTCAGATGCAATATCTGGGAACGCTGATGATGTAAGCTATATGACAGGACGATTTTGGCATTTATTAACTGGAAAAGCATCTGTTTATACTTCTTTGGACTTTTCGGAAGCAGAGCAGAAACAATATTTAGATAACGCTGGAATTGATAAAGGCTTTTTTACGGTTAATATGGGGGACAGAAAAGCAGACCACTATTATTCTGGGGGTTATACCACTATTCATCCGAGATGGGAATACGAAGAACAATATGCTGCCATAACTTCAATGGGAGGTCTTTTTAGTGAAGAAAAGCCTGGAGACGTTTTTGAACTTGATGGGAAAAAATATGTTTTGAGTGATAAACATACTCTAGATATTCCATATGGAGCAGATATTTTTAATATCAAATATCCACGTATGCTGAAAAACAAAGCTGATTCGCAAATAAACTCATAAATTAATAAAAAATCAAACTAGCAACTTGAGGGTTAAAATATTCGGGTTGCTAGTTCTTTAATGAAAGTCAAAGATACGTTTTATGTTATAGGGAGAATAAAAAAGATAAAAAATATGAAGAATTTAATAGAGAAAGTGAAAATAGTTAATTGGGTAATTTCGGGTATATTTATATTTATGGCTTTTTTCCAAGAGAAAAAAGATATGCTTTTATTTGGATTATGTTTTCTCCTTATAAATCAAATAATAAATAATTATAGGACAGAAAAGCACAAAGAATTATTTTATGTGTTTTCTGTAATTTCCATTAGTATTATTGTTTTTGGGATAATAACCTTTATAAAAAATTATATAATTAAATAAAAAAATGCTTGGATTCAAACTATTGTCTTATATAGTGTGTCATTTTCAGTTTCAGAATCAGCTTATTAAAATACAAGTTAGTTTTATATTCAATTAGAAGATTGATTTTTTCTTAAGAATGAAACATTTTTTTTTTAGATTTTATTTACTACAAGAATAATTATTTTGAGTATAATAATAGATGCTGGTAATTAGAGATTTAAAAATAGGGGGGAATACAATATGGATATCATCAAAAATAATTTTAATGATAACGAAGAAAATAACATTTGTACAGGTGAAAAGATGCAGGACGATATAGATATAAGCCTGTTTAGTTTCAAGGGAAGAGCGGGCAGAATGGAATTTATTAAAGTGTATTCGCTAATCACTTTATTAGGACTTATAAATGGATTTTTTATATTACCTACGGCCACGGATCATTATGCTATAGCTTTTTTTATTACGTATTGTCTGATTTCAGCCGCTTTTTGGCCAATGACAGTTAGAAGGCTTCACGATTCAAATCTCAATGGAAGGTATTATCTTATAAATTTAATGCCACCTCTTCTTAATTATATTGGTGTGTTTGCCACTTCTGAAGTATTTTTTTTCTTGGCGGTTGTTTCTGCAGTTTTAGGAGTACTTTTCCTATATTTAATTTTAAGATCGGGAGATTCTTTTAGAAATAACTATGGAGATCCAAATCCATCTAAAAAATATAGTAATAAATCAATTAATATAATTTGTGCCTTTTTATTTCTTTTAATTCTTATTAGCGTAATATTAGCAAATTTCTAAAGGGAAAAAAATAGCCACGCATTCAAACGCGCGGCTATCTTTTTAATTAAGAATATAAAACCATGTAATCATTTCCTGGCATCCAGAATAGGCCCTGAGATCCATTTTGGTATGCTACAAATTTTGAAGATATCATGATTGTGCTATACTGCGGAAATCTAGCAATTGCTGTATAAATTTCATTCATCATCTGAGTTTTTTTAGAAGATGAAAGTCCACACAGTGCATCTGTGACTGATACTATCCAGCCTACATGCGGCACAAGCCCTGCAAGTAGGACACCAATGGTTGTAACTGCTGAACGAGAAGTTAACGGATAATCTCTTACAAACTCTTCTCTTGTAAAAGATATGTAGTCAGTATAGGCGTAATCCCTTGTGCTTGTAGGTCTTTCAGTAAGACTTTTTTTAGCCATAATATTTTACCTCTTTCTTTCTTAATAAATTGAAATAATTATTTGTACTTTAATCGATTGAAAATACATAAATAAAAACGAAATTTAAGAGGTAAGTGTAAACTCAAAACCAAATTTTTCTTAGTTGGTCTTGCATTCAACTTCAGGCTACTGATTTTGATGTTTTTGAAACGACATGAATGAAACTATGGTCTTATATACTGTGTATCCTTTTCTTAACAGCTTAGATTTAGGTTCCACTAAGATAAAAAAGTAGAGAAAGTTTTAAAATTAATGTTTGTATAATAAGATTAGGAGATTAATAGGAAAAGGGAAATAAAAAATGAGAAAAAATAAACTTACTAAGATATTAATGGCTTGTGTTGTTTGTGGAACTATGGCATTAAATTTCAGTCCTGTTTTTGCAACAAATAGCTATTGGTCAGCACAACCAATAAGTGACTTTCTATCAAATAAGATAGATTCGCCAACTGTTTTAAAAAATGAGAAATACGCAACATATATAATTAGAGAGGAATTTTCTCAATTAATTGTTGGACTTTATGCAAAGTCTAATAACCTTGATAAAGCAAGTATCCCAATAAAAGAAAATCCTTTCACGGACACTACAAATATAGATGTGCAGAGAGCCTATTCTTTGGGAATAATTCAGGGAATAGATAAAAACAAATTTGAACCTAAAAATAATATAACAAGGGAACAGATAGCAACTATTATAGCTAGATTTTTAAATATTAAAGGAATAAATACAAATTCAACCAATAATTTAATTAGTTTTAGCGATAAAAACCATATTAGTAATTGGGCGTTTAAATCATTAGCTTATTGTGTAGAAAATCAAATAATACAGGGGTCTGAAAATCAATTACATCCTGAAGAGCCAACAACCGTAGAACAAGTGATTACTATGCTTGACAGGATAGCAATCAAAAATAACTGGATAACTAAGTCTAAGGATATATACATATATGGATTTTTTCTTCCCAACGATACAAAATTTAAATATAGGTCGGGCAGTCTTAATACATTTTATCTCTATATTGATTGGAATAGCATTAATGACACCCAAAAAATACAAGCGGATTTATACTATATGTTAAATAGGAAATTTAAAAATGATGCAGAAATAGTAAATAATATTATCAATTATACCATGAAGACAAAAGAATTTATCAATTGGCAACATGAATGCTTTGATATAGAGAATCACTCAATCAATGTAACTGGAGAGAAAGGCAGCACGGAAATCTATTTTCAGGATAATACAGATTTAGGAGATATACCTTCAATTCCTGTTCCAAAATCTTGACCTGAATTTATTTGATTATAAAAATGCTGTAAGTAAAAAATAGAAAGGCTACTTCATTTTGTTTTTTCACTTACAGCATAATTTTTTCAATAAGGAATAAGAAACAATTTATAATGGAATGGATTATTCTAAAGATGAAGTTTATAAAATATTTTTTGTATATTCGTTTCAGCATTGTGATTGTTTTTCTAAACAGCGTAGGTATTCAATAAAATGGATAAGCATGCTGTTTTTTGTAGCCCAAAAAATCAAAACATAACAATGTCGAAATTTGACGAAAAACAAGAAAGTCATTTTGTTGGATTAATGAAGAATAAGGAATATACTAGAAGTATATGACATAAATATAAGAAATTTGAGAGATATCAAGTGGACTATATTTTTAGACATGCTATCAATAGAAGTTTCGGTTAATAAATGCCGATTATAGCAATAATCCTGCTAATAAAAGTCAAGATAAAAATGATTTAAAAGTTGGACAAAAATTTGGGCATGACAAAAAAACCACCTTAGAAACATAAACGCTGGCCAAAACATAGTTAAATTGCTCTAATTATAAATTTCTTTTACTCTGGCGTAATAGATACGAAGAAATTTATTTAGTGCAGCAATTTTGGCGACTTTTAATGGTTTGCCCTCAGATTCTTTTTTTAGCATAAAGAGATATACAGCAGCATCCTTGGTAGGTTTAACGGTTTTAAGACATTTCATAATTTCATAACCAGTTTTTCTAAGAGTGGAAGATCCACGTTTTGAAATACTTCGGTTTGTAGAAATATAGTTGCCAGATTGGAATGGTGGAGCATCAAGACCAGCAAATGCTACTAATGCGCTTGCATTACGAAATCGAGAAATATCTCCTATTTCTGCAATAAGACGCGGCGCAAGAATTTCTCCAACTCCAGGCATTGCTAAAACTGTTTCATATTCTTTTAATGTTTTAGATAGCTCTTTCATTTTTGCTAAAATATCAGCGATTGTAGTATCAATGTTGTGAAGAGTTTGAACAGCTTCTAATACTAGAAATTTTGTTGATGATAAACTTGATGATAGTGTTGGAATACTATCATTGGCAAGAATATAGATGTTATGGGCTTTAGCAATACTTCCACGATAATCATTATTTTTGTTCCACTGTAGATAATGATTTGTAAAGGCGGATTCTGACATTTTAGTTATGTTATCATAATGCCAATACTCTTTTACAAAAGCACATAATTTATCTCTGTTAGGGGTATCTGAACGATTAAAAAACATAGTTTTGATACCAGGCATTGTGCTATCTAAAAGATTAGTCAAAGTTTGCTTTGCATTAATTCTAATTTTTATGTAGTTAAGATATTGACGATTAAGTAGTTTTAGCTCGTTGTATAGAGCTGTAGAAGGAGAATAGTCCTTAAGATTGTACCAATTATCTAAGCCATAATTAGCAATTTTAACAGAATCTAAAGGATCAGTTTTTCCTCTGCGAAGTGATAAATTAGCATATTTGTGCATTATTAATGGATTGATAACAGAGACAAATACATTATATGACTTTAGAAAGTTTAAGATTGGAAGATGGTAGTTACCAGTGGCTTCCATAACAACTCGAATATCTTCATCACCAATAGAAGATATTAAATTTAGTAGGTGTGACAAAGAACTTTCAGTGTGAATAATTTCAAAAGGTTTATATACAATTTCACCATACAGCTTTAGAAAGCAGACTGTACTTTTACCTTTTGAAACATCGATACCGATACTAATCATAGTGAACCTCCTTTATATTTATATAGGCGACCATCCTTGCTTATTAACACTCACATTGGTTAGTTACACGAAAGCTTAAAAGTTTCAACCTGCTAAATCGAATGCTTATAACAAGAGGATGGCTGACGGATTATTGCTCGGATGCGAAATCCATGGGAAGTTACGTCAGACCATTTCATCCACTTATTATAATAAAAATAAGCACAAGTTTCTAACCTTGTACATGGATTAGATTCTTGTACTTATATAGTACCAATGGGAAGTTAAAAATTAACAGTATTATAAATTGAGAGGTTTACTATGATAAAATCACCACGCGGAATGTCAATAATGGAAGCATATGAATTATATCGAAAAAATGCATTGTATGTTAATAGAAGATATCAAAGAAAATTGGTTTGGTCCATAAAAGAAAAACAATCTTTGATTGATTCTATCATAAAAAAATATCCTATACCGTTAATATTATTAGCAGAAACTGATAGTAATCAGTATGAAATTATTGATGGAATGCAAAGATTAAATGCAATCTTTTCTTTTATAGAAAATCAATTTGGGACTGAAGATAATCAGAAATATTTTAGTGTTAAAGATTATACATTTGCACAATCAATCGCAGATAAAAAAATCTTTAATGAGAAAATTGATGTACAATATATATCTCAAGAAGTTGTTTCTGATTTTATCTCATACCAATTTCCCGTTACAATTTTTGAATCAAGTAGTAGTGATGATATTAACGAAACATTCAGAAGAATAAATGCTAACGGAAAGCATTTATCTGCACAAGAAGTAAGACAGGCTGGCAATACAAGTCAGCTTTCACAATTAGTTAGAGAAATATCTTGTGAAATTAGAGGAGATGTATCTAAAGATAAATTATTATTATCTGAAATGCCTACTATAAGCATTGATTCGAAAAATATATCAGTTGGCTATGGTGTTATTGCAGATGATACTTTTTGGTGTAAACAAGGTATATTGACTGTTGCTAATGTGCGAGATAGTGAGGATGAACAATTTTTGGCAGATATTCTTATATCAGCATTATTAAACCAACCACTAGCATCAAGTAAAGTGGAATTTAATAATTATTATGGTGTTGGACAAATAGATAAAGCCAATGAATTAGAAATTAAAATAAATGCTATCGGAAAAGATAATATATCGAAAAATATTAAAACAGTATTTTCGTATATATATAATTTTTGCGATTATAGTTTGAATGCAGAACGATTAAAAAATATTTTAAATCCACATGCAGGAAGTAATCCTGTTAAAGAGGCTTTCTTTACTCTTTTTATGTCATTTTATGAGTTGATTATTAATCAGAACAAAGAGCCTTTTGATAATTTAGAAATAAAAAATGCAATATATGACTTACACTCAAAAATACCAAGAACAAACAACTATAACACGACTAAAGCAAGAATAAAAAATATTAATTTAACAACAGGATTAATTCAAAATTATTTTAAAAAATCAGAAAGTACTTTTAGAAGTTCAACGTCTTATATTATTGATTTTCAAAATTATTTGATGAAATCTAAAGTTGAGAGTGCAAAATATGATTTTAAGCAAGGTTTATTTGATTTAAGTGATAAAGCAAGAAAAGTTAATATTAAAACATTTGAAGATAAGATAATAAAAAATATAGCAGCAATGTCAAATTTAGGAAAGGGTGAAAGTGGTTATCTATTTCTCGGGGTTACTGATAATGAAAAAGATACTATGAGAGTTGAACAATTAGATTTAATACAGGATGTACCACGTTACTATGGTTTTGGAATTGTAGGACTAGAGAGAGAAGCAAAATTAAAAAAGGTTTCACTAGATGAATATATATCAGAAATAACATCGAAAATTTCAGAATCTGAATTACCTAATGATGTAAAAGTACAAGTGACGAAAAGTATTACACCGATTACATATAATAATAAAACTGTGTTGATGATTGAAATTAGATGTGGAAGTGAGCCAATATACTATAAAGAATGCATGTATATAAGGGATGGTGCCAAATGTGTTGAAGTAAAAGGGGCTAAACAGGGATCAGTCTATAAACTCTTTTAGATTAATTTCCTATTATATTTTTTAATTGATAAGAACGTCTGAATTTTCATCTAGGCTAAAAATCGACAGTTGAGGAAGGTTGTATTATATCAATAATAAGTATAAGAATCTAACTCATGTACATGAATTAGATTCTTTACTTATATAGTAAAAAATAAGTTAATTAGATTCTAAGCTGAATATAAATAACATTTTAAAATACTTGGAGGGGATAAATGGATAAACTTAATTCATTTTCATGGATAATAACACTAATAATTGTACTATTATATTTGACATTAATAATAGTTGTAATACTTTTTATAATTAAAGAAAAGAAAGAATACTCTAATAAGAAACAAAAGCTGTTTGATACTTTAAATGAAGGGTACCAAAGTAAGTTAATTAGTAATTCTTCGGATTTAATCAATATTTATAAAGGAATATTTCTAAATAAAAGTCAAAATTTGGAAAATATTATAATTAAATTACTAAATGAATATAGAGTATATATTATTTCTGAAAAGGATGAAAATATAAATAAACAAGATATCTTAATAAAGATTAACTCAATAATTAACGAACTAGAGAAAAAAGTACCTTTTTCTTTTTTATCTCCCATGGACAGAACTCCATTCATGGAAATTTTAGAGTTTTGTAAAAGTAAAAATTTTGAAGCAATAGAAAATAAGATTAAAGATATAAGTCATATCTTACAATTAAAAAATGAACTTATTGAGAAAATAACCAAGAGTAATAAATGGTCAGTTCCCGTAGCAATTGTAGGACTTATTTTAACAGTATTTTTTGGAATTTTATCTTCATTCAAATAAATTAAAAATTATATTAGCAATAACCAAAAAAATAAGGGTTAAATTTCATTTTTGCTGGAAGATTATGAGCATACAAGCTCATCAAATATGAATAGAGCTTTTAGGTACTCACACGAACTTCCCATTATGTTTATACTGGCAATTGACTATAAAACTATTTTTAAAAATGCTCAAACATTTACAAGCTATGTAGTAGCCAATGATAATATGGGATTTACCCACAAGCAATTAGCGGAGTATCATATAGCAGTGGTATTTTAAACAAAAATATTTCTTTCCATAAAATGAAAATTTTGCTAGAATTTAATATAAAATACTTAAAGATTATTTATATTATACGTCAAGGAGAAATTGATAATGGCATTACAGCAAATATATGATTACTTTCGTAAATACGATAAAGAAACATATCAAGTAGTTGCTTGCATGGGCAACGAACCTTCTGAGGAGGATATAGTAACATTTGAAAGATCTGTCGGGATGAACCTGCCACAAGAGTTTAGAGAATTTACTATGTCACCATTAGGAGGACTTTACATGAACGTGAAAGAGGAAGTGTGGCCACAGGCCAAGCAATATGACGTAGGACCTTTCTGGTCTTTTTGCAGAGGAATTATTGTTTATGGTATTGCAAAAGATATACCAGAGTTTCTGGATATTCGGGTAAAAACCAAGCAGCTACATGAATTGGGATATAAATCATATATTCCTTTTTTGTCCATTGTCGGAAATGGCGATGAGATATTCTGCTTAGATAAAAATCAAAATATTGTTTTGCTGGACTATTACCAAACAGGAGAAACAGATTCTGTTGAGGGTGTTTTTTCTGATTGTCTGATGAAGCAAATTCAAGAATTAGAAGAGCGTAAAGATAGGAAAGCGCGTGGAGAAGATAAATAGTGCTACATAAACAAAAGAATCATTTAGAGAGGGGGATTATACGAATTTAGAAAGTGTGTTCTTAAAAGAAAATTTAAAAGCCTAAATAACACGTATAATTTAGGGCTGGCTAAAAATATTCTTATTTATTAATCATCTATGGAGGAAACAATGAAAATGAAAAACGGCAAATATCTACTTGCTCTTATCTTAATACTACTTTTTAATGTTAATTATTGCTTTGCAGAAACACAAATATATGATTTTTATAAGCAAGTAAATCTCGTAGTAGGAGAAAATATAGCTACAGTAAACCAGAAAGCGGTAACAATGGATCAAGCAGCTTATCTCAATGGTGGAAGGACAATGGTACCATTTCGCTTTTTAGGTGAGTCTTTGGGCGCAAAGGTTTCTTGGGATGCTACCACTAAACAAGCTAAATTAAGTCTTTCAGGAGTTGATGTAACAATAACGGTAGGTTCTTTAAATGGACTGGTTGATGGGAAAATAGTAAAGATGGATGTTCCTGCCGTAAACAAGGACGGACGATTGTTTATTCCATTGAGATTTGTCAGCGAAAACTTAGGAGCCATTGTTAACTACTATGATGAAACAAATGAAATCTCCATACGTTATTCAGATAACTCTAATTGGAAAACCTATGAAGCACCAAATAACATGACTTATAAATATCCAGCAACTTGGTCTATAGCGCTAACTAAGGATGATCAATATACCATAAGTGTTAAATCACCTAATGGTTCAGAACTCATTACTAGTTATGATGATAGAAAACCAAAAGATTTAATTTCAGAACTTAAAGATCAGTTTGCTGCGGATGGTTGGAAGCTGGAAACTACCTTTATAACTGACGAGAAAAATATTGAAAATGGTTATGAACTTGTATTTTCGATGCAAGAAAAAGATGGAAGTTATTCTTATGTCCATGTTTTTGTTGATGTATTAGGAGCAGGTAGTAATGTTGGAGTATGTACAACTACACAAGAAACTGACGAGATGGATTGTTTGGTTCTTTATCAAATTATGGCTAGTTAAATAGTATCTGAAGAATATGATAGATACTTGAGTATTTGGAGTGATTTAATAGTGAACTACTCTTTGAATAGTTCACTATTTTAAGATAGCAATAGGAAGGAGTACCCCTGTGGCATATTATGATGAACAATTACAGCTTCTCCATAAGCAAGTTGCACAAAAAAAGCGGACGGAGTCCAAGTTAAAAGAATTGTACGCTCAGCGTCAGGAACTGAGCGCTAAAGTTGATGAGTTTAAAAAGATTATGTGGGACGAGAAGGAAGAGTTGACCGTTTGGAAAGTCAAAGCTTATCAGCGTTCTTCTATGGCGTCATCGGCAAGATGGATGAAAAACTGGAGAAAGAGCGAAAAGAAGCTTACACAGCCAAAGTCAAATATGACGTTGCCATCCGTGAACTTTCCGCAGTGGATAAGGAAATCCAGTGCAGCGAGGCAGAAATGAACCAGCTGCTTGGATGTGAACAGCAATATGAAAGAACATTGAAGGCAAAGGCAGAGATGATCAAATCCACTGACTCTCAAGAAGTTGTGGAAATATTCGGGACAGAGGAACACATCTCCTACATGGAAAATCAAAAGAAAGAAATCCGCGAGGCCCTTGATGTCGGTCAAACGGTGCTTGGTATTACCAACCGCATTCTTTCCAGTCTTGACAGCGCAGAAGGCTGGGGTACCTGGGATTTACTTGGCGGCGGACTGATTTCGGATTTGGCAAAGCATAGTCAGCTGGACGAAGCTCAGAAACAGGTTGAGCAGCTACAGGCTGAGTTACGACGTTTTAAAACAGAGCTGACTGATGTGACAATTTGTGCAGATATTCAGGTGAACATCGATGGATTTCTGGGGTTTGCAGATTATTTTTTTGATGGACTGTTTGCTGATTACGCGGTGTTGGATAAAATTAACCAGTCTCAAAAGCAGGTGAAGAATACCAAGTGCCAGATTGAAGGTGTCATAAAACATTTGAACTCCATGCTCAGTTGTATTGATAAAGAGTTGGAGCGCGAGAAAGTAAAGCTGAATGATTTAATTGTAGGAGTGGCAATGTAAAGCTAGGGGGATATATTTTTCAAAAATTATATGTGATTTATAAAACTTGCTATATGTTATACCGCGAAAGAGGTGACTTATATTAGAAAAGAATTTGAATTTCAGGGATGTGTGGAAGTTCCAACAGAATTATCGGAAGATGAATTCTGGGATAAGTTTATTGGTTTCATAGAGGAGAATGGCTGGTCGTTCGGAGGGGGTATAAATACTATCATCGATGGATTCTATATCAATCCTGATGGTACAAAGGGAAAATATGTTCTTGATGAATGATTATACAATACGAAACTAGGAGATTTATTATTATGGCCCGAATCGAATCACGTATAGAAATGTTAATTTTAAAAACCATTCTATCAATAGCAATTGTGATAATGCTTTATTATTTGATTTTTGGAATTTCATTTCATATTAAAGAATTGTTACTATTCATAGTTATAATGATAGTATATAGTGTTGCTGGCTATTTTATCATACCCAGACCAGATTATTCAAATGTTGGTTTGTTAGGAGGACTAATAAATAATCCATTTAGAATCTCTGACAATATAAATAGAATGCTGGTTTTTATTTTGATAATATTAATTCCTGGCAGGCTGATTTCTACTACTGTTTTATCGTGGATAGATTTATTGAAAAAACAATGATTATTCTCTTGGGTGTAAAGTGATTGAAGTGTAAAATGAATTTAGGAGGATTATAAAGAGGGGTAAAATGATTAAATTGAAAATAACACATATAAAATTCACATCATACATGAAGTTATATTGCATTATGTCAATTTGCTTTGGAATAGTGATTGGATTAATTGGATTTATTTCAGGTATTTTAGGTGGACCAGTTTCTGTAAATATTGGTGAAAGCATTTATACAGGATTTGTAGGGGGGCTCTTGGGATTAATTGTAGTCCCTTTATTTACTGGTGTTTTTGGTAATATTATAGGGTTGGTGACCTTTTTACCGTTTCGCTTGTTTATGAAAATAAAAAAAGGAGTGTTCCTTTGCGTTGAATATGAGGATGGCGATATTATAAACGACGATAATAGTATGAAACTAGATGGAAGTGAAGCAAACAATGGAATATAAAGAGCTATAGGAGTACTGTCATGCGAAAATTTGTTTCTGTTATTTTAATCACTACGATTCTGTTTTCCATTTGCGCTTGCGCTAACGTGTCATCTGGTGACCATGAGGTCGATAAACATTTTATTAATGCTGTCAATAATTTTTCTTATGATACAGCCCAAGCTCTTTTAAAGGATAAGACAGATAATTTTAATTATTCTCCGATATCTCTGTATTATGCACTGGCGGTAGCGGGAAGTGGTGCAAGTGGTGAAACGCAGCAACAGATTCTTCACTTGTTGAATGTATCGTCAGAAAAGAAACTGTCAGCCCAGAGTGGAGCATTATATAAGCTTCTTTATTCTGACAATAAAATCAGCAAATTAAAGATTGCAAATTCCTTATGGCTGAATGAAAATAAAAGGTTTAATGATCCCTTTGTTGCTAATGCAGAAAATCATTATCATTTGGCTACTTTTTCGGTAGACTTTTCTGATAAGGATACTGAAAAAGCAATGGCTGAGTGGATTTCACAAAATACAAACGGTACATTAACGCCGAACTTGGAGATTAATCCAAAACAGATGCTATCTATTATCAATACAATCTATTTCTGTGATGAATGGGTCAATAACTTTAATAAAGAATTGACACGAAAAGAAGCATTTCACGCAGAAAAAGGGGATGTAGAGGCTGATTTTATGAACAAGACAGACACAATGGACTTTGTCATAGGTGAAAATTATATGCGTTCAGCTCTTGATTTAAAAGGGGATGGGCAAATGATTTTTATTTTACCAGATGAAGACGTGACTGTATCCGATTTGCTTTCTTCTAAACATTCTATGAAGACATTGTTTGAGGATGGGAAAGAACATTTTGGTAGTGTAAAATGGGCAATCCCTAAATTTGGTTTTTATACTCAATGCAGCCTAAAGGAGACCTTAAATACCATGGGCATGACAAATGCTTTTGATGCAAAGGCTGATTTCACCGGTATTACAAAGGAAAAGACATCAATATCAGAAGTGTTACAGCAGACCCAAATTGCTATAGATGAAAACGGAGTGGAAGCTTCCGCATTTACAAAGATAGATATGTATAGTGCAGCACGCTCAGAGGAAAGCGCTGAAATGATCTTAAATAGACCTTTTATTTATGGTATTACTTCCTCTAATGGTACGTTGATATTCGTAGGTGTGTGCAATAACCCATCCGTATAATTGCTAATTATAGTTATAACGTATTAATTTAAAACGATATAAAACGATATAAAGTGTATTAATTAAAGAAAGGTATTAACATGAAAAGAAAAATAGTAATGATTTTAGGACTTATATTTATTTTGAGCTGTTGTTTGCTTTTAGGGTGTAGTAGAGAAGTTAAAGATAAGTCAGTAACAGTAAATTTTCAGTCAAAAGATTATGTGGGCTCATATACAGGAACCTATGAGAATGGAGCACCAAATGGGCAAGGTGAGTTTAAATATAAAAAAGGTGAGAAGTATTTAAACTATAAAGGTACTTTTAAAGATGGACATTTTTCTGATAAGGGAGAACTTGATACAAGCATCTTATTAGTTAAGTTTAAAGAAGGTGACGTAGACGGAAATTATAAAGGGGATGTTGTTAATGGCATACCTAATGGAAATGGTACGTTTTTTGCCATAAATAGTGATAACGAGAAATATACATATGAAGGAAAATGGAAAAACGGAAATTTTAATGGAGATGGAACGCTAAAGTGGGATGACGATGACTATATGACAGAAATAGGAAATTTTAAAGATGGGACATTTATACCAAGTTTTAAAGATATAATTGTATCTTATGGAACTAATGGGAATTTGCCATATACAATATCAGATAAAGCATATACTTTTCTAGAAAATCATTCAGAATTATTTCCTGCTGAAAGTTACGAAAAAATAGTACCATTTATTAATAATTCGATACAGTATAAACATTTAAGTAAATCTATGGAGCAATATGGAGATCAAATTGTAGCTGTAGCTGGAAAGGTGCAAGATATATATGAAGATGTGCAAGATGATGACGCTGACCAATATACTTTTACGGCCATTTTAGTGAGTGATGATGACTTTAATTATTACTATGTTTTTTATCCGGGTAAATGTGATGTTTATGAAGGTGATTCTGTAACAATATACGGCATACCTGTTGGCTCAAGTAGCTATGACAATATGGGCGGTGGAACAACTGTAGTTGCGGTTATGGCTGGATGTTATATAAAATGATGGGGGCAATTATGAGAACTTATCCATGTTATATTAACATAAATGAATCAGAGGGATATGTATTCACAACAGGTATGGAGTTTAAGACCTTTATTTCGGCTATTCCCAATGAAGTGGAAGGCTTTCTTATGCTGAAAGGATCTCCCATAAGTGCAAAACTTGACAGACATACGTTCTATGAATATATTTCTAAAGATGATATTAAAGCTTTTTTGGAAGAAGATGTTTATAATTATGGTGATTTTTGTTGGATAGACTTTGCAGAAGAAAAAAATCTAAGAAAACTTACAGATGAGAACATTGCGGAACTATTATTCGCAGCTCATTTAAAACGTCCGCTTCGTAGCGCCTTTTTCGATGTACTCGGTAATAAGTATCTCTATCTTTGCCATGATGATGATTATTGGGTGAAGGTATATCTGAAAAATGTTAGGGAATATAAGCTTGTAATAGAACAAAAAATCAAAGAGATTTTTATTGGGCGAAAAAAGAGCCTTTCACCAATTCCACAGGATATCTTAAATGAATTATACCAGTATTTTATAGGAGGTGCAGTTTTCGATTTTGAAAATTGTACGGTATCTTCTATTCACACGGGAGTGCGAATTTTCCCTACTAGAGATATTGGTTTTTGTGCGGATGATATTCATAGGGAATTGGACCATCAAAGGAACATTGCAGGGATAGGAAAATATTTAGAATACAATCCTAAAACAAAAAAGTGGGCACTGCTATAAGAATTGACAATCAGATTATATGCATACCTTATCTTGTTCACTTTGAGTCAATCGAAAGGTTTTGATGGTTATGGTAGATATACATAAAATTGCTCCATTTTTTTCGGAATGGGAAGAAACGTTAATCTGGTCATGCTTACAGGGATGCATGGGCTATGCAATTGCAGATAATAATGAAAATCCCTCAGCGGCTCAGATTGTAGTAGGAGATTTTTGCTTTTTCGCAGGAACGCCAAATGATAAACTAGTAACACAGGCGGCGGCACCTATTATTATCCCTCAGAATAAAGAGTGGAGTAAATCAATTGAATCGATTTTAGGGGATTCTGTAGAAAAAGCCCAAAGATATGCAATAAAAAAAGAACCGGATGTTTTTGACTATGAGAAATTAACTCAATATGCAAAATCTTTGAGAGAAGCGTATTCCCTTAAGTTGTTTGACAAAGAAATCTATGATTGTGTAATTCATGAAAATTGGTCAAAAGATCTATGTTCACAATTTGCAGATTATAATGATTATAGTAAAAGAGGAATCGGTGTCGCTGTTATTCATCAAGGGAAGCCTGTTTCTGGCGCTTCCTCGTATACTGTTTATAACGGTGGAATTGAGATTGAAATTGATACAAAACCAGAGTTTCGACAAAGAGGACTTGCTATGGCCTGCGGTGCGAAGCTAATCTTAGAATGTTTGAATCGAGGATTGTATCCCAGTTGGGATGCACATGATTTGCGTTCTGTTTCATTAGCAGAAAAGTTAGGGTATCACATGAACTACCCTTATACGGTTTATCTAAAAAGGTAGTGTTGTTATATGCGTGGGGTTTTAGAGGTTTATGCTTGAGTTGCAGATTAATTTATATAAACAGGAGTGAAATTACGTTGAATAGAAGATTTATTAATAGTGTGTTCCTAAATAAAAATATAGAGGCCAATTCTTATCTTTATAATTTGCCGATTGTGCAATACCTAAGAGAGGATAAAACTATTTGTTTTGAGAAGGATGTGACATTCTTCGTGGGAGAAAACGGAACCGGAAAATCAACATTGTTGGAAGCAATAGCAGTTGCTTACGGTTTCAATGCTGAAGGAGGAACTAAAAACTTTAACTTTTCTACGAATAGTACCCATTCGGAATTATGCGATTACTTGACAATATCTAAGTCAAAATACGCAAAAGATGGTTTTTTCCTTCGTGCAGAAAGTTTTTATAATGTAGCAACCAATATTGATGAATTGGATAAAGAAGCATCGTTATTACAAAGTTATGGCGGTATATCATTACATAAACAATCACATGGCGAAAGTTTTCTTTCATTAGTACATAATCGTTTTGGAGGAAATGGAGTATATATTCTTGACGAACCTGAGGCAGCACTTTCACCGTCAAGGTTATTAACTTTAATTGCAGAAATAGACCGTTTAGTTAAGAATAACTCTCAATTTATTATTGCAACTCATTCTCCTATACTTATGGCGTTTCCAAACGCACAAATATATCAACTAACGGAAGATGGGATTGAGACTGTTTCATATAAGCAGACAGAACATTATCAATTAACAAAAAGATTTTTAGAAAATCCAGAACAAATATTACAATATCTATTGGAAGACTGAAATCGATAACTTCTATTGAAATGGAGTATTAAATGAAAAAGAAATTCACTATCTGCGGAATTATAATAGTTATGCTTATTATATTAGGATATTTCTGGTGGAATATGCCTGTTTATTTTGCAAAAGGAATTAATGCGGCAGAAGTTAGAGAACTGAAAATACTTGATGAAAACGCTGAGAGGGCTGTTGTATTGACCCCCTCAGGGGAAATGAATTATATATTAGATAGTTTATCTGATATTCAATTCAAAAAAAGTGGAATATCAGTAGGACATATGGATTATGGCTTGGAAATTACAATTATCGGAAATGATGGTAAGGTTGTGAGCAAGTTTAATATAAATTCAGATAATGTGATTGGAGAAGGTCTGTTTTTGTATGAAGCTCAATCAATAAGTACTTGTTATGATTATTTAGAAAGCTTATTTTAATAAACTACTGTTTGAAGTTGGGCCAATGAGCAACGAGCATATATGAACTGAGGATTAATTAATATAACACAGGAGAAAAAATGAACGAATTAAAATACCAACCGCTTAATGAATCGCATGCAAAGGATTTGTTACCTATTTGGTCCGATGAGGACGTTATTCGGTTTACTAATGTAAAAGAACCTTGTACATTACAAGAAATTAATGAAAGAATCCAGATATTAAAACCCTTTGATGTTTTTGTTGTGAGCAATTGGGAAGGAGTAATTGGAATTATCGGTTGTCCCTGTATTGATAAAGTGAAGTCTCAATATGGTGTTTTTTATCAGTTCAGAAAGTCAAGCTGGGGAAAGGGATATGCAACTATGGCAACAGGGTGGCTATTGAATTTTATGAGAGGAAAATATTCGGATGTAACTTTTTACACAGATGTAGTTGTAGATAATGCTGCTAGCAAAAAAATCCTAAAACACTTTGAATTTGATTGCATTTCTGAAGAAGATGAATTTGAGCGTAATGGAATTAAAATGAAAATACACAACTATAGATTATGAGATTTTTACAATAGGAGTAAAATATGGAAATATTTGCCGATCGGGTCAAGTTAAAAGGATATGAAATAAAAGATGACTGGATAGAACATACAGGGCATGACAATTATATTCATATGGTATTTACAGTAGAGAAGGTTTAGTCTAGTATTGAGTCTTAAATTAGAAAGGATGGAATGATGATGGTTATAGATGAAAATTTGAAAGAGAAAGAAGCTATGAAGGCTTTTCATCAAGGAAACAGAGTGGAGGGTCAGAAATTACAGGAAGAATTTGTGGCAGAATTTCGTGAGGAATATAAAGAAAAAGATCATTGTTCGTGCAAAAAAGCTTGCCAATATCATGGAAATTGTAAAGAATGTGTTGCAATTCACAGGGCGCATCAGGAGCATCTGCCAAATTGTATGAGGCAAATGGTAAATCAAAAGATTAAGATGCTATCTGAACTTACCGAGCATACCGTAGCAAATGAAATCGAGCCTCCAAAGGAAGTTTTGAGGCGAGATAAATCTCTTTGAGTGCATAACGAGTAATTATGAGGTGGTGAATGTGGTGAATGATATCCAAAAACTGGTTTATGGATTAAGAGATAAAAGAATTCCGCTATCGTTTTTTAGATGGAGAAGTTGTCTTATTTGATAAGATTAATACAGCCTCCACTTATCTGGATTAGGAAACAGAAGATATTTAAATGAAATATAAAAGGAGAATATAAAATGAAAGTTCATTAATTTTAATGTTACAGAGCAAATTAAACGCTATGTTTTTGTTGTTTTTTACGGTTAGTATGGGGGACAGAAAAGCAGACCACTATTATTCTGGAGGGGCTACCACTATTCATCCAAGATGGGAATACGAAGAACAATATGCGGAAGATATTTTTAATATCAAATATCCACGTATGCTAAAAAACAAAGCTGATTCACAAAATATTGTAATATTAACTAAAGTGTCTCGGTATTGGTCACATATAAGTTAAATATTATATCGGGTTTATTGGAAAATAAAAGGGGGGATAATAGCTATTATGTTATAGGGGTTAATAAAGGGGGAAAATAAATGAAAAAAAATATAAAATATGGAATTATACTACTGTTTTTAATTTGTTTAATTATATATGTATTATACGGATTGAGAGGATTAAAGTTAGAGTTCAATGAAATCAAACAGGAAAGTACAGAAATAAAGAGTGAACTAAAAGTAATAGAATCAGAAAAAGATATTAATAAAAAAGAAGAAAAATTAAAAAGAATATGTAGCACCTATTTTGAAAAATGTTATACAGACACGGAGAAAATCAATGATACTCTGTGGAAATTTCCTTTTAATTTATTAGGAAAAAAATATGAATTAATATATTTCGAATCATATTTGAGATATATTAATATATATGCAAATTATGAAGATACAAGTGGAAATTATAATTATAATGATATATATAAGTCTTTGGTGGAAGTGTGTGAAGAATGGAATACTACTTGCGATAATGAGAAAATAAATGACATATCAAAAAAAATACAAGGCTCAAATTGAGCCTTGTATTTTTTTATCTATAATTCGTTTTATAGGTTGGCTTTTCTGCCACGTAAACATAATCTTTATTTTTTCCCTGGTATGTGCCTGTATACTTTTGTGTAATAGTAACACTTTCAATATTACCACCTGTAGGTGGATAAGTCATATCTAAATATATTTCAGTATACATCTTCTCCAAATATGTGAACATATTGCTTGTTGGAAGAGCGCCCATATTAAATGCTGCTGCGGCTACTGATATCTCAACACTGAATAAACCTAAAATTGTTGATAAAACAGTCCAAAGCGTGCTACTTAAAGAACATCTATTATTGTTGATTGCAGTTAAAGTTTTATTTAACTTGGTGATATCTTCATCATTATTGTAGATTATAACTACATCTTTTTTAGTTTTTACACCACTTGCCATAATTTTTTTCCTCTTTCTTTCTTTAAAATTAATAAATTAAAATATTTTGTTTGTACTTTAATCGATTGGAAATACATAAATAAAAACGGAATTTAAGAGGTAAGTGTAAACCAGAAATAAAATATTGAAATTTTTCAAATGAAATAAACTTGAATAAAACCTAGAAGGGAAAAAGAATCAAATGAGATTTTCTTTTATTAAAAGCCTTTTTCATGTAGTAGAGGATATTGGATTTAATGATAATGAAATAGGGGGGGCAGAAAAGAAGTGGGGGATATTGCCTGAAGTCCTTAAGGACTACTATAAGGAACTAGGGAAGCATGACAGAATTAACAAGTCTCAGAATTACCTTCGTGAACCAAAATCACTATATGAGTCAGGTAATTATGTCATATTTTATATAGAAAACCAGGGGGCTGCAGAGTGGGGCATAAAAATAGAAGATTTATGTAAAGAAGATCCTCCTGTCTATTGCAGAGTGTCAGCGGATAAATACGCATTAGAGACAGATACACTGATGGAATTCTTTAACGCAATGACCTTGTTTCAGGCTGCCAGTTGGGGCATGACTTACTCCTGCGAAGGTATATATATGATATCCCAGGAAAGTATAAAGAACTCCCTTTTGAATTACACCAATGGTGTGAGATGAGTTTTTATGCGAATAACGAAGATGAAGTCATTATGCTTATGGTAAATGATGACTATGACCTGTTGTACGGTTCAGAGGATGAGGAACATTTTAAGCTGATTGAAGAATTTATAGAGAACATTGAGAAAGACGAATATTAAGTCGTGGACTATTTATATAATAAAAGCTCGTGGATTGGCGTATGTACGGAGAAGCGATTTGAGCAAGATAGAAATACTAAGGTATGCGTTTGATATAGAAAATGAAAATATGCAAGGACATTGGGTTGGTTTGTTTTCATATGATAATCAAAAAACAATGGAGAAAGCAGCAAGCAAGTTATATGGAAGATTTAAAAAGTGCATTAGGTATTTAAGTAAAATAAATTTATAAGGCGAGAACGTAGGTCATTTATAACTTACTGTTTCGTCTTTTTTCATTCTTTACAAAAAAGTAATGCAAAACAAAGCAATTTTGTTTATTATAAATAGGTAGTATTTAAAAAGTCTAAAAAAGTTATTCTAATCAATAGGTTAACGAAAAGCAAACTACAATTGGGCTATGTTAAAAGCAGATAAATTAATGGAGGAAAAAATAAATGCCTAAAGAAAAAATATTAAATCAAAAAAGTTGGGTTAACCAGTTTTTTAAACTGGAGGAATATGGGACTAACGTAAAAACCGAAATCATTGCTGGTATTACTACTTTTGTGGCGTCTGTATATATTCTGGCAGTAGTACCAGGCATGCTTAGTGATGCCGGAATGCCTCACATCAGTGCACTTGCCGCGGTAATTATCAGTACGGCACTTTCAACTATATTGATGGGATTATATGCGAACTTCCCTGTTGTTGTGGCTCCGGGTCTGGGGTTAAGTGCCTTTTTTGCATACACCATTTGTGGATCGATGGGTTTAAACTGGCAGACTGCTTTGGGTGCTGTATTCATTTCAGGTATTGTATTTATTATTTTAACAGTAACCAAAGTAAGGCAGTTAATTATTGACAGTGTACCGGAATGTCTGAAAATATCTATTGGCGTGGGAATCGGTCTTTTTATTGCTTTTATCGGATTTAAAAACGCTGGAGTCATTGTAGCAGATCCTTCTAACTTTGTGGGATTAGGGGATCTAAGAAGTCCAGGAGTGGCTTTATTTTTTATTGGACTGATTCTAACAAGCCTGTTTTTTGCAAAAGGAATAAAAGGCGGTTTGCTGATTGGCATATTACTGACTACGATTATAGGCATGTTTATAGGAATTACAAAAATCCCTACTGGATTAGGCGATCTTTTTTCCATCGTACCTCCCATTCCAGAAGATACTTTTGGAAAGCTAAATATTAAAGAAGCTTTTGAATACGGTATTTTTGCAGTGATTTTTACTATTACTATTGTAGATTTATTTGATAATATTGGAACTTTGATTGGCGTATCCAGAAAGGCTAAACTGATAGGAGAAGATGGCAAAATAAAAAATCTGGATAAGGCATTAATTTGTGATTCTGTTGCTACGACAGTGGGATCTATCCTGGGAACTTCAACTGTGACTACTTATATTGAGAGTGCAACGGGAGTATCTGAAGGAGGAAGAACAGGACTTACTGCGGTAACCACAGGAGTACTTTATTTGATTACTTTATTTTTTGCACCGCTTTTCTTATTAATACCTACACAAGCTACTGCTCCTGTTTTAGTTATTGTTGGTATATTAATGCTAAGTGACGTCAAAATGATTAACTTCTCCGATTTTACAGAAGCGCTTCCTTCTTTTTTAACGATTCTATTAATGCCGTTGACTTTTAGCATCGCACAGGGCATCGCTTTTGGGTTTATAAGTTATGCAGTTATAAAACTTTTCACTGGTAAATGGAAAGAAGTACACCCTGTAATGTATCTTTTAGCCATTTGTTTCGTCATACATTTTCTGGTTTAAATGGGTTAAGCTTGAAATAAACTAATGACAATAACGTGAAAGAAGGTATCGGAATGAACAGAAATATTTCCATCAGAATGGCAACTGAGGCAGATGCAGAAGAACTCTTGAAGATTTACACTCCCTATGTTACCAATACGGCCATTACTTTTGAATATGACATACCGTCTGTAGCTGAATTTTCGCAGCGGATTAGAAATACTTTGAAGAGGTATCCCTATATTGTTGCTGTAGAAGATAATCGCATTGTTGGCTATGCGTATGCTTCAGCGTTTAAAGAACGTGCAGCATACAGTTGGGCAGTTGAAACTACTGTGTACCTGAATCAGGATTCCAGAGGCAAGGGCTTAGGCAGAAAGTTATATCTTGCTTTGGAGGATATCCTTAGACGCCAGAACATTATCAACTTAAACGCCTGCATTGCATATTCAGCCGATGAGGATGCATATCTCAACAATACAAGCTCTACTTTTCATGAACATTTAGGATATACAAAAGTAGCACATTTCACCAAATGTGGCTATAAATTCAACACTTGGTACGATATGATCTGGATGGAAAAAATAATTGGAGAGCATTCTGACAAACCTGATCCTTTCATTTCATATACAACAGTAGAATTGACAGGAAGCAATGATAAAGACCTCAAGGAAATTGGTTATAAATAAAAGGGGGTATGACCAATATGATTTTATATCAGTCATTGGAGAAAACAAATCATGAAACACTGCATGAAACATTTGTAGAGGCTTTTTCGGATTATCAAGTTAAAATCGACTTGCCATTTTGGAAGTTTGAGCAGATGCTTCAAAGAAAAGGGTTTGATTCTGGGATGTCCATAGGAGCCTTTGAGAATGACCGTTTAGTAGGATTTGTTTTAAATGGATTTAGAATGTGGAATGAAAAAGTAACAGTATATGACATTGGAACTGGTATCATAGAGGAATACAGAAGACAGGGACTAACAAGTGATATGCTTTTACATATTAAAAAGCTGCTTAAAGACAAACGAGTGGAGCAGTATTTACTTGAAGTGCTGAAAGAAAACCAAGCCGCTATCCAGCTTTACCAAAAACAAGGGTTTACGGTTGAGAGAGAATTTTCATGTTTTCAATTAGATAAGGCTGAATTTATCCCCACGACAACCTGCAAAGTCGAAAAAGCAGCGAAGATTGATTTAGATAACCTCAAAGAATTCTGGGACTTTAAACCTTCTTGGCAGAATTCAATTGAATCAATCTGTGCCATTCCGGAAGCCTTTAGCTATTTAGTAGCAAAAGTTGATGAAACAATTGTTGGATATGGAGTTATAGACGAAAGAACAGGAGATATTCCTCAAATCGCAGTAAATAAAGATTATAGAGGTAAAGGTATTGCCAGTAGTATCTTAACAACGTTACAAGAAAACACAGAATCCGAGAACATCAGTGTAATAAATGTGGAAGCTGAATTTAAGCAGGTTAAAAAGTTCTTAGAAAAGACTGGATTTAAGTTTCAAGTTGGCCAGTATGAGATGCTTTTGAAATTATAAAATATATTAATTAAATTATCCTAAATCAGGGTATATTAAAATAACAGACGACACTAGATGTATTTACAAACGTCTTGTTTATTTTAGTATTTAAAACTATAAGAAAAGAGCTGATTAAGGAGAAAAAGATGGAAGAGAGAAAAGTAATAGAAGACGCAGGGTGGAACTTAAAAAATAGTTACGCTAATCTTCCAACAAAATTTTATTCAAATCTAAATCCAACCCCTGTAAATTCACCGAAGTTAGTTGTTCTTAATGAGCCACTGGCTAAATCCCTTGGATTGAACCCACAGGCATTACAAAGTAAGGAAGGGGTGGAGGTGTTTGCTGGAAATCGTATTCTAGCAGCCTCCTTGCCACTTGCTCAAGCATATGCTGGACATCAATTTGGACACTTTACGATGTTAGGAGATGGCCGTGCTATATTACTTGGAGAACATATAACACCTAAGGGAGAGCGCTTTGACATTCAACTTAAGGGTTCAGGAAGAACACCCTATTCACGCGGTGGAGATGGCAGAGCAGCACTTGGACCTATGCTGCGTGAATACATTATTAGCGAAGCAATGCATGCATTACGAATTCCAACTACCAGAAGCTTGGCCGTAGTTGCAACGGGTGAGCCCGTATTTCGTGATATGGTCTTGCCCGGTGCTATTTTGACTCGTGTCGCTTCCAGCCATATTAGAGTAGGAACTTTTCAATATATTTCAAAATGGGGTACAATAAATGAACTTCGTAGCCTAGCTGATTATACATTGCAAAGACATTTCCCGGATGCTTGTGAGGAGAACAACCGATATTTTTCGCTACTTGAAGAAGTAATTAAACGGCAGGCCTATTTAATTGCAAAATGGCAATTAGTCGGGTTTATACATGGGGTAATGAACACCGATAACATGGTTTTGAGTGGAGAAACGATAGATTATGGTCCCTGTGCATTTATGGATATTTATAACCCTTCCACTGTTTTCAGTTCAATTGACGCAAGGGGGCGTTATGCCTATGGCAATCAAGTGAATATAGCGGCATGGAACCTTGAAAGGTTTGCAGAGACTTTATTACCACTGTTATGCGATAATCTGGAGGATGCAGCTGTTCTTGCACAGGAAGCGGTATCCGGTTTTTTTGAAATATATCATGGTTATTGGATTAACGGAATGAGAGCAAAACTGGGTCTATTTAATCAAGAACTGGAGGACGAAATTTTAATTGAAGACCTGTATCATATCATGCAAAAGTATCGTGGGGATTATACGAATACTTTTCGTGCATTGACACTAAAAAGGCCGGAGGGAACGACGCTTTTAGGTACTGACGAATTTGTTAAGTGGTATGAACGCTGGCAGGCCAGATTAAGCGTACAAAAGGAAACAAATGATCAAGTCCATCAATTGATGCGATACAATAATCCCAGCGTAATTCCTCGAAATCACAGGGTGGAAGAGGCATTAAACGCCGCTGTAAATAACAGTGATTACAGTGTAATGGAGAAGCTTCTTAAAGTTCTCCAAAATCCTTACGGCTACACCAAGGATCAGGATGAATATGCAGTTTTGCCAGAATTATCAGCCTGTCCTTATCAAACTTTTTGTGGTACTTAATAATAGTGCTGAAGCCTGTTCATTAAATAAAATCAAAGATAGAAGGAAGTAATTTACTCTTGAATAATAATAAATATTTGAAAAAATCAAAAGAAGAATTAGAAAAAAATTTAACTAGAATCCAATATGAAGTAACTCAGAACAATACTACAGAACCGCCATTTCAGAATGAATATCACAATGAGTTCAGAAATGGTATATATGTGGATATAACTACTGGGGAACCCCTTTTTTTATCAAGTGATAAATTTCAATCTGGCTGCGGATGGCCTAGCTTTACAAAACCGATTGATGAAAATGCTATTAAAAAAGTTACTGACTATAGCCATAACTTGACACGAACGGAAGTAAGAAGCAATACAGGAGATTCTCATCTGGGGCATGTATTTAAGGATGGGCCAATTGAAAATGGTGGCTTGAGGTATTGTATCAATAGTGCCTCATTGAAATTCATACCAAAAGAAGCAATGGAGAAGGAAGGATATAAAGATATTCTAGTACTCTTAGATTAGTATTTATTGTAGGTATTCGCTGTTTTCCAATTTTCTTATGATATAATGTTGGTAGTATATTACACATAAGGAAAGGGTGGATGTTATGAGTGAAATGATTAAGAGTTATGATGGAATGCCTTTGTTCTTTAATAAAGAGGTTTCAGATAGTGATAAGGCTGTTGCAGTTATTGTACATGGTTTATGCGAGCACCAGGGGAGATATGATTATTTAGCCGATACTCTTCATAAGAATGGCATAGGTACCTATCGTTTCGACCACAGAGGACATGGGAAATCAGAGGGCGAAAAGTCTCATTACAATGATTTTAATGAAATTCTGGATGATACTAATGTTATTGTAGACATGGCTATTGCAGAAAATCCGGACAAACCTGTGTTTTTGTTAGGACACAGTATGGGGGGATACGCCGTATCGCTGTTTGGAATCAAGTATCCTGATAAAAAACTAAACGGTATTATAACAAGTGGCGCACTAACCAAGGATAATGGCGGACTAATAAGAGGAGTTCCCAAGGGGATGGATTCACATACACAGCTTCCAAATGAACTGGGCACAGGTGTTTGTTCTGTTCAGGAGGTTGTTGACTGGTATGGTAAGGACCCATATAACAACAAGGTGTTTACTGCAGGTCTATGCTATGCTCTTTGCCAAGGACTGGACTGGGTTTCAGGCAAGGAGAAGGAATTTAATTATCCTGTGTTGATGATGCATGGCGAGAGGGACGGCATTGTTGCTGTACAGGATACTTATGATTTCTTCGCCGCAGTTTCCTCAAAAGATAAGCAAATGAAGATTTACGGAAATCTGTTCCATGAAATATTTAATGAGTATTGCCGAGATGAGGTTATTAGCGATGCAGTTAACTGGGTTCTAAATAGAATATAGGTGGACCAGTAGTATGAGTGTATTTAGACAAATTTAAATTTCCAAGTGATGTAGATTGTGTCAACTTAAATGGGAAAATAAATTATAGACTTTCCCTATGTTCTGTCGACAGCTCATCTTACTGACTCCATATCAAAAAAAGCATCCCCGTTTGGAGATGCTTTTTGGATGTATTATATGCATATAAATGATACAAATTGGGTTCATAACGATGTGCTAAGATTCTTCTTGAGATTGCACTGAAGCGCGATTTTTCTCATTGATTCGCAAAACAATGTTATCCCTCTCAACCTGCAAGTCGATTTTCTCGTTTTGAAATTCTGGAATGTCAGCGACTGTTAAAACACTACCCACCTGCATGCCATCAAGATCAATGGTTACGGTGTCAATCATATCAGCCGGAAGAGATGCATAAGGGATTTCAAGCATAATCCTTTCCAGTATCCCCGCTATTTTATCTACGTTCTTCAACACGATATGAATAACACTGTTGACTTTTTGATCGGCTTTCAGTGCTTGAAAGCTGATGTGAACGATTTCTTGACTCAAAGTGTTCTGCACTTTTTCTTTAATCTGTACCGGGATGACTTGGTCATCAAGAGACAACCGAAGCTTGCTACCTTCCCGCTTAAGGCGTACCAGCTTGCGCGCAATCGCTTCATCAATTTGGATAGAAATTGAATCCTGAAGCGTTCCGCCAAAAATGTTGCCCGGTACAAACCCCGAACGCCTTAAATGCTTGGCCTTTGCTGCAGTATCACGTTTTTGTACTGTAATGATATCCATGTTTTTCCCTCCTAAATGTATTAAATATTTTATATTTCAATCTACTTATCACATGGTGTAGATTGAACGCCATAACTTTCCTATACAGCTAGTATGGCGGTATAGGTGATAATATAAAAAAAAAGACCTTTCAGACAACACCATACGGTGGATATCTAAAGCCCTTCTTATACAGACGGTTCTTTTTTATTTAATAATGATTTCGTTTTCATTTCCATGAGGAATATGCATCCGCAAAATACAATGTGTTTGTGAATTACTATACAACAAGCAAAGCCTTTGCCACGGTCTAGCCCGAACACGGGGACACACTTTATTTTACAATCTATCTAATACATAAGTATTATAACATAGCTAAACAGCAAAAGCAAATCTGATTAGGAATGTGATTGTGTCACTTAGAATGGGAAAATAAATTATAGACTTTCCCTATGCTTTTTATTAAATTTAATGTACCGTACTTACCATCTATTTTTTACTCAGTTGACGTGGGCTTGTCTTTTTGCGTTTCAAGAATGAATTGGGAGATGCCCTGACCTGTCTCAAAAAGATTTTTTATATTTTTTCGAATCCTGTAGAGATTATTTCTATTGTCTGTTGTATAACAATTTTAGAGAAACAAATTCATGCGTATGGAATGACAGAAAATGAATATTGGGATTTCTCCTACGATAGCACAAGAAGAATAATTCTTCATAATTGCATCACTGAATATCTGAAGAAAAATAAATTAAAGGCCATAAATACAGCAGACATTAAAAACCAAATAATTGATAAAGAATACTTAAATAAGATTGAAAAATCCCAATAGCGACATTTTGCTGGCTATTGGGATTTTCTAGATCAATTAGTAAAAAACACTAAACTAATTGATCAATATTTCCTGATTGAATGTATGGAATATTTGCTTGGATCTTTTCATAGGGCCAATTCCACCACTTAATGTTTAATAATTTTGATATGATATCATCACTAAATCTTTTCTTTATAACTTTTGCAGGGATGCCTCCAACAATAGTATAAGGTGGAACATCATTAGTAACGATTGCTCTGGTTCCAATAACTGCACCATCACCAATTTTCACACCTGACATAATTATAGCGTCATAACCTATCCACACATCATTTCCAATTACAATATCTCCCTTATTATCCCAAGCCTCTGTTATATGGCTGACGTCTAAACCCCACTCCTCATAAAATATGGGAAAGGTATAAGTAGACAGTGATTTCATTGTATGATTTCCACTAGTCATGAGAAACTTGGCTTTACATGCAATGGAACAAAACTTCCCAATGATTAAGTTATCATTGTTGATAGGATACTGATATAGTACATTATTTTTTTCAAAATCTCTTGGGTCATTATAAAAGTCATTATATATTGTATAATCACCAACTTTTATATTACCTCTTGTAATCACATTTTTAAGATATATAGTTTGGTAATCATTACTTCTTGGATATATTTTATTTGAAT
>CAURED010000022.1:0-41855 GCA_963524205.1 uncultured Aminipila sp.
GAACAACTTAATGTTCTCTTGACTAATTCTCTACACTATGAAGTTTTCAAGGTTCTTGCTGTTTAACAAGCTTTGTTTGCACTTACTTGCGACAGCTATATTAGAATAGCAAAAGTTGAATAGCTTGTCAATACTTTTTCTCAACTTTTTCAATTTATTTCATTATTATTTACTTTTACTCCATAAGTTTGCAAATTTCTTGGAATAAAACTGATTTATTCTTCATATATATATAGTAGCTTTTATTCTTGCATTTCCCCTAATATTTTGCTGATGCCCGCTACGTTATAATATAACGATTTTCAGTTTCATATTTTATCACTGTATAAATGTAAAACAATATATGTTCATCACTTTATCTTACTATTTATACATTTTTTGTATTTTCTCCGAGATAGTTTTTTTTATATTTTAATTTATTGTGCCTTTAATCGTCTAATTTTGAGATATTTTTTAGATTTTTATCATAAATTATTTATTACATTTTTTTATATGTATGCATGAATTTACATGCATATTCTTCCTTGACAATGTCTAATTACTCTCCTATAATGAAATTGTGAGAGTTGCGAAAATTTTCACACTATTTATCATTTTTATCATTTATTTTTTATTTATTTTAAGGAGGAATTATATTATGGGTAGAAAAATACCTATGTGGCAATGCCTTGTCACAATGCTCTTTACTTTGCTTGCTTTATGCTATGCTTTAGGAATCATGGGAAAAGTTCTTGGTCCAGCTTTCGCTTGTGACTATGGAACAGTACATATTCCACTAATCTGTTCTGCAATTTTTGCATCAATAGTAGCTATTATTAACGGTTATAAATGGTCATTCTTGGAAGCTGGTATTCTTGCTTCTATCAACAGATCCATGCAGGCAATGCTTATTCTTTTAACAGTAGGCGGCTTAATTGGTTCATGGATCGCAGGTGGTGTAGTACCTGCTATGATTTTTTATGGCTTAAAGGTTTTAAGCCCTGGAATTTTCTTAGTTGCTTCTTGTATATTGTGTATGATTGTTTCCCTTGCAACTGGTTCTTCTTGGACCACAGCTGGAACTATCGGTATTGCACTAATCGGTGTTGGTCATGGTTTAGGTATGGATCCTGCTATGACAGCAGGTGCTATCGTATCTGGTGCTTACTTTGGTGATAAGATGTCTCCTCTTTCAGATACTACAAACTTAGCTCCTGCTATGGCTGGTTCAACATTATTTGATCACATCAGACATATGATGTGGACAGTTACACCATCTATTCTTATTTCTTTAGTTCTATATGGAATTCTAGGTATGGGTAAGGCTGGAGACAACGTTGACTTATCTGCTGTAAATGCATTGCAGGAAGGTCTACAGGCTAATTTCAATATTAACCTTGCTTTACTTATTCCACCAATTGTTGTAATTCTGATTGTAGCTTTAAAGTTACCTGCTATCCCTGGTTTAATTGGCGGTATCGCACTTGGCTGCATAATGGGTTCTATATTCCAAGGTGTTACCCTTGCAGAATGGCCAAATATTCTACATAATGGATTCGCATTTGCAAATCCTGATGCAGTGCCACCTGAATTAGTTTCTCTACTTGAAAGAGGTGGTATGGCTTCTATGTTATGGACTATCAACCTAATTATCTGTGCAATGTGCTTTGGTGGTATCATGGATTCCTCTGGAATGCTTGCTACTATGGCTGAAGCATTACTAAAAGGTGCAAAGAACACTGGCTCATTAGTTACTATTACAATTTTCAGCTGTTTCTTCATGAACGTTATAGCTGGTGACCAGTATCTTGCAATTGTACTTCCAGGTAGAATGTACAAGGAAGCTTTTGAAGACAGAAAACTTGCTCCTCGTAATCTTTCAAGATGTCTTGAAGACTCAGGTACAGTAACTTCTTGTCTAGTTCCTTGGAACACTTGCGGTGCTACAATGACTACATTCTTAGGAGTTCCAACAGGTCAATACTTTAAATATGCTTTCTTAAATATGCTGAATCCATTAATCTCAATATTCTACGGATTCACTGGCATTTCAATGATGAAAATGACAGATGAAGAATATGCAAAGGTTATGGAAGAAAGAGAAGCAGAAAAAGCTGCTGCTCTAAAAGCTTTAGAAGCATAAACCTTTCAAAAACAAATTTCAGGGTGCTTACTAAGCACCCTGTTTTTATTATTTATAACTCAACTTTTAATTATATTTTTAGTATTTAACCAATGAGCTTAGTTTATCTAACTTCACTCTGTCCATTGGTTCAACGTCTTTTAATCTATATTTGATCCCCAGTTTCTCATATTTTTCCACCCCTAGATTATGATACCCAAGCAGTTCAACCTTATCTACATGCTTTATCTTTTTTACAAACTCATTTAACGCCTCTATATTTGCCTCTGTATCGTTTATCCCTGGCACAATCACTTGACGTACCCAAACAGGTTTTTCATGCTTATTAATCAAATCTATAAGTTCTAAAAGAGTGTCCTGTTTTTTTCCCGTAATTTCCCAGAATTTTTCTGGATTAGAGTGTTTAACATCAAGCAAAATCATCTGACACTCTTCAATGACCTTTTCTGTAAACTCATCAATAAATGTACCGCTAGTATCTATAATTGAATTTATACCTACTTTTTTAAGAGCACCTATTGTCTGAATAAGGAACTCTCCCTGCAAAAGCGGTTCTCCACCCGAAAACGTTACTCCGCCCTTATCTCCATAATAGCTCATGCCTCTTTTGGCTCTGTCTACAATCTGTTTCGTTTCAACTTCGTTGCCACCATGCATATCCCAAGTGTCAGGATTATGACAGTATGAGCACCTTGCAGGACATCCCTGTAGAAAGACTACCGTTCTTATGCCTGGTCCATCTACTGCTCCAAATGTTTCAAATGAATGAAGCCTTCCTTTAACCATAGTTAATCACCTCTATAATATTTTTTGCATATTTCTACCTAGTATATTACATACGTATTGTCCCCACTAAGTATAAACACTAATACACAATTTTTTTATTTTAAGATAACACAAGACACTTATTTAAATAAGTGCCTTATGCTATACATTAAATTAAGTTAATTTTTTAAGGAGTTTTTCAACTCATTTGAATCTTTCGATTCGCTGTAATGTAATAGTTTTATCATAGCTATGAGGGATTCATAGATAAGATACTTAAATAGCCTTGTGGAAAGTTCTTGCAATAACTTCCTTCTGGTGAGCCTTAGACAAAGCATTGAACTTAACTGCATATCCAGATACTCTGATTGTTAAGTTTGGATACTTATCAGGATTTTCATATGCATCCATCAATAACTCTCTGTTTAATACATTTACATTTAAGTGGTGAGCACCTCTGTTAAAGTATCCTCCCATTAATCCTACTAATGTATCTTTCTGCGCTTCCTTATCCTTACCAAGAGTATCAGGAGTAATACTGAATGTGTAAGATACACCATCCTGGCAGTCTTCCCATTTAACTTTTGATACGGAGTTCAATGAAGCTACAGCTCCCAAAGAATCCCTACAGTGCATTGGATTAGCTCCTGGAGCAAATGGCTCACCAGATCTTCTTCCATCAGGAGTATTCCCTGTCTTCTTACCATATACTACGTTAGAAGTAATCGTCAAAATAGATAATGTGTGTACTGCATTTCTATAAGTTGGATGACTTCTTAATGCATCAATAGTACCCTTAGTAAGTTCTACTGCAATGCTGTCAACTCTGTCGTCATCATTACCAAACTTAGGGAATTCACCTTCTGTTCTGTAATCAACGATTACACCTTCTTCGTTTCTGATTGGATATACCTTTGCATATTTAATAGCACTGAATGAGTCAGCGGCTACAGATAGACCCGCAACACCAAACGCCATTAATCTCTTAACTTCTGTATTTAAGAATGCCATCTGGCTTCTTTCATAGTCATACTTATCATGCATAAAGTGAATAATGTTCATGATATTTACATATAATTCGCATAACCAGTCCTTGTAAATATTGAACCTTCTCATTGCTTCATCATAATCAATAGGTCCGTCACCCTTAATTGGCTCCATCTGTGGACCACACTTCACACCAGTTCTTTCATCTATACCGCCATTCAATGCTAAACAAAGAATTTTAGCAAGATTATATCGAGCACCAAAGAATTGCATCTGCTGACCCATCTGAATAGCTGATACGCAGCAAGCAATTGAATAATCTTCACCGTATGAAGGTCTCATAACATCATCATTTTCATACTGAATGGAATCTGTGTCAATTGAAATCTGTGCGCAGTATCTCTTAAATGCTGTAGGTAACTGATCTGACCAAAGAACTGTTAGGTTTGGTTCTGGTGAAGGTCCTAGATTATATAAAGTGTTCAGATATCGATATGAACTCTTAGTAACCCTTGTTCTGCCATCAGCTCCCATCCCTCCAAGACCTTCTGTAATCCACATTGGGTCTCCTCCGAATAAGTCATTATATTCAGGAGTTCTTAGATGTCTAGCTACTCTAAGCTTTAAAATGAAGTCATCAACAAATTCCTGAATCTGTTCTTCAGTAAATGTTCCGTTAGCTAAATCTCTTTCTGCAAATATATCAATAAAAGTAGATGTTCTGCCTATTGACATTGCTGCGCCATTTTCTTCTTTAATTGCTCCAAGGTATGCAAAATATAACCACTGGATGGCTTCTTTTGTATTTGTAGCAGGCTGTGAAATATCATATCCATATTCAGAAGCCATTTTCTTTAATTCAGTAAAGTAGTCGATCTGCTTCTGAACTTCTTCAAGCAATCTAATTGTATCTTCAGTTATTGGTCTCTTATGAAGCTCTAACTTATCCTTTTTCTTTTCTTCGATTAAATAATCAATACCATAAAGAGCAGCTCTTCTATAGTCTCCAATAATTCTTCCTCTACCATACGCATCAGGAAGTCCTGTAATAAATCCAAGTTTTCTAACTAAAAGCATTTCATCTGAATATGCATTAAATACACCATCATTGTGTGTAGTTATATATTTAAATTCTTCTTCAATACTTGGGTCAAGCTTAACACCGTAAGCTTCAGCTGACTGTCTAGCCATTCTCATTCCGCCAAAAGGACAAACGCCTCTCTTTAAAGTTTCATCTGTCTGAAGACCAACGATAACATCCTTATCCTTGTCTATATATCCAGGAGGAAATGAAGTAACTCTCATAATGCGGCTAGCATCAACTGCCAGAACACCATTATTAGCTCTTTCCTTCCGCAACAAATCCTGCACCTTTTCAGAAACAGCAGTTGTTCTCGCAGTAGGTCCCGCTAAGAAAGTTTCATCACCTTCATACGGAGTGTAATTGATGCTGATGAAATTATCTACATCGATTATATCATTCCATGCACCATTCTTAAATCCATCCCATGCTTTAATCATTTAAATTTTCCTCCTTGCTTTTCAACTAGGCCTTAGGCCTCCAGAGCATTGAATTTTTGCAGACCCAATTCTGCAAAATATAGCATTGATTCGCCAATAATGACTTGAAATTGGCGGTATGTAAAAATACGGTTTTTGTATATTGTATACATAGATTCTCGAAAAAAAAGGATTCTTCGAAACCCTTGCGCCCTGCGTGCCTACCGTATTTTGTATCTTGTATACATAATATACCCAAAACGTTTTTTCGTCAAACCTTTTTTTACACTTTTTTTAACAATTTATTTAAAATATATTCTTAGTTTTTTATATTTTTTTCCTTCAATAGTTTCTATTATTGAATTTTCAATATTTGACATTTCTTGAACAATAATACTCTTGTTTTCAACTACATTCTCAACAAAGAAAAACTGCTTACTTTTCCTATCAACAAACCCTTCTTTATTAAATAAATGCTCGCTTGTCATAAGTGGTATATCTCCTGTAAACTTAAATCCTATTTCATTTCTTCCAGTTTCATCATTTCTATATATCTCATGTGATGGTGCAAAATCAACCATTTTTATATCACGGGTCCAGTCTGCTGCTTCTTTATTGTATATATTTAACCCATAATCTCCATAAATATAAACTCCAGCTCTTTCAAACTCAGAAATCCAGCCTAAATTGCCTATGGAAATTCCTGTCTCACGACAATAAGAAACTATTAATTGAAAGTTTGTTTTAATATATGTGTCATATGCACCTTTTGTCACATTTGGCAAATATGGAATTAAATTAATTTTGTATTTTTTCAGTTCACCTTCAATCATTTTACTTAAATTCAATGTTTCCTGTTTTCTACCCTCAACATATGAATATAATGGCACATAGATTCTTATATTTTCAATCTTTGCTTTTTCTTTATTTAACACTTTACATACACTATGAATTACATCTTCGTTTAAACTTTCCATCTTATGAAAATATAATTCTAATTGAACTCCCTCTTGTATGATATCCTCTTCATTATGTTCTTGTACATTCTCATGATAATCCGGCAATAATTCGTAAAACAAATCATTTTCCCTTGATGTAAGCTTTCTTCCCTTGGTTTTCTCCTCAATTAATTTATCAAAAACATGTCTTCTCATCTGATTAATTGCGGATATGGGTAAAGATATTCCCTCTTCAATCTCAAAATTTATATTTAATATCTTAAAAGGTACGTCACCGGTTTTATTGAGCTGTTTTGTAATATCATCTACCTCTAAATTTCTTTTTATTGCCTTCTCTACTTTTATATCTCCTACAACCTTAACTGTTATATTTTCATCAGTTAATGATACCTCAGGGTATTGATTAATTTTTGCTTTAAAAAATGCTGTTACACCAGTCTTTTTATAATGCTGCATTTGACTACTGCTTTGACCTTCGAAACTATCTCTTGCTTCCTGCATTAACGCTTTGTCTGTAATCTTATACACCCTATCATTTGGCCACACTTCTCCCTTTATGTCCCCTATTCTTATAATGTTGTTTTTAATAGGCTTAAGGTAAGTCACCATATTACCCGGCATGTTTTTATTCCGAATTTCAACTCCATCCCCTATAGCCAGTTCCCCTGTTAATTCTATATCGATTAAATCCCTCTGTGCTGCTGCAATGACTCTTCCAATATAAATCCCCTGGTGTTTAGGTAATTCCGTTGACATCAATTGTTCCTTTGGATTGCCCATTAAATAGCCCGTAGTAAAACTACCTCTGTTAAATACCTGTGCCAGTTTATGTCTATCCTCATCATCCACCTTATAACTGCCATTCATTTTATATTCATCTAAATACTTTCGGTAAATGCGGGTTACTATGGCAACATATTCCGCAGACTTCATTCTGCCTTCAATTTTTAGAGAAGCTACTCCCGCTTCAGCTAACTCACCTAAATAATCAATATTGCATAAGTCTTTAGGACTTAACAAATGTTGGTTTTTGGTCTCGCCTTCTGCAACAAAACCAAGTCTACAGGGTTGTGCACACATGCCTCGATTGCCACTTCTGCCACCTATTATCCTGCTCATTTGGCACTGCCCAGAATAACATATGCATAATGCACCATGTACAAACACTTCAATTTGGGCTACATCCTCTTTAGTAATCTCTTTTATCTCATCTAATGTCACTTCCCTAGCTAGTACAACTCTTTCAAAGCCTAATTTTTTTGCCATCCTTACACCAGAAAGGTTGTAAACAGTTCCCTGAGTAGATAAGTGAATTTTCATAGAAGGCAAACGTCTGCGGATTAATCGTGCAAAACCTAAATCCTGTATTATTAAAGCGTCAACCCCCAGCTCGTACAATTTTTTTGCATACTGTAGAGCTTCCTCTAATTCATTGTCCTTCATTAAAATATTCATGGTTACATAAACCTTTACATTCCTTAAATGTGCATAAGCTACTGCTTCTTTCATAGTGTTGTCATCAAAATTATCTGCATTTATTCTTGCATTAAAAATTTTGCCCCCAAGGTAGACCGCATCGGCACCATTTTCCACAGCAGCCTTAAGTTGTTGCATTCCTCCTACAGGAGCCAGTAATTCAGGAATATTTATCATAATTTATTATTTTCTCCTTGTTTGTAATTGTGTTAAACTATATAATAATGGTTATAATTTCTAATAACGATTATCAAATAAGCTATATCTATTTGTCATTTTTAATAAATTGCTAAGAAATTGTGTTGAACTATATAATACTATCTAATATTGAAAGGTGCAAGTATGTCAAAATTTAAAGATTATCTTCCAGATAAGCATTGGTGGAAATACAGTCTCTTTATAGCCTTTACAGCGGCTATATTGTATGCTCTGTTTTTTATAATAAAAAACTTAAATATAATTGCAGTTTCTGCACTACAAGGACTTTCAAGTTTATGTTCTGCCCTAACTCCTCTTTTTATAGGATTAGTTTTAACTTATCTACTTAGTCCGTTAGTGGATATTGTCAGTAAGAAAATTATGAGTAAAATAATTTTTACTCATACAAAAACCCCTGCTAAGCTGGAAAAGCTGGAAAAAACAAAAAGGCTTATAAGTGTTCTTATGACTTATATTATCATTATTGCTATAATAGTAATGATAATATACGCTTTTTCAGTTTTAATATTAGGGCAGTTTGTTTTTTCAGGCATAGGCACTATGGTTGATGCTGTTATTGATTATGTTTCTACTTATGAAGAAGGTATTAGAACTTGGGTAGCAGGTTTACCCGATATGGGGATTGCTGAACATATTCAGGAATATGCAAACCGTGGTCTCATTTGGATCTCCACACATTTTAGTGCTGGTACAGCTATTAATTGGATTACGCAAATTGGTGGCAGCATAGTAAACGTTGCTATTGGTACTATAATAAGTATATATATACTTATGGATAAAGATTTCTTTGTTCGCCTTTGGAGAAAATTCTTACACTTAGTTCTGCCACAAAAAGCTAATGCGGTTTTAACCGAAACGCTAAATGATATTAACGTTGTTCTTTCTGCTTTTATAAGAGGTGCCTTGCTGGATGCATTGATTATTGCAATACTTTCCTCAATTGGACTTTCAATCTTGGGTCTTGATTTTGCAGTATTTATAGGCTGTTTTGCAGGCATCGCCAATGTAATACCGTATTTTGGGCCAGTTCTTGGAATGATTCCTGCATTTATCGTAGGAACTTTTACAGATGGACTTACACAGGGTATAATTGCCGTTGCAATTTTATTAATTGTACAACAGATTGACTGTAATTTAATTTATCCTAAAATTGTTGGTTCTACTACAGGATTACATCCACTATTTGTATTACTAGCAGTTTCAGTAGCTGGATATTACGGTGGCATTGTCGGAATGATTTTGGCCGTTCCACTTGCCGGAATAATTCAGACGTTCATATTAAAGTGGGTTAATTCCAAAGAAATCAAATTAAATGCCAAGATTGAAAGCCGGGTTTCTTCTACTAGTTCGGAGTTGCCAAAATAATTACAGATACAAATTATACTTACTATCTAAAAATCCCCATAGGACTTAATGCCCTATGGGGATTTTTCTTATATAGTAACTTCTGTTATTGATTTTGTTGGGTCCCAGTGCACCTCTCTAATATAGATTTCAAGTTCAGCTGTTTTATGCTCACAAAAAAGTCTAAGCATTTCTTTGTGTTCATCATTCGTTTCAAATAAGACCACTTTTACATCATCCATTTGAGATAAGTCGTAATTTTTAGTCAAAAACTTATTTTTTAGTTTTAAAAGAGAATCAATTAAAGTACTGTTTCCACATTCCATGAGATAAAGCTGATGAAAAATCTCCTGTTGCTTATAATACATTTCATAATTGCAAGAGGTAATCGCCAAATCCATACTATCAATGTAAAACTCCATATCCTTTAAAGTCTTTTCTGTTAATTTGGGGCATGCCAAAACCGCGGCATAGCCATCGAGAACTCCAACAACTTGATAAATTTCAGCGGCCTCCTTGGAATTTAAAGTTCTTAATACAAAGCCTTTTCTCGGTACATTTTCTAAAACATTCTCACTAGAAAGCTGTATTAAAGCCTCTCTTACTGGAGTCCGGCTGATATTCAATTCTTGGCAAATTTTATTTTCATTTATTTTTTCATTTGGTAATAAATTACCCTTTAATATCTGATCTGCAATATAGTCGTATACATGATCCTTTAAAGATTGAAATTTATACATATAGACCTTCCCTCAGTAATTAATCTAATTTATCTATTTATTATAAATTTATCATATCATTACAATATGTCAAAATCAAGAAAGAAAAATATAAATGTATTGTTGACAATATATTATATACAATATATTATATATATAACAAAAGATTCTAAAAATTTAATAAGTGATGGAGGTAAATAAAATGTTTAACAACTGTATCGTAAGAAGACCATGTAAAGCAATGGTGGAAGGTATCACATCCGCTCCAGAATTAGGTCAGCCAGACTATGAATTAGCTTTAAAACAACATGATACATATATCGAAGCATTAAAGCAGTGCGGTGTAACAGTCACCGTTCTTGATGCTCTTGAACAATATCCAGATTCATGTTTTGTAGAAGATCCTGCCGTTATTACAAGTAGATGTGCTATTATTACTAACCCAGGTACAGATTCAAGAAACGGTGAAAAATCTGAAATCTTACCTGCAATTAAAAAGTTCTTTAAGGATGAGCAGATTGAATACATTACAGCTCCCGGAACTTTAGAAGGTGGAGACGTTATGATGGTTGGAGACCATTTCTATGTTGGACGTTCTGCAAGAACAAATGAAGAAGGAATCAAGCAGTTTATTGCTATTTTACAAAAATACGGTCTAACTGGTTCAGAAGTTCCTCTGGAAGAAGTCCTTCATCTAAAAACAGGTGTTAACTACATTGAAAATAACAACATGCTTGTTTCTGGTGAATTTATTGACAAATCTGATTTCGCAAAATATAACAAGATTATTATTCCTGATGAGGAAGCATATGCTGCTAACTGCATTTGGATGAACGGAAAAGTTATTATCCCTGAAGGATACCCTGCAGTTGAAAAAGCTGTAAAAGATGCCGGTTATGAGATTATTCTTGTGGATACTTCAGAATACAGAAAACTTGATGGCGGACTTAGCTGTTTATCATTAAGATTCTAATTACTCTTGAAAAATTAAAAATGCCCAATAAAAAACAGGCAGCAAAAGAAACTTCTTTGTTGCCTATTTATGTTAGTAAATACTAATTAGATTCATATATTTATTTTGACCCCAATACACAATACTCCAGCTTTGTACCTGCCTTCTTTAATTTTATAGCGGTCATAAATGCTTCTGCCGTATCCATACAAGTAAGTACAGGAAGGCCTCTCTCTATTGCTTTTCTTCTAAGCATAAAGTCTTCTCTTTCCGGTCTGTTAGCAATACTAGGTACATTAATGAAAATACTAATTTCTTCACCAATCATACTTTTAGCATCTTCAAAATTTAATGTTACAGCATCAATTCCATTTTCAATAAAGTAATCATAGGTCCATTCTGAGCAGTACATTTTGTATCCCTGATCACGATACATCTTGACTACATCAAGTGTATGTTTTGTTCTCTCTGTATCACGTAATGCAAAATATGCACCACCCTGAGTTGGAATTTTAATATTAGCCGCCAAAATGCCCTTGTAAATTGCCTTATCTAAGTCATAATCAATACCTAAAACTTCTCCTGTAGATTTCATTTCAGGTCCTAAAGTTACATCAACATCAGTTAACTTGGCTCCAGAGAAAACTGGAACTTTAACTGCATATTTTCCTACATGCTTATAAAGACCAGTGCCATATTCGTAATCCTTTAGCTTCTTCCCTAGCATAGTTGAAATAGCCAGCTTAATCATTGGGACTTCAGTAACCTTACTTAAAATCGGTACAGTTCGGGAAGCTCTAGGGTTTACTTCAATAACATATACATTCTTTCCGTCAAAAGCATACTGTACATTTACAAGGCCGATTACATTTAATGCCATTGTGATTCTTTCTGTATAATCTATGATGGTATCAATAGTGTCCTTCTGTAATGTATGGGGAGGATATACAGTCATACTGTCACCAGAGTGGACTCCGGTCCTTTCAATATGTTCCATAATGCCTGGGATTAATATATTCTCTCCATCTCCAATCGCATCTACTTCCACTTCCTTGCCCTGAATATATTTATCAATCAGTACAGGATGTTCTGTTGTAAGCGAAACCGCTTCTCTAAGATATTTTTGAAGTTCTTCATCACTATATACTACTTGCATAGCTCTTCCACCGATTACATAGGAAGGTCTTACTACTACAGGATACCCCAATTCGGCTACAGCTTTGAATGCACTTGCCGAGTCTGTAACTGCACAGCCTTGTGGTGTTGGAATTCCTAACTCCTCTAACAGCTCAATAAATTTCTCTCGATCTTCAGCAATGTCAATAGATTTAAAGCTAGTACCTAAAATTTTAATGCCTCTCTTTTGCAGTTTCTCCGCTAAATTTAGTGAAGTCTGCCCGCCGAACTGAAGTACAACTCCATGAGGTCTTTCCTTTTTAATAACATTCATTACATTATCAACGTGTAATGATTCAAAGTATAACTTATCCGAAGTATCAAAGTCAGTACTTACGGTTTCAGGATTATTATTCATAAGGATTGCTTCGTAACCCATATCTTTTATAGCCCAAACTCCCTGAACACAGCAATAATCAAATTCAATACCCTGACCAATTCGAATAGGTCCTGAACCAATAACTAAAATCTTCTTGTTATTAGAAATTCGGCTTTCGTCCTCTCCATCATAGCAAGAATAATAATATGGTGTAACCGCATCAAACTCACCGCCACAGGTATCCACCACTTTATATACAGGATAAATATCATTATATACACGCATGTCCTGTAATGCTTCTCTTGGTATTCCTGTAAGTTCCAGAATTTCAACGTCTGTAAATCCCATAGCCTCAGCTTCTAAAAGCAGCTCTGCATCTAGCTCTTCAGTGCTTAATGTTTTCTCCATATCAATGATGTTTTTGATTTTATTTAGGAACCATCTGTCTATCTTGGTTTTTTCAAAGATATCTTCAACACTATATCCCCTTCTCATAGCCTCTGCTACGCAGAAAATTCTTTCATCATCACATGCTTCAAGCTTTTTAATTAGTCGTTCATTTTCAAGCTTTGTTACAAATGGTACTCTTAGTCCATTACACTTAACCTCTAAAGAAGTCACTGCTTTTAATAATGCGCTTTCAAAAGTTCGGCATATGGACATGACTTCCCCTGTTGCCTTCATCTGAGTTCCAAGCTTTCTTGAAGCATTGCTAAACTTATCAAAAGGCCATTTAGGGAATTTCACTACACAATAATCCAAAGTAGGTTCAAAACATGCGCTTGTATTCTGTGTTACATAGTTCTTTAACTCATCTAAATTATATCCAAGAGAAATCTTCGCTGCAATTTTAGCAATGGGATACCCTGCTGCCTTTGATGCAAGAGCTGAAGAACGGCTTACTCTTGGGTTTACTTCTATTACAATATACTCACTTGTATCTGGATTTAAAGCAAACTGAACGTTACATCCACCTTCAATCTTAAGACTTCTGATAATCTTAAGAGAAGAATCTCTAAGCATCTGATACTCTTCGTCTCTAAGTGTCTGGGTTGGAGCAACTACAATACTATCTCCTGTATGTACCCCAACTGGATCTAAGTTTTCCATACTACAAATGATAATACAATTATCCTTTGAATCTCGCATTACTTCATATTCAACTTCTTTCCAGCCAGCAACTGACTTTTCAAGAAGTATCTGCCCAATGGCGCTATTTTCAAATCCTCTCTGGCAATAAAGTGCTAAGTCTCCGTCATTATTCGCAATTCCACCACCTGTACCACCCAGGGTAAACGCAGGCCTGATTATAACTGGGTAACCTGCTTCTTTAACAAAATCCTTACATTCTTCAAGAGTTGTAGCAATAATACTCTTTGGGATTGGTTCTCCAATTTCTAGCATTAAATCCTTAAATTCTTCTCGATCTTCAGCCTTTTTAATGCTTTCTTTATTGATTCCCAAAAGCTCTATTCCCAGATTCTTTAAGACCCCTTGTTCCTCCAGCTCCATAGCAAGATTTAATCCGGTCTGTCCTCCAAAACCTGCTAGTATTCCATCTGGCTTTTCCTTTTCAAGAATCTGCTTTAATGCCTCTTTTGTCAGGGGCTCCATATATACCTTATCTGCGATGCCCTCATCTGTCATAATTGTTGCAGGGTTACTATTTACAAGAATTGTTTCAATACCTTCTTCTTTGATAGCTTTGCATGCCTGCGTTCCAGCATAATCAAATTCAGCGGCTTGTCCTATAATAATCGGTCCTGAACCAATTATTAGTACTTTTTTTAGATAATTCTTCTTTGTCACTATAAAACACCGCCTTTCATCATATTAACAAATTTATCAAACAAATACTGATTGTCATTTGGTCCCGGTGAAGCTTCAGGATGATACTGTACAGAGAATATAGGTAGGTCTCTGTGCTTCATTCCTTCCACAGTTCCGTCATTTAGATTAATGTGGGTTACTTCCATACCCTTTAGAATAATACTGTTAGAATCTACGGCATAACCGTGATTTTGAGATGTGATATATGAACGATTAGTATCCTTGTCATAAACACCGTGGTTTGCGCCTCTGTGTCCATATTTTAATTTATAAGTTTTTCCACCTGACGCTAGGGCTAATACCTGATGCCCCATACAAATTCCGAAAGTAGGGACAATTCCCATAATTTCTTTTGTAATAGCAATCGCTTCTGTTGCTGCTTCAGGATCTCCAGGTCCATTAGTTAGAAAAATTCCATCTGGGTTTATGCTCATAATTTCTTCAGAACTTGTTCCATAAGGGAATATATGTAATTCGCATCCTCGTATATTTAATCCATCTAAAATACTCTTTTTAACACCAAAGTCCAACACTGCTACCTTTTTTACCTCCATACCTTCTGGGGCATGAATTATTTTCTTTTCATTAGTAGCGGCCGCCTTCATCCAGTCGCCTCTAAGCTGGGTTTCTGCACATAGTCTTTGCGCTTCTTCTACTGTAATACCTTCATTACTAAGGACACATTTTATAGTGCCTTCATTTCTTATTTTCTTTGTAATTCTTCTTGTATCTACTTTCCAGATACCAGGCACTTTCATTTCCTTGAGCCATTGGTCAATGTTCATGATACAATTGGAATTTGAGGGAGTAAAACAAATATCCTTTGCCACTAGCCCGAATGCATAAATCTTATCTGATTCATTGTCAATTTTGCTAATTCCGTAGTTCCCAATCAGGGGATACGTCATAGTAATTATTTGACCCATATATGAAGGATCTGTAAGCGTTTTCTGATAACCAGTCATTCCTGTATTAAAAACCAGTTCGCCTACTCTAGTTGTCTTGTATCCGAAACCTTTTCCTGTAATAACAGTTCCGTCTTCCAAATATAACAGCGCTTCCATGTTACGACCTTCCCTTTCCTAACTTACCTACAACTTTTAAATGGATTGTTACTTCCAATTCAACACCGTAAATAATTATACACTTAAGTTTATTTTTATGCAATACTTATATTTATAATTATTCTCAGTGTTTTAGTTTTCCTAACCCATTAGCATATCACATAAAAAGAAATTTGTCACCATAAAAAACGACAAATTTCTTAATTGTTCTAATATGCTTGTTTTTCGCTGTTAAGTTCCCTGAACGCTCTGCTTATTTGTATCAAGATTGTCGGTGCAACTGCGCAAGCTATAATATATGCCATTTGATCCCCGGACAGCTCCGCTACCTGAAATAATCTCTGCAATGGATTTATAGTAAGAACCGCAAATAATAATACCGTCCCTAATGTAAATGCTTGTAAGCTGTACATGTTGCTAAATAATCCGAGTTTAAATATTGACTGGCTTCCCCTGGAATTAAATCCGTGCCATAGTCTAGCAAAACAAAGAGTCGCAAATGCCATGGTTGAAGCCGTTGCACTTCCCACTAATAATCCCTGATAATATGCTGTCATTGTGAAAATTGCAATTAATGCTCCTTGTATTGCAATCTCTATCATATATTTTCTAGTTAATATTGATTCATCACTTTCTCTTGGAGGCTCTTTAAGCAAATCATCTTTTGGTTTTTCCATACTTATTGCAATAGCAGGAAGACTGTCTGTTATTAAATTAATAAACAACAAATGTACAGCCATAAATGGTATTGGCAATGCCATTAATGAAGTATATAACACGGCTATTATTCCAGAAGTATTTCCTGAAAGTAAAAACTTAATTGAATTTTTTATATTTGTATATATATTTCTGCCATTCGCTACAGATTTTACAATGGTTGCAAAGTTATCATCTGTCAAAATCATTGATGCAGCATCTTTTGATACATCTGTCCCTGTTATGCCCATTGCAATCCCAATATCTGCCTTTTTCAAAGCGGGAGCATCATTTACTCCATCACCTGTCATAGCTACAATATTGCCTTTTTTCTGCCATGCATCAACAATTCTGATTTTATGGGCTGGTGTAACTCTGGCATATACTGCAATCTCTGAAATCTCTTTATCTAATCTTTCATCCGAAATTTCATCCAATTCCATTCCAGTTATTGCCCGCTGCCCCTCTTTTAATATACCAATTTCCTCTGCAATTGCAGAAGCTGTTATTTTATGGTCACCAGTTATCATAACTGGCATAATGCCTGCTGTGAGACAATTTTCTACTGCAGCTTTTGATTCTTCCCTTGGAGGATCCTGCATAGCTATTAGTCCAATAAAAGTAAAATTATCTTCATCATTTAATGTTATGCTTTTTGTTTCCATGTTCTTCTGTGCAAAAGCTAAAACTCTTAAGCCTTTTCTTGAATATTCATAGTTTTGAGCATGCGCCCTCTTAATATCCTCTTCTGTAATGGTTCTTTCAAATCCATTGCTAAAAATAAATTTTGACTTATGCAGCATTGCATCTACAGCACCTTTTGTGACCATCACATAAACACCATCTATCTTGTGTAATGTACTCATAAGCTTTCTATCAGAATCAAAGGGGAGTTCCGACAATCTTGGATAATTGGCTAAAACCTGCTTATAGTTATTTTTTGTCTTAAAATAATAATCAATAAGTGCTATCTCAGTAGGATCTCCTAAGACTTTTCCTTCTGATACTGAGCTGTCATTGCAAAGTAATGCTCCTAATAGCAATCGATCTTCCGATATCTGTCCTTCATCTGCAAGAAAAATATTTTTTACTGTCATTTTATTTTTAGTTAAAGTTCCTGTTTTATCTGAACAAATAATAGATACACATCCTAAACTTTCTACAGCTTTCAAATCCTTCATTATAGCATTTTCTTTAGCCATTTTAGAAGTTCCTAATGCCAGCGATATAGTTACAATAGAAGAAAGCGCCTCTGGTATGGCTGCTACAGCCAGCGCTACAGCAAACATCAATGAATCCAAAACATTCATTCCCCTGTAAATGCATATACCTAAAATGCAAAGGCAAATAATTATGATTACAAGGGATAATTTCTTACCAAAAGCATCCAGACTTATCTGTAATGGGGTTTTCCGTTCTTTCGTTTCATTCATAAGTTGTGCAATTTTTCCAAGTTCAGTATTCATACCCACACTTGTAACAACTGCTATTCCTCTACCATAGGTGACCTGAGTTCCGGAAAATACCATATTATCTTGGTCGGCTAAGGTTTTGTTTCCTGTTATCTTTTCTGCAATCTTATTTATACTTTCCGCTTCTCCCGTCAAAGAACTTTCATTTATCTGGAGTGAATAACTTTCAATAATTCTTCCATCTGCTGGAACAACATCTCCCGCCTCCAATACTAATATATCACCCACCACAATATTAGCTGCTTCTATTCCTCTTCTTTTACCAGCTCTCATTACTTTTGCAAGTGGTGATGCTAATTTCTTTAAGCTATTTAATGATTTTTCTGCTTTAAAATGCTCGACAGTCCCTAAAATGGCATTAAGAATAATTACCACTAAAATTACAATCGTACTTTCGAAGTTATTCGTAAATATAGAGATAATTGCAGCTATAATTAATATAATTACTAATAAATCCTTAAATTGAGAAAAAAATACTTTTATTATTCCTTGCCTTTTTTCTTCTGCTAATTGATTTTTCCCATATTTTTCTTCACTCTCTTTTACTTTTTTTTCATTCAAGCCTTCTTTCGAAGCATTTAAATGTGTAAGTACTTCGGCTGCTGACATTTTATAGAACATTTTACGCACTCCATTCTTTATTAATATGCTAAATATTAGTATGCTTATTTTGCCATATGTTATTCTTCTTTGTCTGATCTAGGAATACAAAATCTGTCAATTCACCGTTATTTATTTGTAGAATATTTTAAATAAATTTACGCATTAGGTGCACTTCCTTATTTTATTTAATAGGAAAATGCAACCATATTTCATATTAAACAAAAAAAAACCGTCAAAAGGTTTCTCTTTTGACGGTTTAAATACTTTTTAGTTTCCTTCTTTATTGGGCTTTGGTAACTTTGCTCCGTGAAATTGATAGTAGCATACTTCAATATTTCCGTTATATAGCTTTCTCCTTCTGTCCGCAGGTTTCCCAAATACTAGCTTTTCTATAGTTTTGTCTGGTGTAATCAAAAATAATGACCAGGTCGGATTCTGCTTTAAAAAGTTTTTTAGTTTGCTATAAATCTTTTTGATTTCATCCTTTTCTCCAATTCTTTCTCCATATGGAGGATTTGTTACAATTACTCCACTCATTTCGCCAGCTTCCATTTCAGAGATATTCATCCTTTTGAAAGTAATACAATCACCAACACCAGCATCTTCAGCATTTTCTAAGGATGCTTCTATAGCCGCAGGATTTATATCATAAGCTTCAATACGAATATCCTTATCATGCTCTATGGCACTAAAGGCTGCCTTTCTCTCTTCTTTCCATAACTTTTCTGGAATTATGTCCCATTCTTCTGCTGCAAAATGTCGGTTTAGCCCCGGAGCAATATTTTTCGCAATCATAGCTGCTTCTATAGCAATAGTTCCTGAACCACAACAAGGGTCAACAAGAATTCTTCCCTCTCTCCAAAAAGACAGTTGTACCATGGCCGCTGCCAAAGTCTCCTTTATAGGGGCTACTACAGCATTTTGACGGTATCCTCTCTTATGAAGACCGACTCCTGTTGTATCAAGTGTAATTGTAGCTCTATCCTTTAAAAGAGTCACCTTTACGACATATTCCGCTCCTGATTTTTCAAAATGCTCAACACCATAAGTTTCTTTCAGTCTTTCTATAATTGCCTTTTCTGAAACACTTTGGCAGCTTCGCATGCTGAATAGTTTTGACTTTACAGATGAGCAATTAACTTTAAAGTTACCGTCAATAGGTATCCATTCCTCCCATGCAATCCCCTTCATGGTTTGAAACAAATCTTCAAATTCTAATGCTTCAAATTCAGCCATCTTTACAAGTACTCTATCGGCACATCTAAGCCATAGATTTGACTTTACAATAGCTCTTTCATCTCCCATATAAGTTATTTTAGCATCCTCAGATTTAATAATTTTATAGCCTAATGCTTCAATTTCTCTTTTAACTACAGCTTCAAGTCCAAATGTGGATGTTGCAATTAGTTCAAGTTTCATCTTTTCCTCTACTTTCTTTACTTTTCACTCCCAGGCATTCTGCCTAAGAATAACTTTTTACCTCTCATTTTATTCGCTGAGCACCCTCCTTTATGGGCAAAGAGGCTTCCGCCCCTCTGCACTTTCTTTTTTATATAATAGGAAAATCTATGGATATTTCCTATTATACAAAAAAGCTCCCTTTAGAGAGCTTTTTATGCTTTAAAAATTAGATCTTTTTCTATTTAGTTGATTTGTTTCCATAAATTCCAAAGAATCCAATGCTTCACCTGTACCTACAGCTACACAAGACTTAGGGTCTTCTGCAATTCTAACATCAATGCCTGTTCTTTCTTGAATTCTCCTGTCGATACCATAAAGTAATGCTCCACCACCTGTGATAACGATACCTGAATTACTAATATCTGCCGCAAGTTCAGGCGGTGTTCTTTCAAGTACAGAATGAACCGCTTCAGCAATAGTCTGTAATGGTTCTTCAAGAGCCTCCATCATTTCAGCAGATGAGACCTCTATTGACTTAGGTAATCCACTAACCAAGTCTCTTCCTCTGCATTCCATAGAAATCGGTTCGTCTCTCTGATAAGCTGTACCTATAGTCATTTTTAATTCTTCCGCAGTTCTTTCCCCTATATATAATTTGTGAACCTTACGCATATATTTTACAATATACTCGTCAAATTTGTCTCCAGCAATCTTTACGGAAGCACTTGCGACAATTCCACCAAGTGAAATAACAGCAATATCCGTAGTACCTCCACCAATATCTATAACTAACACTCCATCTGGCTTAGAAATGTCAAGACCTGCTCCAATAGCTGCAGCAATAGGTTCTTCCATAAGATAAACATCTTTGCCACCAGCCTGAGTCGCTGCTTCTCTAACTGCTCTCTTTTCTACTTCTGTAACACCGCTTGGGACACAGACCATGATTCTAGGTCTAAAAAATCTACTTGTTCCACAAGTTTTCTTTATAAAATACTTAAGCATTCTTTCTGTTACATCATAATCTGAAATAACTCCATCACGCAAAGGTCTAACTGCTACAATGTTTGCAGGAGTTCTACCCAGCATTTGTCTAGCTTGTTCACCAACAGCTAAAATTTCATTATTATCTTGATTAATTGCAACAACTGAAGGCTCGTTTAACACGACACCTTTTCCTTTAATATAAACTAAAACATTGGCCGTACCAAGGTCAATACCAACTTCTGATGAAAATCCCACGTGATTTCTCCTTTCAATTTAAAACTGCTCTTCAAGCAAATTATTCACTAAAGAGCAGCACAATTAGTCTATGTTTTATGTAATCCATATATACTAGTTACTCACTATTTGCCCAAAAATGCTATCCTCTTCGTTCTTAGAGAAATTAGTATTGATATAACCCTGCATTCTCGCACCATATTGTACATAAAAATTAGATACTGTAATATTTCCAACAACAACAGAATTTGAAAGAAACTCTCCATTGCCTCCAATATTAACTTCGCCCTTTATCTTGCCATCAACTCTAGTATTTTGGGCTTCCACATCACCTACAAGTAAAGTATCTTTATCCATAAGCAAAGCACCCTTAGAGCTAATATTCCCCTTAATTTGTGCACCTTCCAATAGGATATCAGTCGCTATAATGTCTCCTTGAACAAAACCTGATACACCTACATTCTTGGTAGTATCAATTTTACCCTTAACTTTACCATTTAATTCAATGTTTTCAAAAGATTTTATATTACCTTCAACTATTGTGTTTCTAGTAATAATAGTTGTACCTACTTCTTCTTCTTTATCTGGTTCATTACTGCCTATACCATTTCCAGAATTGCCTCCACCACCAAATCCATTATTAAACCTAGTTGAATCAGCAGCGAAGTTGCCAGAAAAACTGTTTTGGGTTGACTGCCCATATCCTGGTCTGTCAAAGAAAGCTGGCTCTTCAAAATTTGTATTTGACCGCTGTTGATTATATGTATCATTACTTTGATTTGTACGCGCACCCATACTCTGTGTATTTTGAGTGCTCTGTGTATTTTGAGTGCTCTGTGTATTCTGAGTGCTCTGTGTAAAAGCTTGACTAAAATCTTGATTTAATCGGTCATTGTTAGTCGGCTCCTCTGGAGTTTGATTTGCAGCCGTATAATTTTCTGTGTTATCTGTTGCTGCACCAGCCTCTTCATTAACTTTTGCCTTGTCTTGAGAAGAATCCATCCCCAAAATTTCTCTCATTGCCTGGCTAAAATTTCCTTTATTACTCATTTTTGGCGCCTCCAATAAATTCACTAGTAATATTTATTTACCCTTAAAAGGTAATTGGTTTAACATTTGCTGTCAATTTTTGGAAATCATATCCATTATCTTTATAGAATTGGATGATTTCTTTTAATGCCTGACAGGTATTATCATTTCCGTTATCATGCATTAAAACAATACACTTGTCAGCTTTGCTGGGAAGTTTTGTAGCATTTATAACCATTGATTCTTTTGATGTCTTTCCTGAACCATCGTCAGCACAAACATTCCAATCAAAATACACTAAACCTCTGCTTACTATTTGTTCTATCAAAGCTTTATAGTCAGCTTTATTATATACATTAATGCTTCCACCTGGGAACCTAAGTATCCCTGGCTTTTCACCTGTAACCCGATAGATTCTGTTATATGACTTGTCAAAATCCTTCATATAATTTTCCACCGAAGAATAAATGGCATCATAATTATAATCCGCTGAAGTTAATACTCCTACGGCATGTCCATTGTCATAGGCCTCTTTAATAATACTGTCTGCTGTCTGGTTTTCACTAGTATTAAAGAAGAAAGTCGCTTTGATGTTGTTTTCCTTTAATAAATCCAAAATTTGCAAAGTATTTTCAGAAGAACCATCATCAAAAGTCAAATATACTACTTTTCCATCATTCTCTGTTATTTTATCAGAAATAGCAGTCTTTGTAATGACCTTTTCCTCTTCTATCGCAGAGTTTGTAGCCTCTTGAACAGTAGTCTTACTTAAAACAGGCACAGTTTTCTCTGCCATAGACTCTCTATCCCAAAGATTTAACTTATTGATCACGAAAAAAGCCAATAAGCAAGCTATGACAATTATTATTGAAAGAGACGTAAAAACAATTAAACGTTTGTAAAAAGCAACACTTTTTTCTTTCATACATTCTCTTTTCTTATCTAAATTGTAAACATATACTAGAATATTATCACAATTTTGTGCAGAAAACAAGATGTGTTTTATTTACTGCTGTAAGGCTTTATATTCTTGCAAATGTTGATTATAATTAGTAACCTTGTCTGTATACTTGGAATATAATTCATTTAATTCTGATTGTTTTTCAGCAAGTTGGTCTGCATACTGATTATCATTAGTTTCATCATATTTACCACTTATTTCTGCAATAGCCGCATTAACATCAGCAATCCTTGCTTCCATGTCTTGGAGTTCGCCTTTTTCTGTCTTGAGACTTTTTTGCATTTCCAAAGCTTCCGATGATACAGCAACTGCATCACCTAAACCCACATCTACATTTGTTTTCTGAAGTTGAACTATCATTATTCCTAATGAAGATATAGTTAGCACAAGTATGACAACAATAGCGCTTATCCATTTTTTCATGCTGTTTTTATATTCAAGATTTAATTCACTAATCTTATCATTGAGTTCCTGTTCATGCCTTCTCTGCATCTCTTCCATGGCCAGCTTCACTCTTAAGGCTTCTGCTTCTGCTTCCGCAGCTGCCTCCTCGACTACTCTGTCAATTAAAGGCATCTGTTCTCTTCCCAGTTCTTCTTCTGTCTTTACCAAACGCAATTCATTATTAAGTACCCCTTGAATCACTTCTTTATAGTCTATCCCCGTCCTTGTGTTTCTTTTAAAGAATTCTCTTCTTCGTTCCTTTTCTAAAGCCTCTAATTCTCCAAGTTCTGCTGGAGGAGCCAAACCACTGTTTTCATCTAATGCCGGGTTTCCCATAGCTGTAGCTGCTGCATGAGGCGCCATCCTGGTTTTCTCTTCTTGTTTAATAAGATTACTTAAATTAGTAATTTCTCCAGCAATGTACTCGTCCTCAAACAGTTCATTAAACAATTGATATAGTTTAATACTTTCATTAAAGAGTCCTGCATTACTTAATATTTTAGATACCACTATAAATTTGCCCGAAAACATCATTCTAAGTCTGGTATTCATAGAATGTTCAGTTGGAATAATAGTTGTAACAAGATTTTTAAATTCAGGGGCTATAGTACTCATAATATAATTATAGGCATTTGTAATTGCCAGTTTTTCTTCCATAGAGGTAGCATTTACCCCTGTCACGTTTGCTAAAAGCACATTGTTTACATATTCAGCCTCTTTTACAAACCATTTTTCTATTTTCTCATATAATACATTTTGTATTTTAGAAAATGGAAGCTGTGGTTTTTCCACACTGCTTAAAATGGTATTTATATGTATTGTTTCTTCAAGATTTATCTTTGTGCTTTGTCTATTTACAATTTCCTTTATTGGATATAAAATATTATCCTTAAATTCATTATATAGAAATGCCATCTTATTATTATCGATAGCTTCTATTTTATTTCCGCTAAAAAATCCCCAAAACCTGCCCACAGAAACATTTAAAAGGTCATTAACTAAATTTAATATAATCTTCCATTGTTCTGTCATTGTAAAATTTCTATCAAATACACATAGAAAAATGTACTGTGCCAAAAATGAATTATAATCAGTAGTATTAACCCCTTGGTTTTTGCCAAAGAATTCTATGAAATCTCCTTTATTACCCAATCTTGAAGCCACGTCTGCATCTGAGAACCAGAAAATTTTATAAACATAGCTATCCGCATTTTCCAGTGCCCACTCCATTTTCTCCTTAGTTCTATTAGGTGCTCCAAGCTTTGTTTTGTCAAATTTAGATTTATACTTTTCAGGAGCGCTCTTCCACTGATCATAAAGCGCCTTTAATTCAACATCATTGCAAAAGGTAGAAGCTCCTAATATTCTATATGGATTGTTAATAATCATTCCAAAAGCATCGCTAAAATCTTCATTTTTGCTTATACCCGCTATTAAATTGTCGTATGCAGATTGTTTGATCGCCAAGATTATACACCCCTTATTCTGATTTACATTATCTTCATTTAATTTTAAAATATTTTTACGAAATATGCTATACTAAAGTTATAATTTTTAAAACTTTATTTAAATTTATGAAGAAAGGTATAATTATTATGAGTAAAGTAGCCTTTACCGGTGGTTTATTAATTGATGGCACCGGCAATACCCCCATTAAAAATTCATTAGTTTTAATTTCTAATAAGAAAATTGAATATGCTGGACCCCAAAAGGGTTTTGATGAAAGTTACAAATCAATTAGCATAGTGGGAAAAACCATTATGCCAGGCTTAATCGATACACATTTACATTTTTCAGGTAACCTGACTGACAATGACAGTGATTGGGTCTTTGAAGATCCTATTCAAAAAACTGTAGTAGCCGTACAACAGGCGCATGAGTGTTTAGAACATGGTCTGACAACTGTAGGAGAAATCTCCCGTTCGGGTCTACATATACGCAATATGGTTGAAGCTGGTGTAATGCAGGGGCCACGAATTGTAGGCAGCGGCTTAGGTTTTTGCCGTACTTGCGGTCATGGGGATAGTCATAGACTTCCCTTAAGATATAATGAGGAATCACATCCTTGGGCAGAACGCATTGACGGTCCCTGGGAACTTCGTAAAGCCGTACGAAAAAGGCTTCGAGAAAATCCAGATGCAATTAAAATATGGAGTACAGGCGGAGGTATTTGGAGATGGGACCAAAAACTAGACCAGCATTACACCTTTGAAGAAATTCAAGCCGTTGTGGATGAATGCAATATGGTAGGAATCCCTGTATGGTCGCATGCTGAAGGTTATAGCGGCGCATTAGACTCTGTAAAAGCAGGTGTGCACCTGATAATTCATGGGCAGACCTTAAATGATGAGTGTTTAGATATGATGGCAGAGAAAAATATTTATTTTTGCCCTACTATTCAATTTTTAAATGAATGGTTTAAAACTTATGCTCCTCCATATATTCCTGAAGTTCACGACAAATATGAAGGAGAGTCTGTAGCAGAAAAAGAATTAAACCGAGTATATGAGAACCTAAGGAAAGCACAAGCAAAAGGCATAGGATTAACGATAGGTTCAGATTCTTTTTGCTCAACATTAACGCCATATGGTATTACCGCTATTGGAGAAATGTATTCTTTCGTGGAAAAAGCGGGAATTTCTCCTATGGATACAATTGTTGCAGCAACCAAAACCGGGGCTGATATGTTAAAGGTTGGAGATATCACCGGTACATTAGAAGAAGGAAAATTTGCTGATCTGATTGTTTTAAATGGAAATCCTCTTGAGGAAATAAGAAATATATCACTTGAAAATATGAACATCATTATGAAGGAAGGCTGCTTTATTTGAATATTCCCCTTACTTTTGCAAATACTTAATAGATATATGTAATAGTTCTCAGCTATTTTCATATTTCAAAATAAAAGTATTGAGGAGAAATAATGATGGATAATACTAGCAAAATAATTAAAATCAAAAAAAATGAAGACGGTGAAATAACAGACGTAATGCTTGAGAATAAGACTATATTGCCTATAAATCATGCAATACTAATGGCAAAAGAAGGGCTTATAGATGGTACCATCGTCATGCGTGGTAAGAATGGCGGGGAATTCTTAAGAAACGATCCTAATAGTTCAACTATAGCTGCCATTTCTGACTTACCTACTTTTAAATAACATGCTATATCCTCCTATACCTCTTGGTTAGTGTAAAATACATACATTAGCCATGAGGTTTTCAATAGGACAATTTACCTTACTTTTACGAAATAATCCATCAACTTTGTCCAAATTTTTTGTACCTCAACAAAGTCTTGGTAATCTCTTTCTACATTTCTATTATATTTTTCTAAATTTGCCAGTATATTCATGAATTCAGTTGTTCCGAAATAAGTACAAATCGTAGGTAATACCTGCTTAAGTCTTTCTCTCATCTCATTTATTTTTTCACTGTAGCTCTCCTCTTGTGTTATATATAATAATAACGGTTTATATCGAATCCATCCAATACAAGCTTTATAAAAACGTTTGATGACTTTTTCATTATCTGATTTAATAAACTTCAATTTTATTGGTAACACCCCTTCTAACAGGTGATTATAAGTAGAAAAGCCGTCATGAAAGGTATAACAAGGTACTTGTAAAACTTTTCTTTCACTTAAGCAAGTGCTCAGAAAAGTATCCTCCCCCCTTGCGCCCATGGGATTATAGAAGGGAAAAACCCTCTGTGGATTTGTAAGATTAATTCCTAAATTTGCACCTGAAATAAACTTAGCATGGTTAATTTCTTCCACATCTTCAGTAATATCTCTAGTTAGTATTTTGGTATCCGCATACGTAACGCCACCGTTCTCCATCACTAACTTAACATTGTCCCAGTTTAGAATATCATTACTGATAGCCTCGATAAAAGACCTAAAATCCATCTCTGTCATTGTATCGTTATATTCGATAAAGGGAATTGGAGAGATGTATCCACAATGATATCCATGAGTTAAATCTGCCTGTTCAAGATGCTTTATATGCGTTGAAAGAACATGTTGTCCTCCCCAGACTGCATAGTTTTGAGAGTTTGTTACTGCTACCGGATATTCATCATCATCTAAAAAAATCAAATAATCCATTTCGTTTTTTATAGCGCTATATAGTACAGCATTACGTTGTGATGCATATCCTTTTCCGAAAATTTTACGTGCTTCTTCCTCATTAATAATATTTTGTTCATTTAAAAATTCAATTTCTTCTTCTATATCACTACAGCCAATATATATAGAACCGTCAATATTCTCAGCTAGATCTGGATGCAGATTAATGTAATCTTTTTTTTGTGTTTTATTATAAGTCAGGTCATACGCAACAATAATGTGTAAACTGATATTATTATTATCGACCAAGCCAGATTCCTTCCAATTATTTATATAACTCCTCAATACCTTGTGGAAGCTTTTTCTTCCAGTGGCGAAACCTACCCCAACTTTTATTTTTTTATCTTTGTACAAACTACGCCCTCCTTCTTTTATTGTAGGAAATATTTAAATCCTATTTTCTATAAATAAAAACGCCACAGAAAATATCTGTAGCGTTATTTGATAAAAGGTAAAATATTATATTGTTTGTATTCTCTTTTAACGCTTACGAGATTAGCTGACGGATTCGGACGATAAGTACACCCTACACAAATAACATTGTGATTCACCCCAAAATTGGTTCTCCCATTCCATTTCTGGATTCAGCGATTTATTTAATTGTAGGAATCAAATGATAAAATTAAACATTTTTTATTTTTCAATCATTCCTTCTATTAATTATTATATCATAAAAGACAACAAATTACAATGTCTCTCATTTTATCTTGTAATTAACTCAACTACCATTCTATAATTCAGTCTTTGTTTTCTCTTCATCTTCTATATTTTCTGCCTCTTCGTTAACTATTTCCGTATTTTCTGACTCATCAATATTTTCAGGTAGAGTATTTTCTTCTACATTCTCTTCATTGGTAACTGTATCTAAAGCGATTAAGTTTTTTGAGATTTTTTTATTGGCTATACCAATGCCTATTAACGCAAATGTCATGCCGCCATATAAAGCGATGGCTTCAAATACTCCTGGAAGTAACTGTGCAGGTATCAAACTTTTCATAACATCATCTGCAGAATATCCCTGCATTACATATTGGGCAACCGTAGATTTAAATATATAAATATCATCTGCTAGTAACGCAATTCCAAGAAGTGCTACAATTGCAGCAACAACATATAAAAGAATTGAAATAGAAAATCGCTTTGGTCCTTCATGAGTTCCTTTGTCTTTAAGTTTCATAATAATTAGTCTCCGTTTCCACCATAAATGGTTTAATAAAAATTTCATATAAACTATATTTTAACATTTTAACTCATCTTTGTGTTGAAAATATGATAAATTTATAAATATTTAAACTGCGCAGGATTGTTTTATTCATTAACTTATTCATATCTTAAAGCCTCTATAGGATCCAATTTTGCGGCTTTATTAGCAGGATAGTATCCGAAAAAGACTCCAATTGACATGGAAAATGCTACGCTAATAAATATGACAGGCAGTGAAATTTGTAGTGCATTTCCCATAACACTAACCACAATTGCACTTATACCCAGTCCTAATGCTACGCCTATCATCCCTCCTATTCCGCAGATAATAATGGCCTCCACTATAAACTGAAGCCGTATAAACTTTCCTTTTGCACCTAAAGCCTTCCGAATACCAATTTCTCTTGTACGTTCTGTAACCGATACCAACATGATATTCATAACTCCAATACCGCCTACAAGCAGCGATATACCCGCTATGACAGCAATTGACATTTTTACTTTATTCAGCATGTCAGTATAAGAATTCATATCCTGCTGCATATTATAGCCTACGCATTCCCATTTCTTATTTTTGCTGTATATATCACCAAAGTAACTGTTAATATCTTTCAATAAATTTTCTCCACTAACTCCGTAAGCAGGAGAAACCTCAAATCCTCTGAAATTAGTTTCATTCTTAAGCTCCCCTGCTGTGGTTGCCGGAACATAAATAGTCGCCACTTCTTCAAAGCCTCCAGCCATAATTCCTTTATTTTTAGAGCCATTATCATAGATCCCTATTACCAAAAAAGTAATTAATTTATCTTGTACAAAAACTTTGATTTCACTTCCCACGGGTTCATCCCCTTGCTTTTCTATATTATCTGCCAGTTCTCTTGGAATAACAGCAACTTTTCTCGCTCTTTCTACGTCCTTGTCCTCCAGATATCTTCCATTTATGACTTTAACCTTTTTTTGTACACTATATCCATAATTTGTCCCCTGAATATAAACGTTTTCTTGTTTTTTTCCTACTCTCACTTCCCCTGATCCGCCATCCTGGGTAAAACTTAAGGTTTTTATTTTATCCTTAAATTTATCTTGAAAGTTTTTAAGATCATTTAATGAAAGTAAATCCTCTGCTTGCGGCTTTTCATCATCATCATAATATACTTGTGTATCATCTGTTTTTCTTCTTATATCTACTGAGATGTTTTCCATCCCCATCTCTTTCATATCCTTTTCAATAGAAGCAGATATAGAATCCCCTACTGATACAATTGCGATAACGGATGAAATCCCTATAATAATTCCAAGCATTGTTAACAGCGAACGCATTTTATTTGTTTTTAACCCTGCAATCGCAAGGAATAAGTTTTCTATAATCAGCATATAAGACCATCCTTTATTGTTATCTGCCTGGTTGTTTCCTCTGCCAGTTCCATGCTGTGAGTAATGAATACAATAGTTTTGCCTTCCTCTTGATTGATTTTATGAAACAAATCCATTACCATTCTTCCTGTTTTTGAATCCAACGCCCCCGTTGGTTCGTCTGCCAGCAATATAGCCGGATTATTAGCCAAAGCCCTCGCTATGGCAACTCGCTGTTTCTGTCCCCCTGATAATTCGTTTGGCTGATGCTCTCTCCTATCATACATATCCACCAGTTCCAACAATTGCTTTGCTCTTTCCATTCTTTCGTTCCTGCCCATTCCCGCATAAAGCATGGGTAATTCAACATTTTTTAAGGCAGAACACCTTGGTATAAGATTAAAATTTTGAAATACAAAACCAATCTTTAAATTTCTTATCTCTGCCAATTTGTCATCATTAGCTAAAGAAACATCTAACCCTTCTAAAATATATGTACCGCTGGTTTGCTTATCTAACGCCCCTATTATATTCATCAGTGTACTTTTCCCTGAACCAGATGCTCCTACTACTGCCAGGAACTCCCCTTTGTCTACTGTTAAATTAACGCCCTTAACAATATTTAATTCCTGCGGTGTCCCTACATAAAAGCTTTTATGTATATCTTTCATCTCAATTATTTTATTTATATTATCCAAGATTCACCTCCTGACCTACAGTCAGGTCTTTTGGATTATTGATAACCCTTAGTCCCTCTTTAACCTCTTTTCCCGTGATTTCTACATAAAGATCATTTTCTAACCCGGTTTTAACCTTTATTTCTCTGACTACATAACTGTTCCCCCTTTTATCAGCCACATATATATTGCTTCCCTGTTTACTTTTAACAAGTGCATCAAAGGGTACTGCAAGAACCCCTTCTTTTCCCGCTGTAACAATATTAACTCGTGCATTGGTACCAATCTTAATATCTGAATTTCTATCCTTTATACCAATTTCAACTGAAAATTGAACTTTTCCCGTAGCCGTGGTTTTTCCCGTAGATTCTTCCTTTTGTGCTGTAGGCGCAATAGAGCCAACCTCACCTGAAAGCTCTAAATCATCTGTCATTTCCGTTTTTACAATGACTCTCTGCCCTTTTTTCACTTGATTTATGTCATACTCGCTTACATTTGCTGCAACTTTTAAATTTTGTGTATCCTCAATCGTAAATAGAACTCCGCTGCTGGCATTTCCTTCAGTAGCATTGACTAAAGTTACTGTTCCAGATATAGGTGCTCTAAGGGCTGCATCCGCAATTTGCTGCTGAAATGTACTCATATCCACCGATTGTTTTTTGTTTTCATAATCCTTTGAGGCCGTTTCATATGCAGTTTGTGCCTTAATCATATCATCCTTTGAAATCTCTCCCATTTCAAATAGGAATTTAGCATTATCAAATTCTCTGTATTTTGATTCCATATCCTGCAATGCTAAATCTGTTTCTGATTTATTGGATTTTTGTGCCTTTTCCATTTCTCTCTGAGCGCTTGTTGTATCAAGTTGTGCAAGTAAGTCCCCCTTTTTTACTTGCTGTCCTAATTTAACATATACTGTTTTAATCTTTCCCTCTGCCACTGCTGATACATTTTTGCTTTCTACGCTTTCAACTTTCCCACTGGTACTTATACTCTCAGTAAGATCTTTTTTTTCTAAGGTAAATGAGGAAATCGGCATTTGCTGATCCTCACCTGAATGCTTAGGCATAAATGCAACAATTACTGCAATAGCTATGACAACTACAATTCCAACCTTGATAACTTTTTTCTTTTTTACGTTTTTTAAGCTACGCATTTATTATTCTCCTTCTATAGTTCAACTTGCGCTACCACCGATTGCGCCCTGATATCCTTCCTTATATAGCTGATAGGTTAGAAAAACTTCCTGAAGTTCCAGCTCTGCTGATTTACCTTGATTAACAACCTCTAATTTTTTTACCCTTAGTTCCTCAAAATCTTTTTTGGACATTAATCCTCTGTCATATTTTGCTTTGGCAATATCAAGATTACTTTGTGCCTCTTTTAAGTTTCTGCTTGATTTATTTACTTTCTTAGCAGTAGTATCCAACAATTCATACTGATTTTTAAAATTCTTTTTTACAGTATCCTTAAGTTCTGCTAATTCTTTCTGGCTGTCGTTTATACCCCTACGGTCTTTTACAATTTCTTTTTGTAAATGCTCAACTTTCACTTCCTGAACCTGTATTTCTTTGGAAATTTTTATAGCTTCTTCCATATCCTTATCTAAAGAAATTTTCCCCAATTTATCATAGTCAAAATCTTTTAACTCCTTAAACTCAACTTTATCCTCAACCTTAAGCCCAACAGCACTTTTAAAATTTTCTATTTGCTTTTCCAGTTTCTTTTCTCCTTCAGAAAGTTCATCACTGTAATCAGTATCCTTATTCATAATCTCTTTATATTGGGTTAATGATATCAGCCCTCTCTTATATTTTTGCTCACTGATTGAATTCTGATATCTCTGCTGCTCTATCTTATTTTTTAGAAGTTCCTGCTCTAATGCCATTCCTATATATTTCAAATATTCACCTTTTGCAGTAAGTGCCTGCTTTTTTAACCCTGCAGTTTCAGTAATATTTAATATTTCTAAATCATATTTTGATTTACTCAATTGGTCATAAAGAGAGCTTATAGAACTTGCATTCCCCCAACCATCTCCAGAATCTTCTTTCTTAAGTTTTCTAATCTCCCTTTCATATTTACTCTGGTCAAGTGCAAGCCTTTCTGTTCGTTCTTGCGAATCTTTTAAGTATTTACTGCTTTTAAACATGATTTCGTCAATAGTTTCCAAAGAAATTTCATATACTTTTTCTTTATCTTTAGCGTCTACAGTCTTTTTTTGGGCTGCCAAGCTAATGCTTGGGAAACTAAAAATAATAGCTGCAATTATGCTGAATGCAATTATTCTTTTCATTTGGTTTTTTTCCTTTCATTTGTTATTCCAATTATATCCATTGAATCTTTAATCAACCTTTACAAAACCTTAAAGAAACCTTTACGTAGCCTTAAGCTTTATTAAGTTTCCTATTATTAAGCTTTCTGGTTCTCTTAAAATACAAAAGACAGCAGATTAAATCTCTACTGTCTCATAAATGGAATAAATATTCTAAATGCGGTGTTATATCCGTTTTCTTCTGTTGTTTCCAGCGCTATACTTCCTCCATGCCCTTCTATAATTTTTTTACTTATGGATAATCCCAGTCCAGATCCTTGTCTGCTATTTCTGGAATCATCGCCCACAACGAAAGGCTCAAATATGGTCTTTGCAATTTCTTGTGGAATGCCAATTCCGTTATCTGCAATAACAATCTTTATAAAGTCTTCTTCATTTTGTTCATTATATACTGCTGCAACATTTACAAATATTTTCGTTCCTTGCAAGTTATGTTTTAATGAATTGTTTACTATATTGTCAAGAGCGCGCTTTAACTGAAGCTTGTCCACATTACAAATAGCACTTTTTTCTGGTATATCCAATTCCAGCTCAAATCCCTTATCGCTTATTTCCTCATATCTGTTTGCTAAATATTCTCTTAAGAGCTCATATATTTCAATACTTTCAAAAGTAAATGAAAAATCAGGGTGTTCTAATTTACTATATTCATAAAAGGTATTAATTAAATCTGTCAAATCTATAGATTTATTGTAAATTTTATTCAGGTATTTTTTTTGCTCCTCTGGCGCAATCATACCATCTGCTAAAGCCTTGGCATATCCCTGTATGGTAGTTATCGGTGTTTTTAAGTCATGAGATATATCTGCCAGCATTTTTTGTTTTTGTTCTTCCATCTCCATCTTAGCTTTTTCACTCTCTCTGAGCTGCTCCGACATGTTATTAAAGCTATCACAGATTTGAACAAATTCCGCTGATCCGCTATATTCCACCGCCTGATTTCGATCTCCTTCAGCAAAAGCCAGCATAGCACTGCTTAAGGTGTCTAACGGTTTTCTTATTTTTCTCGAAAGCCATAGTACAAAGCCTAATACTGATATAATGTAACAAACTATAATTCCTATATCTATCACAACTAATCCACGGGAATAAGCATTCATACTTCTTTCATCAGAAAAGGATGTGTTCATAATAATTGTATACTTTCTGCCATCATCACCCTTAAAAGGATATAGGCTGATATCCAAGCCATCCTCTAAAGAATTCGTTAAATAAGTAAACTCTCTTTCTGTATAATGTTTTTTCTTAGGTGCATCTGCACTAGACATAACCAGGTTGCGATTCTGATCAAATATTTGGAAGTATCCAGATTCTTTATTATTATCTTCATAGCTGTTTTCCTGTATTATAGTAAGCGGCTTACCGTTTCTATCCTTATAATCAGATGAATACCTATAGACATTTCCCGTATAATCCTGAATACATTCTAATTCTCTTTTCGTGTATCCTTTTCCACTTCTACTGCGGTCACTGGTATAAATTATTTTATTATCACTGTTTAGAATTTCAAAATATCCTTTAGGACCAACTAGTGTATATGGTTTTATGCGTTCATACGCCCCCTTCTCAAGTAGCTTAATTTGAGGGTTTATATCTCCTTTGGGCATTTTTAAATGGGCAGCTAAAGCTAGCGTCCCTAATGAAAAAATGGATATGACCAAAATGACATTTATAACTGTAAATGCAATATAATTTTTTATAAGAAGAGAAAAGAAACTTCCTTTTTTTCGCTTATCTTTTTTCAATTTTATATCCAAGCCCCCTAATTGTTTTTATATATTCCGGACTTTTAGGGTCCCTTTCAATTTTTTCCCGAAGTTTTGAAATATGCACCATCATGGTATTATCATCACTTTCAAAGTACTCACCGCTAATGGTCTCATAAATCTGGGCTTTTGTGTAAACCCTGCCGGGTGATTTCATAAGTAATGTTATAATTTTATATTCTGTGGGTGTCAACGGAATTTCTTTTCCTGATTTAGTAAGTTCCATTTTTTCAATATCAAGTTCCAATTCACCTACAATAAATTTTGTACTTGCAATAGGTTCTTTTCCCGCACTATCATTTAATTTATAATACCGCCTTAGTGCAGCTTTTACCCTTGCAATTATTTCTAATGGATTGAAAGGTTTTGTCATATAATCATCTGCACCTAAATCCAGACCAATTATTTTATCGCTGTCCAAATTTTTGGCAGAAAGGATTAAAATCGGCATATTACTTATATTCCTGATCCATTTTGTAACTTCATAGCCATTAAGTTTTGGCATCATTATATCTAATACTGCTAAATCAATTTTATTATTTGTCAATATTTCCATTGCCTGGAGACCATTACTTGCGGCATAGACCTCATATCCTTCATTTTCTAAATATAGTTTCAAAAGATCCACAATAGAATCGTCATCCTCTGCCACAAGAATTTTGTAACTCATATTATCAAGCCTCCTTATATTTTCCTTCAATTTTACTAGTTATCAATTCCCTAAATTCTGATATATCTATAAATTTCATTATTAATTAATAGTATTTCTTTATTCTTAATTGTACCTTTATATAACCTTAAGATTTCTTAATTAAAGACAATCAGTATCATATTTTATCATAAGAGGATTTAATTATCTACAGGCTCCAAGCTTTTCTGGCAATTTACAATGTAAATACCAATGCACACCAAGGCTAATGCTATTATACTTTTTATTCCAAATGCCTGTTCATTCTCGCCACTTAATAAACAAGTAGATAAAACTGCTCCACACACTGGATTCATAAAGCCAAAGACTGCAACTTTAGATACCGGATTGTATTTTAATAAAATGCCCCATACAGAATAGGCTACTGCCGATACCACTGACAGATATAGCAGCATCAGAATACCAGAGGCTGTTATATTATCCAGATGCCCATTCATAGTAAGCCCACAAGTAATCATAATAATCCCGCCTAAAGTAAATTGATAGCCACTTAAAACAATAGGATTTTCATCTTTAGCATAGTGTTTTATACATACAGAAGAAAAAGCGTAGGCTATAGTAGACAGAAAAATAAATCCTTCCCCATTCCACTTCATGGTCATATCAACTCCTTCTTTTGTTAAATTTACTAACACTACCCCTGCAAAACCAAGCATGCATCCAATATTCTTTAATGCTGTAAGCTTCTCCTGCTTAAAAATAAGGCTTGCTATTAAAATAGCAATAAAAACATTAGCTCCTTCTATAATAGATGCCTTCACTCCTGTTGTATTTGCTAGTCCTATATAGAAAAGTATGTATTGAGTAACTGTCTGAAGCATACTAAGTTTAGCTATCTTCATCCATGAATGTTTTTTGGGAACCAATATTTTTCTGCTTAGTGTACTCCCCATTGCAATAGCTAGAATTCCTGCCAGCGCAAATCTATATCCTGCAAATAATATCTGACTTCCTACGTCGTTTAATGCAATGTCAAATAGCTTATATCCTATTTTAATACAAGGAAATGCACTTCCCCATAAGGCGCAGCATAGCATTGCCCCAAGCCATACTACTAAGGTTCTTTGCATAAATGTTTGTTTAATAAATTTCATATGTAATATACTATCCCTTCTCTGAATTAATCTTCTCCTTATTTTACCATTGCTTTACTAATCTTCCAAAACAATTCTCATACTTCTAAAACCTCTCGCATATATTGTGATATCGAACTCATTAGATTGAATCCAATAAATGATAGGGGCGGTGAAGTATTTAATATGAAGGATTACATAGAAGAAAGGGTCCTGGAACTAGCCAGGTACATTCTTGATACAAATTCTACGGTTAGAGCGACTGCTAAGAAATTTAGAGTCAGCAAAAGCACAGTACATAAGGATATAACGGAAAGGCTGCATGAGATTAATCCAGGGCTTGCCGCTGAAGTAAAAACAGTTTTAGATGCAAATAAGGCGGAACGTCATATAAGAGGCGGTCTTGCAACAAAGGAAAAATATCAGTCAAAATCATCTAACTAATAATCAAGAGGCTGTTTTAAAATATATAAAAATATTTTAAAACAGCCTCTTAATCCTTTTTTAGTGTTTATAAATTTTAATCATGTTTTTGCCATTATTCTTTGATTGATATTGAGCTGTGTCAGCATTGCGATATAATTCATTAAATTCAATGCCATGTTCAGGGAAAAATGCTATTCCAATTGAACTAAGTACTGTTACTTTCTTTCCTTTTTCTATAAATTGAATTTTTAACTTATTAAAAATTGCTTTAATCTTATTTATAAAATTTTCTTTTGAATTAATATAAGGAATAAATATTGCAAACTCATCCCCTCCCATTCGTCCAATTACGTCATGCCTGTCGACTACTTCTACCAAAGCATCAGCAACCTTTATTAGTACAATATCTCCTACATCATGTCCAAAGGTGTCATTTAAATATTTGAAATCATCTAAATCTATCATTATAAAAGCTGCTCTATCTATTTTCTGTCTTAATAAGCGTTGTACCATCTCTTCAAATGCAGTTCTATTATAAATCTTAGTTAATGGATCCCTTAGAACCTGACGTTTTAAATTAATAATCTTGAGTATATTATTAATTCTTGTCTGTATTATTTCTATCTCGCATGGCATTAATATGACATCTATTACGCCCATATTAACCGCCTTAACGGCAAGTTCCTGCTGTTTATTGCTGCAAATTAATAAAAGTGCGATATTGTCATCATCTCTGAATTTATTTATAAGTTCAGGCAATGTAGTGCAGACATTTTCTAACTTGCTTACCTCCAAAACCACTAATTTAATATTCCCTATGTATTTCTCTAATTCCCCTTCATTGTATATAGTATCCATTGTTTCAACAATGTAACAGTCTTCTTCAAGGCCGCTTGTTATTCTATCTATAAAGAATTGGTTATTACATATTAGTACTATCTTGTTATTAGTATCCATGACAAAACTTATCCTTATCTGAGTTAGATTTTTATTAAACAGCATCAATTTTTGACCTATAATATAGGTCATTATATTTATAATTATAGCATATACTTTTTGTACATACAATGTATTTGTCTATCAAACTGGATATACTATTAACGGAGGAAAGAAATGTTTCATACCAAAAGTAAAGATGGATTAAATAATATCTGTGGTAAAAAAATCCGTGCCTTTAGAGAATCTCAGCCAACTCGTTATTCACAACGAATGCTGGCTGATGAAATGCAACGCAATGGAGTAGATATGGACAAAAATATTATCCAGCGAATCGAAAGTGGTGAACGTTTTGTCACTGATATTGAGCTAAAAGTATTTGCAAAAATACTTGGAATGACATATGATGATTTACTAAAATAAGCCTTACTAAAACTGTTAAGTCGTAGTAAGGCTTTTTACTTTATTGTTTTGAAAATAGATCACTATAATCAAAATTAAACTTTTTTTCTAAATATGGACTTTCGCACTTAATAGTCGTTGATTCTGAATTTTCTATTTCAGAAGTAAGATATTCTGCATTCTTTTCCAGCTGTTTTTTTATATAAAAATTCAATTCATTTGGCGAACTATGGCTATAAATTCCTGACAAGTCGCCATCTACTTCTGGCCACGCACTTAATAGTCCTCCCTTTTCTGAATTATAAGGTTCTGATCTTCCGATTTTATAATTTACCGTAATCCCATAAGGTTCTGCCTTAGTCTGCAGTTCCATGCCATTACTATACTCATGTAATGGCAGCAGCCTTACAAGTTTTCCAACAGCGCTGGCATCTCCAACATATTGAACTGCCGCATTCTCATACACCCTATCTAACACCTCATGTTCATACCAGTAATTGATTAGGTTTAATACGGAGTAGTCTACGCCCCATTCTGCTAAATTGCCGTCAATTAAAAATCCTAGAAAGGCAGCTTTATAAGTTTTCCCATCCTCTGAGTAACTATAAAATACAGCGTAACTTTCATCATAGTGCTTATTACCTTTTTTAGTTATTTCAAAACTTCCTCCCGCTACATCCCCATATTTTGAAGGAACTTCTGGTATCAGCTCATAATCCACTTTGTAAACTTTAGCTGTTGGATAAATGATATTCCAAGGTGCATTTTCCCCTGGGGCCATGCCTTCATCAATTATTCCAGGCACATCCCCCATAGGACCTATTTCTTTAAAGCTGTTTATTTTATATCCTTTTATATCCCTGCTTGGCGGCATTTGAATATTCACATAGTTATTAAGGTAATCCTCCATTAAGATCCTTGCATCGTAGTCACCGCCCATAACCCCAGTGCCTGTTTTAGCGTTAGTAAGCATCCCTGCTTCAGCCTTTGGCTTATATATAGCAGGATCTTTAATTTCTTCCAAAGTCATAGCAGCCTTTATGAGTTCCTCCTGTGTAATGTTATTACTTTCTTTATATAGAACTGGAAGTGTTCTAGAATATTCATCTGCTGCGATATAGATTTCCGTTCTTAGCACTTTTGAATTCCTTAAATAATTCACTTTATATGCATCCCAAATATATGTAGAATTGGATTTTAACCTTTCAATCTTTACATTACTTTCCTTATTATCCGCTAATTCAGAAAAACTCTTGGATTGCTTTATCAGTTCTTTAACCTTCGATTCATAATTCACTCTTCCAGTCATGGTTATGGCATTGCTACCTTGTGGAATAAATTCACACTCTGACAAATCTACTGTTCTATAATTTAACCCTGCAATCTCATTTCCATCCTTATCTTTAAATAATATATTTTCACAATAAGGAGGCCCCTCTGGCATTACCTCTTCATAATCTTTCCCCCATGAAAGAGGAACTTCCATCATATAGTTATCCCATTCATTATCTGGTCCACTTACACCAATTACCTGAGTTCTTTTAGAAAGGTCTACAGCATTAGTTAAGCAGCAAACTGCCAATAGCAAAACTAGAAGCAGTCCAGCTATACTTACCCATACTTTGGGTTTCTTAAAATACGCTATTTTTTTAATACGCTGACTTACTTCTTTTTCTCCACTTTCCAAGCAAGTTGTTGCAAACATAAAAGAATTTTCGGCAGATGCTGTTTTTAGCAGCACCTCTGCATATGCTTTTTTCTCCCCTGCAATACCTATAACCATATAATCACAATACATCTCTAAATCTCGTCTAAAAATTTTAAAAGCATACCATGCCAGTGGATTAAACCAGTTCATACAAAGAAGTGCGGAAGAAACCATATTCCAAATATTATCTTTGTTTTTATAATGGCATAGTTCGTGGTTAAATACATGTTTTAATTCTTCCCTGCTATACCCCTCTGATATGTATATAACCGGATTAAATACTCCTGCCAACATAGGGGATTCTCCCCCTTGTTTTAAGGTGAGTTTATGATTTCTGACTCCGACTCCTTCTTTGCAAATGGAAAACACCTTTAGAATCTCATTATCACTACATATAGGTAGTTTCCTTATTTTCTTAAGTAACCAGCCATACGAAAGTGACAAACCTAATGTCATGATTAAAATCCCTAGCCAGTATATGGCTAATATCATTTTTTCTATATACTTAATTAAATTCATGTTTTTTGTTAAATACTGATTTTGTTTTGTTGTTTCTGATATAGAGTTCCCTTGATTGCTGTCGTCTGTTTTAAAGACCACATGCTCATCCATTATCTCATTGTCTTGCGGATTGCGGATGCTCTCCTCTGTCACATTATTTAATCCTTCAGTTTTCTGGTCTATAAAATGAACATATTTATCTGACATATCTGGTATATAGTTAAAAATGCTTATTTCGCTTTCAGGTAGTATTGGAATAGCTAATCGTATAATTAATACTGTCCAAATAAGCACATGCCATTTAGGCGTAAATCTATTTTTAAATACTGCTTTCAATATTAAAATCAGTATAACTGTCACCGAAAATGTAACGGTCATATTAATTAATAAATCCATAATCCATCCCTCATAATTAATTAAGCAACGCATCCTATATCACTTGTCATTGCCTACTCATAGTTAATTTGCAATATACGTTTATTGCTTATCAATTTTATCTATAATACTTCTTAATTTCTTCTGTTCTTCTTCGGATAGATTTGAGCCTTTTGCTAACGCAGATATTAACATTCCTGCTGACCCGTCAAATACTTTTTCCAGAAAACTCTTTACTTCTTTAATCTTGCATGCCTCTTCAACCGCTACTGGATAGTATTTAAAATTATTAGCAACAGATTTGTCTGCATCAATTGCCCCCTTATCTGCCAGTCTGTTTACTAAAGTCCTAACGGTAGTATAACTCCATCCGCATTCACCTACCCTTCCTGCTATTTCCTTCAAGGTAATATTGGGTGCTTCCCAAAGTACCTTCATTATTTTCCACTCTGAATCACTAATGCTGAAATTACTATTACTCATATGTAAAACCCCTTTCATGGCCTAACTCAATTTATGAAACAAATTGTTAGTAGGTCAGATACTAAAAGACAAACAAGGACTACAAATGTAATCTTTACTATAGTTTACATTTGTAGTCCTTGTTTGTCAACACTATTTTATTTGCAATGCAGCCTTAACAAATTCCCTAAATAATGGGTGAGCCTTATTGGGCCTGCTCTTAAATTCAGGATGATACTGAACGCCTACATGAAAGTTATTACTTGATACTTCGATAGCTTCTACTAGTCTTTCATCTGGTGAGGTCCCACTGATTTCCAAGCCAGCCTCTAAAAAGCGTTTTCTATAAATATTATTAAATTCATATCTATGTCTATGTCTTTCATATATCATTTCCTGTCCATAAGCTTCTGACATTTTATTATATCCCTTAAACTTACAAGTGTATGCACCTCGCCTCATAGTACCACCCTAAGGTATATCTCCTCATTGGTCTGGCATAAAATCAATAACAGAATTCAGCCCATCTGGCAAAAATTCAC
>CAURED010000023.1:0-38110 GCA_963524205.1 uncultured Aminipila sp.
CGTTTCTAGAATCCTGAGCGTTTCTAGAATCCTGAGCGTTTCTAGAATCCTGAGCGTTTCTAGAATCCTGAGCATTTCTAGAATCCTGAGCATTTCTAGAATCCTGAGCATTGTTCTTAGAGTCCTTTGCCTTATCGTAAGATTCTGCATAATGTGCCTTTGTGTAAGAATTAGCATTATTTTGTGTGTTTTTTAAATTATCCATGTTCTATCACCTCCACAGTTTAGTATGTGTAGTTATCTTATATTTATCATAATTTTATAGATAAACTATAATCCATTTATTGAATATTTTTCATTTTATACTGTATTAGAATACTTTAATTTTTTTAATTAAAGTAGTTACCTAAAGTGTAATATTATGATGGTTTGTAATTATAATTATTATAGAACTACTTAATGAGGAGTGTGTATTTTATGACAGTGCATGAATTTCCTGTTAACCCGCCTAACCCTACTGATTCACAAAGACATGAAATGCTTAAAAATGCTTTAATTGAAGCTGAAAGAATAGAGGACTATGAAAACATAATTAAACTGTTAAGCCCTCCACGGGACATTATAAATTATTCATCACCTGGAGCATTTAAAGGTGTAAAGATAGGTATAATTGGTGGTGGTCTTGCTGGGCTTTCAGCTGCATTTGAGCTTAGAAAGCTTGGAGCCAATATAACTATTTTTGAAGCTTCAGAAGATAGAATTGGAGGAAGAGTTTATACCTATTATTTTGATAAGGAACGAAAACTCTATGGCGAACTGGGACCTTTAAGAATCCCCATATCCCATGAAACAACATGGTTTTATGTTAATAAATTTAAACTTAACACTAATCCTTTCGTGCAAGTAAATCCCAATGCCTTTGTTTATGTTCATAATACAAGGATAAGAAACGACCTGGAAGGCAAGAATATTACAGAAAAGATTTATCCAAAATACAATTTAACCCCACAAGAGGGAAATACACCTTGGCCCCAATTATATGACTATGCTATTAATTATCCTTTAAAATGGCTACCACCTCATATAAGAACTGAGATTTTAAAAATACTTCCCACATATTCGCCTGAATATGCCGAACTGATTAACATGAACTTTCGTCAAGTTTTTGAAATCTTAGGTTTAAGCCAAGATGCAATAAACTTAATTTCAAGTATTGACCCTCTAACGGGATCACTGCTATATATGAGCTATGCAGAACTATTACAGGACACGTACCCACTTGATTTTTCTGCTGTATATCAGATTGCTGGTGGAATGTCTAACCTACCACTGGCATTTTATAAATCATTGGTGTCAAAACACCCTGAAGAATATAATAATATACCGGACTCCTTACTTGGAGAAGTAATATTTAAATCAGGGCATTACATAAATGGAATATCTCAATCTCATAACAGTAATGAAGTGATATTGAGATATATAAACAAACAGACTTCTCAAGATTTAACTGAAACCTTTGATTATGTGGTCTGTGCTATCCCTTTCTCCACTTTAAGGGAGGTGGATATTAAGCCCCTTTTTAGTAATAGAAAAATGCAAGCAATAAGAGAGCTAAATTATATTGATGCACAGAGAACCCTTCTGTTATGTAATAAACGCTTCTGGGAAGACGATACTGAATATGGAGGGATAATCGGTGGAATTTCCTATACTGATTTACCAATTCAAAGTATTATTTATCCTTCTGATCATGCTTTATACAAAGGCCCTTCAAATAAACCTGGTGTGCTGGTGGCGTCATACAATTTGACTCTTGATGCTACAAGGCTTGGAGCTATGAATGACAAGAGTCGTATAGAAATCATTGAACAGAATGTTGAAGCTGTACATGGACTTCCAGAAGGATATTTGGAATCAGTAGTTTCAGAATATAAAACTGTTCATTGGAATTCACAAGAATGGGCTAGAGGGGCTTTTGCAATGACTTTTCCTGAGCAGAAAAATATTTTTTTGTACAATATGTTAAAACCAGAATACAATAATAGAATATTCTTTGCAGGCGAGCATACTTCAGTTACTCATGGTTGGATGCAAGGAGCACTTTTTAGTGGAAAATTAGCTGCTAATATGCTTGCATATAATAAAACTTCAACAACTTGATGTTTATTCTTGTTGCCATTCAGGAGCAGTGGAAAAAAGGTGAATTATGATATCAAGTATTCTGTGATAAAATACAATAATGAAGAATATTAGTATAAAAAGCTAATGATTGATAATATGGATTATAGGATTAAATTAATACAAAAAACATGTTTGATTTTTTATAATTCCGTTTATTTTTCATTAGCTTTTTATTTTATAAAGGCATACTGTTCTATTTATAACATTCTCTTTTTAGAATCAGCATCCTGAGTAGTGCTTTTAGAATCAGCATTTTGTGCATTATTTTTTAAATTAGTATCTGTAGAACTTTCTTTAAAATTATCACTGCCGATATTCTTATAAGCATCAGAATTTATAACTGATTTTCTTAAATAGTCCATTTTATATCACCTCCGATTTTATTATGTGTTTTTATCTTCTAAATATTTAAGTGTTTATCACAATATCATTGTAACTTTTGCCAATACTAGATAATGGAATAAAATAATTTTTATTTTACCTTTTATTAGACGTAATGATTTAAAGTCAAGTCTTTTATTATAAAAAATTTGGAGTATAGTGTTATATGTGAATTTAAGGACGGAGGAATGTAAATATGATGAAATGTACACACTGCATGAGATATTTTGTTATGAATTTAAATGATGCTGTGGAAAATGGTTATGTGAGATGCCCACACTGTGGAGAATTGGTAAAGCTGTAGAGGTATTTCTAATACTTAGAAAATGCAAGTTAGTAAAAGAATTATGTATAATATGGATTTAAAATTAATTTCTAAAATAAGCTAGGATATGAAATAATTACATAGATTATAATTATCTTCTTGGGTTAAATTAATAGCACAGGAGGTGATTATAATGACATTACAAGATAAAATGAATAAGAGCTATAAGCCAGGTTTAAATAGCTTAAAGACAGAAATAGCTTCAGAACTTGGACTAACAAATTATGATAGCATCGATAAGGGAAATCTTACAGCACGACAGAACGGTTATGTAGGTGGTTACATGACAAAAACACTTGTAGATATGGCTGAAAAAAGCTTATCAGGCAATATGTCAGGAAACATGACAAACAGTATGTCAGGAAACATGACAAGCAAATAGTCTAATGAACAATCTTTAAGGCATGAATCTTAGTTTAAGGGAGGCATGCCTTTTAGTTTAAAATTTTTATTATAGAAAATAATACATATTTTACCCTTATAAGCTATGTAAATATCAATAAAATATATGAAAGATTCAAATTAATGCGAAATACCCTAATTATAAAATAGCTTAATCTAATGAGGTTTTAAAAATGAAAAAAATATTTTTTAATTCATTAATACTTATCATAGTATTAATTCTTACTTCTTGTGGTATACCAAGTGTGGAAAAGCAAGATTCAATAAATAATACATCTACCGGTAAAACGTTATCAAAAGCAGAACAATTAATTAAAAGTATGACTTTGGAGGAAAAAATAGGGCAACTTTTTATTATTCGTCCTGATTCTCTTAATCTTAACCTTACTAAAGAGCAAATCAGCAATTCAAACGCTTACGGTGTATCAGAATTAAATAATCAAATGATTGAATCAATGAAGAAATATCCTATTGGCGGTATTGTGATTTTTCAAAAAAATATTTTATCGCCTACACAACTGGCGGATTTTATTAATGAAATGAAAGAACAAAGTAAAATTTCATTATTTATAGGGATTGATGAAGAAGGCGGTCCCGTGTCTAGAATTGCGAATTCAAAGGATTTTGATGTAATCCAGTATGAAAGTATGGAAGCAATAGGATTGACTGGGGATAGTAAAAACGCACTAAATGTTGGACTTACAATTGGTTCCTACTTAAAACAATATGGGTTTAATTTAGATTTTGCTCCGGTAGCTGATGTTAATACAAATCCTGAAAATATTGTAATTGGAAATCGTTCTTTTGGTAGTGATCCTGCACTTGTGGCAAAAATGGTATCTGCAGAAATTGATGGCTTTCATCAAGCAGGCATTATGAGCTGTGTAAAACATTTTCCCGGTCATGGAGATACGAAAGGGGATACTCATAAAGGATTTGTATCTACGGAAAAGACATGGGAGGAACTAAAACAATGCGAGTTAATTCCGTTTATTAGTGCTTCCCAAAATACTGATATGATTATGATTTCTCATATTACAGCTCCAAATATAACATCCGATGGGCTTCCGTCTTCCCTCTCCAATGAAATGATTGAGGGTAAGCTGCGAAAAGAGATGGATTATGACAGTGTGGTTATCACCGATTCCATGGCAATGGGTGCTATTACCAAGGAATATACATCGAGCACAGCTGCTATTAATGCTATCTTAGGAGGAGCTGATATCATCTTAATGCCCGAAAATTTTGTAGAAGCTTATAATGGAATTTATGATGCAGTTAAAAACGGAACTATAAGTGAAAAGCGAATTGATGAAAGCGTATTGCGTATTTTATCTTTAAAAGAGAAGTATGATTTACTCAAAATTTAGGAAGCAAGATAAAGGAAAATTCAAGTAAATTTTCCTTTATTTTTTTATTGCACAGAGAACATTTGTTCTATATAATAACGAAGAACAAATGTTTAAATTCGAGGGAGGTAGTATAATGTCTGTTATGCACATTGATGCTAATTCAGCCTACTTAAGCTGGACAGCTGTAGATTTTCTTGAAAAGGGATATCAAATGGACATAAGAACAGTTCCGGCAGTTATAGCAGGCAATCCTGAAAACCGTCATGGAATTATATTAACTAAATCCATCCCTGCAAAAAAATACGATATTAAGACCGGGGAAAGCTTATTTGAGGCGAAGCAGAAATGCCCCGAGCTTCTTATCTTCCCACCAGATTATGATCTCTATCTTTCATGCAGCAACGCAATGTTTGATATATTATCCGAATATAGTCCTTTAATTCAGCGTTATAGTGTTGATGAGTGTTTTCTGGATTTTACCTTCAGTGAAAAACATTTTGGGAATTCTGTAGAGACTGCATATAAGATAAAAGATCGAATAAAACATGAATTGGGGTTTACAGTGAATATAGGTGTGTCATGCAACAAACTTCTGGCGAAGATGGCGTCAGAGCTGCAAAAACCCGATAAGGTCCATACCTTATTTCCAGATGAAATAAAAGATAAAATGTGGCCGCTGCCTGTAGGCGAGCTTTTTATGGTAGGAAGGGCAACAGCAAAGAAACTAAGAAAGATAAATATAAATACAATCGGGGACTTGGCAAAAGCAGATGTTCTTCACATGAAAGCGCTTCTGAAATCTCATGGAGAACTTGTATGGAATTATGCCAATGGAATTGATTACTCTCCGGTGATACAAAATGCGGAAATCATACAGAAAGGCGTAGGTAACAGCACAACCATTGCATATGACGCAACTACCAGAGAAGAAGTTTATATGGTGATTTTATCATTATGTGAAAGAACTGCCATGAGATTAAGAAAGCTGGGGATGAAAGCATCAATTGTTAGTATTTCCCTTAAAACAAATATATTTGTCAGATACAGTCACCAGGTACAACTGCAAAATTTTATTGATTCAGCAACGGACATATATGGGTATTCATGCTTATTATTTAATGAATGCTGGAAAGGAGAGGCTATAAGGCAGATAGGAGTATCTGTATCTAATTTTGGAAAAAACTATAATCAGCAGCTTTCCTTTCTAGATAGTAAAGTAGATGATTTTGAAAGAAATAGCAGATTAGAATATACCATAGACGATATCCGTAAAAGGTTTGGTGAAAAGGCTGTTATACGAGCAACGTTTGTAAATAATGGCGTGGAGCCCTTTCAGGGTGGCGTAAATGATGGAAATTATTTAATGATGGGAGGCTATCAATTGTGAAGATACTGGCAGAGCCAATAGATACCCTGGTAATGTTTAAAGGTGATGAAAAGCCTATGCCTTACCGATTTAAGTATGTAGATCAGGAGGGCGTCAGGCAAGAGGTTAAAATAGATAAGATTTTATATATCCAGGAGAGCAGAATGGCAGGAGTGAGAGCATTTATTTATAGCTGCCAAAGTATGATTGGAGATCAAGGGAAAAGATATGAATTGAAATATATTGTGGCAGAATGCAGATGGGAGCTTTATAAGATGTAATGATTTGAAGCCAAGTCTTTTTACCAGAAAAATATTGGAGTATACTGTCCTATGTGAATTTAAGGATGAAGGAAATACCCTTCAACCGACCCTCAGGCATATCTTACGTCTCTTGAGAAAATTGCTTTGCTGCCCGTGAAAGGAGTATTTGTTGAAAGTCAATGGTAGCCTACATCACGGTAGTGGCACTTTTAATTACGGCGATTGGGCTGTCTGGCTGTGATGCTATTTATAAGCAGCATAAAAAAAGAGCATAATATGAGCTTGAGTTCTGCCTTAGCAGGACTTTCAGCTCGTTATAACTTTTTCTGCAAACTGCAATTTTATACTGTTCTCTGGCCTCTGCACACTATTTTGTTAACTGTAACCACTCATTGCGAGAAATAGCATACACTTTAGTAATGGTATTCTTATCATCTTCAGACTCATCAACCTTCTGCATTCCATTCTTAATTGCTACAGAGTAGGAACCAACATTGGAATACTTCATACACGAATATATAATATTGAAAGGTGTATTCTCAAAAATATAGTCTCTACATTTTCTTGCTGCCTCATTACCCAATCCCTTATTCCAGTATTTCTTATGGATGTGATATCCGATTTCAGGCTTGATTTTACCTCCTATCGTCTGCATTGTGATACCACAATCACCAATCATCTCCCCAGTCTCTTTAAGCACAACTGCCCAAAGACCAAATCCAAATATCTCATAATTCTCAATATTCCATTTAATCCAATCCCTTACTTTATTCCTATCAAAAGGCTTTGGATAGTACTCCATAGTTACCTCATCAGAAAAGATTTCATATAGCGCATCAAAATCATCCATTGTATATTCTCTAAGAATAAGTCTCTCTGTTTCAAACTGCATGTTCATTCTCCTCAATTCAAATTTGTTTTCGCGTTCTATGATACACCAAGAGCCACTTATTTCCAATCATAACTTGACAGATGTATTTTGCAACCAAAAGTGCAATCCAAAAGTGTAACACCCCTGAGGTTTTGTTGCAGAAGAAATAGCAAAAAAATATTATAGGGAAGAGGTCAGCTAAAGCTCATGCAAGATTTCTTCCTCTATTTTTGTTGTTACTCATTAAATTATGTGATAATATAAAAGAACAAACGTTTAAATTATAACAAAGCATTTGAAAAATATATTTGATGATAAGGAATTGAATGAGGATTTAGATGTTTTATTATGGATAGATTTATTCAAAAAAGAATGATTATTGGAGATTCAGGTAACCCTGAAAACTATGACAAAAGAGTATTCAAAAGGAAAAAACAAATGAGATTTTTATTTATTAAAAGCCTATTTCATGTAATAGAAGATATTGGATTTAACGATAATAAAATAGAAGCTGCAGAAAAGAAATGGGGCATATTACCTAGTGTCCTTAAGGATTACTATAAGCAGCTAGGGCAGCATGACAGAATTAATAAGTCGCAGAATTACCTTTGTGAACCAAATTCACTGTATGAGTCAGGTGATTATGTAATATTTTATATAGAAAACCAGAGGGCCGCAGAGTGGGGAATAAAGAAAGAAGATTTAGGTAAGGAAGATCCTCCTGTCTATTGTAGAATGTCAGGGGATGAATATATATTAGAGACAGATACCCTGGAACAGGCTGAGAAAGTTCGAGGAAAGTACAAGAAACTTCCTTTTGAATTACATCAATGGTGTGAGATGAGTTTCTATGCGAATAACGAAGATGAAGTTATTATGCTTATGGTAAATGATGACTATGATCTATTGTACGGTTCAGATGATGCAAAACATTATGAGCAGATTCAAGAATTTATAGAGACCATTGAGAAAGACAAATATTAGAACTTTCCATTCAGAATTAAAGGAGTATTTCAATGAAATCAAAAATTAATATTGTGCTTTTAATATTCTTATTAAGTATTTCACTTAGCGCATGTTCAACCAACAAAACTGATTCAGCTAAAAGCAGCAAATTTTCTCCTGAAGAAACAAATTCTTTGCCTATAGATACATATAAAGCGGTGCTGCAAAACCAGGCTGGGTTCATCAGCACGGATGATAATCACGAAGTTTTCCTAAACGACTTTTTAAGTAGGGATTCCAAATATGAAGGCACCTATAAAGTGACACGTTTTACTGTACTAGATCTGGACGGAGATCAAATACCGGAAGTGGTCCTTGAATTATCATTGGATTATCCTGAACAATATGAAATTTTATATTATTGCAATGGCACAGTATATGGCTACAATGTTGTGTACCGAGGTTTTGAGATGCTGAAAGAAGACGGAACGTATAGCTATGCCAACAGCGCCTCAGATGTTGGCGTTGAAAAAATTTCATGTTTCAAACCAGATTCTCTTGGAAAGGTAACCTTAGGCTATGCTCAGATGGCTTCTGATGACAGCAATACAGAAATGTCGTATTTTATTCATGACGCCTCTGTTAACAAAGAAGCTTTTGATGTTTTTTTAGATCAGCAAAATGAGAAAAAAGATATGCAATGGTATGAGTTTTCAGCGGAGAACATAGAAGCGAAAGTCTTCATGGACTCAAATATCCATTCATCCCTCAAAGCAGCGGATAATATCAAGCAATAGGTTTTCAAGAAGATCAAACGAGGTTTAATCCATTCACAGTGCATTTAGTCATAAATCTTTAAGTCGTGGATGATTTATATTAATTAAAAAGATAGGATAATTGGAATTATGGACGGAAAATATATGCAGGTTTGGCGATATATGGATTAGGAATCTTGCTGTGTCTTACGTCCGTATCAAATTTTATTTTGAAAATTGCAAAATTGCATAGCTACTCCATCTGGCAAAATCTTAAAACCAAACTTCTCATAGAAAGCTGCATTTTTGCTTTCTTCTGGCATAATTTCAATGTAAAGATAATCTTTATATTTCTCTTTAATTATCTCAATCATTTTTCCCGCAATTCCTTGTCCATGGTAAGCGGGGCTGACAAGAACATAGTGCATAAAAGCCACCATTTCGCTATCGTCCAATATTCGAACTAAGCCGACTAATTTTTCATCGTCCCATGCAGTTAATACGGTAGAGGAGTTCATAAGGGCCTTGTAAAGCCTTGATGGGTATCGCCCAGATATCCAGTTTACAGATAAAAATAATTCCTGTACTGTTTCTTTTGTAAATTTTTTTTCTTCAGTAAATTCAATTCCCATTCTATAAAATCTCCATTTCTTTATTTTATGCCTTATCGGTAATCACATTTTTGACATTGAAGTAGTGTATTCTGGCTGTCTTCTTTATGGTAAGCTCCTGACCAATGGCAAATACTTTGTAAGATTGGAACAACAGATGAACCTTTCAAGGTAAGACAATACTCGACACGGGGAGGGATTTCATCATACTGCTTTCTTTGAACAATATCGTCAGCGATTAATTCCTTTAACGTTGTTGCAAGAACTGCATCTGTAATATTTGTCATTTCTTTACGGAGTATACTATATCTTAAAATTTTCTTTTCTGCTAAAACACAGATAATTCGAGGTTTCCATTTACCACCAAATATATTCAATCCATATTCAAGGGGACAGCGAATATCTTTTTCCATTTTCGGTTTATACATTTTTTTAACTCCTTATAATATCCCATGCACAATAAAGTAATAATATACCAAGGACTAGATTGATTTGTTTATATTTCTTCTGATATACTATTTGCATTTTAGTACCGCAGAAAACCCACACCAAAGTGGCAATGCTTCCTACAACAACCACACCAATACCTACTAGTAGCAATTTTGCTAAAAATATATTGTAGCATTAACATGTTTTACCTCCAAATTTCTGCTAATGTTTTATCATTATAATAAACACCTTATAAAGTAACAAGTAGCTATGGAATTTATTAGTAACTCATAAATTTACTGATATATTTATTTTATCAAGTGATTGAATTATAATCAATCCAACAAAGTGTTAAAAAAATAATCGCAATAGGAGGTATTGAAATGAAAGTTAATGCTTATTTGGAAATTACAATGAAAATTGATCAGGCAAATCGCCCGGCAGCAGAAAAGGTTTATACGGAGTACCGTGAACCGTTCCTTGCAGCTATTTCGGGAGCACTTACTAAAAATTTGCTGATTAGGGATGAGGATGTACAGGTGCTTCATGGTTTTGAAAGCATGGAACAAGCACAAGCATATCTTAGTAGTGAGATGTTCCAAAACGATGTATTTGTAGGGCTTAAACCTCTGTGGAATGCAGATCCTGAAGTGAAAATTTATACTGTAGCTTAAGTTTAGGCATAGAGACATATATAGCATGTATTCTAAAATAAGGAGGGATACATGCTATTATTTTTTTATATTAAAGGTAATTAAAGGAAAAAAAGATACAGGAGGGAATTACATTGGCATATTTCTTAACAGATGATAATACGAAATTACTAAAAAGTTTAATACCGAACTTAAAAATTTCATCAATAAATGATTTTTAAGTTTATTGTGATTAACTTTATTATAAGTATGCACTTTAAATTTTATTTACAAAGATGTATTATATCCTTGTAAACAATATAAATTAAAAGAGGGAGAAGTCTGAAGATGAAGATTAATACGGTCTGGGCTATATACTTTAGTCCTGTTGGAAATACAGAAAAAATAATTACCTCCATTGCTGATTCCATTGGGAAAGAATTAGATGCAGTAGTCAAAAAACTTGACTATACCTTACCCATTACACGAGAAGAAAAAAATTTGTTTTGCAAATCAGATCTTGTAATTTGGGGAACACCAGTTTATGCGGGTAGAATACCAAATAAATTATTATCTTATGTTCAGAATAATTTTATTGGGAATGATGCTTTAGCCGTGCCGGTAGTTGTGTTTGGAAACCGTAGTTTCGATGATGCTTTAGTTGAGTTACAAAATATGCTGGAAGGTAACGGATTTCATACAATTGCAGGAGCTGGTTTTGTTGCTCAGCATGCTTTTTCTGACATACTGTCAGTGGGACGACCTGACAAAGCAGATATGGATAGCGTTCAAGAGTTTTCGGAGAGAATAAGTGAAAAATCCAAGATGCTTGAAGGTATTCCTTGTCCTATTTGTTTAAAAGGAAATAACCCCCCAAAGGAGTATTATACGCCTAAAGGCCTTGATGGAAAACCTGCTGTGTTTTTAAAAGCTAAGCCTAAGACAGATGCTGAGAAATGTAATAGTTGTGGTGTTTGTGTTAATAGTTGCCCAATGGGAGCGATTAATAAAGAGAATCCCGCAGAAATAACAGGTATTTGTATTAAGTGTCATGCATGCATTAATAAATGCAGAAAGAAAGCTAAATTCTTTGATGATAAAGCCTTTCTGTCGCACAAGTTAATGCTTGAACGTGATTTTAAACGTAGAACAGAGCCAGAAGTGTTTATATAGTACCAACCTAATAGTAAATAAGAGAGACATATACAGGAAATACAAAAATATAATAGTAGTAGCAAATAAAGAGGAAGTGGTTAAAATGAGAAAAACATATTTAACTAAAAAGGGCAGCATTTTGGGATTAATAATTGCCATAGCCATACCACTTGCTGTAGGAGCATTAAGCGCATTCCTAACAAGTGACACTATGGTAAAATTTCAACAGTTGAATAAGCCTGACTTTGCTCCTTCTGGAAGTATATTTCCTATAGTATGGACGCTATTGTATATACTTATGGGGATTGCAAGTTACAGAATTTATTTAAAGGGAATTGAAAACCAAGAGGTGAAAAGTGCACTAATATTTTATATGCTTCAGCTAATATTTAACTTCTTTTGGTCCATTATTTTCTTTGGATTTGGGATGAGAGGTTTGGCATTTATAGGCCTAATCATTCTTTGGATTTTAATTGTTATTACTACTGTAAAATTTTACAAAATTGATAAGATAGCAGGCTATTTGATGATTCCATATATTCTGTGGGTAAGTTTTGCTGGAGTGCTGAATTACTCAATATGGATGCTGAATCGTTGAAGGCAGAATATCGTATAAGAGCCAGTCTTAATTGATTGGTTCTTTTTTTATATAAAGATTAAAGAGAGCCTTGAAGGAGGTCAGTGGAAAGAAATAGAAATATATGGTATGATATCAACAGGAGCGTATATTAAAATGAATAGATTAAATAAACCAGTAGTTACTAAAGAAACAATTAAAGCAATGGAAGATTTGTCATTTTTTACCCATGCTATGATTTTTGATGATTTGTTAATTGTTGCACAAAGAGAAACAAATTGTTTTGTACTAAAGACTAATGCAGGGTTAATAGTGATAGACGCCATATGGCCGGACAAAAAGGCTTTTGATGCGATAGTAGATGCTGTTAATGATGTAGGATGGAACCCTGATACAATAAAGAAACTGATACTGACACATGGACATGTTGATCATACCGGGTGCGGAAGATGGTTTGTTGAAAAATATCACGTAGAAACATACCTTTCCAAAGTAGATGATATTTTTTGGCAGGAGCACCCAACGAAGCCTGATAGACCGGAAACGTGGAAAGATTACAAAATAGATGTTTATGTGAAGGATGGAGATACCATAACATTAGGAGATAAAACAATATATGTTTATGGTACTTCTGGTCATACTCCAGGAGGTTTAAGTTATATATTTCCTGTAAAAGAAGATGGAGAAATCCATATGGCAGCATTATGGGGCGGCACGACACCACCATGGACAAAGAACGAAGTGAAGCAATATCTAAAGTCATTGGATTACTTTATCAATAAAGCAAAAAATAAAAAAGTAGATGTGGCATTAAGTAATCATACATCTGTAGATAATGGTTTAGAACGTATTACGTATTCTAAAAAAAGAATGGCTTATATGCCCAACATTTATATAATCGGACAGGATGGATTTGAAAAATATTGTCAGGTATTTCGGACATTGAGTTGTGAGATGTTGGATAGACTGGGGGAATAGTTCAATTATATTTTAATTACGGATTATAATGGAGGATACCCAAAGATGCCAAAAGAATTATCAACAATGACATTGGAGGAATTGTGGGAGCTGTTTCCAATTACACTTAAGGAATATAATAATGAATATCCCAAATGGTATGAAATGGAGAAAGAAAAGCTTGTGGAGAATTTTGATGATGGAACTATTGTAAGGATTAACCATATAGGGAGTACAGCAGTTCCAGGAATTATTTCAAAACCAACTATAGATATTCTCATGGAAATATCGTTCAACAGTAATATAAGCCAAATAACAGATAAGTTAAAATCAATGCAATGGGGTTTGATGAATTTTTCAGAAAAGCCGACTTTCAAACAAACCTACAATAAAGGCTATACAAAATACGGTTTTGCAGAAAAGGTATATCATCTCCATGTACGTTATACTGATAATTGGAGTGAGCTATATTTTAGGGATTATTTAATTGAACATCCAGAGGTTGCGAAGGAATATGTAGATTTAAAAAGGCAGTTAAAGGAAAAATACGAACATAATAGAGATGCATATACTAATGCAAAAGAAGAATTTGTTAATATGTATTCCCAAAAAGCAAAACTACAGTACGGCGACCGATATAAGACCAGAATAAAGAAAATGGAGATTAACTAATGAAAAGGGATCAATATATTTATAACGTAAATTATAATGTGCAAGATTATAATTTGTGTGCCTTCGAATTTAAAGCACTCTTTGATTATGAGCTTGAAGAGAAAGTGTTTTTTACAAACAAAGAAGTTGATCCATCCATTAGCCCTTTTCTAAAGAATAGATTAAAAATCATATATAAGAAAAAGACTTTCAATGAAATTCTTGATGTGATTATGGCAGATGACTTTAGAGTGAATGATTTCATGGTTAAGTATGTTGCCATGTATAACAGAGATCCCAATATTGATTTAGGAAAAAAGTTGTCAAAAGAAGTAGGGCTTCGCATATATGGCTACCCATCTTTTAAATCGCCCAAAATCATGTTAGGTATTACATTTTATCAAGGTTATTGGTACTTTGGTTATTTAAAACAAAATAATTATGAGTGGCGTACCCATAAGCAAAAGCCATACTCGTTTTCTAGCGCACTAGGAGTCAATATGGCTAAGGTGCTTATCAATGTGGCAAGTAGAGGAGATACTTCAAAGCGCTTAATTGATACCTGTTGTGGTGTCGGGACGGTTATATTAGAAGGAATTTTTGCAGGATATAATATATGTGGCTGGGAGATTAATCCCAAGGTTGCTGAATTTGCCCGTTTAAATTTAGCCCACTATCAATATAATGCTAAAATAGTAACGGGTGATATGAAAGATATCAAAGACCATTATGATGTGGTGATTGTTGACTTGCCATATAATAACTTCAGTCATTTTGATGAAGAAAAACAATTTGATATCATTAGGCACGCTAAACAGATTGCCAATAGAATGATTATTGTTACGTCAACGGATATTAGAGAGAAGCTATATACAGAGCAACTAAAGATAATTGACTACTGTAGAGCAGAGAAAACAATCAAGGGAGACTTTGCTCGATATATTTGGATATGCGAAAATTGAAATGACGTATTGCGTCATTTCAATGGTAATGCTAATTTCTTGCATCATACTGTTAGAATATGTACTGTTTCGGGAGGCCACGTGAAAGGTATAAATCAGTATTTAAAAGAGAGTGCGCTGTTTCTACAACAAAAAACAAGTAGAATTAAATTGAATATTCCATTGACAATTGTAGTTTATTTTTTACTGTTGTTGATTGGACTTGGATTAGGGCGTTTACTTGCACAGGTAGTTTTTAATGTACTTGGGTTGATGGCTAATTTTAATGGGACGATTATGCTTGCATTAAGAAAATTAATGGTTTGTGGAACACAGATAACAATTTTCTTTTCATGGGTAAAATTTGTGGAGAAACGTCCTGTGAATTCCATTGGCTTTCAAACCAATAGTCCTTTTAAAGTATATATTACCGGATTTATGATTGGTTTATGTACCATAACAACAGTTACCCTAACTTTGCTTTTAACAGGAACGATAACATTAAAGTATTATCCGTCAGATTATAGTTATATGATAATAAACCTTGGTATTATGGCATTGGGCTGGATTGTACAAAGTGCTTCGGAGGAAATTGCAATAAGAGGATGGCTGATTCCCAGTTTAGAAAAAAACGGCACACCAGTTATGGCAATTTCTATCACAGCAATCATATTTGGTATTCTTCATTTATTTAGTTCCGGAGTAACAGTTTTATCTTTTATAAATTTGACATTATCGGGTATATTTTTCGCAGGTTATGCCATTCTTAACGGAAATATATGGGGAGTTTGTGGGCTGCATTTTGCCTGGAATTTTGCTCTTGGAAATATCTATGGTCTTCCTGTCAGCGGTTTTGCTGATAATGGAGAAAAGATTTTTGAAACACAACAAATAGGGTCCAGTTTACTTACAGGAGGGGCTTTTGGCCCTGAAGGTGGACTTGTCACAACAATTACGTTATTGATTGCGATTGCTGCATTAATATTGAAGTGGAGAAATAATCAACGTAAAGGGATAATGCAATCAAAAATATAATACTCTTAATTCAGGGAGGTAATAAAGATGGAAATCCATGTGAGAAAAGAAATGCCAAAATGGAAAGAAAGATCTACGTTAGAAAAAGGATTGACAGTGTTTGGTCTAATCCTTTCAATTTCTGTTATCATATTGGCAGTTTTAAGTCTTGCAGGCAGGTGGCAAGGTGCAATAAATGTAGTTGAGCCATTATTAGGATTATTGATGTTGATTCAAACATTACAATTTTGGAAATATAATAAAGCTGTTGCTCTATTTAGCCTTTTTGTTGCACTATTTATCTTTGGCGTAGCAATGGTTGTATTTTTTTTCCACTAATGTCATGTTTACGTTATAACTTAGTGATGAGAATAGGAGAGCTGCTGATGTTTTTTCAATTGCTGCCGTTAATTATTTTATTGATGCTAGGCGTGGGTGTGCCAGTATTAGTGGGACTATACGTTTATAATGATGCCATAAAAAGAGGTATGGATGCAGCATTATGGACGCTTATAGCTATTTTAGTTCCAATGCTAGCTGGATTTATTTTATATATGATAGTACGAGACAGGCATAAGAAGATTATATGCCCAAATTGTGGACTTTATCTAGAAGCTGATTGGAGTGTTTGTCCTAAATGCAGAATGCAGACTTTGAAGAATCCAGTAATATAGTTAAGCTTTTTAATTATAAATATAGCTAAAATGTACAAACTAATAGAAATATTTTATTAAAGGAGCATGAAAATGGATAATAATAAACAAAACGACAAAGTGAATAATGGCAATAAATCAAAGAATACTAAGCGTGATTCTCAAGATAAAAGCATAAAATCAGCAACGTTGATTCAAAATCCTTTCAAAAACGAAGAATAGGCTTATTTATTGTCATTAAATCAGTATATCAGTTAATACAGAGTGGGGGCTGTCGCACTAATGGTTAAATCATTGCCAGTGTGCAGCTCCGTTTTATTTACACTCTTATTTAAAATATCGCTATCTAATTTATTCCTAATAGAGACCATTCACGGATTTACTTCATATCATATAATAATGTGATTTTAAGGAGTGATTAAGGAATGAAACCATATATTCATGTGTGCCCGTTTTGCAATAATATCATAACCGATATGGATGAGGAAGAGAATGATAAACCAGAGTCTAATAGTATAGTTCTTCAGAGACCGCAAGATATTAATAGAATTATGGCTCTGATTAATGAGCAATTTAAAGACTACTATACTGAGCTTCAAAAGTATAAGGTACAGAGACCTGTTGCACGTAATATCTTTAGGAGTATTGTAAGATATGTGTTGAATGTTGAAGGAAACTACACTGGAAGTATTGAACAGAAAACAAATAGATTATTTGATGCTTACAGTCGTGATAATCAAATTCTTATTACAATTTTAAGAGGATATGGTGTACCAGGCAATCGTATTGTCCAGATGATAAAAGATATTATAAGCTTCATATTAGGAAATCTAGAAGAACAACCACCAGAAGAGGAGCCGCCAATAGAACAGCGGCCTTTAGGCTGGAGCCAGTGGGAAGATCTCGGTGGGGTGTTAACATCAGCACCCGCAGTATCATCATGGCAATCTAACCGTTTGGACGTATTTGGTAGAGGACAAAATAATGCGTTATGGCACAAATGGTGGGATGGTTCTAGGTGGAGTGGCTGGGAAGATTTAGGTGGTGTACTTACTTCGGCACCTGCAGCCGTATCTTGGGGAACTAATCGAATTGACGTATTTGGCCGGGGACAAAATAATGCGTTATGGCATAAGTGGTGGGATGGCTCAAGCTGGAGTGGTTGGGAAGACTTAGGTGGCATACTTACTTCAGCACCTGCAGTTTCATCATGGCAGTCTAACCGTTTGGATGTATTCGGTAGAGGGCAAAATAATGCGTTATGGCATAAATGGTGGGACGGTTCTAGCTGGAGTGGCTGGGAAGATTTAGGCGGCATACTTACTTCGGCACCTGCAGCCGTATCTTGGAGCACAAATCGGATTGACGTATTTGGCAGAGGTCAAAACAATAGTTTGTGGCATAAATGGTGGGATGGTTCAAGTTGGAGTGGCTGGGAAGACTTGGGCGGAGGAGCCATAAGCTCTGGACCAGCCGCTGCATCAGCTGCTGTCAATCGTCTTGAAATTTTTGCACGTGGAGGATACAATCAGCTGCTCTTTAGAAATTGGAACGGAAGAAGATGGAGTAACTGGCAGTCCCTTGATGGTCAATTGACATCTGAACCTGCAGCAGTTTCTTGGGGAGGTAATCGATTAGACGTATTTGCAAAAGGTCAGAATGATCATTTGTGGCATATTTGGAGACGATAGCTAAAAAATACCATAAGAAATAACCTGAGGAGACTATAGCTGGATGCGTAAAAAGTAATTTAGTTTATAGTCTTTTTCATGCTAATTTTATTGGCTTAATAGCAGCAATCAATACAATAAAATTGTCAAACTGCCAACTTACTGTTATCATATAAATAGAAGAATAGAAATGAATGATAAACAGTTTGAGAATTTTAAAGACAGAAGATGTGAAGGATTTAAATAGATTATGAAAAAATTAGTCATTGGGATATTAGCGCATGTGGATGCAGGTAAGACCACACTATCAGAGGGGATACTTTATCAGTGTGGAAAAATTGGGAAGCTTGGAAGGGTGGACAATAAGGATGCTTATTTAGATACATATGAGTTAGAAAGGGCAAGAGGAATCACCATTTTTTCCAAGCAGGCTATATTTGAAATAGGGGAGACTCAGATAACTTTATTAGATACTCCAGGACATGTAGATTTTTCTGCTGAAATGGAGAGAGCACTTCAAGTGCTGGATTATGCTATTTTAGTAATAAGTGGGGCGGATGGAGTACAGGGGCATACTAAAACATTATGGCGGCTGCTTGATATGTATCAAATCCCTGTTTTTTTATTCATCAATAAAATGGATCAAAATGGGACCAATAAAGATAAGTTAATAAAAGAAATGAAAAGGCAGCTGGATGATGAGTGCATTGATTTCGGACAAGTTAGGACCGAGGATTTTTATGAACAACTGGCCATGAGTGATGAAATAATGGTGGAAACTTATATGGAAACAGGTCATATTGAAGACCAGCAGATTAAAAAGGCTGTTAAAGAACGAAAAATATTTCCATCTTATTTTGGCTCAGCTTTAAAACTGGAAGGCATTGAACAATTTATTCAGGATATGATCAAGTATTCCATTACACCATACTATCCCGATGAATTTGGGGCAAAAATATTTAAAATAACAAGAGACGAGCAAGGCAACCGTCTTACCCACATGAAGCTTACAGGTGGAAATCTTAAGGTGAAAGATGTCTTATCCAATGGAATTTGGGAAGAGAAAGTTAACCAAATCCGTATCTATTCCGGACACAAATTTGAGGCGGTAAATGAGATAGAAGCAGGATGTGTATGCGCTGTAACAGGACTCAGCCATACCATACCGGGAGAAGGCTTAGGAATGGAGGAAGCTTCAAATAAACCAGTATTGGAGCCCGTACTGTTCTATCAGATGATACTTCCTGAAGGCTGTGATCCAAGAATGATGATTCCCAAGCTGTATCAGATTGAAGAAGAGGAGCCGGAACTTCATATTGTCTGGGATGAACAGTTGCAGGAAATTCAGGTTCAAATCATGGGAGAAGTGCAGATTGAAATTCTGCAGAGTCTGATACTAAGCCGTTTTGGTGTTCAGGTGGTCTTTGATGCCGGAAGGATTGTATATAAAGAGACCATAGCCAATACAATCGAAGGAGTAGGACATTTTGAACCACTACGTCATTATGCTGAAGTACACCTGTTATTGGAGCCGGGTGAGCCGGGAAGTGGTTTGCAATTCGGGGTTGAATGCAGTGAGGACATATTGGGTAAAAACTGGCAAAGACTTATTTTAACCCATCTTGAGGAAAAAGCTCATAAGGGAGTTCTGACAGGGTCAGTGATTACGGATATGAAAATTACTTTAGTCTCAGGTAGAGCACATAATAAGCATACAGAGGGAGGTGACTTCAGAGAGGCCACTTACCGCGCTGTGCGTCAGGGGTTAAAGGAGGCACAATCCATATTGTTAGAGCCTTACTATTCCTTTCAGCTGGAATTGCCTGAGAAAATGGTAGGAAGGGCTATGAATGACATAGAGAAAATGCATGGAACATGTACCTTTTCACAGTCAGATAGTGAAATGGCAGTTCTTGTGGGGAGCGCTCCTGTTATTACCATGAGAAACTATCAGAAAGAGGTCGCAGCTTATACCAAAGGTCTTGGCAGACTGTTCTGCATGCTGAAAGGATATGAACCGTGCCATAATACCCAAGAGGTCATAGAAGGTATCGGTTATGATTCAGATAGAGATTTAGAAAATCCTACAGGTTCTGTATTTTGTACACATGGTTCGGGTTTTCTGGTAGATTGGGATAAGGTTAAAGATTATATGCATGTTGCAAGTTATCTTCAGAATAAAGAACATATATCTGGAGAAATAGTTCAAAACCAATCCTCATCTACAGAAGAGCCATGGATTAGTTTAGAAGAAATTGACAAGATTATTAATAATACTTTTTATGCGAATCAAGGAAAGAAATCTGTCTGGAAAAGACATAAGCCAACTCGAGAAAGTTATTATGAACCTTCTAATTATGTCAGCATACCGAAGGAAACTAATGAAGTGTATCTTCTTGTGGATGGGTACAATATTATACATGCATGGCCTGAGCTGAAAGAGCTTATAGAGGATAATATGGAGGGTGCCAGAATGAAATTGCTTGATACTCTAAGTAACTATCAGGGGATTCGAAACTGCCAGATTATTGCTGTGTTTGATGCTTACCGCGTTCAGGGACATCATGAAGAAGTAATCGACTATCATAATATCCATATGGTATATACAAGGGAGGCACAAACCGCGGACCAGTATATTGAGAAATTTGCTTATGACAACAAGAAGAAATATACTATAGTAGTTGCAACGTCAGATGGTTTGCAACAGATGATTGTAAGAGGGTCAGGATGTTCCTTGTTATCAGCAAGAGAACTGAAGATTGAGATTGAAGCAGCTAATGAAAGAATCAAGCAGGAATATAAGGAAATGCAGGGAAGAGACCACAGTTATCTAATTGATTCATTACCTTTGGAAACAAAAAAACAGATAGAAGAACTAATTAAAAAAGATAATGCTTAGTAAAATTAAGACAAGGAGAGAAAATGAACGGACAAAATAGATCCGACGTTAAAATCGGTGCAAAAGTAAAAATTATATTGAAAGCTGATCAAAGAACTGGAAAGCTTACAGAGGGAACGGTTGGAAAATTATTGACCAAAAGCAGCTTTCACCCTCATGGTATCAAAGTTATGTTAACTGATGGGCAAGTGGGCAGGGTACAGGAATTTATTTAAACTAGTAATTTTTTTTATTTATTATATAATATTAGAATAGCTAATTATTGGAAAAATGGAGGGGAAAATTATGGATGCTATATCATGTATTAAGGAAAGACGAAGTGTAAGAAAATATGAAGAGAAAATCATTCCTCATGAAGTGATGGAAGAGATTATAGAGGCTGCTTCTTATGCTCCATCATGGAAAAATACACAAATTGTACGTTATATAATAGTTGAAGACAGGGGAAAGATTGAAAAGATTTCTCAAGAATGTGTATTAGGATTTGAGTATAATACAAAAACAATGAAAGATGCAGCAGCTTTAGTAATTGTTACTATGGTAAAAGGACGTAGTGGATACGAAAAGGATGGATCGTTTTCTACCCCAAAAGGTGATAGATGGCAAATGTTTGATGCAGGTATAGCATCACAGACCTTTTGCCTAGCAGCTCATACTAAGGGAGTTGGGTCTGTTATAATAGGTATTTTTGATGATGACCAAGTAGGAGAAGCGGTTTCCATTCCTGAAGGACAGCAGGTAGCAGCAATTATTGCTGTTGGATATCCAAAGTTTATACCTGAAGTTCCAAAGCGTAAGTCAGCAGAAGAACTGATATCCTATATTTAAGATTTGAATAGATATAAAAATATCCTCTTTCAGAATGAATGAAAGAGGATATTTTTAATAAGACATATTATTTTGTACTGTTGTTAATTTTGCTGAGTATTATTTTCAGCTTTATTTTCAGTGTTATTATTCTGCTCTGATGAAGCTGTTTTACTAGCATTTCTTCGTTTGGCAACTGCATTCCTATGATTCATATTATTCATTTTTATCACCTCTGATAAAGTATGCGTCATATATTTGCCAATTATTCTAATAAATTGGCAATAGCATCATTTTATCATTAAAAGAATGAAAAATATGCCAGAACTGCAATACCTAGTATAATTCGGTACCATCCAAAGGCCTGGAAATCATGTTTCTTAATGTAGCCCATAAGGAATTTAATAGCTAAGATGGATACGATAAAGGCTGAGATTGTACCTGTAAGAAGGACTGCAATTTCCATACCTGTAAAAGAAAAACCGAATTTAATCATTTTTAACAGACTAGCTCCAAACATAACTGGAACTGCAAGATAAAAAGTAAATTCAGCGGCAACTGTTCGGGAAGTACCAATTAAAATTGCCCCAAGAATTGTTGCACCAGATCGGGAAGTGCCTGGAATTAATGCTAGCAATTGAAATATACCAATAAGCAGTGCTGTTTTATAAGTAATATTTGAAATACTATTAATATGTGTCATTCTGTTTTTATTTTTTACTTCAATTAAAATAAATAATATTCCATATAATATTAATGTGATTGAAACCGTTTGATAATTGAAAAATAAGGCTTCAATCTGGTCATCGAATAAAAGACCGATGATTGCTGCCGGAACACAGGCAACAAATATTTTTAACCATATAGATATAATTTCTTTTTGAATAATAGGCTTTCTGTCCAGTGATATTGGAAAAAGTTTTTTCCAATAAAGAACTACAACCGCCATGATGGCTCCAAGCTGAATCACAACCAAAAACATTTCTTTAAATGCGGGTGACATATTCAGTTTTAGAAATTCATCCACCAGAATCATATGTCCAGTGCTGCTGATAGGAAGCCATTCTGTAATACCTTCTACAATACCTAAAACAATCGCTTTAAATATTTCAATAAATTCCATAATTTTATAATCTCCTAATTCCAATTTTATTTTATAAACAGACAATACTCATATGTCTTGTAAATATGCCTTGTTATTTTATCACAAAAAATTATACAATTACATCTTTATTTTAGAATTGCTGTTAATTGATTCATTACATTTTTTCTCATAGAAGATGATGATAATAAAATAGACACATGGTACAAGTAAATCGTTCATTGATAATTCATTCACAATTGCAAGAGATTGCAAAAATAGATTGTAAATAGTATAATTACATATAATACAAGGATTAATATAAATCATATCTCAACAGCAAATGGCAAGAGATTTAATCCAACTTGAATGATATAGAAAGGATAAATACTAGTGCCTGATATTATTATTTTATATATGACCAGTGGAATTCTTAACATTATTATGCTGCTTTTTTTATTACAATTGGTCTCAAAAAATATAATTATGTCTGAAATAGAAACCAGATCATATATAATAACAATCATTTTAGCTATTGTTGTTATAACTGCAGAGCTAGCAGCGAGTATATTTGATATACAAGGTAGTATTTTCCGTATTCCTAATATCATCGCAAATATTATAGGATTTACTGCTTCTGCATATATACCATTTATTTTAGCCACTTTGTACGACAAAGAGTTAATTAAAAAACTAAAATATATTTTGATTCCTGCGGTTTTTATTTCCTTATTGTTTATAACTTCTTCTTGGACAGGATTGATGTTTCATCTCACAAGCGATAACGAATATAGCAGAGGTCCTTTTTTTAACCTTTACATTTTTGTGTATTTATATGGTTTTATACTGCTAATACATGCTAACCACAAATTATCTTTACAATTTACAGGTGGGGATAAAGTATATTTGGCTTTGCTTTATGTAATATTCTTAATTGGTACCTCTATACAAATCTTTTTCCCAAGAATACATTCAACGTGGCATTGCATAACGATTATTCTTGTTATGTATTATATTTTTCAGCGGGAACGGCAATTTAAATATGACATTCTCACAGGACTACTGAACAGGGCAGCTTTTGAAACTCAATTGAACAGGATAAGTAAAAAGGACTCTGCTGTAATCCTAATATTTGATTTAAATGATTTTAAAGAAATTAATGATAAATATGGTCATCAAGTGGGAGATGAATGCATTAAAATTGTAGGACAAATTATAAAAAGTAGTTTTCAACAAATTGGATATTGCTATCGTATTGGAGGAGACGAATTTTGTGTTTTAGGTCATAACAATGATGAAAGTATAATAGAGGCAGGTATTCAAGCTATGATGGTTCTATTAGAAAAAAACAGAGAGATACTTCCTAATTTGCCCCACATTTCTTATGGATATAGCCTATATAAAAAAGCAGAAGGTAAAGATATTATATTAACATTTAAGGAAGCCGACCATAAAATGTATGCATACAAAAAGCAGGCAAAGGAGATATATGAATAACCTTTGAAATAATGTCATGAATACCTCAAATTATCATATGATGATTTGAGGTGATTAAGTTGAATGGAATGAATGTAACTGTTAAAAATTGTGTGATTCAGGACAATATGAAATATAATGACGAAATAGTTCTAACATATAAGATTGAATATCCGCAATTTAGCTCAATATACTATATAAAGTCATTGAATACAATTAATGAGTATTATTTAAATAAGGCTGTTGAAATTCAAAGATATTATAAGAAAGAGCTTTATAAATCTGCCGTTGAGCAATATATATATTCAAAACAAAATGATTTTCCAATCAGGGTATATGAAGGACTAGTGCAATATCAAGTGACTTACAACATGGCTTGTATAATAAGTCTTTACTTTGATAATTATATGTATTTAGGTGGTGCCCATGGAAATACCGTAAGAACTTCTGAGACGTGGAACTTACAGACAAACAGTAGGATTAAGCTCAACGAACTTTTTGAATGTTCATTAGACTATAAAACTTATATTCTAAATCAAGTGATAGAAGAAATAAAGAAGGATCCTACCATATATTTTGAAGATTATGAAAAGCTTACTGTAGAAACTTTAAATGTTCAAAATTTTTATTGTATACCAAAGGGAATCGTTATATATTTTCAGCAGTATGATATAGCTCCATATTCTAGTGGAATAAGAGAATTTCTTATACTTTATACAGATTGTGTAATAAATCCATTTAAAAAGTGTCATATGAAGTTTGACTAACAAATCATAATATCACCAAATAAAAAGTAATAAAGGGGTATTAATATGCAGAACAATTATTATGCACAAAAACTCAATTCACAAAGCCTGTTTAAGGTTTATGATACCAATATCCCCAGAGTGAAACAGTATTTGGAAGCTGAAATCTCTTTTGTTAGAGACAATTTGACAGGGAATGAAAAAGTTCTGGAATTAGGGGCCGGTTATGGACGTATTGTAAAGGAACTGGCAGGCAATTGTAAATCAATTGTGGGTATTGATATCTCCAATGAAAGCGTTGAGTTGAGTAAGGAACATTTGAAAGACAGCCTAAATGCAGAAATTATGACCATGGATGTAAATAATCTTACGTTTGAAGATAAGTTTGATGTAATACTTTGTCTGCAAAACGGATTATCCGCAATGCAGGTTCCATCACAGCCTCTAATCAAAAAAATTATGGGAATGATTGCAAGTGGTGGAAAAGCCTATTTTAGTACATACAGTGAAAAATTTTGGGAGCATAGGGTGATGTGGTTTCAAGAGCAGATTGGGAAGGGGTTGCTGGGAGAACTTGATTTAGATAAAACCAAGGATGGAATTATAATATGCAAGGACGGCTTCAAAGCCATTATTCATACGCCAGATGATTTAAAAAAGATGGGGGAATTATCAGGATATAAATATCAAGTTCAAGAGGTCGATGAATCAAGTGTATTTCTTATTATAATAAAGGATAAATAGACTAGTGTACATATGACAATTAGGAAGTAGTTTAAAAGGAGGAAAAATTGGACATTATTACTATTACAAAAGACAATTTGGAACGGGAACATATTTGTTGTGCTATATCGAACAACAAAGATTGTCAAGTTGTTTCTAAGAAAGCATGGATGTCAGAACGTTTTGAGGATGGACTAGTATTTAAAAAATGTAATGTACGGGGAAAGTGCTTTATTGAATATATGCCGGCAGAAAAGGCTTGGGTTCCTATTGAAGCGGATGGATATATGTTCATAAACTGCTTTTGGGTATCTGGTCAGTTTAAAGGACAGGGAAATGCCAATATTCTTTTAGGGGAATGCATAAAAGACAGTAGAGAAAAAGAAAAAAAAGGTATAGTTATCCTTTCCGCCAAGAAGAAAATGCCATTTTTGTCTGACCCTAAATTTTTACGCTATAAAGGTTTTGAATTGGCAGATACGGCAGAACCTTTTTATGAGTTATTATATTTACCCTTTGAAAAAAGAGCCTTAAAGCCTTACTTTAAGCATTGCGTAAAGATTCCGAATATCTCAGAACAAGGATTTGTATTATATTATACACATCAATGTCCATTCACCGCAAAATATGTCCCTTTAATTGAAAGTGTTGCCAAAGAAAAAGGTGTTACATTTCAATCAATTTGTTTGGAAACAACTGGACAAGCACAAAATGCTCCGGCACCCTTTACGACTTATAGCTTATTTTACAACGGTGAATTTTTTACGAACGAAATATTATCAGACAAGAAATTTGAAAAGATTATAGAAGAAAAAAGGCATAAAGAGTAGTTGTGTGACTGCTAGTCCTAAATTTCTAGTGACAATATAGAAATAATATGGGAAATGGGTAAGTTTTAGTATATAATAATTCTGCATTATTTTCATGAAAAGGGGTGCCGAGGGTTAACAATATGAACTATATACCTAGTCTTTTCCATAGGATTTTTCTAAAAGAAAATACTGAAGATTTTAATAAAAAAAAGCTTATGCATAATAACTTATGCATATTAGCTTTATCTATTTATTTAACCATAGAGCAATTATACTATGGTTTTTATACGTTAGCTTTTGGGGGCTTGATATGTAAAATATACTATGGGACAGCATTTGTCATGGTAATATACGCCATATTAAGTGGATATATTCAAATAAAAAAGATAAAAAGAATACGCTGGTTCCACAAAATATATGAAATTAGTTTTGGTTTTTTTGGTTTTATAGTTGCCATCGTCAGGGCATTACTGGTACAGAACAACATCTTTGCATTACCCACAATTTATGTTGCAGTAATATATGGGTTTGCAGTGTTCTTTTACTTTTCACCTAGTATAAGTTTTGGTATATATTGTTTAACATGTACTTCTATTATTATATTGCTGCCTGTATTCCAACCTGAAGCTATTCATATTACTTATGTACAAGATATCCTGTCCAATAACATCATTGCATGGATTGCTTCCGTAATTACTTATCAACGATATGTAAGAGAGTATAAATCTCAACAAATTATAAGTAATAAAAATAAGCTGCTTAAGGCTAAGACAAACAGAATTGAAAAGAAAAATAAAGTATTACAATATATTTCAAACGTAGATGACTTAACTAATATATTTAATCGTAGAAAGCTAAATGAAATACTAGAAACAGAATATGACAGATGTGGAAAATCAAATAGAGAAATATCCTTAATTTTGATGGATGTTGATCTATTTAAATTAATAAATGACACATTTGGACATAATGCTGGAGACAGAGTTCTTGCACAATTAGGAGAAATTCTTAAAAATAATGTAAGTCAAAGTGATAAAGCCGGCAGATGGGGAGGCGAAGAATTCTTAATTATTTGCCCAGAAACCGAGTCTGAAGATGCTTTTATGCTGGCTGAGAAAATAAGGAAAGTAATACTAAATTATGATTTTAAATTAGAATATAATGTAACATGCAGCTTTGGGGTTGCAACAAGTATAGAAACAGATACTATAACAGATTTAATGCTTAAAGCAGATAAGGGGCTTTATAAAGCAAAAGAAGGGGGAAGAAACCGAGTGGAAGAAGGAAAATAATAGACTTGACGTAATATATCAATAGGTTAAAATATAGATGCAAAGATAAAAACACAGTTCCGGTTGGTAGTCCGGACGCAGTATGTAAATACTGTCAGTAACCTGCCTCCTTTGGTTGTCCGTTCTTTGTAAGTTCAAATTTAAGGGAGGAATTACAATGAGCAATATTGTTTCTAAATTTACTGTATTTTTTGAAGAACCGTTTTGGGTGGGACTTTTTGAACGTGAAGAAGGCTCAAAATATGAGGTGTGTAAAGTAACATTTGGACCGGAGCCCAAAGATTATGTAGTTTATGACTTTATGCTGAAAAATCAAGACAATCTAAAGTTTAGCCCAGGTGTTAAAACAAGCAGGATTTCCCAAAAATGTATAAATCCTAAGCGCATGCAACGTGAAATAAAAAAGCAGGTTAGCAATGCAGGCATAGGGACAAAAGCACAACAAGCATTAAAACTTCAACACGAGCAAATAAAAACAGAAAGAAAATTCCGCAGTAAAGAGCAAAAAGAAGCAGAAAAACAAAGAATGTTTGAATTGAAGCAAGAAAAAAGAAAAGGAAAACACAGGGGACATTAATGAAAGAATAGGGGAGAGGTTAGATTTATGAAAAAGGTTACTATCTTTATTATTGTGATGGTATTGGCGGGGGCTTTACTATCTGGATGTGGAAAGAATGAATCAGAAAGTCAGGAAAAAGTAAAGTTGCATGATTATTATAAGGTTACAGATGACTCGAAAGGCGACTTAGCTGCTTTATTTTTTCTTGGATCTGGTCAGGAAGAAATAGAAAAGACGGCAAAAGCATTACTACACAAATACAATATTACTGAAGAAGAAGCTTCAAAAGTTGCATATGAGACAGTTAATGTGGATAATGGCAGTGAATGGTATTTGATTGTGCCTAAATATGAAGGGTCAACAATTCAGGTTGATTCAGTAAAATTAAATGATCAGGGAAGTTTAGAAGTAGATAAAGAACTATTAACTACAGATAAGCCGGTGGTATTGCAGTGTAATGTAAGCGATATTGTACCATCATCCCAGATTACGGTAACCTTAAATGATGAGACTGTAGTATTCAATCCAGCCATCAGTTTAAAAGATGGTAAAATTGTAAAAGCAGAAGGTGTATTTACGGAATAAGGGTAAGATCCAACAAAAGCAAGAATTTTAATAAAGTAGATTATATGGAGTAATTCTAATAAATGAAAAAAGAATATATAAAAATAAAAAATCAAAACGTTGTTATCCCAGCTGTTTTATGGGGTAGTGATAGCTCAAAAATATTTATTGCAGTGCATGGAAATATGTCAAACAAAGACGATACAGTTGTATCCATGTTGGCAGAAAAAGCCGTAAAAAAAGGGTACAAAGTGGTAAGTTTTGACTTGCCTATGCATGGGCAACGTAAGGGACAAGATTATGAATGTAATCCTCAGAATTGCGTAAGTGACTTGTTAGAAGTATACGAATATGCAAAGAGCATATCATCTGATATAAGCTTGTTTGCATGTAGTATGGGGGCTTATTTTAGTTTACTGGCTTATCGTGATTTTGATTTAAAACAAGCATTATTTTTATCTCCAGTGGTAAACATGGAAAAAATTATTCAAAATATGATGACAGGCTTTGGAGTAAGTGAAGAGCGTTTGCAGAAAGAAAAGATAATAGAACTACCCATTGGACAGAATTTAGATTGGGATTACTTTTCTTATGTAAAATCAAATCCAATTGTATTTGATTGGAAAGTAACCACTTCTATTTTATATGGAACGGCAGATAATTTGTGTGAATGGAAAGAAATTTCAGGTTTTACTGAAAGGTATCATGTTAATTTACAGGTTTTTGAACAAGGAGAGCATTACTTTCACACACAGGAGCAGCTAAACGTATTGAATGAATGGATAGATGAAAATTTAATATAGCCCCAATATTTGGCTGGGATTTAATATCCAATTTAAAGTGGCAAGACTTGCATAATATGGTATAATTATGTTCGAAACGAAGTTATTGTGACATAATATGGGGGAATATTGAATGATGAATGAGAAAGGAATTTGTTTAAGTCGCTTAGCAGGAGAAAAACTAACGGTTGCAGCTTTTCTTCTAATGTTAATTTTAGTAGCTTTTATTTTAGGAATGACTACAGAAACTGTAAGTGCTGATTCTGGCGTAGGAGTTACTATTGATGGGAAAAATGTTTCTCTGGCTGAAAATCTGGGAAAACCTTTTATTGACACAAATGGTAGGACACTTGTTCCACTTAGGGGGGTAATGGAAGAGTTTGGATGCAAGGTAGACTGGGACAATGATAATAGAATTGCTATTGTAGTAAAAAATGGCACAACTGTTCAGGTGCCGATTGACCAAAAATATGTTTTGGTAAATGGACTGCAGAAAGGAAACGACACAGAAGCTGTAATAAAAGACGAACATACATATTTACCTATCCGAGTTGTTCTAGAAGCGTTTGGTGCAGGAGTAGCCTGGGATAATGCAAATAGAATAGTTGTTGTTAATACAGATGGAACGGTTGCACAATTTAATGATTCTAATAATCAAAAGGGAGATAATGTTGCAAGAGATGGTGAATTAAATGCTATGTGGATTTCTTACCTTGAATATATGAGTATGCCTAAAAATGAAGCGGGTTTTAAAGCTGCGGTTGATAAGATGTTTGATCGTTGTAAAAATCTTGGCATGAATGCTGTATTTGTTCATGTCCGTTCTCATTGTGATGCAATGTATCCTTCCAAGTATTATCCTTGGGCTATTTTTGCCAGTGGAACACAGGGTGTTGATCCAGGATATGATCCATTAAAGTATATGGTGGAAGCTGCTCACAGCAGAGGGTTGGAATTCCACGCCTGGTTAAATCCATACAGAGTAACGGGTTATGGGACTTATTGGAATCAGGTAGGTGCAAATAATCCAGTAAAAGTCTGGCAGTCAGACAGTGATACTACAAATGACAGATGGGGACTTTTACATAAGGGTGAATATTATTTAAATCCAGCTATACCTGAAGTACGTACTATGGTAATAAATGGGGTTAAAGAAATTATAGACAATTATGATGTAGATGGGATTCATTTTGATGATTATTTCTATCCATCAGTGAATGATAGTGATCCTGCATTATGGTTTGACAAGCCTGAATATGATAAATCAGGGAGTCTTCTGAGTATTGCTAATTGGCGTAGAAATAATGTTAATTTACTTGTTAAGGGAGTTTATGAAGCCGTAAAATCTAAGGGTTCAGATATTGAATTTGGTATAAGCCCTGCAGGAAACTTAGCTAATTTACGTAAAGATAATGCATATTTTGTGGATATTGACAGATGGTTATCTGAAGCTGGTTACATAGACTATATTATGCCTCAGCTTTATTGGGGATTTGAAACAAAGGACTCTTCTGGAAATATTGCTTCTTATGCCTATGAAAATAATTTGAATTCTTGGATGAATCTTGCGTCTAAGGGTAATGTGGAATTATATGTGGGACTTGATATGGCCAATGCAGGCAGTAATGTACCTGATAAAAATCCCACTTCTGAATGGCTTAGATATAATGATATCATAGCAAGACAGGTTACTACCGGAAGGGCTACAGGAAAAGTAGGAGGCTATGCATATTTTAGATACGAGTTTTTCAACAAAGATGTAACACAGAATGAAGTTAATAATTTAGTTCAAGTAATTAAGAAATAATTTAATAATAATCTGGACTTTTAAATGCCGCCTATAGGTGGCATTTTTTTCTTTATTTATACTTTTTTTATTTTATTGTAGCTTTTTGCGTATTTCAGGGGTATTTCTAGTGAAAGGAGGATTTAAAGTATGGAAAACCAGTCATTAAGTACAGATGATTGCATAGAAAATGTTGTAAATATGTATTCAAGTATGGTTTATCGTTTGGCCTTTGCCCAAACTAGAAATAAAAGTGATGCAGATGATACTTTTCAAGAAGTATTTATGCGATACATAAAAAGAAAACCTATATTTGAAACAGAGGAACATCGTAAGGCATGGCTTATTCGAGTAACGATTAATTGCAGTAAAAAACTATGGGCTTCTACATGGAGAAAGAGAACGGAAGTGTTAGACCAATCTATAGCTTTTGAAATAGAGGAAGAGAAGAACTTATATGATGAGCTTCAAAAACTACCAGTTAAATACAGAGCGGTTCTACACTTATTTTATTATGAAGATTTGAGTATAGAAGAAATCAGTGAAGTTTTGAAACAAAAGCCATCAACCATAAGAACTCAGCTTACTCGTGGAAGGCGCAAGTTAAAGGAAATATTGAAGGAGGGGTATAATGTTTAAAGAGAAGTATTGCAAAATGAATGAGGCCATTTCTCCATCACAGGACCTTATAAAGGGGATTATAAATAAGGCAGATGCAGAAGCAGTACACAGAAATAAAGTAATGGTACGATTTCGCAGGCCGGCTTTAGTTTTATGTGCATTGCTTGTTTGTGTTTTTACTGCAATACCTGTATTGGCGGCAAATGTATCCTCAATTTATGAGTTAATGTATCTTGTTTCACCAAGTGTGGCACAATCATTTCTACCAGTTCAGAAATCCAGTGTGAGTAATGGCATAGAAATGGAAGTTGTTTCTGCATATATTCATGGGAATACAGCGGAAATTTATATTACTATGCAGGATTTAGAAGGAAATCGTATCGATGGAACTACAGATTTAAACGATAGCTATGATTTACGTATACCTTTTGACAGCATGGCACATTGCGAAAGCGTAGGATATGATGAAAAAACCAAAACAGCCACATTTCTTATTAACATAACAGGTTGGGAAAACAAGGAAATTGTTGGTGACAAATTAACCTTTTCAGTTAATGAATTTTTAAGTCAAAAGCAGGAATACAAAGATGTTTTAGTTATGGAGGATTTATCTGAAGTAAAAGATAACCTTAAAACACAAAATATACGCGTATCCGGATATTGGGGATTAAACCCTGAACAATATATTTCAGATGATACTGAAAGCGTAAAAATGCTTAAACCATGTAAACCTTTGGAGTTTCCTATTCAGGGCATAGATTTTACAGGTATTGGATATGTAGACGGCATGCTTCATGTGCAGACTGCTGTAAAGAATAATTTAAAAAATGATAATCATGGTTATTTTGAATTGAGGGATAAAGAAGGTAATGTGGTTAGCAACACGTACGGTGTTGGATTTACAGAAGATGCTGCTAAGGATAATCGAATCGATTATGATGAACATGTATTTGATATAACAAAATCTGAAATCCATAAATATTCTTTATACGGTTATTTTGTAACAAGTGGAATGTGTACAGAAGGTAACTGGAAGGTAACATTTCCCTTAGAAAATGCGGATAGTAATTAAGTGAAATATTTTCAAACCCACACTCAAAAATGTGTGGGTTTTGTGGTATTATTGTAAGTAATTAAATGCTAGTGATAAGTGATATACTAAAATTAAAATATATTTAAAATGGCAGCGGAGGAAGTTATGAAGCTAATTCATCTTTCGGACCTTCACATAGGAAAGCGAGTAAATGAGTTTTCCATGCTGGAGGATCAGGAATACATACTTACAAAAATAGTCAACGTAATTGATGAGGAAAAACCTGACGGAGTAATAATTGCAGGGGATGTTTATGATAAATCAGTACCTTCAGCTGAAGCAGTGCAGTTATTTGATCACTTCCTTGTATGTTTGGCTGAAAGAAATCTGTCGGTATTTGTGATAAGTGGAAACCACGATTCTGCAGAGCGTATTGCTTTTGGAGGAAGAGTTATGAACAGTAGTGGAGTATATATGTCACCTGTTTTTGATGGACATATTGCACCAATAGAGGTTAAAGACCAGCATGGCATAATAAATATATATATGCTGCCATTTATAAAACCGGCTTATGTAAGAAGATATTATCCGGATGTTGAAATAGAAACCCATAATGATGCAGTGAAAACAGTTATAAGCAGCATGAAGGTTGATGTTGGTAAGAGAAACGTGCTTATCTGCCATCAGTTTGTCACAGGAGCAGTTTGCTGTGAATCAGAAGAGTTATCAGTAGGTGGACTTGATAACGTAGATTCCAGCATATTTGAAGGCTTTGATTATGTGGCATTAGGCCATATTCATGGCCCACAAAAGATAATTAAGGAGACTGTCAGGTATTGTGGAACCCCTCTTAAATATTCATTTTCAGAGGTTAATCATAAAAAATCAGTTACAATAATAGAGCTGACTGAAAAAGGAAATATAGATGTCCAGATGCTGGAACTTATTCCAAAGAGGAATTTACGTGAAATTAAGGGAAGCTACCTTGAAATAACCGCAAGGGAAAATTACAAGGATACAAATACCGATGATTATATACACATTACTCTTACAGATGAGGAAGATATTCCTGATGTGATTGGAAAGCTAAGAAGCATCTATCCCAATATAATGAAGTTAGATTATGATAATAAACGTACTCGTAACAGCTCAATTGTTACTGGAGCAGAGCAGGTGGAGCGAAAATCACCTCTGGAACTTTTTGAAGAATTTTATGAGAAGCAGAACAATCAGATAATGTCAAATGAACAACGTAAATTTACTTGGGAACTGATTGAGAGGATTTGGGAGGATAAGGTATGAAACCTACTAGTTTGATTATATCAGCATTTGGACCTTATGCGGACAAGGTGCAAATGAACTTATCTAAGTTAGGTGAAAACGGTTTGTATTTAATAACTGGAGATACAGGTGCGGGAAAGACAACCATATTTGATGCGATTACTTTTGCTCTATATGGGGAAGCAAGTGGTAATAGTCGTGAAGCAAACATGTTTCGCAGTAAGTATGCAGATGCAAATACACCTACTTTTGTGGAAATGGTCTTTAAATATTGCGATAAGGAATATAAAATTAAAAGAAATCCAGAATATATGCGCCCTGCAAAACGGGGAGATGGTTTCACTGTAGAGAAAGCGGAGGCTGAAATTGTATATCCGGATGGCAAAGTTCTGACTAATGCAAAAAAGGTTACGGAGTCAGTACAAGAACTGATTGGTCTTGACCGAAAACAGTTTAAGCAGATTGCCATGATCGCACAGGGAGATTTTTTGCGATTACTTTTAGCTTCTACTAAAGAACGAAGTGAAATATTTAGAGATATTTTTAACACAAGATTATATCAGAGGTTACAGGAAAAGTTAAAGAATGAATCTGGAACTTTGAAAAATGAGTATGAATGTTTAAAACAAAGTATTTCTCAATACATAGACGGAGTTGTCTGTGATGAAGATAATGTCCTAAATATTGAACTTACTAAGGTTAAATCAGAAGGGATTTTTGCTACAATAGACGAAACTGTAGAGTTGATTGAAAAGATAGTAGCGGAGGATGAAAAAATACACATTCATCATAGAGAGCTACTTGATAGTACAGAAAAAAATCTAGAAGAAGTAAGCGGAATATTGGCAAAAGCCGAAAAAGATAATAAAGCGTTTATAAATTTAGCAGAAGTAGAAGAAATAAAGTGTCAAAAGTTGCAAGAATTGGAACTTAGTAAAGTTGCTCTTGGGGTTGAAACTGCAAAGATGCCTAAAGTAGAGAAAATTTTGGGCGCAATACAGACTGCGAAGGATAAATTAGACAACTATGATGACTTACAGCGTCTTATTAATAGTATTTCTGCAAAAGATAAGCTATTAAGTATACATAAATCGAGTACGGTAAACCACAATGAAAGGCTTGAAAATTCAACAAATTTATTGAAGAAATTAAAAAATCAATTAGAATTATTGAAGGATGCGGGGATAAATAAAGAAAAACTGCAAAACCAGAAAAAAGACATGACAGAGAAACAAAAAGTGGTGACAGAATTACTCAATACGCTTTCAGAGTTAGATTTAGTAACTGAAGAACTTGAAATGGCTCAGAAAAAATATAAAAATGCATCAGAATGTTCAGAGATTGCCCAAAATCAGTTTGACAGAATGGAGAAGGCCTTTTTAGATGAACAGGCTGGAGTTTTAGCATCGAAACTTGTAGCAGGGCAAAGATGCCCCGTATGTGGTTCATTTGATCACCCATTCATTGCTACTCTTTCAAAGAACGCACCAACAGAAGCCGAACTGCAGCGTGCAAAAGAGGAAAAAGAAAAAAATCAAATTGAGGCGGCAAGATGTAGTACAGATGCGGGTACATTGAAGGGCAAAGTAGAGGCTTCTAAAATAGAATTATTAAAACAGAGTTCAAATCTGCTTGGAGGTTGTGAATTTGACAAAATAAAGGACAAGGTACAGCATAAGCAAAAGGAACTTAAAACTGCTCTTGTAGAAATACTACAAAAAATTAATGAGGAAGAAAACCGTGTTAAGAGAAAAGAAACACTTGAAAAAGAAATCCCTCAGTCAGAAAACGTAATTAAAGAGTGCGAAAATACGATTTCAAAATGCAAACAGGATATAGCTTTTCTTGAAGCTGAAATGAAAGGCTTAAAGGATTCAAAACAAAAACTTGTAAGAAGTTTAGAATTTAATACGAAGGCTGAGGCTGAAGAAAGTATAAAGAATTTAGAAGATAAAAAATCTATGATGCAGAAAGCATATGAAAAAGCCAAGAGTGCATTTGAAGAATGTAATACAGCTGTTACTGAATGCAATGCTAAAATAGAAGCACTAAAGGAACAGCTTAAAGAAGCAAAAAAAGTTGATGTAAATGTGGAAAATCAGAAGAAAATATTGTTATTGCAGGAAAAATCAGAGCTAAACAGAAAACTCGCTAAGATTACTTCCAGACTCGACAGAAATAGGACCGCATTACATAGTATAAATACCCAGATGGGTAATTTATCTGAAGTTGAAAAACGCTGGACATGGGTGAAGGCACTTTCAAATACTGCCAATGGTAATATTACAGGAAAAGAAAAAATCATGTTGGAAACTTACATACAGATGAATTATTTTGATCGAATCATATCAAGAGCTAACACAAGGTTAATGGTAATGACTAGCGGGCAGTATGAATTAAAAAGGAGAGTGGAGGCTGAAAACAGGCAGAGCCAAAGCGGATTGGAACTGGATGTAATTGATCATTACAACGGATCAGAGCGAAGTGTAAAAACACTTTCCGGAGGAGAATCTTTCAAGGCTTCCTTGTCTTTAGCACTGGGTCTGTCTGATGAAATTCAATCTTCAGCAGGAGGTATACAACTGGATACCATGTTTGTAGATGAAGGCTTCGGCTCGCTAGACGAAGAATCGTTGAATCAGGCAATAAAGGCTCTGGCAGGATTAACGGAAGGAAAAAGATTGGTAGGAATCATTTCCCACGTGGCAGAGCTTAAAGAGAAGATTGATAAACAAATAGTTGTTACCAAAGAAAAAACGGGCGGTAGCAAGGTAGCAATTTACAGTTAAATTAAATTATAAACAGAAAGGATGGAGCGTGATTGTCTTGATTAAAAGGAAATTTATAGCATTGTTATCTATTACATTTCTAATATCTGGGCTTCTTTTTCAGACTCAAATTAATGTAGTTTTTTCAGAAGGAGATGAAAGATTAGAAAACGTACAGCATGTTTATTATGCCACTGGAGCTACAAAACCACAAACTCTAACAAATGATAAACTGAACTCAGAACAATGGGGACTTTATAATAATGGCAAATTTAAAATGGAAGAGCAACAGAATAGATTTCCTATATATGAAAGTCCTTTTGAGCAACCAATGAAACCTGGTAAGTGGGCAAGACCTTCAAAACCAAAGCAAGGGCAAAGGAAAATGTCGAATAATAGGATGAAAACAGGAAGTATTTCTGCTGTAGCAGGAATCGATATAAATATATCAGAAGCCTGGAATTTATATGAAAGTCAAAGAAATGTTACCGTTGCTATAATTGATACCGGCATTGACTTTAATCATGAAGATTTATCTGATGTTATGTGGGTAAATCAAGATGAAATAGCTGGAAATAATACGGATGATGATGGGAATGGCTATGTAGATGATATATATGGATGGAACTTCTATAACGATAATAATAACATATATGTAGGGGAAGAGGACGACCATGGAACTCATGGGGCAGGTACTATTACAGCTACAAAAGATAATTCTGTAGGAATTACCGGAATTGCAGATGAAGATTCAGTATCAATTATGAGTTTGAAAGTCCTAGGTGGAGAAGATGGCAGTGGAACCACAG
>CAURED010000024.1:0-36398 GCA_963524205.1 uncultured Aminipila sp.
AATACCTGGCTCTTCTTTGTCGGAATAGTTGTATTTCTTTCTATAAGCTTTGTAGCAACACCACCTAAAGTTTCAATGGAAAGTGAAAGTGGAGTTACATCAAGTAATAATACGTCATTTACTTCACCAGTTAATACTCCAGCCTGAATAGCAGCACCAACAGCTACGCATTCATCCGGGTTGATGCCCTTAAATGGTTCTTTGCCAGTTACTCTCTTTACAGCATCCTGAACTGCTGGAATTCTTGTTGAACCACCAACTAGAATAACTTTAGCGATGTCAGCATTAGTTACGCCAGCGTCCCTCATAGCCTTCTGCATTGGTTCGATAGTTCTATTTACAAGATCTGAAGTTAACTGATCAAACTTAGCTCTTGTTATGTCCATATCCATGTGAAGAGGACCATCAGCACTTACAGTGATGAATGGAAGATTGATGTTAGCTGTCTGTGAACTTGAAAGTTCCTTCTTAGCTTTTTCTGCAGCTTCCTTTAATCTCTGATGAGCCATCTTGTCAGTTCTTAAATCAATTCCGTGTTCCTTAGCAAATGTATCTGCCATGTAATCAATTAATATCTTATCGAAGTTGTCTCCACCAAGCTTAGTGTCACCATTTGTAGCAAGTACTTCAAATACGCCGTCACCAAGTTCAAGGATAGATACATCGAATGTACCACCACCTAGGTCGTATACTAAAATCTTGTGGTGGCCATTGTCTTTATCAAGACCATATGCAAGAGATGCTGCTGTAGGTTCATTGATAATTCTCTTTACATCAAGACCAGCAATCTTACCTGCATCCTTTGTTGCCTGTTTCTGTGCATCTGTGAAATAAGCAGGTACTGTAATAACAGCTTCTGTTACCTTTTCACCAAGATAGCTTTCCGCGTCAGCCTTTAGCTTACCTAAAGTCATGGCTGAGATATCCTGTGGCGTATACTGCTTTCCATCGATTTCTACTCTGTGGTCTGAACCCATATGAGTCTTAATTGATGCAATAGTTCTGTCAGGATTAGTGATTGCCTGTCTCTTTGCAGTTTCACCAACTAATCTTTCTCCACCCTTTGTAAATCCAACTACTGATGGAGTAGTTCTATTTCCTTCTGCATTAGCGATTACTACAGGTTCTCCACCTTCAAGAACAGCTACGCAGGAATTTGTTGTGCCTAAGTCTATACCTATTACTTTTCCCATAATATATTACCTCCCTAATTTGCGACCTTTACCATACTAGGTCGTATAACTTTACCATTTAATTTATATCCTCTTTGTAAAACCTGAGTTACACAGCCACTTTCGTATTCACTGCTTTCTTCAGTCATTACTGCGTTGTGAAAATTTGGATCAAATTCATTTCCCAATGCTTCTATTTCTTCTAACCCGCTTTTTTCCAGTACCCCCTTGAAAATCTTAAATATATTATTCATACCTTGAATAAAACCTTCGTCACCCTGACCATGGGTAAGAGCTCTTTCGAAGTTATCTATAACATCAAGCAATTCTGCAACGATTTTTTCGTTTGCATATGCATAAATGTCACTTTTCTCTTTTTCTGTTCTTCTTTTGTAATTTTGGAAATCTGCCATAAGTCTCATATACTTTGTATTGAGTTCTTCATCTTCTGCCGTAGTTTCTCCTGGTTTTTCAGCTGCTATTTTTTCTGTTTCTTCACATTCAGCTTCAATATTCTCAGTTTCTTCTACAGTTTCAGTATCAACAGTATCCTGAGTTTCCAGGTCCTCTGCTACTTGTTTTTCTGTAGCCGTCTGATCTTTATTCATCTTCCTCGTTACCTCCTGTTAGTTTAAAAGTATTGCTCAAATTTTCTGTTACATACTCGATAACAGAAGTTACCTCGTCGTATTTCATTCTTGTCGGTCCAATTACACCTATCTTTCCAACAAGCTTACCATCCATATGGTAAGTAGCTGTAATCAAACTACAATCCTGCATCAAATCATCTGCATTTTCATTTCCTATAGTTATAATTACACCATTCTCTCTGTTTATGAGCTTCTTTGTAAAATCTTCCTTTTTATCTAATAACTCCAAAAACATCTTTGCTTTATCTAGATCGTTGTATTCTGGTATGGAGAATATATTTGTAAGTCCATCCATATACAAGTTTACATTTAACATATTTTCAAGAGTCCTCATAAAGTTTGGCATAATGTTTTCTGCCAAAATTCCCATGGCCTCTATATCTGTTTCAAAACTCTTTATGATATCAACTGTTAAAGCTTCACTAATAGTTTTTCCTCTAAAGTTATACGTCATGGATTTCGATAATAGCTCAAGGCTTTCATTTGTATATGGAACTTTAATCTTAAGTGCCGTGTTGGAAACCTTACCGCTGTCTGCAACAATCATAAGTATTACAGTACTGCTGTCTACAGGAAGGAAGTTAATATATTTAAGCTTATCTTCATCCTGCTTTGGCGTCATAGCAAAAGAAGTCAAATTTGTTATCTCCGATAATAAGTGGGCTGCATGCTGTATAGTCTTTTCAAATTCTGACATATCACTGTGCAGTTTATCTGTAATAATCTGTTTTTCTTCAAAGGTAAGCTCCTTCTTTTTCATTAAATCATTTACATATAATCTGTATGCTTTATCTGAAGGTACCCTGCCTGATGAAGTATGAGGATGTGTTAAAAATCCCATATCCTCCAAATCCGACATTTCATTACGAATAGTAGCCGGGCTTACGCCTAACTCATACTTTTTTGAAAGAGTTCTGGATCCAACTGGTTCGCCTGTTCTAATGAAATCACCAATAATAGCTTGTAATATTCTCAATTTCCTTTCGTTTAAATCCATTTCTCTCACCCTTTCTTGTTAGCACTCACATGTCATGAGTGCTAATTACATTTTTAATTTAACACTCTTACGTAGTAATGTCAACACTCTTTTCAAAAAAAATAGCAAAATTTCTGTGGTTTTTAATATATGGTAAAAACTAAAATGCCTCTCGTCATTTGACAAGAGGCATTGATAACTTACAAACTAATAAGTTGCTATATAGTTTCTTCATACATCATTTTTTTCTTAAGTTTCAGCCATCCATCATATAATTTATCAAGTGTCTTATCATAGATCTTTGCAATTGGCGGGCTGGAAAAAACAATGGCACAAAGTGATGCTGATCCAAATAACCACAAATAGTATATTGTCCAATTTGGGCATGGAAAACCATAATCTTTAATTATATATCTTACAAATAAATGGAATATATATATTGGCATAGTATTCATCCCAATATAGGTTAGATAATTCTTCTTATCTGGCATTATATTTAATAGTAATATAGTCCATGCAACTGCAAGAACAAGTACCGCAGTTCTCATAATTATATCCATATACCATGTTATTCCTAATTCCGCTGCAGTAGTCTTTAATAAATAAAAAGCCACTGGAACTTTAACATAATAAGCAAGCACATAAGAAATACCTACTAGTATTACTAATAAAGGAACACATTGCCACTTTTTTAAGCATTGTAAAGATTTCAGCTTTTCACTTGTGCAATAGTAACCCATTAAGAAAAATGGAAAATAGGATATTGTTCTTCCTAATGCAAAATAATCAGTTTCTACAGGTAAAAGTCCTGTAATTAAATATATTCCTACACTGATGGCCAATAAGTGCTTAATCTTAACTAAATCTTTTAAATAGTACCTATAAAAAAACACTGCAAATAAAAACCATAATGCAAACGGTGGCTTTAAAAAATCTAAATTAGCATGTCCAAAATAACAATATCGGAATATGTAAAAAATCAGAGTAAATAACAAATACGGTAACATAAAAGTTTTAAACGCCGATTCTCTTGCTCTATCCACTTTTTTCGAGAAAAAGCCTGACAAAAACATAAACAACTGCATGACAAATACATTAATAGTAATATAAACTATTCCACCAAGTGAGCCATGTAAAAATTCACCACCGACTCTAGTAAAATGCGAAATAGGTATGCACCAAATTGCCAATCCTCTAAGATTATCAAATATAAAGCTTCGCTGTTTTGCTGTTAATATTTTAGGAGCTTCTACTGATACATTATTTTCCATAAAAATACCTTCCTTATTTTCTGTTTCTGTAGAATTTTAATTTTTTAACATTCTTGTTGACATTATATCATAAAATTGTATTATAATGTCTTATTTTATTATAACTCCTAGTATTTTGGCTAATTCTGCTGCCTGAAGCATATCTACAACAGCACCATGTAATTCTTTTGCTTCTGATGACAATATAATTCCATCAATCTGACAAGTTCTTAAATCAATGCCTTTCAGTACAGTTTTATAAAAATTTGCTCGTATTAAATTCACATTATTTAACGTAAATTTTTTCAGTTTACAATCATCTAGAAAAGCTTCTGACATATCACTCTGTTCAATAATACAAATATTAAACAGAGAATATGTAAATACAGCATATCTAAGCAAGCAGTCATTTATCTTTACGTCTTTGAAGGCACTGTCAGAAAAATTAGTTCCTACACCTTTCACATTTTGAAATTTGCAATTACTGAAAGTACTATTACTAAAATCACAATTTGAAAAGTCACAATTCTTAAAAAAGCAATTTTTAAAATATGTTTTTTGAAATACAACTTTATTAAATACACAGTTTTCAAAAATAACGTTTGTTCCTTCAATGGTAGAAAAATTTACATTTTCTGTTTTCAAAGCAGTTATGTATTTTTCCTCTATATTTTCACCTTGATTTTTAAAATCTTCAATTAAAGATATAAAATCATTTAGTTCATCTACAACGATGAAATTCTCTATATTATCCACTACCTCTAATTCACTCATGTACAGAATTTTTCCCCTCTATTTTTATATTATTCAGCCCACATCAGAGCACATTTTACCGCCTTTTGCCAACCTTTAAGCATTGCCTGTCGTTTTTCTGGTAATATGTCAGGTTCAAAAGTTTTGTCTATCTGCCAGTTTTCAATCACATCTTCTTTGTTTTTCCAGTAACCTACAGCCAATCCTGCAAGATAAGCTGCTCCTAAAGAAGTTGTTTCAATGCACTTTGGTCGGTGAACTGTAGTATCCAGCAGGTCTGCCTGAATCTGCATCAGAAAATTATTGGCACTTGCACCCCCATCAACTTTTAAAACAGCTAACTTTATATTGGAGTCTTCCTCCATAGCATTAAGCAGATCCGTAGTCTGATATGCCAGGGATTCTAATGTTGCACGGACTAAATGATTTTTATTTGCTCCTCTGGTCAAACCAAAAATGGAACCTCTGGCATAAGGATTCCAATACGGTGCGCCCATTCCAACAAAAGCAGGCACTACATACACACCATCAGAGTCCTCTACAGAAGCAGCCATAATCTCTGATTCGGGAGAGGAATGTATAATTTCCAATTCATCTCGAAGCCATTGTACAGCAGCCCCTGCTACAAATATGGATCCTTCTAATGCATAATTAACCTTTCCATCAAGCCCCCAGGCTATAGTCGTAAGCAGACCATTTTGGGATTCAACAGGCTTTTCTCCAGTGTTCATAAGTAAAAAGCAGCCTGTTCCATATGTGTTTTTAACTTCACCTTCTTTAAAACAAGTTTGTCCAAATAGTGCTGCCTGCTGGTCCCCAGCAGCTCCTGCTATTTTTATAGCCCCCCCAAATATGACAGGGTCCGTTTCTCCATAAACGCAACTTGACGGCATAGGTTCAGGTAGCATATTCTTTGGGATATTTAACTCTTCTAAGATTTCATCATCCCATTCTAAAGTATGGATGTTAAAAAGCATTGTCCTTGAAGCATTAGAATAATCTGTTACATGAACTCTGCCCATTGATAATTTCCAAATCAGCCAAGTCTCAATAGTTCCAAACAGCAATTTACCATTTTCTGCTTTTTCTCTGGCACCTTCTACATGCTCTAGTATCCATCTTAGCTTTGTGCCCGAAAAGTACGCATCTATTAGAAGTCCTGTTTTAGATTTAAAGCTTTCTGATAGTCCTTTTGCTTTTAATTGGTCACAAAATTCAGCTGTACGTCTGCACTGCCAGACAATTGCATTATAGATAGGAAGCCCAGTATGTTTATCCCAGACCACTGTAGTTTCTCTTTGGTTAGTTATACCTATAGCCTGAATATTTTCAAAAGTAGCATCTATTTTATATAATGCTTCCTGTGCTACACCAATTTGTGTAGACCAGATTTCCATTGGATCATGTTCTACCCATCCACTCTTGGGATAAATCTGCTTAAACTCTTTCTGAGCAAGACTTACAATTTCACCTTTTTTATTATATAAAATACATCTCGAACTTGTAGTGCCCTGATCAAGAGCCATAATATATTTGTTCATAATCTGCCTCATTTAGTACATTTTTTGTTGTTGTAAAATATGGCTATATTTTGATTTCCATATTTTTTATATTATATCATATTACTTTATATTTTTATGCTTATACTCTTTAATAAAAAAATAATTAAAAATAAGAAATAAATGTTTGCAAATGTTCATAAGTATTTGTTATAATCTTAAATTGTAATATTTAAAATTATTACAATATTTTAAATAATTTTTTAAAGTTCGACTACCTTATTGACTATAATATTAATCCTGTTTGGCTATAATCCTATTATATAAATCTGCATTAAGGTAAATGAAAGGGGAAATGTATGTTAAATACTATTGAAAATGTTAATGCCGTAATAAATGATTTCGTCTGGGGTGTTCCGGCTATGATTTGTATAATCGGTGTAGGCTTATACTTAAGCTTTTCTACTCATTTTATACAGTTACGAAAATTCAACTACGCAATAAAAATGACACTTGGGAAAGCATTCCAAAAAAGCGAAGCTGCCGAAGGTTCTACTACTCCATTCCAATCCTTATGTACCGCTTTAGCCGCTACAGTAGGTACCGGAAACATAGCTGGAGTAGCTGGTGCTATTGCAATTGGTGGTCCTGGTGCAGTTTTTTGGATGTGGATTTCAGCATTTTTAGGTATGTGTACTAAATTTTCAGAAGTGACACTGGCTGTACATTTTCGTGAAAAAAATATACATGGGGACTGGGTTGGCGGCCCTATGTACTATATAAAAAACGGCTTATCTGCTAACTGGCAGTGGCTTGCAGTGGCCTTTTCCGGCTTCGGTGTACTTACGGTTTTTGGAACTGGTAATGCCACTCAGGTAAATACCATCACAACAGCCATAGATTCTGCTCTTTTGAATTTCAACGTTATATCAACCGCAAATATGGGAATAATTAATTTAATTATCGGAATTATAATTACAATACTTGTTGCCCTAGTCCTATTAGGTGGAATAAAACGTATTGGAAAAGTTACTGAAATATTGGTTCCTTTTATGGCTTTATTTTATATAATACTTGCACTTGGTGTTGTTTTTCTTAATATTAAGCATCTTCCTTCCGTATTTGGAATGATTTTTACAGGTGCTTTCAGCCCATCTGCCGTTACGGGTGGTGTTGTAGGCAGTATGTTTATGAGTTTAAAAAAAGGTTTTTCCAGAGGTATATTTTCTAATGAAGCTGGTTTAGGAACAGGCTCAATAGCCCATGCATCAGCCGATGTAAATCATCCTGTTAAGCAGGGGCTGTTCGGTATCTTTGAAGTTTTTGCAGATACTATCGTTATTTGTACTTTAACAGCGCTTGTTATTCTATGCAGTGGTATTAAAGTTAATTATGGTGTTGCAGCTGGTGCAGAATTAACAATTAGTGGTTTCACCTCAGCTTATGGCGGGTGGATTACACTCTTCACTGCTATTGCATTATGCTGTTTTGCCTTTTCTACCGTTCTTGGCTGGGGGCTTTACGGTACAAGGTGTATTGAATTTTTATTTGGTTCAAAAATCATAAAGCCTTTCATAATTGTATATTCTTTAGTAGCTATCGTGGGTGCTACTGCCGATTTAGGAATGATTTGGTCTATTGCTGAAACTTTCAATGGTCTGATGGCAATTCCAAACCTGATAGCGCTGTTCTTACTGGGCGGTACAGTTGTAAAACTTGTAAAAGAGTATTTTTCAAATCCCGCATATGAGGACGATAATTTGAAGTAAAATATAAAGAGAAATATTATACAAAACAAAAGACTCAGGATTTCATCCTGAGTCTTTTTATGTTTAACAAACCATAATGTTCTAAAGCCCTGTAATTATCCTAATATTTTATTTAATAAAAATTATTGAAAAATTGAAAAATATTAAAATAATCTGATTTTTGTGATATAATAAAAAATACATTTAAACTTTATGTTAAGGAAACGAAGGGGGAGAAAATATGTTAGCCACTATTGAAAGTATTAACACCATGGTAAATAATTTTGTATGGGGTATACCTGCTATGATTTGCATAATCGGTGTAGGCTTATACTTGAGCTTCAATACTCGTTTTATACAGTTGCGTAAATTCAACTACGCTATTAAAACAACTATTGGTAAAGCCTTTCACAAAACCAAAGCAGCAAAAGGTGCCACAACACCCTTCCAGGCGTTGTGTACAGCTTTAGCTGCTACGCTCGGGACAGGCAGTATAGCAGGGGTAGCCGGTGCCATTGCCATCGGTGGTCCTGGTGCAGTTTTCTGGATGTGGTTTTCTGCACTTTTAGGTATGTGTACTAAATTTTCGGAGGTAACACTGGCTGTCCATTTTCGTGAGAAAAATATACATGGTGACTGGGTAGGCGGCCCTATGTATTACATAAAAAACGGCTTATCCTCCAACTGGCAATGGTTGTCAATAGCATTTGCTATCTTCGGTACTCTTGCAGTATTTGGTACTGGAAACGCAACTCAGGTAAATACCATCACAGTAGCCATCGATTCTGCTCTTTTAAACTTCAATATTGCATCAATTGAAAACATTAAAATTATTAATTTATTTATCGGAATTATTATTACAATACTAGTGGCTCTGGTTCTTTTAGGTGGTATTAAACGTATAGGAATGGTTACTGAAAAACTTGTTCCCTTTATGGCTTTACTTTATATCGTTCTGGCATTAGGTGTTATTCTAATGAATATAAGTCATATTCCAGCAGTATTTGCATTAATTTTTAAAGGTGCGTTCTCCCCCTCGGCTGCCACAGGTGGTGTCGTAGGTACCATGTTTATAAGTTTAAAAAAGGGAATCTCCAGAGGTATATTTTCTAATGAAGCTGGTTTAGGAACGGGTCCAATAGCTCATGCCTCAGCTGATACAAATCATCCTGTTAAACAAGGGTTATTTGGTATTTTTGAGGTATTTACCGCTACTATCTTAATTTGTACTTTGACTGCACTCGTTATTCTATGCAGTGGCGTTCCATTTACTTACGGCGTAGCTGCTGGTGCAGAATTATCAATCAGTGGCTTTACAACAACTTATGGCGGATGGATTTCGATTATTACTGCCATAGCATTATGTTGCTTTGCATTTTCTACCATTCTTGGCTGGGGGCTTTACGGCTCGAGGTGTATTGAATTTTTATTTGGTCCAAAGATCATAAAACCTTTTATGATTATCTATTCTTTAGTAGCTATCATCGGTGCTACAGCTGATTTAGGGATAATCTGGTCAGTTGCTGAAACATTTAATGGTCTCATGGCAATTCCAAACCTGATTGCTCTGTTCTTACTCAGTGGTACTGTTGTAAAACTTGTAAATGACTACTTTACAAACCATTCACATGAGGATGATAAGATTACGTAAAATTTTGTCTTAGACTGTATACAGTATACGATATTTTCTACACAAAAAGACTCAAGTTATTGAGTCTTTTTGTGTAGAAAATATCGCTTTTGTTATTGACGGAATTTTTACCTTTCAAAGTTCAAATTAAATAGAAGAAGTTTACCATTTTCATCAAGTTTTTTAAATGTATGACTCTGAGAATATTCATATCCGTCGTCATCAGTTTCACCAATTCGTGTGCAATCATATACGGTTCTTTTGCTATATGTATTTTCTTTTACATCTTTAAATTGTTCTTCTATAATAACGTAATCTGTATTTTCCTCTAATTTTAAAGATTGATTTTTTTGAGAAAAATTAATATCTGATACTTTTATAAGCTGATGATTTTTGTCCATCTGTCTTACTTCTGCACTTTGCAGAAAATCCATTTGCTCTATATTAATTTTAAAGGTTTTTGTTTGTTTTTTTGATTGTGCTGAAATTCCTGTACCTGTCAAATAATCTTCATAGCCTTCTGAAATGCTTATTCCGCTATTGCCTAATCCTGAGCTTGGGTCCGATACCGAATTTATGCACAATATGTCTGAACTTGGGATATTTGTATACACACTGCCATCATTTCTCTGATATATTTTATTGAGTCTTACCCTTGTATTGGCTTTTGCATTTACTCCAATAGTAGCCTCAACTTCATTATTTATCTCTGATCTGGATTTGTTATTTTCGCTAAATTCATTGACAGCAGTTGATATCTTTACATCATACACATCCTGTGAGCAATGAGTTTCCATATAAGAGTCTGTCTTCCCATTTTCTTCAACGGTTCTCCTTGTATATAACACACAATACCCTTTTATTTTTTGAAAATTATAGATACCATCCTTCTGTTTAATTCCTTCTATTGTAGATCCCTTATCAAACCTCTTTATTTCTTCATCGGTCAGTTTTTTAACGCTTCCATCTGCCCGTACAAGCTTTTTCTCCTCATAATATAAAGTATCCCCATCCTGCATGATGTAATCTTTCAAATCCTCTTCAAAAGTAACAAATACACCGATTAATTGATCTCCATTTTTTATGTTCTGTAATGCTGGATTTGCTAGGCTGCATCCACTAAAACAAATGGACATTATACACATTACAAGAGCCAAGGCTTCTAATTTTCTAATTACTTTATTCATCCTCTTCTTCCCCCAGTTCCCCATCAAATTTCAACAGTTCTCCCACATCACACTGTAAATAGTAACAGATTTTATTTATCGTATTAAACCTTACCCCCTTTGCTTTGCCACTCCTTAACACGGATAGGTTAGCCTCCGTTATGGAGACCAGCTTGCAAAGTTCCTTGGAGGTCATATTTCTTTTTTTCAGTATCTCATCTAAATGAACTTGAATAGCCATCTCTTCCTCCAGTTTTATTTATTTCTGAAACTTATATAATCATTTGATTATCATCATAAAGCAATGAGCTTTCTTTTAAATATTCTGCTATGAGCAATCCTGCAAAAGCTAAAATTAAAGGGAGAAATGGAATATCCAGTAAAAAGTTTGCATGTAATAATTCTCGCCAAAATATTAGCTGGATTACATTTTGTGTAATGTTGCATACTATGGATACAGTAACCGTGGCTCTGCTTCTTTCTGCCATTAGATTAGCTATATTTACAGCACTTTCATTATACTTATTTTCTTTTAACAATTGAATCAGCCTAATCCCTGACTCAATAATTCCGACAAAACACACCATAGGCAACAAATCCAAGAAAAATTTAATTACTGTAATAAATATTCCTGCTTCTGATATAACGCTGTTTTCGTATTGTTGAAATAAGTTTAAAGGCAAAGTGAAACAAAAAAAGGCCACATACACTATAGTAAAAAATAGCAAAACACGTTCAGTCTGCTTCCAAATGTCTGTATTCTTAAAACTACCAGCAAACTTTAAAACGAAATATGCTATAATCAAGGAATATGCTACTCCTGCTAAAAAATATTTAAGTGCAGGCAGCATATCGCTTATATCTGCACCTATTGCCTTTGGTGTTATATTTGATATCATACCTGGATTTATAAAGCAGTACATCATAAAAAATAAATAAATAGATAATGCGATAAGAATCACATCAGTTAATTCCAGGGGACATGTTTGTTCTGATTCTAATTTTAAGTGATGTCTATTCCGTATTTTTTCCAATTGTCTGCTTAATTTCTTTCGAAAAGCAAACAAAACGGGAATTAAGCAAATATCTAGATACAAAATCCATGCGGCTATATTTCCTATTGTTGAACTTAATGACAGCCATCTAAGTCCCACTGCTACTGCTTCCATAGGTAAGTAAATCCCATAATATATGGTTGGAATTTTTCCTATAAAGTACATCACCGTGGCCAGAATTACAGAACCAAAAGCTACAAAACACACTAATATATTAAATCGTTTAATCTCCATTCCCAATACCTCACAAATCACATCCGACTAAGATTAAGCTTCTCCACACAAATTATTGTTTTACGATAATTATTTCCTTTATAATATGCTGCAAATTATCGTTTGTCAATAATTATATAAATTAAATCTCAATAAAAAAGCCAGGTGACCTGTTTTCTCCACCTAGCATACATCTAAATTTGATTTTTCAGTTGCTGAATTTTCCATTTACATTTCCATACCATCTTTAAAAATACTAATACTATCATTCCTAAAAATAAGACAAATCCCCAGAACATATTGTTATCAGCTTGAATTGCACAATTGATTTCAATAAGCACACAGATTACTTCAATCAGTAAAGCCACAGAAAAAAAGTTTTTTATACGAGTATATTGTGCTATCTTTGATTCTCCATCTGTATACATTGCGAATGGTCCATCAGAAGATTTTTTTCTAATAAATACCCATCTATACCATTGTGAAATTACTTCAACTCCACTTTCTTCCATAAAACGGGCAAAGTCCTTCGTATCCCCGTTCCAATTATTTAGTAAGTCAATTTGATAATTATATTCACCTGGTTTACAAGCTTCGAAAGTATACACACCTAAGAAAAACTTTTTAAAAGCCCACCCTTCCATGGACATTTCATTTAACCAATTCTCTTCTTCATCTTTATCTAAATATAATCTAAATTTTTTCATATCTATACCTCCCTTTTATTTTTCCATTTGCTTTGAATTTTCAACAAGTTCCTCTAAACGACTCACTTCCACATTAAACATTTCTCTGCCTGCATCTGTTATAAGATATTCTTTTTTCTTTCGTGATTCTTTATCTTCGCTATAAAGCCTAATCCATCCCTTTGATACCATAGAATTAATTGCACCGTACAATGTGCCTGGTCCTAAATTTAACCTTCCTTTTGTCATCTCTAACACATCTTGAATAATTCCATATCCATAGTTAGGTTTTCTTACAGCCAACAATATATAAAACAGTGCCTCTGTTAAAGGCGTATTCTTATCCAATATATCGTCCCCCAATCTATCGCCTTACGATATATTATAATATATCAGCATACGATATATGTGTCAATAATAATTTAAATATTTTTTGGTATATAAAAAATGGCAAGTAATCTAGTAGACTACTGCCATTTAAATATATTTGTTATTGGCATCCTACACAAACTCAGACAGCACTGTATTGGATACATCTACACCTTTTATGGTAAATCTTATTCTTTCGTTTTCCAGAATCATCAGTTCGTTTTCAATGTATTCTTTTACTAGTTTCTCCTGATCCGGATATGCTTCAAACAGTTTCTTTCCAAATCTGTTCTCAAATTCAGTAAGGTTAATGCCTTCAGTTCTTCTCATTCCTGTTATAATGAATTCCACCATGTCATCCCGCACAGTATTTGTATGCTGCCATTCAACCCATTTTCGTTCAACTTTTAAATTGTCATCATTTATGTCTATACCAAGGTTGCCTGCTTGAAGTTCTTGAATGTACTTGCCTAAATCTCGGGTATTGCTGAATCGCTCACCATTCATATAAGAATGAGCTCCAAGGCCTATGCCTAAGTAATCTCCCATAGCCCAGTATTTTAAATTATGTTTGCACTCAAATCCAGGCTTTGCACAATTGGATATTTCATAGTGATTATATCCTAACTCCTTAAAAAACTGTGCAGCTCTATGATACATATCTCTATCTATTTTATCCGATACCATGTTTAGCTCACCCTTTTGGAACATTTCAAAATATCTGGTTCCTTCTTCCAATTGGAGGCTGTAAAATGAAATGTGCTCTGGTTTAAGCGCAATAGCCTGTTTTAAAGTATCTTGCCATACTTCACGAGTATGTTCTGGTATAGCAAACATTAAGTCTATGTTTATATTGTCAAAACCAACTTGTCTTGTTAAAGCATAGGTCTCTTTCGCATCTTCTGATTGATGAACCCTTCCCAGACGTTTTAAGGCTGCATCATTAAAAGTTTGTATACCAATGCTTATGCGGTTAATTCCTGCCTCTTTGTATATTTTAAGCTTTTCTGCATCTATAGTTTTAGGGTTACATTCAATAGTTATTTCTGCACCTTTCTCAACTTCATACTTGTCCTTTATGAATAGAAGGACTTCTTTCAACAAATTTGCGTCAATTAAAGAAGGCGTACCCCCACCAAAGAATATGGTATCTACAGTAAATTCATTACCATAAACTATACTGTAATATCCAAGCTCTCTCTTTAAAGCATCTATATATTGTCTATGCAGGTCAGTCCCACTATTTTCAAAGGATAAGAAGTCACAATATAAGCACTTTTTTATACAAAAGGGTATGTGTATATACATTCCCAACTTTTTCATAATACCCTCCAAAAGTTTTATCACTATTTTTAACTTATCTACAAAATGGCAGCTTTTAATTAAAAAGCTACCGCAATTTAAAATTAAATTTGAGGTAGCCTCTTATAAATTTTCTTATATATAATCATATCTAAGATTTGCAAGTCATGCCATGGAATCAGCTTGCCTGATTACCAACTTATTTCAAGCTTTCTATTTATTATCATCGTACTTCAGTACAGCTGTAAATGCTTCCTGTGGAACTTCAACAGTACCAAACTGTCTCATTCTCTTCTTTCCTTCTTTCTGCTTTTCAAGAAGTTTTTTCTTACGTGAGATGTCACCACCATAACACTTTGCGATTACGTCTTTACGATAAGCTCTTACAGTTTCTCTGGCAATAACCTTTTGGCCAATCGCAGCCTGAATAGGAACCTCAAACTGATGCATAGGGATGATTTCCTTAAGCTTCTCGCAAACAAACTTACCTCTTGCATAAGCTTTTGACTCATGAACAATCATAGAGAATGCATCTACTAAGTCTTTGTTTAAAAGTACATCCATCTTAACAACCTGAGATTTTTCATATCTAATAAATTCATAATCAAGTGAGCCATAACCTCTGGTCTTCGATTTAAGTGCATCAAAGAAGTCATAAATTACTTCATTTAAAGGCATTTCATAGTGAAGCTGAACTCTAGTCTCTGTGATATATTCCATATGAATCATCTTACCACGTCTGTCCTGACAAAGTTCCATGATTGCCCCTACATATTCCTTAGGAATCATGATATCAGCCTTTACTATAGGTTCTTCAATGTGTTCAATCTCTATAAGCTCAGGTAGATTGGAAGGGTTCTGAATCATTTGAATCTCACCATTATTCATCACTACCTTATATATAACACTTGGAGAAGTGGTGATAACTCCAAGGTCAAACTCTCTTTCAAGCCTTTCAACTATAATTTCCATGTGAAGAAGACCTAAGAAACCACATCTAAAACCAAATCCTAAAGCCTGTGAAGTCTCTGGTTCAAAATTAAATGCAGCATCATTTACCTGAAGTTTTTCAAGTGCATCTTTTACATTCTCATACTTTTCACCTTCTGCAGGATAAATACCGCAGAATACCATGGACTGGACTTTCTTATATCCAGGTAAAGCCCCCTCTGTAGGGTTACTATCTAAAGTAATCGTATCACCTACCCTTGCATCAGCCACCTGCTTAATGCTGGCACATATATATCCTACTTCACCAGCTCTAAGTTCTTTACAAGGAACAGGTCCTGGAGAGCAAACACCAACCTCCGTAACTTCATACTTTTTCTTCGTATTCATCATTCGAATAGTGTCACCCTTTTTAACTCTGCCATCAAAGATTCTAGTATAAATAACAACGCCCTTGTAATTATCATAATATGAATCAAAAATTAAAGCCTTAAGTTTTCCTTCAATGCTTCCAGAAGGTGCTGGAACCTGTGCTACTATAGCTTCGAGCAAGTCCTCAATTCCGATACCTTCTTTAGCTGAAACAAGTGGAGCATTCTCCGCATCAATTCCGATAATATCCTCAATTTCAAGCTTCACTTCATCTGGTCTTGCACTGGCAAGGTCTATTTTATTTAATGTAGGAATAATCTCAAGATTTTCATCAAGGGCAAGATAAACATTTGCTAATGTCTGTGCTTCTACTCCCTGAGTTGCGTCTACAATTAAAACAGCGCCTTCGCAAGCAGCAAGACTCCTTGAAACTTCATAGGTAAAGTCCACATGGCCCGGAGTATCTATTAAATTAAAGATATACTCCTCTCCATCTTTTGCTTTATATGAAAGTCTAGTAGTCTGAAGCTTTATAGTTATACCTCTTTCACGCTCTAAATCCATGTTGTCCAAGAACTGTTCCTTCATGTCCCTATGTGCAACTAAACCTGTCTTTTCAATAATTCTATCGGCTAAAGTCGATTTGCCGTGATCTATATGTGCAATAATGCTAAAATTTCGTATATGCTTCTGGTATGAATCCATACTTCCTCCTCAATCATAATAAGTATCCTTATATCCTTACTATTATAATTGATATTGCCATAAATTTCAATTGTTAATCACTTCTAAAAGCCGGTCATTATTTACCCTCATAGTAAACTCATAGCCCAGTGCAAAACTTTCACCGGGCTCTTCTACTTCAATTGGATTTAAAGTCATATCTATAGCAGGAGGATAACCTGCCATATGACCACTTCTTACATCTACAGTAATAACACCTGCAATTCCTCCTATAAAAAGAAGGAATATTAAAAATCCTCTAAAAAAAGTCCTCATCTTTTGTAACCCCTATCCCATAGGGTTTATTGTAGCATTACAGATTCTATTTTTTCACCATCAATTACTGTAAATCTTTAATGACTGCAGCAAGCACATTTGCAAAACACTTTGCTGAAGCATCCGATTCCCTGATATTATTTTCGTTGTTTCCAACTTCAAGCAGTAAATGATAATCCGAAACATACTGATTAAATTTGTAAGCCTTTTCAATGATTCTGCCGCCATATCCAGGGTACATCTCCTCAGCCTTCTGATTAACGGTATTCGCAAATATTTTAAGTTTCTCTGCATTTGGATTTCCATTTCCAACTACAAGATTATATTTTGCTACTGTTTCTCCATTAACAATGGCTGTTTTCCCTGCCCCTCCGGAATATCCCGCAGCATCCCTATGTAAATCTATTACCACCGCCACATTTTTATACTGTCCCAACAGGCTATTTATAGTCTCCAAAGACCTGCTGTAAGACTGATTATAAGAAGGATTATCGTTTATAGTTTTGTCATGAACTACTTGAATTCCCTGCTTTTGAAGTTCCGCCGTCAGAACATTTCCTACTTCCCTTACTGTTGCTTCCTCTGCAAGTACGTGGAAATTTCCTTCTGACGCAGGCTGATAGGATTCAGTAGCATGCGTGTGATAAATTATGACAACTGGCTTACTGTTGTCAATATTTATAGTCTGTGGCGATGGATTTTCAGGGTCCTGAGTATCAACTACTGTTGGAGTCTCAGTAGCTGGTACTTCCTGTTTACCTGCATCATCTGTCGGTTCAGTTTCACCTTGTGATGTTTCTCCTCCGGATTCTTCTTTTCCCTGTTGTTCACTAGGAGTATCCTGCCTTTCTGTGCCTCTGCTGCCCACCATTAATGCACCCGACAAGCACATCTTACCCACGTCTGCCTCAGTTAGTTCAAAATCCCTGTCGTGGCCATTTTCCAAGCCACGTACAGTTATCGTAGCCGTAATTACAAATACTGCAATTCCCAATGTGAGCAATTGTTTTCCCTTCATTTTTATCCCCCATTCAGGCGTATACTTTAGCTCTAATTAAGACCGCCCTTATGAATATATGCCAGGATGAAGAGTATTATTAATTCCATTTGCAATAATGTCCGAAAAATCCTTTATAACTTGGTCAATATCTGTTGAAGTTACAATCATATCCTGTCCATTTTGCTCGATATAATTTTCAACTTCCACAGGATTTTTTATATATCCTTTAAGCGCATCCATTATTAATGTACTGGAATCTATAACGGTAGGTACTCCTACTGATATAACTCGATGCCCTAAAGTTTGTTCATTTAACATGGTTCTATGATTTCCCATGCCTGCTCCTGGTGAAATTCCTGTATCATTAATTTGTATTGTTGTACTTATACGTGATATATTTCTTGCCGCCAAAGAATCCACTACTAAGATAATTTCTGGGTTCGAGATACTAGCAGCTTTTTGTATAAGTTCCGCGGTTTCCATACCTGTAGATCCCATTACTCCTGGTATAAATCCACTTACACAAGACTGTTCCTCATCCCCCTCCGTTTCATATATGATAAACCAATGTCTGGTTACCCTGACCTTAGATACCGTATATGGTCCTAACGCATCAGGAGTGACTTTATCATTTCCAAGTCCAATCACCAAAACTTTTAAATAATAATGAAATTTTATGAGTTGCTTTAGTTCTTCTGCAAAAGCTTTTGACGCACGCTCTTTTAAATCTTCTTCCCCATCTATCAGACCATCGATTTCCAAAGTAATATAATTTCCCATAGGTTTTTGTAATACAGCCTCACCCTTTGAATCCTTAATTTTTATTCTTGTTGCCCTTATATCTTCATCGTATTCGATTTTCTCCATCTCTACACCGTCAATATCGCCAGTTTCTCCTCTTTCTTCGTCATACATTTCAACACTTTCTATTGCAAGATCCGTTCTATACTTCAAATTCGTCACCACTTTCCGTTAAATTCAGTTTTTTTCTTCTATCCATTGATTTTTCCCTTGCAATCTTGTTTTTATTCATATATACTGAGTGTTGCGAAATATTTGTAATTCCTTATACATATGGTATAAGGAGCAAAAAAATTAAGTATAAAGTGGGGTGAATTAAATGGCAAATATTAAATCCGCAAAGAAAAGAATCCTAGTAATCGACAAGAAGACTGCAAGAAACAGACGTATCAAGTCTCATCTAAAAGGAATCTTAAAGAATTTTGAAGCTGCAATCAATGCAGGTGATATGACTACAGCAAAAGAAAAGTTAGCTTTAGCAGAAAAGAAGCTTATGCAGGCTGCTGCTAAGAATACTATTCATAAGAACGCTGCGTCAAGAAAGATTTCTAGATTAACTAAGAGATTCAATAAGGCTCAGTAAGTCTCACCCGTCCCCACCATGGGTAAGTTAAACCCATAGATTGAAAATTTAAAAACAATCGAAAACCGCTGGATGTGTCTCCCAGCGGTTTTACTTTTTTTGAAAAGATTAAAATTATATAATTCCTCATTCTTTATATTAATTTATTTTGTAGATTATTCTTGAATATTCATATTATTTCTAAACTCACTTGGTGTCATATGCCTTAACTGAACAAAATTTCTTCTAAATGTCTTTACTGTATTGTATCCTACACCAATAGCAATATCCGTAATATCCATATTTGTTTCAATGAGAAATTCACAGGATTTATTTATTCGAATTAAATTTAAAAAATCATAAAAATTTTTTTCAACTTGTAACAGTAGTGTTTTATTCAATTCAATCAAGGATATTTGAAATTTATCAGCAACAGATTGTGCTGATAAATCCTCTGAAAAGTTCCTTAAAATATATTCAATTATTTTATAATCTCTTTTGGTTTCGTTTATTTTTCCCACATGTAATGCTTTTCCATAAGTTTTTCTATAATTTCCAATTTTATCATCCATTCTCGCAGCAAAAACTTTAGATATATGTGCTGCATCAACGTACCCAAGAATCGATGCAAGTTCTTCCAATGTAAAATCAGTATACAACAAATAATTGATTGTTTTAGTCACTCTCATTTCATTAAGCAGCTCATTAAATGATAATCCAGTTTTATCTAAGATATATTTACTAATAGATGATTTACTCATATAAAATTGTTTAGACAACCGATCAAGAGTCATTTTATCACTTAAATGCATGTAAATAAATCTGAGAATTAAAGCCCTTGGATCACCTGGTTCTGCCAAAACTTTCGGTATCATTTTATTATCATCAATTTCTCTGCAAAAAATTGTAATTATTTGCGCTACTAAAGTACAAACAAATATTTCATGATAGCTTTCATAATCAATTTTCTGCATGATAGACTCTATGCCCACCTCATCCTTTATTTTAGTAAAAATACTTTCAATTTCTTTTTTTGTACTCGTATTCAAAGTAATTACTGGTGTTATCTCCAGCCTTTTTAATATGGGCATTTCCTCTGAATTTTCCACAACAATTGAATGGAGCATATTTGCCACAACATCATAATTGTACTTTATTATTTCATACTGTAATGCCTCTTCTACATTGATTACTTCTGTACAATCCCAAGGAAGAATTGATAATAAACAGTTTTCGCCCACTTCATATAGTTCCGTATCCACCATAAATTTTGCTTTGCCCTTTTTTACATAAAGAAAACGTGGACTTTGATGATACAAGGCATGTGTTTTTTCGTCTATTAACTCATAATCAAATGAACAGATCCTCTTTATATCAAGGTTTGAACAGTATTGTGATTGAAATTCTGCTATTTGCTGCATATTCTTCTTTTCCCCCAATAACTCAAAATAACCCGTCCTGAGACTTTGTCAGAACGGGTTACTTTATTATAAATATATTTGTAACAACTATTATGCAAAAGTAAGAACTGTTCCGGTTTTTCCTTCCAGTGCTTCTAAAGATTTGTCAAGAGACGTAATAATTGCTTTCTTTGATGGATTTGCTCTGACAAACTTCATAGCTGCCTGAACTTTAGGTAGCATGCTTCCAGGTGCAAACTGTCCTTCTTCGACATATTTTGCAGCCTCTTCCAAAGTCATATTGCTTATGTCCTTCTGATCAGGTTTATTGAAGTTGATTGCAACTTTTTCTACCTCAGTTAAAATCATTAGACAATCTGCTTCAACCTGCTCTGCAAGAAGTTCTGCTGCAAAGTCCTTATCGATTACAGCGGCTACTCCTTCTAGAAGACCTGTATCCTTTTCAATAACAGGTACTCCTCCGCCTCCGCATGTAATTACTATAGTAGAATCCCATAGTTTCTTAACTGCATCTATTTCTACTATCTTTTTAGGTATAGGTGATGCTACTACTCTTCTGAATCCTCTTCCTGAGTCTTCTTTCATAACATAGCCTTTTTCCTGTTCTAGTTGTTTTGCTTCTTCTTCATTATAGAATTGTCCAATTGGCTTTGTTGGATTCTGGAATGCTGGATCTGCTCCATCTACAATCATTTGGGTTGCCAAAGTAATAACTGGAATATTCTTATTTCTTAAATTCAAAGCATACTTTAAGCACTGCTGGATGTGATAACCAATGTATCCCTGTGACATAGCTCCGCAAACATCAAAGGGCATAACAGGAGTTACTTCCTTTGCTGCTTCATATGCCTGTAGTATTCTTCCTACCTGAGGTCCATTCCCATGTACCACTGCTATTTCATATCCTCTACAGCTTATTTCTGCTATATGCTGGCATGTTTTCTTAACTACCTCAAGCTGTGCTTCTGCTGTTGCCGGACCTTTTCCTGACTGCAATGCATTTCCGCCTAAAGCAATTACTAATTTTCCTAAACTCTTCTCCATACGTTTCTCCTTAATGCAAATTAGTTCTGTCTGCCAATAGTAGCTACCATAACTGCCTTGATAGTATGCATACGATTTTCAGCTTCATCAAATACTTTTGAATATTTGCTTCTAAATACTTCATCCGTTACTTCTCTGATGTCATATCCTGCTTCCATCTGTGTCTTTGCCATCTTTGTTTCAAAGTCATGGAATGAAGGTAAGCAGTGTAGGAAGATAACATCATCATTTCCTGTTGCATCTACCATTTCCTTTGTTACTTTATATGGAGTCAACATCTTAACTTTCTCTGGAATCTGTGCTTCTTCTCCCATGGATGCCCAAACGTCAGTATAAAGAACATCTGCTCCCTTTAAGCATTCTGGCTTACTGCATAATTCAATCTTTGCACCAGTCTGTGCTGCTACTTCGTTTACTTTTGCTAAGATGTCCTTATCAATTTCATCTAGTAAAGTCTGTGGTCCGTAAGCTACATAGTGCATTCCCATCTTTGCACATCCGTACATCCATGCATAGCTCATGTTATTTCTTACGTCGCCGCAGAAAACTACCTTAACCTTATTTAAAGGCTTTGCAATATGTTCTTCAATCGTTAAAAGGTCTGCTAAAATCTGAGTTGGATGGTCTATATCTGTCAATCCATTCCATACAGGAATTCCTGCATACTTAGCTAAATCTTCTACTAATGACTGATCATATCCTCTGTATTCGATACCATCATAGAATCTTCCAAATACTTTTGCAGAATCTTCAACTGATTCTTTTTTTCCAAATTGTGAACTGTTTGAATCAAGGAAAGTAACATGCCCGCCTTCATCTAAGCAAGCAACTTCAAATGCACATCTTGTTCTTGTTGAAGTCTTTTCAAAAAGAAGTACTACATTCTTTCCTTTTAAAGCATTTCCTTCAATACCTGCACGCTTTTTAGCCTTTAAGTCGTGTGCAAGATCTAGCATATATCTGATCTCTTCTGGTGTAAAATCCATTAATGTTAAAAAACTTCTTCCTTTAAGATTAACTGCCATGTTTTTTTCTCCTTTTTCTTCTTATGTTTATTTTAATTTTTTTATAAATTAATTAACTATTCTCTAACAAGTGGCATACTCATGCAACGTGGGCCGCCTCTGCCTCTAGATAATTCAGCACTTGGAACTTCAAGCACATTTACATTATGTTCTCTTAGCAGTTTATTGGTAACTGTATTCCTTTGATATGTCACAATTGTACCTGGGGCAATACATAATGTATTGGATCCATCATTCCACTGCTCTCTTTGTGAAGCAATAAGGTCTTCTCCACCACACTTTATAAGAGTAATCTTTTCGATTTCTAAATACTTTTCTAAAATTGTTTCTAATTTATCTTCTACTTTTTTTACAGCAATTTCATTCTTGGAACTTCCCTGCTTAATCTCATATACTACTAGAGGTCCTAAAATACCTGGATGCACTGTAAATTTATCAACATCAATTTGTGTAAACACGGTATCCAGATGCATAAACGCTCTAGTATTAGGAATATCAAATGCTAGAATTGTATCTATAGTTGATGTCTCATTGGCAAAAATATTTTTTGCCAACATTTCTACTGCATCTGCTTCTGTTCTTTGTGAGACACCTACAGCCAATACTTTATCATTAAGATTTAAGATATCTCCACCTTCAACATGAAATGGTTCATAACGATTATAGTATTTTTCAACCTGATCTTTATAATCTGGATGATAATTAAAAATATATTCTCCATAAATAGTTTCTCTGTTTCTTGTCTGAGAATACATTTTATTTATGCTTACACCATTACCGATACAAGCGAAAGGATCTCTTGTAAAATAAAGATTTGGCATTGGATCAGCTACTAATTTCGAAGGAGAACTCATTAAATCAACTAATGAATCTGTTTTATTATAATTTAATTCTTTTAAAACGATTCCCTCCATTGATTTTAAGACCATTTCTTTTTTGTTATCATTGTATTTCATCATAAAGTTATAAATCTTTTCTTTATACTTATTTGTACGAATACCAGCCTCTTTTATCCATTGATATAAAAATTGGTCTCTTATCTGATCACTCAGATTCAATACATCAGCCATTAAGTCTTCTAAATAAACCACTTCTACACCGTTATCTCTAAGTGTCTTTGCAAAAGCGTCATGTTCTTCCTGCGCGATTTCCAAAAAAGGGATATCATCAAATAATAACCTATCCAGTGTATCAGGAGTTAAATTTTCTAACTCCTTACCAGGTCGATGCAACAATACCTTCTTTAATGGTCTGATTTCACTTTTAACATTAATTACCATTAAGCAGCCTCCCTAACAAATATTTTTTAGTTATAGTTTTCGTTTACATTACTCATACTTAAACTTCCCAATTTTTAAATCTATTTAGTTTAAAATGAAAAGTTTCGAAATTTAATATTACAAAATCATGCACATGGTTTTTAATTACAATCACATCATACATAATATTTTTTATACATGTGTGAATATAAAACTTAATTATTTTGTATTATTTCCTACTATTTTGTTGAGTGATAACTTATATTTATTTTGTTATGTATTATTTCTAGTTATGATAAAACTGCCACTTACGTTAATATTAATTTTTTTCGATGTTTAAATATCAATAAGAAATAAATACAAAATATAAATAAAGTACATATTTATTTTGATTATTTGTCCCTTTACCTTTTTCTTAATTTTCTTACTTCTTATAATGAAATTATATAAATAATCTTAAATTATTGCAATGACTTAGTTATATACTTATTTCCAAAAAACATCCGCACTATTTTCACTTTTTACAACTTAAGCTATATGGTTAATGGTAATTTATGTTATACTATTCAAAGTAATTATATCACAATTTATAAAACTAGAATGGAATTTAACAAACAAGAGGTGATTGGATTGATACAAGTTAGAGAGCTTTTGAAAATGCCTTTATTTCAAAACTTTAAATTAATAGCCGGCGAAAATGGATTAGAGCAGCAATTAAGTAATGTTGTAATTCTTGAATATGAAAGTGTAAATAATTCTTATCATGTATTCAATCAGGGAGATTTTATATTAACCTCTTTATTTTTTGCAGTAAATGACCCCGGCTCTATTGTAACTGCTCTGCGTAATGTTATTAACAGAAACATTGCTGGTATTGCCATTAAAACAGTTTTCTTTGATGATATTCCCGAGGAAATAAAACAATATGCATTGGAAAAAAAAGTACCTATCTTTACATTTAGCGAAGTTTACATGGAAGATTTAATTTTATGTGTTAATAACTTTCTCAAATTAAAGCAACAGTTTTTAGTAAATGAAAACAATATCAATAAACTGGTTAATACAACCAGCTCATCGGACATTATTCAAAATATAGTTAAACAAATTAATCCATTATTTTTCTCAAATGTTACGGTTGCATTTATTACTCCAAAAGATGAAGAATCTAATATTGAATTTACTTCTTATTTTTATGAGCTTTTTTATAAAAACTACACTTCAGCAATTTCAACCCATTATTCATTTATAAAATATAAGTCAGGAATGCTTATCATTCACACATCACCTTCTTCATTACAAGTTGATGCGTCTGTTTTTAATATGCTTTTGCAATCTATTAAGCTAAATTCAGAACTATTTTATATAGGTATAAGTGATCAAAAAAATTCTTATAGTGATTTTCATATTGCAATCAAAATGTCTATCTGGGCAAATCAAGTTGGCCAGATGAACCACTCTGATATTACGTATTATAAAAACATCGGTATATATAAATGGATAGCACCTCTATTTAATGAATGTACTATTGAAAACGATTATAAAAAATTAATTAATAAGATAAATGAATATGATAAAAATTTTAAGTCGAATTTATGGAATACGCTAATTGTTTTTATCCAAAATAATGGAGAATATTCCAAAACTGCTAAAGACCTTTACCAGCATCCTAATACCATTAGATATCGCATAAAGAAAATTCAGGAAATCGCAGATTTAGATGGTGATGATTTCTATGTACAGCTTTATATTTGTGTTAAACTTTATCTTCTTTCAACTAAATCAAATATATAATATCAAATTTACTTAACTAAACAAAAAACTATAGGAATGTATATAATTACATTCCTATAGTTTTTTTATTTGCTGTTATATTAAGGATCATACTACATTGCAATTTGACCCGTAACAAGTAAATATATTGAAAATACTGCACCTAAAACGATGAAGCCTGCAACAATAAGATCTTTTTTACTGAATACCTTCTCGCAGCCTATTTCTTTTCTAGCCTTTGCATAAAAGTACATACCAAGAATATATACCGTAAAGCATAACAAGAAATATTTCCATCCAGATGCATATATTGCCCAGGCAAAGAAAATAAACCCAATAAGTCCAATAATTAGCTGCATTATTTCACGTCTTTGGTAAGAGAATTTTACCTGGTACATAGTTACCATAATCCATGTTACAAAGATTGCTGCTGTACATAGTGAATAAGCAAAATTATATGCCTTTTCTGTAAAAAGTAAAGTAAAAATAAATAACTGCGTCAAAATTGTCATAAATATTAAAGAATATGTTGGTGAATTGGCACTATTCACTTCTCCGAATTTTTTTGGTAGAAGATTCTGTTTTGCCATCAGTAAAGTTGTTTCAGCTGGAAGCATTGTCCATGAAAGCCAGCATCCAAATATGGATATAATCAATCCCAGGTTAATCATTACTGCGCCCCAAGGTCCTACAATATCTTTTAATATGTATGCCATGGAAGGCTGTCCAAATTGAACAATTGTAGTCCTATCCATTAGTCCATACGGTAAAAGAGAAACTAAAATATAAATAATTAATAATCCTATTAGTCCTAGAACTGTTGATTTTGCTGCGACTGACTTTGTCTTTGCACGGTCTGCCATCATAGCAGCACCTTCTATACCAACAAATACCCACATCAATACCATCATACTATTCTGTATCTGGCTGAAAACACTTTTAGCTTCAAAATTACCTGACATTGTTCCCCAAAAATTTGCTGTAAATACATCTGCTTTAAAAGATATGATTGCAATTACTGCAAATACGAACAACGGAACTATTTTACACACTGTAATAATGATATTCACTATTGCTGCACTTTCAATTCCTCTGTTTACGATAAAACACATAAACCATAAAATTACACTTGCAATAGCAATGGATAAAATATTCTGCCCACCTTCAAGTGCCGGAACAAAGTATCCAACAGCACTCATCATCATAGTTGCAAACGCTACATTTCCAAGCCATGCAGAAAGCCAATAGCCCCATCCACTTATAAATCCTCCAAATGGACCGAATCCCGCTTCAGCATAACTAAATACACCACTTAGCTCCGGTCTCTTTGCAATTAGGTTTGTAAATGAAAGGCATAGCATCAAAACTCCTAGTCCCACAACTAACCATGCAATAATCGCTGCTCCGGGGCTGGAACTCTCTGCCATATCTGTAGAAATACCAAAAATTCCGCTTCCTATGGATGAGCTGATAACCATGGCAACTAATGCCACAACACCTAGTTTTTTTGAATTATCTGACATAAATAATACCTTCCTCTCTTTCTTCATTTTTATCTCAATAGTTTCGTTATTACTCTGCTATTATATTTAATATAAAATTTTTTTGACTTCCTATTAAGTAGGTTTTTTTTGTATATTTTTGTCACATTTCTCACACATAATATTGCAACAAATTATAAAAAAGAAGGCCTCATATATAAATGAGGCCCTCTTTTAATAATTATTTTTTATTGTTTTATACAAGATTTCTTACGATTCTAAGCACATCGCTAAATATACCATAGCCCGTCTGCACCAACTCTGGGTCATGCTCAATTATAGTAAGCTTACCCATCAAATCCGTAGTAATTTGAACGACAGAAGAAGTCCCCTCAATAACAGACATCAGACTTCCTTGTTCTACTAATGTAGGTTTTACGGAAGCTATTACCTGGCCATTTTCCAAGGTACCTTTGCAAAGTAATTTTATAACCTTACCCTGTGCATTGGCTTTTTCTATATCTTCTATGGTTATATTTTCTATTCCGGTTCTATCAACATCCCTTGGCGTAATACCTGCTTCCATTAGTACATTTAACAGTGCTGTGACTTTCGCAGCAGCATCCCACCCTTCTATGTCCATAGAAGGATCCGCCTCTACAAATCCTATTTTCTTTCCTTCAGCTATGACCTCATCATACGCCTTGCCATTTGCCAGCTCCTCCAAAACATAGTTAGTGGTTGTATTTAGAATGCCATTTACCTCTGTAACTCTACAAAATTTTAACGTTTCATCTTTTAAATTAAATATAGGTGTTCCATCCATAACAGTAGTTTCATAATAAAACTGAACATCCATTTTTTCTGCTAGCTTTTTTAAATCATTATAATGCCAGGCAATGGGACCTTTGTTGGCCGTGACTGCATGTTTGCCTCTTTCCATAGCTTTTCTCAAATGATCAGCAGCAGGCTGTCCTGTAAATATATCTAAAGGAGTCATTTCAACTATGACATCATATGCCCCTTTCTCAACTAACTCCATAGAAGTCATTTGGCTATAATCATTTCCCGCCTTATTAAAATGTCCTCGGTCTTCGAGCTCTGACCATGCCTTTTTTAAATCAATTCCATCTGGGTTATATAAACTTCCTCTAGAACCTGTAGTTATTCCTGTTACAATAATGTTGCAATCCATGCTATTCATTATTTCTTGTTTTTTATCCTCTAAGATTTTTGCAAAAGCTCTTCCTGCATTACCAAAGCCTAAAAGTCCTAATTTTAATGTCTTCATACTACACCTCATTTAAAAGTTCTAATTAATTACAATAACTCTTTATACATTTCTATATACTTGTCTGGCCTGAAATCAGTTGTCCCAATTTTAGGATTAACATTAAACTGCATTCTTCTAGCTAACGACAAATCAATCTCAACATTACATATAGTATATTTCGCTGCTCTCTCATCTGCAAAGCTACATCCAGCATAATAACATAATTCACCGGATTTCCCTGTAGGACCTAAGACCTGTGATCCACCATAAAAAGTACTAGTTAAATCCTGGCCTACCAAATTTGCTGTGGCTATATATACTCCATTTATAAGTACATAGGCTTCTAAAGTCCTTGGACCCACCAAAGGTCCGTGCTCATAAGCATATGCAGTACTGTTTAAAATAAGTCTGCAACCTTTTGCTGCATAATACCGTACCATTTCTGGAAATGTATAAATATCATAACAAATAGCATTTCCAATAGGTCCCCATGGTGTTTCAAATATAAATGGTTTATTTCCTCTTGTTGCCCATCTTGGCTCAGGAGGTGGTAAATGCATCTTCCGATATGAACCAATTAAACCTTCTGGTCCAAACACAGCCTGTGCATTATATATAATAGAAGGATCTTTTTCATCCCGTTCAGGCATTCCTATCACAGCATAAATTTCCAGTTCCCTAATTAGTTGCTCTAGTTCTAAAGTGCTAGGTCCTGGAATAATTTCTGCTAATTTTGACTGCATTTTTTCGGGTTTAGAAGTTTCTTTAACATCATCATAACCTGTTAATGCCATTTCTGGAAACAAAACTAACTCTGCTCCCATTCCAGCAGCTTCAATAAGGTTATCCTTAATTTTCTCCAGATTTTCCTCTTTATAGCCCCAAGATGTCTTAAAGTTAACTGTGGCAATATTAATGTTGTCTATCATTTACTATCGCTTCCTCTTCTATTTTCTCATTAATTTTTTCATTAGAATCAGCTTTTAATTTAGTCTTTTCATCTTTTATTACCTTAAAAAAGTTTATAACAACCATGGCTATTATAGCGAACCCCATAAATCCTTCTATAGGGAACATAAAGGAAATAACATTTGTAAACCCAATAAGCCCACAAAGAAATCCTACCCACGCAATAAGAATTATCTTTAGTGTTCTATGATTCTGAGATTTCATTTTTGTTGTAAAACCATAGTAATTACTTGTTGCAGACGCATAAATTGCAAATAGTAATACACATGTATAAACTATATTTACAATTTTGGAAATCTTAGCGGAATACCCTAGCATAGGCATATCCATTGCCTGGGAAAATCCCATATCTGTAAACATAGCAGTTCCAAGTACAAATGCTAGTAATCCTAAAAATACTGCTCCAAGGGCTGTTCCAAGCAAAGCATGCCTGTCACTTTTTGCATTAACTGAAGCAGTAGCTACAATTGGAACTAATGCCAAAACATTATAAGATATGTACTGCATAGCTGATAAAAACCAATTTGGCGTTAATGGGCTTATAGTGATTTCCGCCTGCTCCTTTGACTGTGGTAAATCCATAAAAATTACCATTAAACATACTGATACAACAACGATTACAAGAATAGGCATTATAAATCTAAAAACCCTTGAAACTCTTTCAAATCCGCCGATTACGGTTAATATTACAAGGCATATTATAACTACTCCGCCTAAAATTCTACTTTGCCCAAACTGCTGATAAAATAAAGCGCCTCCCGCAGAAGACATGGTAATCAAAACAGTAAAAAGCATCAATGCCATGAAGTACCCTACAAAATCTACTAATTTAGAATTACCACCTGGAACAATTACTTTACCCATATCATTCGTCCCCAGGGTTCTTGCAATTTTACTAGTCATGACACCAATCACCATAAACATCACGCCAATTACAAATATTCCTATGTATCCTTTATCTCCAAATACACAGAAGAACTGCCAGATTTCTCTTCCAGATGCAAATCCAGCTCCCATAATAGTCCCAACGTACATTAGTGCAACACCTAAAATTCCCAGCTTATGATTCTCTTCCATTTTTTGACTCCTTTATTTCGCCGTAAGTAAAGTATGCAAGACCAATCCAAATTATTACAAATGCCAGGAATTGTACACTATCGAAGGGCTCTTTAAATATAAAAATACCTATTATTAGAGAAATAGATGGTGATATATATTCTGTAATGCCTAATGACACCATTGAAATCCTATTAGCAGCCATTGCGAATAGGGCCAAGGGAGTTGCAGTCAAAAGTCCTACAAATGCCAATAACCCGATTTGATAAGGTTCAGCAACACTAAATGCGCCTTTGCCACTAATCTCAAAGTATATAATAAATGCTAATGCAAATGGCGTTAAAAATACCGTTTCATAAAATAAAGTTATTAATGCTTCCATCTGATACTTTTTCTTTATTGCAGCATAGGTTGCAAATGTTAGTGCCAAGCTCAGTGCAATAATAGGAAGCTCTTTAAAGTGAATAAGAATAACAACAACACCTGTCAAAGCAAATGCTAAAGCTACAAGCTTATATTTATTTAATTTTTCTTTAAACAGTACTACTCCAAATATACAAACCATTAAAGGCTCAATATAATATCCAATACAAGTTTGAATAACATAATTTGCATTTACCGCCCATATGTATATACTCCAATTTGAAGTAATTAAAATTCCCGCTATAATAAATGTAGGCAAAAGTCCCTTCTCCTTCATTGGCGCAAAAAGCTTTTCTCTGCCATATAATTTATATGCTACAACAAAAGTTGTGACTCCTACTAAAAATATCCGGTAAAAAATTATTACCATGGAATCTATAGGTCTAAGAGCCTGCCAATAAATAGGAAGGAATCCCCACAATACTGCACATCCCAAAGCACAGCTCATACCTATATTATAATTATTCTTTTCTAATATTTTCTCCATCAGTGCCACATTCCTTTTTTATTTGTGAATACAATATCCATGATGGATATATTCTATCATTTAAAACTAAATTTTACAATTCCACTTTTTATGATATAACGTGCAGAACATTATATATTTAATAAGGAGCTTTACTACAATTTTTCTTTGCAACAATAATACTATTTTTCGTTATGAAATCAAATAATAAAAAGTATGGAGAAAAAACATATCTTTTCTGCTGTATTTTTTCAATTTAGTACCAGTATTTTCAATAATTCTTGCGGTAGCTATTTTAGGTGAAGAATTAGTTCCTATAAAAATATTTACTGCCGTCTTAATTATTACAGGAGTTTATATCTGCCAGAAATCTAGCTAAAAATTTTTAGTTAGATTTTATTTTGTAAAAATTATATAACATTTCTTATACTAGTGTTATATAATTAAATTGATTTCAGCTGAAAAGGAGATGCTTATTGTGCCATTGTTATTTGCATTTATGACATTTATAATAACCATGATTCTTTGTCTAACTACTGGTTATTCTATTTTAATTGCCATGTTAGTGGGACTTATTGCCTTTACTATTGCAGGCCGCTTAAATGGATTTTCTTATGGAAATTTAAAAGAAATGGCTTTAAATGGTATAAAGGAATCTTTCATAGTACTTGAAATAATGTTTCTAATTGGATTTCTAACTGCTGTATGGCGTTCTTCTGGTACCATTACATTCTTCGTATATTATGGTATAAGTATTATCACACCAGGATTATTTATATTGATTTCATTTCTTCTATGCTGTATTCTTTCTTACATATTAGGAACATCTTTTGGGGTTGCAGGAACTTTAGGCGTAATCTTAATGGTACTTGCCCGAAGCGGAAATGTTAACGAAGCTATTATCGCTGGAGCTATTATTTCTGGTATATATTTTGGAGACAGAGGATCCCCAGTTTCCTCTAGCGCAATTCTAGTAGCATCCATAACAAAAACTAACATTTATGATAATGTTAAACTAATGTTTAAAACCGCTGGTATTCCTTTAATACTAATAACTATTGTATATGCTGTTTTATCTGTATTAAATCCACTTAAAACTATTGATACAAATATATTGAAAGCCCTCCAGACAGATTTCAATTTAAGCTTCTGGGCCATTCTCCCCGCTGTTTTTATGCTGATACTGCCCTTATTTAAAATAGATATCGTCTGGGTATTTATAACAAGTATTTTAAGTGGCTTTTTTATTACCATAACACTTCAGGATACGAGCGTTCTGGATACTCTGAAATGTTGTATTATAGGTTATCAATCCCAGAATGAGAATCTTGCATTTATACTAAATGGAGGCGGTGCAGTTTCTATGCTTTCGGTCTGTGGCGTAGTATTACTTTCCTCCGCTTATTCGGGAATATTTAAAGGTACAAATATGCTTAATATCATACAAGATAGTCTTACATTATTAATAAGTAAGATTGGCCGATTTGGTTCTATGTTAATTTGTTCTACACTGGTTACCTGTGTTTTCTGTAATCAGACTATAGCCTCTATGATGAGTCGTGATTTGCTTGATAAACCTTATGAAATTGCAGGGGGAAGCAATTCAGAATTAGCTATAGATATTGAGAACTCATCCATTGTGCTTTGTGGCATAATTCCCTGGGCAATTTCTTGCTCTGTCCCACTTCAGATGTTAGGAGTAGGCTATAATGCACTTCCTTTTGCTTTTTTATTATATCTAATTCCGTTTTATTACATATTCACAAAGAAGTTATTTTTTAAGAATGAATAGAAAACTTCTAATTTTATGCTTCAGTAAATAATTAGCAATGTATTTAGTTAAATAATTGATTGCGAAATTAAGAAAGATAGGTTATTATTTTTGTACTGATAAAAATGCATGAAAACTAGAGGTTGAAAAAGAAAGGAGCGTATGTTGTATTTATTACAAAATACACTGTACAAATATTTATGGTAAAAGATTATGATTTAATGAAAATCCCTGTTGTTGGTTATATAGAAGCAGATTTTTACCGCATTCTAGAAACTCTTTACGATGATTTTACCATTATCAGTAACACTGGTGTTATTGAAAGTGTTCTTCAAAATTTTGAAACTGTATATGGAATTCCTATACACGAAGCTATTGGCTCTACAATCATGCAAATGGAAGAAGCTAAAGTATTTAATCCCTGCGTTTCCTTAGTAGTACTTCGTACACTGAAACCTGTAACTATGCTTCAGCGTACTATAAACGGCACTTTTCTTATGTGCACTTCTATTCCTATTCTAAATGACGATGGAAGTTTATATAAAATAGTAAGCTATACTCGTGATTCAGAGAAGTACCAACATCTTTCAGAGGAATATGAAAACTTACAACGGACACTAAATGCTTATGATATAGAATTAACTAAATTAAGGCAGCGATTCAAGCAAGAATACCCTATTGTTGGTTCAAGCCCACAAATAAAAAATGCAATTTATCTTGCAGAAAAATTCTCAGGCTTTGACGCTAATCTTTTAATAACTGGTGAATCCGGTGTAGGAAAAAATCTATTTGCCAATATCATTCATCAGAATAGTAACCGTAAAAATAAACCATTAGTCTCCATAAATTGTGGTGCTATTCCTGACAACCTATTAGAATCTGAATTCTTTGGTTATGAGGCAGGAGCCTTTACTGGAGCAAGCACTAGTGGGAAACCAGGTCTAATACAGCTTTCGGAGGGTGGTACACTATTTTTAGATGAAATTGGTGAATTGCCACTTCATATGCAGGTTAAACTGCTAAAAGTTATTCAAGAGAAAAAAATCACACATGTAGGTGGAACAAAAGAATTATCAATCGATTTTCGTTTAATTACAGCTACTAATAAGGATTTAAAACAGATGATCAGAGACGGGAGATTTAGAGAAGATTTATTTTATCGTTTAAATGTTCTTACCCTTGATATTCCATCCCTTCGGGAACGCAAAAGTGACATTTTCTGTTTAGTAGATTATTTCTGTAAAAAATTTACGAAACAGTATAATGTAACCCGCTCATTTTCAAGTAGAGCTATCGAATATTTAGAAAATTACTCTTGGCCTGGCAACATACGAGAATTGGAAAATACGATTGAACGGGCAGTTCTAACTTCTGATAATATGGTTATAACCGAACAAGATTTGCCTTCTGTTTTTCAGCCTGATGAAATTAGTATTTCTGCTTTATCACAAGAAAAAACTCTTAAAGAAATACTTGAAACAGTAGAAAAGTCTGTACTATTAAACAGCTATGAAAAACATAAAACCACTACAGGGGTTGCAAAAGCCCTTGGAATTAGTCAGCCTACAGCATCACTTAAGCTTGAGAAATATTTTGGTAAGAAAATCAAATTATAATAAAAATGATTCTGCAAAAAAAATAAATAACAATTAACTATAAAATAATAAGGAGTGTCTTAAAATATTTAACTTTTAAGACACTCCTTGATTTTTATAATTTTTAATTATTTAAACTAATTATTCCGTTTTTATTTTTTATCTGCGTATTCACCAAATAGCAATTGTTCTCTTTCATGCTCTGTAACGTTACTATATTTACCCTTAGCATATATAGCACATGCCATGCCTAAAATAAACCATACAATTACCAGCATCCACTCAATTCCAACAAGTGGGCTTGGTCCAAGTGGTGTATATAACCAGAAGAAAAATACTGCAACTAAAACTCCCATGAAACCAATAAATTTTGGATAAGCAACCTTGTACGGTCTTTCCAAGTTTGGTGCATTCTTTCTTAAGAAAATAAATGCCAATACAACCATTCCATACATCACTACTACTCCAAAAGAGCTCGCATTTACAAACCAAGATAACGCTGACTTACCAAGTAAGCAAGAGAATGTTGACAATACTGCGCATAAAAGAACTGCATTTGATGGCGTTCCATATTTAGGATGAATCTTACCTAAAAAGGCTGGAAGCATCTTTGCATTTGCAAGAGAATAAATTACTCTAGCGCCTCCATATAAGAATCCATTCCAGCTAGTTAGAATTCCACAAAGAGCACCTACTATACAGATTTTGCCCCATATAGGACTGCCATAAGCATATGCCATAGCATCAGCTACAGGAATTGTACCATTTAAACGTACACCCACTGGTGCAGACATACAAGTTGAGAAAATCATCAGCATATACCAAAGCGCTGCGGCGCAAATCGATAAAATTAATAGTCTAGGTATTTTCTTTAGCGGTACATTCATTTCACCTGCGGACTGTGGTATAACATCAAATCCTACAAACATTGCAGGAACCATAAGAAGAACGGATGAAAAACCTTTTACATTTGTAAAAAATGGCTTTGTATAACTAACATCTCCTTTTGTTAAACCTCCAAATACGAATAATGCACCAACTGCAATCAATCCAAGTGTTGCTATTGTTTGAAAAACAGCTGCCTGTTTTGCGCCTCTATAATTTACATAAGAAATTATAACAGAAGCAACAATAGCTACTAATGCCCAAGAGGCATAAACATCAAATCCTTTTATTGTCCATAAAAAACCAATTTTAGGAATTGGAGTAATATAATCTATAGCCGTTGCAAATGCGGGACCTTCCCATGCCGCAACACCTAAATAAGCAAATGCTGTTGCTAATCCTGCAATAACTGCAGGCCAATATCCCATTGCTTTATATGAAAATACTACACTTCCTCCAGTGCAAGGTATAGCAGGTGTAAGTTCTGCATATGCCATACCTACAAATATACAAAGTATTGCGCCTACTACATAAGCGGATATTGCTCCAAGCATGCCTGCACTTGCAGCCCATTGTCCTGAAAGCATAATCCAGCCCCAACCGATCATTGTTCCAAATGCTAGTGCTAAAACATCTTTTGTTGAAAATGCCTTTACTAATTTTGTATTTTCATCACCCATATTATTTCATCCCTTTCCTTCACATTATGAGCTGCGCTCAATTCCTGCAATAGCTTTAGCGAGTTCTTTCTTGGCATTAATGTTGCCCTGACGGGAAATCATGATTCTCTGAGCCTGTGGTGATCCTGC
>CAURED010000025.1:0-28466 GCA_963524205.1 uncultured Aminipila sp.
CTAATGCATCATATTTCATTTTAAAATCCTCCTAAAAATTATTATTTTAAATTTATTTTATTTATAACTTATTTTAACACATTTTATTTTATAATTGTAATTTTTGCTGATGAACCTAAGCCCATTGCATTTGCTTCTTCTGTGTCAATATGACATTCCAGTGCAGAAGCATCATTTGCTCTTATAGCAACATTGCTATACATACCACCTCTTGGACCTTCAACCTGTATACATACAGTCTGGCCGTCATGTACACCAAAGTGCTGAGCATCTGCTGGTGTCATGTGGATATGTCTCTGCGCTACAATCAGACCTTGTGAAGTGTGAACGGATCCTCTTGGACCTATAATAGTAATTCCTGGTGTTCCATTTAAATCACCTGATAGTTTTGCCTGAGACGGAACTCCAAGCTTGAAACAGTCTCCAGTTAAAACTTCAACCTGAGTCTTGCTTCTTACTGGACCAAGAACTCTGATTTTTTCAATAGCACCCTTCGGGCCACAGATTGTTACTGTTTCCTTGCATGCATACTGTCCAGGCTGTGATAAATCCTTCATCTTTGTCAGCTGGTAGCCTTCACCAAATAAAGCATTTAAATCTGCCTGTGAAAGATGAATGTGCCTGTTTGAAACACCTACAGGAATCTCATTGGAATTCTGCTGAGTTTCTGTAGATACGCTACCTTGTACAGCTTCTAGTAAAAGCTTTAATACAGCTTCACATTTATCCATACTAGTTAGCCCCCTTCATTGCACTTACTAACTGGTTAACTAGACTCATTAAATCTTCCTGATTTAATCCTTCTTCTTTAGCAGCTCCTGTACAGCATGCATTGTTGTTTAATGCAGCTCCCATTGCAGCATACTGAGCTGGGCTAAATGCTCCAGCACCAGTACAACATCCGCCGCCTACACTATTTGGAACACTTGTGCAGCCACCTGAAAGATCAGGATGGTTAAATGTAGGATCATCAGATGCTAATGTTGTGCAGTCCTTTAATCCATAAGCAACTCTCTTGATATTTACTAAGTGCATTGGCGTTACATTTTCTGAAGTTGCACTTCCACCCCAAGTACCGCAGCCTAATGTGAATGCAGGCATAAGTCCAGTGCTTGCACCAGTACCACCCATTGTACCACCAGTATTAACCAGAATACGGGATGCTGGTTTAGCAGCGAACTTCATTACCATATCTCTGTCTTCAGTATGAAGGCTCATGGTATGTCCAATACCATTCTGAAGTAATGCGATGCTTAGTTCACAAGCTTCATGCCAGTCTTTAACCGTGTAGAAACCAAGTACAGTTGTAAGCTTTTCGTATGATAGAGGATATCCATCACCAACACCACCCTGTTCACCAATCAAAACTCTTGTGCCTGCTGGAACTGTAATTCCTGCTGCTTCTGCAACAACATCAGCAGATCTTCCTACAAATTTAGCGTTCATGCTGTGGCCATTCTTAAATAACAGTTTGCAAACCTTTGCAGTTTCTTCTGCTGTCATGAAGTAGCCGCCCTGTTTCTTGAATTCAGCAACTACAGCATCACGGTTACATTCTTCGCAGATGATTGACTGTTCTGAAGCACAGATTGTACCATTATCAAAAGTCTTACTTGCCATGATGTTCTTTACAGCCTGTTCAATTTTAGCAGTTCTTTCAATGTAAGCAGGTGAGTTACCAGCACCAACTCCAAGAGCAGGCTTACCAGCACTATATGCTGCCTTTACCATTCCAGGACCGCCTGTTGCTATAATGATAGCAACTTCTTTAGCATGCATCAGTTCATCTGTTGCTGCCATGGAAGGCATGGAAATACATCCAATACAGTTCTCAGGAGCACCAGCTTCTACTGCTGCCTGATACATTAATTCTGTAGCTTTCATTGTGCACTTTGCAGCAGAAGGATGTGGTGAAAAGATTATTGCATTTCTTGACTTAAGGGCAATTATTGCCTTATAAATCGCTGTTGAAGTTGGGTTTGTTGATGGAATAATACCCATAACCAGACCAACCGGATCAGCTACCTCAATAATCTTATTTACTACATCTTCCTGAACCACACCAATAGTTTTCATATCTTTGATTGCGTTGTACAGAATAGTAGCAGCCATATGGTTCTTGTAAGTCTTATCAGCAACTCTTCCAAATCCAGTTTCTTCTACAGCCATCTGAGCAAGGCATACTGCATTTTCCTCCGCTACACGCACCATATTGCGCAGAATTTTATCAATCTGCTCTTCTGTGTAAGTGGCAAGCTTGTCTGTTGCAATTTTGCCAAGACGTGCAAGATTTCTTACTTCCTGTACTGAACGTAAATCATAATCAAAATTTTCCATCTTGTGATTCCTCCTTTCTTTTTCCTAAGTATATATTGTTTAGTCTTTTTAGCAAATTAGTGCTGCTCGTAATACTTCTTAAATTCTTCAATTAACAAATTCTTATCTGCTTTGGAAATTAATCTTCCAGCTATGCCGAATTCTTTAAATTCACGAGCTAAGTTTCTTAGTTTAGTCACTTTAAGCTTATTTAAAACCTCCAGTGTCTTTTCTAAACTATTTTCTTTTACCAGTTTATCCAAGCCATCTTTGTGTAATTCATTTAAACCATCATTTAAATTCATTTCCTCAGAAACAGGTGCAACAGTATTTACTGTTTTTTCAGGAACTTCTTCCTTATTTTCTATAACAGTTTCAACTATTTCCTCTTGCTCAGATACCTCTTCTTCAACAGTTTCTTCAACTATTTTTTTTTTTGAAGTCGGATATATAATTTTTTCTTCAACTTCTTCATGTGGTCTTGGAATTACATGTACAGAAATCAATTGTCCGACTCTCTGTGCAGCAGCTGCACCAGCATCTGTTGCTGCCTTTACTGCACCAACGTCTCCTTCAATAATGATTGTAACTAGACCGCCTTTTACAAAGACTCTGTCTACTAAACTTACATTTGCTGCCTTAAGCATGGCATCTGCACTTTCAATAGCTGCAATCAGTCCTTTTGTTTCAATCATTCCAAGCGCTTGCATTTGCATTTACATACCTCCTAAAATCCGGTTCTGCCTCTAGTAAGTAGCATAAAATGCTTTCATCTTATTAGGCGAACCAAAGGCTACCTTAGCTCCATTAGGGAAGAATACGGAATCTCCTGGCTGTGCAGTATATACCTTACCATCTACGGTTACTGTTAGCGTACCTTCAATGATATGATATAGTTCTTCACAAGCACATTCCCAGTCAAACTGGCAGTTTTCAATTGTAATGAATCCTGCGTTCATGGAGCAGCCATCATCTTTATTGATAATTTCCTGATAAAATACTTTATCAGAAGGATTTCCTGTATCAAGTGCTTCATACTGTACTGTGTTTCCACGAACAATCTTAAGTCCACATGGATCATGTTCAGCAGCATATGGTTTTCCACTACATGCAGCTGATTCAAGTACTCCTTGCAGCAAACCCTTGTCTGCTAAAGCCTTAAGTACAGTGTAAATCATGTTTGTATCAATTTCACCATCACAAGCTGGCACTGCTGATGAAGCAGCCGGAGCTTCACATGCAGCTGGAGCTGCACATACTGGCGCTGGAGCCTCTGTAGAAAATGTAATTCCACAAGCTCTTGCTGCATCCTTTGCAGATGGAGTTACCAAAGTGTCTTCATCAATATAGAACACTTTCTGTCCCTGCTTTCCCAGGGTCTCAACATCTTTTGCACAAATTAATCTTTTCATTTGGCTTCACACCCTTTCATATTTCAAAGTTCTTTACTTTTTAGAACAAAGATGGTATCAGTCTGTCTGATGGAGAAGGTATAACTTCAGCATTTACTAACAAACCTTTTTCATCTGCAATCGTTCTCCCCGTTTCAACACCTGTTTGTACAGCTGCAACATCACCTGTGAATGTAAAGAAGGCTTTTCCCCCTAAACCATTTCCCAGACGAAGTTCAAGCGGTTCAAGTTCCGCAGACTTTAAAATTGCATCAGCAGCAATAACCATAGTAGACATGGAGAAGGATTCTAAAATACCCAGTGCTTCAATTTTTTCAGGCATTGTTGCTCCAGTAATCGCTGGAAAAACCTGAGGATTTACATTTGGTATAATGATCGAATCAATCCAAAATTCTCCTGCTACCTTTTCTCCAATCTGAACTGAATCTTCAACAGCTGCAACGTCTCCATGAACAATTGCTATGTATTTACCAGGGCAAGTGGAACAGGCCGTAACTATTTCAACATCTGAAATCTTTACCATCTGGTCTGCTGCATAAATACCACGTGCAATACTTGTAAATTCAACCATACCTATTGCGTTCGCCATATTAATCCCTCCTTATTGCTATAAAGTCATTTCCGCTTTCAGTTACTGTTCCGGAAATGCTTGCATGAATTGCAGCTCCCAGACTATCTTCCGGAATCTTACCAATTAACTGTCCTGCCTGTACATGTTCTCCAACCGTTACAACAGGAACTGCCGGTGCACCTACATGCTGTCTTGTTGCAATCTTTACAACTAAAGGATCGAGACTTGTATCAGTCATAGGTGCTGGTTTATCAAAATCATGTAAACCAATTCTTGCAATAAGTCTCTTGCTTGGAACTAAACGATGTTCACGCGCATTTCTTGCTTCAAATACTTCCTTGGTTGGTTTATATCGTAATCCTTGTTCTACTAACTTTTCCCTGAAGAAATTATTAGCAAACTTTGGATATAACCCAATTGGACAAGCGAACAATTCGCATAAGTTACACTGGCAGCATAGCTGTGCCACCTTCTGGGCTTCCAAATCATTTGGTGCATTTGTATTTGCTGCATACATTAAGGATCGCATCATCTTATGCGGCTGTGTGGCATGTCCCAGTAAAAATCTTGGACACATATCCGTACACATACGGCACTGTTCACATGAAGCTCTGTTTATTCTCTTTGCCTGTTCTTTTGTTGCTGTTTTTCTTCTGATTAATGGATGGTTTTTCTTTAATATTACAAAACCTTTATTCTTCTTTGTAACAAAACCATCCAGATTACTCATAACAGGACCCATCATAGGTCCGCCATCTATAACTGCGTAATCATCAAAATTTTCTATACCACTCAGCTTTAGAACATCTATTATAGGTGTTCCTACAGGGACCTTTACTGTCAGGCGGTTTGGTATGTCCCCTGCAACTGTGATATATTTTTCTGTAACAGGTTTACCTGCAGATGCATGATATATATTTAATGCTGTTTCTGAGTTTATTACTACGCATCCTACCTGAATAGGAATACCCGCTTCAGGAACTACTCTGCCTGTTAATTCATAAACTAAAACCTGTTCATCACCTGCTGGATAAATATCCGGAAGTAATCCTACTTCTACATAATCTCCAACCTGTAATTCTTTAATTCTATCTTGCAAGATAGCAATTACTTCTTTATGCTTTCCTTTAATACCTATTATGGCCTTGTCGGCATTTACCAGCTTACCTGCTGCTTCAAAGCCTTTAATGATCTCATCGGGAAACATCTCCATCAGCTGCTGGTCCACTCGTAATAGTGGTTCACACTCAGCTCCGTTAAGAAGTATATAATCCGCTTTTGATGCTAACTTTGCATGGGTAGGAAATCCTGCCCCACCTGCACCAATAATGCCGGCTTCTTTTACCATATCAAGAAGACTCATTCTTATACCTCCCGAAATCATCCAAAATTGCAATCTTCATCAATGATTCCGACAACAACTGCATCAACTGGGATATTATCATCACCTAGCATTCGTCTAGCAGACGAACCCTGACAAACAATAACTCTATCGCCTATACCAGCACTGATAATATCTACTACTACCATCCGCTGGCCTTCACATCCACCGCCGATTATCTCAGCTAGCATAAACTTTAGTCCGTTTAGTGATTCTGCTTTTCTTGTTGCCCATACATTGTCAATCAGTCTTGCTGTTAACATAAATCTTTCCCTTCTTCCAACTTGCGTCTAATCTCATGGATTGCACCCTCAACAGATGCCGTATCACCGAAAATCGCAATCAAAATCATATTTTGCGGGCAGCTTCCTCTAATGTCTTCGACCGTGACACCAACTGCCTTTTCAGCAACATCTGCTGCGCAAATCATTTCAATCATTTTCCCCTGAACCAAACCAACTGCATCTGCATCATCTACATCAGATTTGCCATTTGATCCCATACGACGTTTTAGAATATCCATAGTACCTTTTGAAGGGGATTTAATAATTCGAAATTCCATATCAGAACACCCTCTCTAATCGATGCTTTCCTGTTTACAGCTAAGCGCTATACCCAAAGGAGTTACAAACATCGGATTCTTTGGCTTATGGGTAAAGATACCTGTCTGTTTCTGTATAATGTTTTCAATACCTATAAGTCGACAAGTACCGCCAACCAAAGCTATTTCTTGAACATCATAGTCTTTAATATACTGGCTTATAATTGAAGAAACTTTTTCAACTACCGGTTTAAGTACCGGTAAAAGTTCCTTGTGATTTTTTTCATCACGTTTATATAAATCTGCTTCTGCAAAATCCATTTTATACGCACCTGAAATAACCAAGGAAAAGTGAGTGCCGCCTGTAGGCTCATCCACTACAGAAATAACCTTTCCATCTTTAAGAATGGAAATGCCTGTAGTGCCTCCACCGATATCGACTACTGCACCATTTTGCATTTTAAGAACTGCATTGGCTGCTGTTGGTTCATCAAGTAAATTTGTAAGTTCAAAGCCAGCTGCCTGAACTACATTCTTAATTGCTCCTGAATCCAGACCATCAGTTCCTGGAGGTATTGCAGCCGCTGCATAAATTAATTCTGCATCTAGCTTTTCCTCTAGGTCCTGCTTCATCTTCCTAACAATATTTATTGCACCAATGTAATCCACCACCATACCGTCACGAACTACATCTGCATATTGATAAGCACCAGCTACAGGCTTGTAATTTTCATCTAAAACCGCAACAACAACGCAAGCTGTTCCTAAGTCAACTCCTGTATAATATACAGAAGATTTACTCCTTATTGGATTTTCTATGACATCTTCAAATTCCTGAACTAGTTGATCACAGTATTCAAAAGTCAACTCTTTCTTTGGCATTCTTTTCCTCCAACAGCTGAACAAATCATTTGTGATAAAGCATTTATAATTGTGTTAACTTTATCAATAATTTCTTCGCACAACTTCATTTCATTTTCATTGCCCTCGTATACTTCCATAACAACTGGTTCTACTTCACGTAGCGCACAGCGTAGCTTATGTAAGTTCAAAATTTCTTTGCCCTTCTCAAGCTGCATATGGAATTCTGTGATTTCAAAACAGTCATCAATGTCTTTACAGAAATTGTCTCCATTCATTCCACTGCATTCCTGGCAGCATACGATTTCACCCAAGCCTTTACCTTCTGCAAACACTCTAACGTTAGCGAACTGTTTACCTAAGTTGATAACACTTTGAGCTAAAAATACATCTTTATTTAAAAGCTCTTGACCCGTAGAAAGAAATAATGCTTCCATAGACTTCATCTTGCAATAAAGTTTCTTTTGTTTCCAGCTAATCTTCTTTTCCTGTGCAGCTTCTGGCTTTTTAGCCTCAGCTTTCACATTTGTTACATCTTCACTGGAAGTAACAACATATTTCTTTACAAACGGTTGGTCATCAAACATATTGATCCCACGATCCGCTAAAAATTGGCGTGCTCCAGGTGTAAGTCTTGTCCCTGGTTCCATTTCATAGGTGGTAAAAGGTTCTCTTTTATATATATCCCGCAGATCTTCTTCGGTTATAAACTTCATATTTGTCCCCCTTTACGTTTAATTTGTATTAAATATAAATGCCTTTAAAGCTTCGATTCCTATTCCTTCCGGAATACTTATCTTAAAATAGGGTTCTAAAACACCTATTTGCTTTAACTGCCTCAAACACACTCTCTCATTTTCTGGTTTTAAATCACATTTGGTTATTACCCCAATAACAGGGCAATTGAATATCTTTGCAAAACCTGGTGAATAAATCTCTACAGGATTTGATTGGTCTACCAACAGTAATATATGTGATGCAGCATTCTGTGCTGTGGCAATTAAATGCTTATACATCCAAGGGATTGCCACATATGAACTAGGTACATCAATTGTTTTTTCCCCATAAATGGTGTCCTGTGTTTTTCTTAATGGACCATCATAATCATTTAGCTCATTTACCAGTGTTGTCTTTCCGCAATGCGTAGGACCTATCACCATAACACGTTTTTTTCTCATGTCTTTGTAATAGGAACTGTTGTAAAGCCAAGCAAGTTACACAAGGTTTCAGTTACAGCCTCAAGTGCTGTAGTAACACTTTGCACATCACCACTGATAACAACCGAGCCAGTGAAACGATCTAGAAAACCAATCTCTACATCTGCTGTCTTTGTAGCGACATCTGCTGCAATGATAGCTGTTTCGTAGGGTGACAATGTTAGAATACCAATGGCACCTCTATCTTCTATTCCTAAACGCTCATATATATCAGGCATGGGCGAAGCAATCACGTGAGCAATTGTGACCTGTTTACCAGGTACCGACTCCTGTATGATACGCTCTGTAGCTTTTTCAATAGCTGTTCCCATAAAACTTACCTTTCACTTCTATTCTATTCGAATAATCCTTCACCTTTAATGACGTATAACGGATACTGGGAAATCATATTTCTTGATCCAACCTTCAATTCTATCCAAATCTTCGTCACTCAAGCTTGGATCTCCCTTAATAGGATATTCTTTACCAAGCTGATTATACTTATTTACACCTAGCTTATGATAAGGAAGTAGATCAATACCTTTAAAATTCTTACAATCACGGTATGGCATTAAAAATTCAATAACCTGTCGAATCTCTTCCTCACTGTCATTGATACCCTTTAGCATAGGCATTCTAACTTTAACATTGTATCTTCGATGAAGAAGTTCTTTTAAATTACTTAAAATTAATTCATTACGAACTCCTGTCAATTCAAAATGTTTATCAGAATTCATCTGCTTGATATCAAAAAGGAATAAATCCGTGAATTCAGCAATCTTTAATATGTTTTCTAATTTAGTATATCCACAGGTTTCAATAGCAGTGTTAATACCCTCCTGTTTACATGCCTGTAATAAACTGGTTGCGGCCTCAGTCTGCATGGTCACTTCACCACCACCTAAGGTAACTCCGCCTCCTGAAACATCATAAAAGGTCTTATCTTCCAAAATAATTTCCAATAGTTCAGAAATTGTTTTGACTTCCCCAACAACTGTTAGTGCTTTAGCATTACAAGCTTCTACACATTTACCACAGCCAAGACAATCAATGTTTTGAGATACCTCATGCTTTTGGTTATCCTTAGATATACTGTGTATTCCAACCGGACAAACAGAAACACAAGCTCCGCAATTCGTACATGAATTACTTTTGAACATTACTTGAAACTTTTTTTCTAATCCTTCAGGATTTGCGCACCATTTACAACGGAGCGGACATCCTTTAAAGAACACTAGTGTTCTTACGCCAGGACCATCATACATATTGTATTTTTGTATATTGAAAATGGTCGCTTTTCTTTCAATTATACCTGCATTTGTATTGCTCATACTATTCAATCTCCAATTTGATTTATCTTGGTCTTTAAATAGATAATTTATTGCTGCCCACAGCCTTCCAGCTTATCCCACCTGACTCCAGGCAGCAGATTTATTAATTTAAAGTCAATTTAATTTATAATTTTAGAAATGTGTCAACATTGTTCTGCTGATGATTTCATCCTGAACATCCTTACATAATTCTACGAAGAATGCACTATAACCTGCTACACGAACAACTAGGTCACGGTACTGTTCTGGATGCTTCTGAGCTTCAACCAAAGTCTTGTTGTCAAGATAGTTGAACTGCATTTCTCCATTACCCATAGCACAAGCTGCACGAAGTAATGCAATGATACCAGCTTCACCTTCTGGCGTGTCAAGAAGACCTGCCATAAGCTTAAAGTTATGAACCATACCAATGTTCATGTTATCACATGCCAATTTTGAAACCGACTTAATGATAGCTGTAGGTCCCTTGTAGTCAGCACCCTGAGTAGGGCTGATACCATCTGATAATGGAGACCAAGCTGCACGTCCATTAGCTGATGCACCTAGCAATTGTCCAAATGGAGTATTGTTGGAAATTGATAGCGTACCATGACTTAATACTGAATATAATGTTTTATAATTGCGGTGATCCATTTCAGTAAAGTTAATAAGATCAGCTGCAATTAAATCTGCATAATCATCATCATTACCATACTTAGGAGCAGCAAGACAGTCAGCCTTAATCTGGTCATATCCAGCAAAGTCAGCTTTTAATGCTGTATTTAGCTGTTCTAATGTATATTTCTTATCGTCAAATACCACTTTCTTGATAGCTGCCATTGAATCAGCATAAGTGGCAAGACCAGACCATACAACACCAGGTCCGAAGTTATACATAGCTCCACCAGCAGAAACATCCTTAGCCTTGTCCATACATCCTTCATACATGATAGACATTAATGGCTTTGGTGCTAATTCTCTGTGTACACGCTGTGAAATAACTGTAGCAACACTCGTCCATTTAGTTACATACTGAATCATTCTCTTTACAGCTGCATCAAATTCTTCATAAGTCTTATACTGAGTAATATCTCCATAGTCAGGGCAAACCTGCTTTTCATACCAAAGTGGAACACCATGGTTAAGAACAAGTTCAATACAAATTGGCCACTGAGTATAAGCTGTTGATGTCCACTGATATAGACGACCTGACTTCTGAGGCTCTACACAACCCATTAGGCAGTAGTCTCTAGCATCTTCAATTGAAACGCCCTTTGCAAGCATCATCTTGATATGAGTATCATCGAAGTGACAAGCAGGGAATCCCATACCTGAACGTACTACATCTACAATCTTCTTCATGTACTTCTGTGGAGAAGACTTATGAATACGACAAGCAAGTGATGGCTGGTAAATCTTAACTAGTCTAACGGCGTCCATCAATAAATAAGTCAAATCATTTGTAGCATCCTGTCCATCACGAGTAACACCACCAACACACATATTTACGAATGGCTGATAACCAGCGAAGAACTTAGAAGCTCCTTCACTTGTAACCCACATCATTTCTGACAATTTGATTAGCATACAACCTGCTAGGTCAAATGCTTCATAGTCGTTCATACGTCCTGATTCAATATCAGCCTTGTAGAATGGGTACATATACTGGTCAGCACGACCGATTGACATACCTGTCTGATTTTCTTCTACTACTAATAGTGATTCTATAGTGAACATAGACTGAATCGCTTCCCAGAAAGTTTCAGGCTTATGAGCTGGAACTCTTGCATTAACTTCTGAAATTTTCTGCAATTCTGCCTTACGCTGTGGATTTGTTTCCTTAGCAGCTAATTCAGCAGCATATTCTGACATACGCTTAGCATAAATCATAACGCCTTCTGTAGTATCGATAATTGACTTATAGAAATAAATCTTTTCGATATCATCAGGGTTTTCATAATCTAATTTAGCAATATGGTCTTTTGCTTCCTGCTGAATATCTAGCATACCCTTATGCATAAGGATTACATCATATCCAGGATTTGAGTCTCCACCACCGTTTGTTGCATGATATGAGCAGTCTGAAACAAATGATTCACCAGATAGTTCCCAAACTCCAGCTTCTCTATACTGGTCTTCGCAGTATTCGTCTACTGACTTTCCTGCCCAGTATGGGAATAACTCTTCGCGCATAACCTTCTTGTCTTCTTCTGAAACAAAGAATGGGTCCTGGTCACGAGTACCAATTGTATCAATTTCATCAAGCATCCATCTCCATGCAATATCAGGAGAGAAAGCGCCGGCACGAGGAGCACCACAAGGAGCACCAACGATTAATTCGTTGTCCTGAATTACTAATGGTGCTTCTTCACAACAGTACTTAAAGCATTTAGCACGAAGCATAATTTTAGGCATACCAGGATTTTCTTTTGCAATCTTAGTAACCGCTTTAGCACGGAAAGTTGTAATAGTTGGCACCTGCTTTAAATAGTTTTCCTTCAATAATTTATGTCTCTGTGTCATTCCATTTGGAATTCCAGTTCCATTATCATTAGCGGCAACTGTTTCTCTGTACGCAAATGTATCATTCTTTGTAATTTCACTAGAAACGCCTTCAAACATCTTCATGATAGCTGCGCGTTCCTCTGCAGACATACTTTTGGTAGCTTCTGCAAATTTTTCTGAAAATTCACGAATATCCAAATTTTTTACCTCTCATTCTTTTTTATTTTGTCAGATTCATTAGTCTGATTTTGGCTTTTTATATTGCTACTGAATTGCTTCTATAGCTTTTTTCAAAATGCTATGAAGCATTTGTATATTCTCAGAATCATTCTCTTCCTTACATGTTGTTAAACGTGATGAATTGTCTTCTTCTGCTAATACACCCTTGACAATTTCTTCTGTCTTTCGCACTCCATATCCAACTTTGCGGACATAGATAAGATTCATAGGCGAAACGTTGTCGGAGGTCATACCCTCTCCTGCCGATCCGCTGCCTAAAGTCATAGCAGGGAATAAATTAGTCGTAGCACCCATGCTGCCAAAAACAGCCGGTGTATTAACAAGTACTCTGCCTACAGGCTTCTTTAATGCAAACTGACGGATCACTTCTTCGTCATTCGAATGAATAACAAGTGTGTGTCCATGTCTTTCGCTAAGCAAGAGTTCAATACACTTTTCACAAGCATGCATCCAATCATCTTCAATGTAGTATGCCAAAACAGGGCAAAGCTTTTCTTTCGAGTAAGGATTATCTTCTGAAACATATTTCTGTTCAGAAATCAAAATCTTTACACTATCAGGTACCGAAAAGCCAGCTTTTTTAGCCAACTGTTGAGCAGTTTTACCAAACATCTCTGAATCTGCACTTCCGTCGAAACGGAAAAATAAAGAACCAAGTCTCTTTGCTTCATCTTCTGACATAAAGTAACCACCGTTGTTTAACAACTCAGTCTTAACTTCTGTTGCGATACAGCTATCTACAACAATAGATTGTTCAGCTGCTGAGGCAATACCATTGTCAAAAGTTTTGCTGGCAATAATGTCACATACAGCTTGTTTAATATTAGCTGTACGCTCAATAAATGCCGGGCCATTTCCATTTCCTCCATATATAACAGGTTTACCTGCCTGGTATGCTGCTTGCAGCATTTTAGGAACTCCTGTATTCATAATTAAGGAGGTTGCTTTGTGATTCATTAACTCAGTAGTACCACTAGGAGTAACTGTATGCAAATATGCAAGTGCTCCTTCTGGTAATCCATAACCTTCAGCTGCACGAATCAAAATATCAAGTGTTTTTGCAATTACGCATTTTGCTCTTGGATGAGGCGAAAATATAATTGCATTTCCTGACTTGATTGCTATTAAAGCCTTATATATAGTAGTAGAAACTGGACTCGTTGCTGGACAAAGTGCAACAATTACACCCATAGGTACTCCTACATCCATTGTTCTGTTCTGCTTGTCTTCGTTGATAACACCTACACAACGCATACCTCTAAGTCTTGTTCTTAAGTACTCACAGGCAAATCTGTTTTTAATGCATTTATCTTGCCAATTTCCATAATCAGTTTCTTCACAAGACATCCTAGCAAGTTCGCTTGTATGCTTATCAATTTCTTCCGCCATGCGTTCAACAATCTCATCTAATTTTTCCTGCGGAAAAGTCGCTAGGGCTTTCTGCGCATCACGTGCATTCTCCGCAAGAATTCGAGATTCTTGGATGGAGAGCAAATCATTATCAATAATATTCATTTATGACTCTCCTTTTACTCAAAATATTTACTCCAACTTGCCGATTTAACAGCAAGCAATTAACCAAGTAACTTATCAAGTGAATAACGAGCAATAATTTTCTCAAGATCCTGATGTGGTCTTGGAATAACAACTGAACTGTAAAGATTACCATCTTCCATCTCCTGTACAGCCTTTACTCCAGCAGCTACAGCAGTCTTACATGCTCCTACATCTCCTCTTACTAATACTGAGATGTATCCAGATGCTGTGTTTTCATATCCAACTAGTTCAACGTCTGCTGCCTTACACATTGCATCCGCTGCTTCTAAAATGAAAACCAAACCAAAGGTTTCAACTAAGCCTAAAGCTTCATAATTTGCCATCTGTGTAGTTCCTTTCTTTATAATAATCTAATTAATCAATATCGTGTACTGATACAATATCGCCTACAGCCGGAATCGGACGAGGCATAACGTTCTTTGCAGTTAATTTGCCAATTGCAGCAGCAGCCTCAGCACCAGCCTCAACAGCAGCTTTTACAGCAGCAACGTCACCCTTAACTAAAATTGTAACTAATGTTGACCCGATGTTTTCATAAGCTACTAGCTCAACATCCGCAGCCTTTAGCATTTTATCTGCACCTTCTAATGCAGGAACCATGCCTAAAGTTTCAATTAGGCCTAACGCCTGTTCTCCATAATATCTCACGGAATTAATCCTCCTTTCATAATTATCCTAAGGGACATATATAATGACCCTTAGAATAGTTTAACAATTAACCAATTATTTATTTATCTAATATAAGTATTAATTGTGTCTGCACCTTCTTTATGCGCATGATAATAAACTCTTAGTTCTCCTTTTGAATCAAGATCATACCTTGTTTCTTCAAGAAGACCATTCGCTTCACCTGTCATAATTGCTTCGATTACAGCAGGCTTTCTTAAAGATTTAAATGAGCCATATTGACCTTTTAAAGCCTCAATCACATCATCCGCGCATGCCTCTTTAACTGTTGTAAAATATTTTAATATTGCATAATTAAGTGGTCTCATTGCACTATGCCTCCTTCTTTTTTAATAAATCCAATGGATTCATAGAAATCATTAGGATACCAAAAATCATAACGATAGCAGCGGCCCAAGCAATTGGAGGAAGCCCCTTTCCTGGTTGTCCATCGAATATGCCTAATACAATCCAAATAAAGAACGGACCCCAGAATGAGTATGCGCCATTACAAGCCATACCAAGAGCAGCTCCACACATACTATTTCCTTTGTACCATAAGCTGTATGCATATACTGATGCAAAACCACTAATGATAAAGAAGATTAATGACGGCATATCTGTTACTACGTCACCAATAAGTTCACCAGCAAGTCCGATTCCACCACCTGAAAGGATTCCCCAAAGTGGAACTAAGATGATTAAGTTTGTAAGACCTGATGTACACTGACGAATTGTAATACCAATTTCATAGTCAATCATGGAAGTACCATAACCTGCTACGCAACCTTCAATACCCCAGCCAAGAGCTGCGATAAATGCAATTAGGATACCCAGCATTAAACCTGCTGGAGCATCAGCGCTCATGCCTGTTGTTCCAATCATGATACTTGCGATAATACAAATTGCAACACCTGCCATCATACGAGCATTTAATTCTTGCTTAAATAAAACTCTTCCTAAAATAGCACCAATAGCAGGGCAAAGCGCAGTAATAGGAATAATGATTGAGCCAGCCATTTGTAGAGATACAACATATGCTGTACTTGCAATAGGTCCGCCGATAAGGGCAGCCACAATCATAACTGCACCAGGCTTAGTCTTTAATGTTCTGAAGAAGTCACCTAATTTACCTTTTACAGCAGCAATCAGGATACACCATACACCGCTGATTGTGTCATTAAGTGCACTGCCCAAAGCTCCCAGCATGTAAATCATAACAAATGATGAAAGAACAGTTCCTCCTACTGTAGTACCTACATATAAATTGTTTGCCCAAACACCTTTTGCCATACCTAGTGTCATAAATGCGGAGTACAATCCATAACATATACCTGATAGAATGGCAACTGTAATACCTTTTTTAAAAAAACTAGATGATAACTTTTTTTTAGCAGCAATTGTTTTTGCATTAGCTGCTCCTGAAACTTCGTTCATAAAAATAAAACTCCTTTCACTCAAACGTACGAACTACGTTCTACGTTCTCTTATGTATTATCATTAAATAAAAATTTATAATGACCTTTAATAATCGACCTATTTTGTCATTTTTAGATTTTTTTGATACATTTTAGTTTTATTATGCCCTAATGTTATAGTTTTATTATATCCCTGCATTAGCATTTTCTATACTTTGTAATTGAATTATACTCCTTGCCCTAAGGGGGAATGTCAACAGATATTTTGACAGTATTTTTTTGTTGTTAAAACACTTTCAAATTATACTAATTCAACTAACTTTTGTTCATAATTCGATTTTAAAAGTATTTTTTTGATAAAAAAATACACAAACGTTCCCCTAAGGGGAATGTTTGTGTATTATAGAAGTTGCTAAATGTTATTATAACCTCAAATTGCCCACAGTATGTAAGTAAACTTATTAATTTACTTTACTCTGCTAATAATAATTGAAGCTTGAGCCTTTGTAGCAGTAGCCTTTGGTCCAAGAATTGTTGAAGATTCTCCAAGAATAATTTTTTGATTAAATGCCCAACGCATAGACGTTTTAGCATAAGCTGATGTATTTGTCCAATCCTCAAAATTCTGAATCGCCATACCTTCTATATTTGAAACATCTTTCCCCATTGCTTTTGCATAATTGTAAAGGATAGTTACCATTTGTTCTCTACTTATAGATGCATTTGGGCTGAAATTCATTGTGGTTGTACCATTTACAATTGCATTTTTCTTTGCCCAAGCAACTGCCTTTGCATAAGATGTATCTAATGCAACATCTTTAAACGCTGCAACAGTTTCTGTCGATTCCTGCCCACTTAAAGTGTAAAGCATTTCAACAAACTGAGCACGAGATACAGCTGCGTTTGAAGCCGCAAAATCGTCAACCCATATTGGATTCGTTACAGCATAATGTCCAGCTCCATCTACAGCAACAAAGCTATACCATAAATTCTTTGTGCCATCATTCTTCATTTCATAAGTAAATTCAACTGGTTCAGCAGTATCATAATTATAAGAAGCTACAATCTTGCCCATGCTATACACATCAATTTTCTTCAATGTATTAACCGCTTGTACACTTGATTTGAATGTAAATGCTTTTTCTTTTGCAACATTATAAGTTTCTCCAAACATTACACTTTCATCCAATGTAAATAGTGGTCCCATTGTTGCATAAGCATGACCTGATGTTAAAGCTGCAAGATATGTATCAGCATTTACATCTCCATTAATGTGTGCGTACATTCTAATAATTCCTGGATATAATCCAGATTTAACATCATGCTGGTCTGAGCCCGCACTTAAAAACTTTTTCTGCCCCTTATTCCAATAAATATTCATTGCATCTGCCAGAGCTTTTGCATCCATATTTTTTGCATCTGCTAAATTTAAAGTTGACTGAAGTTCAATAAGGTCAAAATCATCTGTACCCTTGTCATGTCCTCCAATAACGCCATCTCTGTTTAAAAAGAAACCATAGTCTGTATAAGGATGGTTCACTACAACTACTGCATCCATGCTGTGACCTTTGGCAATAATCTCACCAGGTTTTAAAGACGCACTTATTGGTGTACCCTCATTTGATGAATAGTCAACATTTAAAATCCCCCAATGTCCCCATCCCGGAGAAACCTCAAGACTTGGAACTACAGATCTTCCAACAGTTCCAGCTAATTTAACCATTTCAGCATCATTCTGAACTGAATCATGATCTGAAACTAGGTTAAGATCTAGTTTTGCACATATTTGAGCAATAAATAACTGATCTATTGGAGTAGCTCCATCACCTATACTTGAATGTTGGTGGTTGTCCATATTATACCAATTCTTTAGTCTTGGGTTTATTATCTCCTTTATTACTAAATCCTTTGTATTAACATATTTTTCTCCAGAAGCGATTTTTACATCACTTACGGTAACTTTTTTTGATTCATAATCAGCACCGTATGAAGCAGTAAATGAGAATATACCTGCTGGAACATCAAAATCTGCAACGTATTCCCCATTCACTAAATTTGTAAAATATACTGAACTTCCCAGCATTTTTATATCAGTTGGTGCACTTGACTTTACTTCAATTCTAGCGGGGATATTCTTTCCTGTCTGATCCTTTACCTTAAGCGTTGTATGAGCACCCGCTTGAAGTGCAAAATTTAAATTCTTATTATCTGCTGTTCCATCCTTAATAACAACAGCCTGTGCATTAGAAGGCGTACTTCCAAGGGCCTCTGCGTGAATACTATAAGTTCCATCAGGAAGCTTAAAGCTATATTCACCCTTTGCATTTGTCATAGCCCACGCAAGAGGGGCAGATTCTACTTTGACAACTGTTTTATCATCATTGCCCACATAAGAGCCGCTTTTATAAATAATTACAAAAGCATTTTCAACAGGTTTTCCTGCATTATCTAAAACTTTACCTGAAATTGTATCAGCTTTCATTGCAAATTTTTGTATATCACGTTCTACGATCGGTGTTGTTGAAGCTGTGTCAGAAACAAGCATTTCACCGTTAAATGTAACAGCCTGTCCGCCTGCAATAGTTACTCTTTTATAAATATCTTTGTATCCAGATGAACCTTTATATGTATCAGCGTCATCAAGTTCTACAGATACGCAATATGTTGAATTATATGATTCCTGCCCATATGTAGCTACAAAGTTTGCAAGAGGTTCCTTGACTCTTGGATCGTTACCTACTCGAATACCTGTAACCTTAGTATCCGGATACCACCCAAATGGTCCATACATATTTGCAGCCAGAGTTGAAATAGAATAGCCCGCATTCATAGCTTCATATGCCTGATTCCCTGCGGGGTTCTTCATAGTGGTCACCATCTGAATGTAGTCTTTTCCATCCTCAAGTATATACTTAGTAGTAACATCAAGAGGCTTATCATGCCCTTCTTTGTAGTACCTTGTTTTTGCGACTACTTCAATGTTGGTTGCATTCACTTTATAACTAACTTTAACATCATCTTCTAGTAAGTCTGTTCCCTTATATGCATCCGTTGCTGTCCAGTAGTTATTTAAAAATTCCACATCATTAACTAAGTCCACTCCAAAAATTGGGTTTCCGCCACTGGTTTTTCCTTTAACCTTAGCAACATCCAATATGCTGCCTTTCGTCATGTTCCAATAATTTGATGATCCAACTGCAAAAGATGCTGCGATTTTGCTATTATAAATAGTTATATCCTTTGCATTGTTTGCCATACCCTGGTCTATAGGAGTTGTTCCCTTAATAACACCGCCTTCGGCAGCAAATGCCGGAGTCGCGAACAGTAACATTGCACCTAGCAAACCCATTGTTAACATTAAACCTACACTAAATTTCATTGTAACCTCCTAGTTTAATAATAAATGCTTCAACAAGTCAATTATAATCATTACCCTAAAGGGCAATGTCAACAGCGATGAAGTTGTAATTTTGAGATAATTTTAAATCTACTGAATAATGTTATATTCTTAAGGTTAACAATGCTAATATTGCTTATTATTGGAAACTTTTCACTTTGCAAATATTGAAAATATTACGAATCTAAGTTTTATATTCTATATAAATTAATTGTTATTTTGTTGCAGTATTTAAAGAATATTTAAGTTGTTTATTGTTTAACAAAAATAAAAACATTCCCCTAAAGGGAATGTTTTTCTTAATATATTAATATGGTAAAATCCATTCTACTCTCTTGTAACTCTAATCATAACTTCTGTTACAAACTGTTCTTCATTTCTTGTAGTCCAATAATCTGTAACATACCTTTCATAGCACTCTTCTGTGCATTTATAGCCATGGGCTTCAGCCCACAGGCAAATTTTTTGATAAGCCTCATAAATATTTACAGGACTGCCTATATGATAACATGAGGCAACCATATATCCCCCCATTTTTATCACTTGCTCTTCTTTGTATTCCAGAATGGGCTTTTGCATTATCTTAACTTTTTTGCAATTTCCATTCATTTTTTCTCTAAAAGAAGGAAAATTAAGCACTACAGGCCCTGTAATTTCATTCTGGATACTCTCCAGATAGTTTGTCCAATCTATATTTATAATTGATTCTCTATAGTTATAATTAAAATCCTGCTCCATATAACAATAAGTAGTAGCATCAATATATTTTACAGCCACTTCATGTACATGATTCTCAATAACAAGCTGTGCTTCTAATATCAGATCATACCAGTCTTTTACTGATGTATAACTATTGTGAATGTTGGCTTCTAATTCCTTTAGTTCATCAATTTTTCGTCTAAACTGCCTTTCTATAATGCCATACGTATTCCCTTCGAAAAGTGCACGCATTTCTTCTAGTTTAAACCCCATCTGCTTATAATATTTTATAACTGGTAAAGATAATAAAGTTGTTCTATTATAAAATCTATAGTTGTTGTCATCGCAAACTTTGTCAGGAGATATAATACCTATTTTGTCATAAAATCTAAGTGCTTTCTTTGATATATTACAAATTTTACTGACCTCACCTATGGAGTAAAATTCTTTTTCCTCCATAAAATTCACCTCCCTCGAAATTTAATGCTATTAGTATATCACATTTTTTTCATACACAAGTTATTTTTTATACGCTAATGGGCATTTTCCTGTTCCTGTTATATATATTAGAATATGATTTATTTATATATAGAGACGCTTCCATCCATACCATAATGAAGATAATCTGCAATACAATCTACAGTTCCAAACCACATACCTGCAGCGCCTGAGTTAAGATTCCATTTATGATATAACTCAAAATTATCAAAATCAATATATGCATTCGATTCTATTTTTGACACTTTCAGATTTTCAAATTTAGCTCCTTTAGATTGTGAAAAGCAATTGGTTCCATCAAATGCCTTAGACATAGCCATTGATATTACAGCCTTTGCACAGGTACTACTAACGTCTGCTCTATTTGAAACTTTACGTACAACCTCACAACCGTCTAATTCGATCACAATATCCACTTGCTCTTTTGATATATTTTGTGCATATAACTTTAAGTGATGTGTAGAACCCTGCTCCAAAAGTACATTTTTACCGTTTAACCAAGAGTCGCCCTGCCTCATAAACACAGTCCACTTATTATATCCTGGATGTGTTGAATCTTCGATAAATTGAAAACCGCCTTCTACATTTCCAATGTCATTCTCCCAGTCTAAACCGAAATAAACATAAGGACAGTCTCCCTTTTCTGCAATACTGACTATAGGCAGTGTAATATCTCCTTCGATGCCATTAAATCCATCGAAATTAAGCTGTTTGCGAGAAAATATACCTGTTGTTCCACCATTAATAGTTGCTGTGGTAAGTTTATTCGCAATAACAGTCTGTGTGTTACTATCCCAGTCAACAGCATATCCTAATGCTTCCATCACAGCTCGAAGAGGCAAATATGTTCTCCCATTTTGTACTATGGCAGCAATATCCGTAAAAACTTTCTTTTGGTTTACATAAATATATTTTTGGTTCATTGGAACTTCAATCTTAATATTTCCTTTAATTAGTGAAACCTTTTGGGTATCCTGATTCCAGTCTACTTGGCAGCCTATAGAACTTAAGCAGGCTCTTAACGGCATCATTGCCCGTCCAGCTTTACTTATATAGGGTAATCCTGTATCTAAGTCAAATTTCACACTTTGACCATTAACTTCAAACTTTGGAGTTTTTTCTGTAGCCGCCCAAGCATGACCTGAGAGAATCAAGCATAAAATGATTGCTCCCAATAAAATCCTTCTTTTCATAGTATTGCCCCCCCTTTTAATAAACTACTGTGTTCTGTACATTAATTCATCACCTTTGTTGCATCATTTGTAGGAGGCAGACAACTGTGATTTTTGCAAATATAAAATGTTGTTTGATTATTGATGATTTTATATTCGTCAGTTTCTCTCTCCAGAATTTTTATATTTGAGTTAAGCTTTGTTTTGCCCTTAAGACTTTTCAAATCGTCTTTATCTTTTAATACGCAGACAATATCCTCTAAAGGATTTAAATACATGGATAATGCCATAAGAAAAAAACTATATCCTGCTGGATATTCTTTAGCCGAAAAAGACATAAATTCTAGCTGGCGCTTAGCTTTTTCTGTAAACTCTGCGTTATTTGTAATATGTCCAAGTTTAACCAGATTATATGCCATCACCGAATTGCCACTAGGAATTGCTCCATCATAGGTCTCTTTCGGTACTATGATAAGTTTCTGGTTTCCTTTTCCATATAGATAAAATCCATCATGCTTTTTATCATAAAATTCATCAATGGCCTTGTGGCAGAAGCTTTCTGCTTTGTCCAAATACTTGCTATCCAGTGTCGCTTCATATAACTGAATCAGTGCAAAGATATAAAATGCATAATCATCTAAAAACCCCTTCGATGAACGAATGCCATCGCGAAAGCTAACATATAGCGTATTATTTTCCTGTAATTTTTCTGTAATAAACTGATCTGCTTTTTTAGCAGTCTCAAGATATTTTTCTTCCCCAAATACTTGATACATCATTGCAAACGCTGCTATCATTAGTGAATTCCATGAAGTTAATATTTTATCGTCAAGATGAAGCTGTGCTCGAGTCTTTCTATATTGATAAACCTGAGGAATATATTGATAAAATCTGTCATCAATATTAGAATTGTTCAACAGATTAGGTATATTTTTACCCTCAAAATTCCCCTCTCTAGTGACTCCATAATATTCATTAAACTGTGCTCCAACTTTATCTCCCAGCAGGTTTATGAGTTCATTATAATCAAATACATAATATTTGCCTTCTACCCCTTCACTGTCAGCATCCTGTGCACAGTAAAAGCCTCCGTCTGGATTTGTCATTTCAGACATAACATATTTAGCGGTTTTTTGAGTGACTTCTCTATAAATTGGTTTTTCAGTTAAATAAAAAGCTTTAGTATAGCTCATTAAAAGAAGTGCATTGTCATAGAGCATCTTTTCAAAATGGGGAACAAGAAAATACTTGTCTGTAGAATATCTTGAAAATCCATAGCCAATATGGTCAAACATACCACCTCTATACATTTGTATCAAAGTAGTTTCAACCATTGACAGCACCTTTTTATTCTGGTCTGCTTCATAGCAGTTCATTAAAAACAATAAATTGTGCGGGGTAGGAAACTTGGGAGCATTGCCAAAGCCTCCATAAGTTTTATCAAAACTTCTCTCGAACAGATGCACTGCATTATCTATTAATTTGCCATCAGCCTTCTCACTTTGCTTTTCTGTAGTACTTAAATGTTTCACAATTTGTTCAGATGCATTTAAAAGCTCACTTCTATTTATTTTCCAATTTTCACTAATCTTATTTAGCAATTCCTTAAAGCCAATCATACCATAACTTGTTTCTTTTGGGAAATAGGTTCCTGCAAAAAAAGGTTTTTGTTCACAAGTCATAAAAATACTTGTAGGCCATCCACCACTTCCTGTAAGCATTTGGCAAACTGCCATATAAATACTATCAATATCAGGACGTTCTTCTTTATCTACCTTAATGGATACAAAATTATTATTTAATATTTCAGCCACTTGATTATCTTCGAAGCTCTCATGAGCCATTACATGGCACCAATGACAGGTACTATAACCAATTGAAAGAAATATCGGTTTATCTTCTTCTTTTGCTTTTGCAAATGCATCTTCACACCATGGATACCAGTTTACTGGATTGTAAGCGTGCTGAAGCAAATAAGGAGATTTCTCATTTATCAATCGATTAGTTTTTTTGTTATTAGGCATAGCATTACTTCCTTTATTTCCTTATTTTTTATTATTGTACCCGCTTTGTTGGAAAGTAACAGCTATGTTAATTGTTTTTTATGGTTAATGTGTTCATTTTTCTACTACTGTTGATCTACTAGTTGCTATTGCGCTAACAGCAAACTTTCCAAAATCATGTGCCTATTACTTTTTATAGTATTTCAACATAACCATCCACACCGTTAACCCGGATCATTTGACCATCTTTCACCCGTTTTGTTACATTTTCCACCCCAACAACAGCAGGCAATCCGTATTCTCTTGCAACTACAGCACCATGCGTCATCATGCCGCCTACTTCAGTTACCAATCCTTTGATTGATACAAATACTGGAGTCCAACTTGGATCAGTAAACGTCGTCACCAATATATCTCCTTCTTCAATATTAGCGTCTTCAATATTTAAAATGACTCTAGCCCGACCTTCAATTATACCAGATGATACAGCAACACCTGCTAAAGCCTCCTCTGGCATATTTCCTGTATCATATTCCCCATATATAATTTCACCATCTGATGTCATTAATCTTGGAGGAGTTAGTTTTTTGTGGATTTCATATTCTTCTTTTCTTTTTTCTATTATTGATCGATCGACGGAATTCGTTTTTATGGTTTCCCTTAATTCATCAAAAGTTAAATAATAAATGTCAGCCTTGTTTTCAATAACTTCATTTTGTACTAATTTGTCCGCTTCTTTCATGAGAGCCTGTTTAATAATCCAAAAATACCACACCATAATATATTTGTTATATTCCCGATATCCAACATAATTACGAAGAACGCTTATCATCCTTTTTGTCTTTTTTGCCTTTCGTTTTCCTCCTGGCATTTTCTTAAGCTTTGTCAGTACTTCCTTTTCTTTCTGCTTCGCTTCGTTCAGGCCTTCTTCAAATTTTAAGGTGTGTGCATTCGGTTCAAACGCCTTCATATTGCTTAGAATCATTGGAATAAGAATGTTTGGGTTCTCATTCCATCTTGTTCTAGTGATATCAATTTCAGCAGAACACCTCATTCCGTATTTTCTCAAAAAATCTTTTATGGTCTTAGCAACAACGTCTCCTCCATCTAGTTTATCTAGTATCTTAAAGAGGTCTTCATCTTTTGCATTGTTGAAATATTCCACTACTTTCGGATACTGTCTAACAACATCCGCCACATCAAGAAGGGCAAGTCCCATATCAGATGTAACATTATTTGAAACAGATTGGGCTAGTGTATCAGCTACATTTTTTTCACCTATCCACTTTAATATGTTTTTATTAATCCAACTTGAAGCATACGTGCCAGCAAATGTGAACTTATAACTGTTAAAAATAGCAGTTTTGATATGGACAAAGTCCTTTTGAAGGAATTCAAACAAAGCTTGTCCTGTTAACTTATCAATGATCTTTTCTTTTTGCCTCATTAGGTCCGCATATTGTGCCATTAATCTTTCCATATCAGTGGCATCATTTTTCATGTATGCTTGAATGGTTCCAGCTCCCCATTTAAGCCATACAGATGGTTCCATCATCATGCCCTTTCCCTTATGCAGAGATTTTATATAGTCCTTTCTCGTTAGTAGGTTTTGAAATGATTTCTGCATTAGCACATCCACCATTCCTAAGCTGTTAGCAAAGGCTTTACTCATAAATGGCGAACGTAATTCATGGGAAGTATCGATGTATAATCGTCCCCCAGCCTCCACCATCGGGGTACCAGAAACCAAAACAAAAAATGAATTAAAGAATGAACTCCCAAGAGGTCTCATAGCTTCCGTCATCATTTGTCTATGACCAAATGACAAATATACATGATCATCTCTGTCCTTTGCTTCTGGAATCGGATACAAGGTGGTGATCGGACGGCTTTGTACTACATAAAATTCATCATTGTATAAACACCATTCAATATCCTGAGGACGCTTAAAATAACTTTCAATTTTTCTGCCTAGATGTTCAAGTTTTACAATTTGCTCATCTGTCAAGGTTTGTTTGTTTTGTCGATTTTCTTCAAGCTTTACTTCTTCTGTGCCGCCTTCTTTTAGAGAATAAATAGCTATTTTTTTGGTTGAAATCTTCTTATCAATAATCTCCCCTTCTCGAACCTTATAAATATCTGCATTTACCAAACCCGAAACTAAAGCCTCCCCTAGCCCAAAGCTCGCGTCGATTGAAAGAACTTTTCTATTTGAGGTCACCGGATCCGCTGTAAAAAGAATCCCTGACGACTCTGGGAAAACCATCTGTTGGATAACAACGGATAAATAGACCTTTCGATGGTCAAAACCATTTTGAATACGATAGGTTACAGCTCGATCCGTAAATAAGGAAGCCCAACATTTGCTAATATGCTTCAAAATAGCTTCTCTTCCAATGATATTTAAATAGGTATCCTGTTGACCCGCGAAAGAAGCCGTGGGAAGATCTTCCGCTGTGGCGCTGGAACGTACTGCATATGGATTTTCTTGACTTATTTCAGATAGATAGCTTGTGATTTCCTCTTCTATATTCTTTGGAATTGGTGTTTCTTCAATAATATTTCTAATCAATCTGCTTTTTTCACTGATTCCTTCTCTATCATCAACCTTAAGCCCATATAGTTGACCGATTAAATGACCTAATTCCTTATTATTCTCTAGGATAGTTTTATAAGCTTCCGTTGTCACACAAAAGCCATCCGGAACGCGAATCCCCTCCAGTTTCCATAATTCTCCCAGATTGGCACCTTTTCCGCCAACTACGGAAAGTTGATTTTTATCAATCTCTTTAAATCTTAATACATATGAATTCATCTGAATCCTCCTCTAAATTTATGATAAACTTGGATGCCATTATTTATTTTGTTAGGGATACCCCTTTTTTTAATATCTTCATCACACCATCAAGCTTTTCAAAATATTCTTTATCATTCAACCCAGCGAAAAAACCTTCATTTAAAAGTAGCGTGATTAACATATCCGCAACCAAATTTGAATTTGCCTCCGGTTTTATAAGGCCCCGCTCTTTATCGCGTTCTATATATTTTTTTGTCCAATCAATTGTGGTTGTACGAAACTTAGCAACAAATTCACTATTATCTCTCCACATCAGCACACCGATTCTTCCATAATCCGGTTTTAGTTTTCCCCATTCATAAGCGGCCTTCATTTTTTGCATACCAATCTCAAAAACATCCGCATCTTGGTCTAAACTTATACTGTGTGTAATTTGTCGTTTCTCCTCTTCTATTTTTCCCATCATATACATATACAGATCTTCTTTTCCTTCGAAATATTGATAAAAACTGCCCTTCGGAATTTCCGCTCTCTTAATGATTTGGTTAATAGATGCATCATTAAATCGTTTATTGGAAAATTCCCCCACTGCAGCATTAAATATTCTTTTTTTCTTATCCTCGCTTAAATTTTTAAAAGTAGTTGTAGGCATTCCTTTTCCTCCTTTATGACTAGGTAGTCATATTTGTTTATATTATATGACCACCCAGTCATAATTTCAAGATAAACTTATCCTTTTAGGGCCCTTGACTTTAAATAATAAAAAAAGATTAGGTTTTCCCTAATCTTTGTGTATGTTTTGTCTGTATATAAATTTTAACCTATGTATCTTAACCAATATTCTCTACTAACTGTATTAGCATACCATTAGGGTCTTTGAAAAAGAAAAATTTCACATGTGGATTTGGCTGGGTAGGTCCACTCAAAACGTCTATACCTTTTTGTTTAACCAAATCTAGTGCCTTATCAAGAGATTCTATTGCAAAACCCCAGGAAATGTCATTGCCTACATTGGTATCCCTGCTTTCGCCATCACATATGAGTTCAATTTGTGTTTCACTATTACCTAAAAATGCAATCTCTGTATGAGGTCCCCCTTTAAATCGGTTTGCCACCTCTAGTCCAATAATGTCTTTGTAAAACAGGATTGACTCTTCCAAATTCTTTACTCTTAGAGTACTCCAACAAAATTTCATATAACACCTCTTCAAAAAACTATAGAAATTTAACAAACTCAAGCTGTATTTAAACTACCTTAATTGTTATTTTACTTCTATTAACAAATATTTATCTTTAAAATGCCTTGTCTCTGTAATTCTAATCTTATTACGGTTAATATGTCATGTGCTGTTGAATAGCTTTTAAGTATTTTATTTTTTTCAATTATTAAGCTTATGTAAATCAGTATTTGCAGATTATATTTATTTAGTATGGATCTGCCTTCTTCGATTTCCTTTTCAATCATATATTTCATTTTCTCTTTTTTAGCATAATACATTTTCATTTTATATCTTTCATCTAATACACTCATAAATACTTCTTTATCTGATAAATCAGGATTTAATCGTTTCACATCTATGTATACTGATAAGGTTTCATTTAAGGTTATTCGCCAACTCTCTAGCCCTGTTAATTTTATTAATAATATAAATATCAATAAAATACTTACCATACAGATTAACCCAATCAAAGAATCTAAATGCACCATAAAATCGCCTCCTACAGTATTAATCAATTGCTCCGTCCATACCCATATTATTACATTAAATATTCAAAAAGTAAATTAAAATATAAATAATATGAAGATTCGTCTAATTGCCTTGTAGTAATCTAAATTCAAAATTATGTGGATTAAAAAAGTAGAGGAATTGTGATATGCTCCCCTTATGGTAGACAGTTAAAATAATAAAACTGTTAACCATAAGG
>CAURED010000026.1:0-27837 GCA_963524205.1 uncultured Aminipila sp.
ACTTAGGATCTAGCGGGCGACCGTGGGGGTTCAAGTCCCTCATCGCGCACCAAAGAAAACAACCAAATTATTGGTTGTTTTTTTATTTTTAAAAATCAGAAAGGACTAGAACCCAAAAGCAAGAATGATAGATAAGCCAGAGAAATTGATTACTCTTATCATATTATCATATGCAGCAAAACTAAGCCCCGGCTCGGCTGTGGCCGCTTTTATGCCCTTGCAGAAAACATAATGTGCACATGGTACTACTTCACAATTCCGAATGGATGCTCACAAATGCATAACCTTTCTTTTTGCTTTAATACATCAACCCGCATCCGAATCAGGACGTTTTTTTAATGGGGTTATTTTTCCGTACAATTGGCATAGCAACACAAGTGCTTTCTACTCCGAAGAAAACTTCCTTATAATGTTTGTTTGAAATTTTGAATTTTGAAAAGTAATTTGCAGATTGTACATATTTTGCTTAAAGATGCCCATAATATAACAGAGGTGATAAATATGAATTTAGGTGACGTGAAAATAAAAGATTTAGGAAAAGTTACTTCAGAATCTCTTAAAGAAATGGGAGAAGATATTTTAGATAAGACTGAAGAAAAAGTTCACGAAATGAAAGAAAAAATGGATGATAACAAAGATCAAAGAACATTTTAATTTCTTTTTATTATTATTTAATTAAAAATAATGTAAAGCCGCTCTAAAGCTATTAAACTAAGAGCGGCTTTTACATATAAGTTATTCTGTTTCGCTATCGCCAAAAGACTCTGCCATATCGTTTGAAGTATCAATAATTCCACCAGTTAGTGCGTTTAAGAATTCTGAATCATTGCTATATTCATCTATAATCCATCCGTCTTCAGTTTTTGTTAAACTTAATGGAGTAGTACTTTCATAATCAAAAGTAGCCTCATTAATTTTTTTACTTAATTTATCTTCCAACAATTTATTTATTTCTTCTTCGGAAGTACCAGAAATAGCTAGAGATATGCCTTCCGTAATATATTCGCTAATTGCAGATTTAAAGGCATCTCCTAGATTGTATGTTTTTATGGTAACATCAACGGTAGCTTTATCATCCTTAATAATTTCATTTGAAATTTTGTATTCGAATGATGTAAATTTAGTAGTTAAGTTTTTTGCCAATTCTTTACTAAATGAATCAGACATATCATCGTAGGCTGCTTGAAAACTTACGGTAGAAATATCTCCCGCATATAATTTAGTCAATTGTTCCGTATCATTGGATTTTATGGCTGATAAATACGAGTTAGCAACATCGGTTGGTGTTGGTTGCTTTACACAAGAAAAAAGTGTAAAACAAAGTACTAATACGAGTAATAAAGATAATTTTTTTTTCATGATTTCCTCCTAAAATAACACACTATTACAAAATATCCTAATATGGAGTATTAATTGTTTTCCATATTTGAATAATATTGTAAAATCATACTATCTTATAATAATATATTAGGTAAAATATGTAAAGTAATAATTTGGAAATATGATAGAAATAAAAGGAAAATAACAGTAATAGTGAATATTATATTAAAAGAATTTAAGTTATAAATATCTTAAAGAAATAATAAGATTTAGGAGGTGAGATCAGCAGTTGCTTAATAAATAAAAACAAGGAACGTGAGGTGAAATAATGAATCAGCATTACAAGTTTGAAAACATACCCTTACCTTATCCATATGATGCGATGGAACCTTATATTGACGCAAAGACTATGGAATTGCATCATGATAGGCATTTACAAACATATATTGACAATTTGAATAATATTCTAAAAGATTATCCTGAATTGCAGGATTTAACATTAGGTCAATTAATATGTAATGTAGGTATGTTTCCAAAAGAAATACAAATACCTATAAAAAATAATGCAGGGGGCGTTTTTAACCATGAATTTTATTTTTGCCAATTTGACAATCTGAGTGATAAAGAGCCAACAGCACATCTGGCAATAGCAATAAATAAAAATTTTGGAAGTTATGAAGAGTTTAAAAACAAATTTAAAAATGCCGCATTATCTGTATTTGGGTCCGGGTATGCATGGCTAGTTATGAATAAGAATAAAGGATTAGAAATTATTACTACGGCAAATCAAGATACTCCCTTTACACAATCTTTATGCCCTCTTTTAAATATAGATGTATGGGAGCATGCTTATTATTTGAAACATTATAATAAACGAGGGGATTATATTGATGATTGGTTTAATGTAGTAAATTGGAATAGAATATCAGAAAATTATTTAAAATGCTTGGCAAGATAATTTATGAAAGCATCCATCAACCATAGGTTGCTGGATGCTTTCGTTTAGATCAGTAATTTAAAAAAGTTAGCATTTAAAAAAGAAAATATAGTACTAAATGTAAGTTAATGGTATAATAAAAAATAATATGATAGGCGACAATTTCACTAATGACGAAAAGGTATAAGAGGTTCAATATGAGTGTACAAAAGAAGTTTATAATTATCGTATGTTCAATTTGTTTTATCTGTATAACTGCGACTTCGATTGTAGGATATTCTGCTGCGTCTAGTGAATTAAAAGAAAAAAGTACACAAAATGCAGTTATTTTAGCTTCTGATTATGCAAATCAAATTAATAACTGGATATGGGAAAAAGCTGTATTCTTAAATACAGTAGCTGAATCCATGATTTTAGTAAATAATTTAGATAGAGAATATTTACATACATATTTTAACCAAATTTTAAATAATTCAAATTCAGATAACTCCATTTATGATTTGTTTTTTCAATATCCAGATAGTTACATGGTGTGTGCTACAGACTTTGTGCCTGATGGCAGCATGGATTATACCCAAAGAAAATGGTATACAGTCCCAACTTCTACTCATAAGTTAGCTGTACAAACAGCATATAATGATACAGATACTGGGAGGCAAATAATAACTATTTCAAGAGAAATAGTTATTAATGGAAAACTTGTAGGGGTACTAGCAATTGACATTTTTGTAGATCAAATGATAGAAACAATTAATGCTATGAATGTTCCTAAAGATAGTTATGGTTTTTTACTGGATAGTGATAATGGATTAGTAGTGCATCCAAATAAAGAGTACGGATATGTTAATGATGCTCCGGTTGCATTACAAGATTTAAAAGGAAATCCCTATGTAGCATTAATAAAAAAAATAGAAAATAAATCTAACTTAAAACAATTACTTTGGATTAGTGATTATGATGGACAAAATAGAGCATTTTTTGTAAGTAATGTAGAATGCTGTGGGTGGCATGTTGGAATTGCTATTGCAGAAAGTGTATGGGCAAAGGATGTTAGAAATTTATTAATTGAATATACATTAATAATGACTTTATTGTGTTTCATTATAAGTATAATTAGTATATCCGTAGTTGTAAAAGCTCTGCTTAAACCAGTGAGTATGGCTGAATCGGCGTCTCAGGCTAAATCAGATTTTCTTGCAAACATGTCACATGAAATTCGAACTCCTATAAATGCAATGTTAGGAATGGATGAGCTGATTTTAAGGGAAACAGCAAATGAGAACATTACTAAATACGCAATGAATATACAAAATGCAGGAAAGATGTTAATTTCCTTGATTAATGATATTTTAGATTTTTCAAAGATTGAGTCCGGTAAAATGCAAATTGCACCAATAGAATATGAATTAAGTTCCATGCTTAGTGACTTAGTGAATATGATTTCTCACAAAGTTGAAGAGAAAAAACTCTCTCTGAAATTAGATATTGCACAAGACATTCCACATAGGTTATGGGGAGATGAAAGAAGGATTACCCAGATTATCGGAAATCTATTGACTAATGCTGTTAAGTATACTCATCAGGGTGCTGTTACATTGCATATTAATTGGAACAAAATAGATAGTGAAAATATAGAATTGATTATTAAAGTAGAAGACACAGGTATAGGAATTAAAGAGGAAGATATAAATCTATTGTTTATTTCTTTTACACGCTTAGATACAGAAAAGAATCGCAGCATTGAAGGTACCGGTTTGGGGTTAAATATTACAAAGAGCCTTTTGGATATAATGAGAGGACAGCTAAGTGTTAAAAGTGCTTATGGCAAAGGATCAATATTTACTGCTAAGATTCCACAGAAAATTGTAAGTTATGAGGCAATTGGTGATTTTCAGAAAAAATATGAAAAGAGTATTGAACAGAGGAAATATTATAAAGAAAGCTTTATTGCTCCAGAAGGTAAAATATTGATTGTTGATGATAATGTGATGAATCTTGCTGTAGTCACAGGGCTTTTAAAGAATACTGAACTTAAAATTGATACAGTAACGAGTGGAAAAGAATGCTTAGACAAGATAACTAAAAATGTATATCATATTATATTTATGGATCATATGATGCCAGATATGGATGGCGTTGAAACCTTTGAACGTATGAAATCATTGAATGATAATTTGTGTAAATCTGTGCCAGTAATAGCATTGACAGCAAATGCTATATCCAACGCAAAGAAAATGTACCTGAATTATGGGTTTACGGATTACATTTCTAAACCTATTGAAGGAAGTAAGTTAGAACGTATCTTAATTAAATATTTACCTTCTGAAATAGTGTATAAGACTTCTGAGCTGGAAGAAAAAAATAATGAATGTAAGGATAAAACTATTTTAAACAGACGGCTAGGTGACTATATAAATGTTAAAAAGGGCATGTCTTATTCAGGTGATGACGTAGAAAATTATCAAGTCCTTTTAGAAATATATATAAATATTGGACAAGAATCAATGGATAAAATTCAAGCAGCTTACAACGCCCAGGATTGGGGACTGTATACAATATTGGTTCACGCATTAAAAAGTACGTCTTTAGGAATTGGGGCCGAAATACTGTCTGAAAAGGCAAGACTTTTAGAATCTGCGGGACAGTCTATAGATACGGCCTATATTTTACATAACCATGAACAAATGTTATATTTATACGGCAAGGTGATTTTCGACATTGCTAAATATTTAGACAAAGTCGACAAAAACCAAAAGTGCAATGAAAACCAGGAAAATTCAAAACAAAATATGCCTAAAAGGGAAGTAGAGAAAGAGTTCCTAAAAAAGATATTGCTGGAACTGGATGAGAAGATTAGTAATTTTGAAATTATAGAGGCACAAAAGATCATAGATAAACTTTTTAACTACACTTACAAAGGGGAACAGCTAAATCCATATATGGCTGATATTTGTGAAAATTTAGAGGACTTTGAGTATAAAGAAGCAAAAAAGGTGATAAGTATTTTGCTTCAGCAGATATAATTTTGATAAGTATGTACACTTGTAAATTGGTTCTGGAGGATGGCATATGCAGAAAATGATTCTAATCGTAGATGATAATAGGTCAAATATAAAAATTGCTCAGACTATTTTAGAAAATGAATATAGAGTTGGAGCAGCGTTATCGGGGAAAAAAGCATTACAATTTTTAACTCAGGCAATACCGGATTTGATTCTATTGGATATTAGTATGCCAGAAATGAGTGGATTTGAAGTAATGGAGGAGTTAAAACTCCATGAAGAATGGAAAAATATACCTGTAATTTTTTTAACGGCAAACGTGGAACCTCAAATTGAAGCAAAATGTTTTAAAATTGGAGCGGTAGATTTTATTCCTAAACCTTTTGTCCCAGAAGTTATAAAAAATAGAATTAACAGAACGTTAGAATTACAAACATACAGAAGGGATTTAGAAGAGGCTGTAAAAAATCAATCCCAAAAGATTCTTCAGCAGACTGAAGAATTGGCTCGTAAACAACAAGAACTTATGGCCATTCAGCAAGAGGTCATAATAAGTATGGCAAATCTTATTGAGGGCCGTGATGACAGTACGGGTGGGCATATAAAACGGACAAGCCAATATGTGGAATTAATAGCTAGGGCTTTAAGAAGTAATGGTAAATTTAACGACATATTAAGTGATGAATATATTGAAAATCTCTGTAAGGCAGCCCCTATGCATGATATTGGAAAAATATGCATTTCTGATATCATCTTAAAGAAGCCAGGTGGACTTACAGAAGCAGAGTTTGACATTATGAAGCAGCATGCTGAACAGGGTGGCAATGTTATAAGTTCCACAATGGGAAAGATTGAAAAAAAGGAATTTATTGATATTGCTTTTGATATTGCTACTTATCATCATGAAAAATGGAATGGAAGGGGCTATCCAGAAGGTCTAAAAGAACAAAAAATCCCTTTAAGTGCAAGAATTATGGCTGTAGCCGACGTATTTGACGCCTTGGTATCCAAAAGATGTTATAAAGAAGCAATGGATTGTGAAGATGCATTTAAAATTATACAGGAATCTAGTGGTAGTCATTTTGATCCAGAAATTGCAAAAGTATTTATAGAAATACGAGATAGTATTGAAGAAATTTTGAAAAATGATAAGTCTATATAAAAATATAGCAATAGAATTAAAATCTATCGCTATAATTTAAAAGACTGCGTATGTAGCCACCTTGAACTTTAGTAGATTTTGAGGTGGTATTTTTTTTATCCTTTAAATAGTAAACTATGGAACCGGTGATTCCATTTGGACAAGTATCTACAATTGCATATGAACCTTGTGTTCCATCTGAAGGAAGGCTTAAACTGCCAGGATTTATTAAATAGATTCCATTAAATTCTTCAAAAACTGGTTTATGTGTGTGACCAAAAAGAGCAGCGATACAACCTTCTTCTTCAGCTCTGTAAAAAATATTTTGATATTTCATTTTTACATTTTCCATATGCCCATGTGCCAAATAAAATTTCCCGCATTCTGTAGTTAATATTTTAAAGTCCGTATCACTATAGGAACCATCCATGTTGCCTTTTACTGAGATGACATCTATACCAAGTTCATTTTGAAGTTCTTCAGCATCTTTAACATAGTCTCCCAAATGGATGATGGCATCAACAGAAGTTAGTGTTTTATATACTTTATAAACTTTATCTAATTTTCCGTGTGTATCACTTATTACAAATAATCTCAATCTTTTTCTCCTCCTGAGTAGTAAAAATTAAATTTCAAACAGCCGTCTGTGCTATCAATATAATTAATCTCAAAGAATTCAGATACTTTTTTGATAATGTCAAATTTACTTAATTCGATCATTATGTTATGGTCATCAATAAGAATAAAATTACAATTTGTTAGCTTAACTGCCTTTTGGAGTGCGGTGCCCCCTGAAATAGCAGCCTTTAATGCCATAGACTGCATGATATTACCTAACGAAGAAACATCTTCTTGAAACGTAGCATAAATACGTGTGAAATCATCTGAAAATCTAAAATCTTTTATTGATATCATGTATTTAGCAGAGATTGGTCCTAGTTGCTTTAAGTTAAGTCTTAAGTCTAATAGAATGCATCCGCTTTGGAATAGAACGGTATAGTCTTTTAAATAGTTGTGGATTTGCCCAATATTTACTATTTTGTCTTTTATTCCAACGTTAATAAAATAATCTGGTATTTTTAAAATACCATTTTCAATATCCTGGTATTCAAAATAATCGGTTAAAGTAATTAAGTCTTTTTTGTTTTTTAGTATAAAAGCAATTAAGCTTTTTAATTTAGCATCAGTCAATTTCAAAGTTTCACCTCATCTTATAATTTATATTTCTTCTAATAAAAGCATGCCTTCGAAGTCATATAACATGTCACGGATTTCATCAAAGCAAAGTGCCTTAGGCAGCTTAATAGTAATGTGGAATGCCATGCCATTTGTGGCAACTGGTCCAGAACTGCTGACATGAGTTTCTAGAACTGTTATGCCCATATTTTTTATTTTAGACACAAAGTCTCTATAATTATGCAGAGAATCCATTTCTACATATAAATTGATCATTCGTGCATTATGGTAAAAATAATTTTCTACTTTAGGAAGAAGCGCAAGACTTATAAAAATAAGTATGCCAGCAATAACTGCTCCAGAATAAAAGCCTATACCAAGGGCAAGGCCCAGGCATGCAGAAGCCCAAAGACCTGCAGCAGTGGTAAGCCCTTTTATTTTATGCTTTCCTGTAACAAAAATGGTACCAACGCCGAGAAAACCGACGCCTGTAATAACCTGTGCTCCTAATCTTGCAGGATCTGCATTAGTAGCTAAGTATTGGCAGATATACTGATCAGTGAGCATGGCAAGTGTAGCTCCTACACAAACAAGAATATGGGTTCTAAATCCAGCAGGATGATTATTTGCACCTCTCTCCAGACCAATTATACCTCCAAATAAAACTGCAAGCAGCAGTCTAATCGTAACAGAAATTATATTTACATCATAAAAATAGTAGGGTAATTGAAATACATGCATAATAGCAACTCCTTTTTATATGTAATATTTAAGTATATGTAATTGTATCATAATGTGTTAATATATACAAAAGAAAGTATTTTATATGCGGAGGGCTAATGTATGTATCAAGAAATTTTAAATAAGAAAATGATTCTAGATAACAGAAAACCGTATAGCATAGAAATGAGAAAGCAAATTAAAAAAATGGAATTTTGTGAACTTATATATACTACACTTCACTTAGACGGAAGTATTGTAAGCAAGGATCAAGTCAACCAAATTTTAGATGGGGAGTTTGTTGGTGAAGCAACAGTAAATGATCATCTAGCCATTGAGAATTATATTGAAACATTATCCTTTATGGAAAATCTTATTGGGATGGAAAGTGATGTCAGTTTAAAGATCATCGAGGATATCCATGATGTAAGCAGAGGTGCAGAAGGCCCTATCTGGCGTAGAAGTAATCCCATATTATATACGCTTGATTATAATCCACCTCATTGGCAGGAAATTAGAGAAAAGATGGAGGAACTTATCAAGTGGACATACAATGCAGACGAACAATTGGAAGGAAATTTCATTCTAAAAGCTGCATATTTACATAATAAATTAATAGAGATCTATCCATTTGAATATAATTCTGAAGTTACAGCCAGAATGGTTATGTATTATTCTCTAATGAGAGAAGGATATCCTATATTTGAACTTCGCCTAAGTGAATCCGAGTATAACACTTTAGTCCTAGATTATTTAAAAAATAAAAATATAGAACCTTTTTATAAAGTTGTTGAACGTGGAATTTTTAATAAACTTGATGTTCTGCTGCAAATTACAGCAGAGGACGATTAAAATAAAAAAGAACTGATTATTGGGAATCAGTTCTTTTTTTGCACTAGCGGATGAAATCTCCACCCTTAAGGATCTTCTTTTCTAAGGAATCACAGCCTTTAATATTACCTGTCTGCTGCTGCTTCTGAATTGCTCGGATTTTAAGAGGAAGAGAAAATAAGTTGATAAACCCTTCGGCATCACTTTGATCATATACTTCGTCTTTGCTGAATGTTGCAAACTCTTCGCTATAAAGAGAGTATGGGGATTTTGAGGCTACAGGAATAGCACTTCCCTTATAAAGCTTTATTTTAACTGTACCAGTTACATCTTTTTGCGTTGAATCCACAAAAGCAGCAATGGCTTCTCTGACCGGTGTAAACCATAAACCATCATATACTAGCTGTGCATATTTTTGTGCTACAATGTTCTTATATTGCATAGTATCTCTGTCTAGGATAAGCTTTTCCAAAGTGGAATGTGCCTTATAAAGAATAGTGCCACCTGGAGTCTCATAAACACCTCTAGATTTCATGCCTACAAGACGATTCTCGATAATATCAATAGTACCCACGCCATTAGCACTGCCAAGTTTATTTAAAGTTTCAAGAATTTTTACAGCATTCATATTCTCGCCATTTACGGCTACAGGGATACCTTGTTCAAAGTCTACTTCTACAAAAGTAGGTTCATCAGGAGCCTGCTCAACTGGAACACTTAATACATGAATATCATCCATGTGTTCATTCCAAGGATTTTCAAGGTTACCACCTTCATGGCTGATATGCCAGATATTCTCATCTCTTGAGTAAATCTTTTCTGTCGTCTGTGCGATAGGAATATTATGTGCTTTTGCATATTCTATTAAATCTTCTCTTGATTGGAAGTCCCAGGTTCTCCAAGGGGCAATAATTTTAATGGCAGGGTTTAAGGCCTTTATTGTAGTTTCAAAACGAACTTGGTCATTACCTTTACCTGTACATCCGTGTGCGATAATGAAAGATCCTTCAGCTTCTGCAATTTCTACAAGTTTTTTAGCCATTAAAGGTCTTGCCATAGATGTTCCAAGCAGATAGTCATTTTCATATATAGCTCCAGCTTTTAAAGTAGGCCATATATAATCAGTAACAAATTCTTCTTGTATGTCCAATATGTAAGACTTTGAAGCACCTGTTGCATATGCCTTCTTCTCAATTGCATCATAGTCTTCTCGTTGACCTGCATTGCAGCAGACTGCAATAATGTCACAATCATAGTTTTCCTTTAACCAAGTTAAGATAATTGAGGTGTCTAATCCACCAGAGTATGCTAATACTATTTTTTCCTTTGCCATTTTGTGCCTCCTGAAATTTATACATAAAATATATTAATTATTCACTAATTGAAAAAAATTATACAACGATTATGCACAAAAATCAAGGGGGAATTTTATAAATATACAAAAAAATTATAAAATACGAATAAAGATAAAAAAATATACATGCATAAAACGATTGGCAGTTGAATTAAGATAAAAAAGAGGCTTGATTAAATTATAAAATAATGTTGAATTAGAAAAAATATGATATACTTTTAATATAGATACAAATTTACTATATTTATGTAACTTGATGTGGAGTAATTTATGAAAATTAATTATAACAGTCCTTATTTAAAATGGGGGCTTACAGCTTTTATTGTTTTATGTTCTACTATAGTATTCTTTTTCGCAATATTTCGGTTGACAGGGGTCATAGAAGGCATTCATATTGTCATTAAAATACTGATGCCTTTTGTTTATGGATTGGTTATTGCATATTTACTTTGTCCTGTGTACAATTTTTTCACAAGGCATTTATATAAAAATGTAAATGGATTTCTAGGAAAGACAAGAGCGCTTACTTTTTCAAGAGTTTTAAGTACGACAATAACAATGATTATAGCATTTATAGTGGTAGGTGGTTTAGTCAGCATGGTGTTACCGCAGATGCTAGACAGTTTGATAAGTCTTGTCAGGACTGCACCGGAGAGTTTTACAAAGCTTTTGGATTGGGCAGAGGCAAAATTATCTTCTAATAGGGACATTAATGCAGCGCTTAAAATGTTTATGGGAGATTATACTTTAAAATTAAATGATTGGCTTCAGAATGATGTACTGCCATGGCTACTGACTGTTGCTGCTCAGGTTTCTACAGGTTTAATGGATATAATGAGATTCTTTAAAGATTTTCTTATTGGAATAATAATCTGTATATATTTTCTAAATAGTAAGGAATTATTTAAGGCACAAAGTAAAAAGTTGACTTTTGCTGCTTTTAAAAAAGAAAATGCTCGTATGCTTATAAAAGAGGCTCGTTTTATTAATAAAACATTTAGTGGTTTTATTAGTGGAAAGCTGATAGATTCTGCAATTATAGGTGTGATTTGTTTTGTTGTTATGTCTATAATGCATATGCCTTATATAATGCTGGTCAGTGTTATAATAGGTGTAACGAATATAATACCTTTTTTCGGCCCATTTATTGGGGCAATTCCGTCAACTATTATAATTTTAACAGCAAGTCCTATTCAGGGATTGTATTTCTTGATTTTTGTATTTATACTGCAGCAGGTAGATGGCAATATTATAGGGCCTAAGATTTTAGGGGATTCTACTGGCCTACCAAGCTTTTGGGTAATGTTTGCAATACTTATTGGAGGAGGACTATTTGGGTTTGTTGGAATGATTGTGGGAATACCCATTTTTGCTATAATTTATGCATACTTTAGTAGGATAGTTGATTATAAACTGAAAAAGAAGAATTTACCATTAAACACAGATTTATATAAAGATTTAAGTGACTATGATGAATCAGGGAGGAACTGGCTAGATGAAATCTGAAAGACTGATTAATATAGAATTATTATGTTTAAAAATTGAAAGATTTATGGAAGCAAAACGTATAAATATAAATGCTTCCATGAGCAAATATACATCCTTTAGAACTGGTGGAAATGCAGATGCAATGGTAATAGTTGAAAATGAAGAGGAATTAAAAAATATATTATGCTTATTGTCAGAAGAAAAAGTGCCGCATATCATATTAGGCAACGGTTCTAATATTCTTGTAAAAGATGGAGGGTATAGAGGGGTTATTGTTAAATTAGGAGAGAATTTTAACTCAGTTAAAGTAAAGGATAATGAAATTACCGCGTACGCGGGTTCAAAAATCTCAGCTGTAGCAAAAGAAGCTATGGAGCATGGACTTTCAGGAATGGAATTTGCCAGTGGTATACCAGGCAGTGTAGGCGGTGGTGTATTTATGAATGCAGGCGCTTATGGTGGTGAGATAAAGGATATAATTCTATCAGTAAGGGCTATAACTAAAGATGGTCGCAAAGAATATGAAGTTTCTAATGAAGATATGCAATTAGGATATAGACATAGTACATTTCAAGAAAATGGGGATATAATAATTAGTGCTACATTTCAATTGAAACCTGGAGAAAAGAGTGCAATTGCCGCTGAAATGAAAGAATTGATGGATAGAAGAAATCAAAAACAGCCGGTTAATCTGCCTAGTGCAGGAAGCTTTTTCAAGAGACCTGAAGGTTATTTTGCTGGGAGGCTGATACAGGAGTCAGGGCTAAAAGGATTGAGTGTTGGAGGAGCACAAGTATCGCCATTACATGCGGGATTTATTGTGAATAATGGAGGAGCTACAGCTACAGACATATTAAATTTAATGAAGCTTATACAAAATACTGTTTTTAATAAATTTGGTGTTAAATTGGAGCCAGAAGTTAGAATTCTAGGCGATTAAGCAGCAGAAAGGGAGGCAGTTTAGTGATAGAAGATAAAGATATTAAAGTGTATAAAGGATATAGGATGATGTATGATTTGCATACTCATACAGTATATTCTCACGGAAAGGGAACCATAAGAGAAAATGTCTTAGCAGCTTTGAACAGGGGATTAAATAAAATAGCGATAACGGATCATGGTCCTGGACATTTGACATATGGTATAAAAAGAAACGCAATTCCTAAAATGAGAGCAGAGATTGAATGCTTAAAGAAAGAATTCCCACAAATAGATATATCTTTGGGGGTTGAAGCGAATATTATAAACAAAGGGTCCTGCCTGGATGTGACACCACAAGAATTTTTGCAGTATGATATGGTTATTGGTGGGTATCACTACGGAGTACTAAATGGATACTGCATTAGTAATTTTTTGGACAACCATAGAAGAAAAGACAATTTAGCAGAAACTATATCACTAAAAAGACTTAGAGTTAAAAATACAGAGATGGCGGTAAAAGCGGTTTATGAAAATAATTTAAAAATATTAACACACCCAGGGGATAAAGGACCTTTTGATATATTGGAAATAGCAAAAGCCTGTGATGAGCAAGGGACTCTGATGGAGATAAGTACGTGGCATGATCATCTAACCGTTGAAGAGATTAAAACAGCAGCACTGACTGGAGTGGGTTTTATAATTAGTAGTGATGCACATCATCCTAGCAGGGTTGGAGATTTTGAAGGAGGTCTTGAGAGAGCTATAGAAGCTGGAATAGATTTAGCTAGAATTGTAAATATAGAAAGGATATAGATCTATAATGGAAGCAGTAATTATAACCGGGCTATCTGGTGCGGGAAAATCTCAGGCAGCCAATTGCTTAGAAGACTTAGGCTATTATTGCATCGATAATATGCCGCCAGCGCTTATTAAAAATTTCATAACTTTAGCAATGAACGAAAAAAGTTCTATAGAAAAGGCTGCTTTTGTTACAGATATACGTGGCGGTGAATTCTTTGATGAAATAAAACCTTGTTTACAGGACTTAAAATTGATGGGCCTTAATTATAAAGTGCTTTTTTTAGAGGCATCAGATGAAGTACTGATAAGAAGGTTTAACGAGACTAGAAGACAACATCCTTTAGCTGAAGGAGGGGAAACATTATCTGGTTTAAGAAGAGAACGTGAGGTTTTAAAGGAAATTAGAAGTATATCAGATTTTGTTATAGATACTTCCAATATGAAGTCAGCGAAACTTAGACAAGAGATAAAGGATATTTTTACTACAGGTGAAGAAGTAGGGTTTATCATAAATATTCTTTCTTTTGGATTCAAACATGGAATACCGCTTGAGGCAGATATGGTTTTTGATATGAGATTTATACCAAATCCGTATTATGTACCAAGTTTAAAAAAGTTAACTGGAAACAGCAAGAAAATTCAGGATTACGTATTAAAATTTCCAGAAAGTCAGAGCTTTATCGAAAATGTTGATAAGATGATAACTGAAATGATACCTTGTTATATAAGGGAAGGAAAGTATCATCTAAATCTTGCTTTTGGCTGCACAGGGGGACAGCATAGATCTGTAACCATGGCAAATGTATTTGCTAAAAAATTTAAGGAACAAGGTTTGCGAATAACTATTGAGCATAGGGACCTCTAGTGGTATACTATATGTTGGCTAGTTTCATGCTGAGAGATTGGCTATGCTGAATTTTTATTTATTGATTAATTTAGGAGGAAAATACTTATGGAAAAATTAATAATTGCTGCTGCTATTTGTGGCGCAGAGGTAACAAAAAAACAGAATCCTGCTGTTCCTTACACAGTGGAAGAAATTGTTAGAGAAGCAAAATCTGCTTATGATGCAGGTGCTTCAGTAATTCACCTTCACGTAAGAGAAGATGATGGTACTCCAACTCAGAGTAAGGATAGATTCCAGGTATGTGTTGATGCTATCAGAAAAGAGTGTCCAGATGCTATTATCCAGCCTTCAACAGGTGGAGCAGTTGGTATGACAGACTTAGAAAGATTACAGTCAACTGAAATTAAACCAACTCCAGAATTTGCTACATTAGATTGTGGTACTTGTAATTTTGGTGGAGATGATATCTTCGTAAATACAGACAACACTATCTTTAATTTTGCAAAAATTATGCAGGAAAGAGGAATCAAGCCAGAATTAGAAGTATTTGATAAGGGAATGATTGATACTGCATTAAAGGCAGATAAGAAAGGTTTATTAGAGCATCCAATGCACTTTGACTTTGTACTTGGAGTTCAGATGACTGCTACAATTCGTGACCTGTTATTTATGGTAGAAAGCCTTCCTGCTGGTTCAACTTGGACTGCTACTGGTCTTGGTAAGAATGCATGGCATATTGCGGCTACTACAATTTCACTTGGTGGACATGTAAGAGTTGGTTTTGAAGATAACCTTTACATGGAAAAAGGTGTTCTTGCAGAGAGCAATGGACAAATGGTTGCTAAGGTAGTAGAAATTGCAAAGCTTCTTGGAAGAGAAATTGCAAATCCTGCTGAAGCAAGAGAAATCTTAGGAATGAAGCAGAAATAAATATAAATTGATGGGGCGCTTCAGGCTATTAAGTTTTGTGGCGCTCTTTTTTTATATAATAGGAAATATCGATAAATTTTCCTATTATATAAAAAAGGAAGTGCAGAGGGGCGGAAGCCTCTTTGCCCATAAGGGAGGGTGTTCAGCGAATAAAATGAGCGCCGAAGGGAACCATGGGGTTCCCTAACGGAGTGGCAAAGTCACATTTTTTAGTTAGAGGGGTAATATGTCATTTTCAGTAGATACAAAAAATGAACTGGCTCGGTTAGAGCAAGAAAAAAAATGCTGCATGCTTGCTGAGATTGCAGGTTTTGTTCGTATGTGTGGCAGTATAAGACTTGCAGGCGGTGGCAAATTTACAATTATAATAACTACAGAAAATCCTGCTGCTGCCAGACATTTTAAAAAAATAATTAAGGACTATTTTGATGTAGATGCAAATCTGGAAATAGGTCAGAGTACTACTTTAAAAAAGGGGCATGTGTATTTACTTACTATAGGTCCCGAGGAGCGCAGTGAGCAGATTTTACGTGAAACAGGAATCCTTATGGTTAAAGAAGGAATGAATTTTATTAGTGATGGGATTTATGAAGGGTTAATTAAAACGAAGTGTTGTCGAAAATCATATTTAAGAGGAGTTTTTTTAGGGTCAGGTACAATCAGTGATCCAGAAAAAGGATATCATATGGAATTTGTATGCAGCACTCAGACATTATCAAATGATGTAAAAAAATTGATTAATAGTTTTGTTGGTTTACATGCAAAGCAAGTAAAGAGAAAGAAAAGTTATGTCGTATATGTGAAGGAATCTGAGCAGATAGTAGACATTTTAAATATATTGAAGGCACACGGACAGTTACTAAAGTTTGAAGATACGCGAATAATGAAAGAAATGCGGAATAAAACAAATAGAATTAATAATTGTGATAGTGCAAATTTAGATAAAACATTAAATGCTTCAGAAAAACAAGTTGAAGCCATAAGAAAAATTGAGGAAATAAAAGGATTGGATTTTTTGAATGATAAATTAAAAGAAGTTGCATTGCTTCGATTAGATAATCCGGATGCAACCTTACAGGAATTAGCGGATATGATGGAGCCGCCATTAAAGAAATCTGGTATGAATCATAGATTAAAAAAGATTGAAGAAATTGCGGGAAAACTAGTATAAAATAAATGAAGAAATCTGCTGTCGAATGTCAAGTTTTTTTGAAAAAACATAGTAAAAATAAACTGAAAAAATCTGTGGATAACTTGCTGTTGACAAATGTAAAAAAAGCTAGAATAAAGTAGAATCAATGAGGGTAAGACATAAAGTTATTCACAGACAACGTGGGATAAAATTGTATACAATTTCTGCGAACTATGTGGAAAAGTGACGAATTGTTTAAAATACTAGCATTTATGGGCTGTGGAAAACGATTTAAATAAAAGGAGGCAAATTTAATGTTTGCAGTTATTATTAATACCATAGCGGTTCTAGTGGGCAGTACGGTTGGATTACTTTTAAAAGAAGGAATTCCAGACAGCATAAGAGATATCGTTATGAAAGGTTTGGCTCTGTGTACAATCTATATTGGAATAACAGGTTCTTTGAAAGGCCAAAATACCTTAGTTTTAATTTTATCAGTTGTTATTGGTTCTATTATAGGACAAAGCCTGGATTTAGATAAAAGGCTAAATAAATTTGCCGAAAAACTAGAGAGTAGATTTAAAAAGCCAGGGGATAAGGTTTCTATAGCAGAGGGATTTGTAACAGCCAGTTTATTGTTTTGTGTAGGTGCAATGACTATAGTTGGTTCACTTAGAGCAGGACTTGAGGGAGATTATGAAATGCTTATGACAAAATCTATTTTAGATTTAATTTCTTCGTGTATTTTTGCATCTGCTCTTGGAATTGGAGTGCTGCTATCAGCAGGTTTTGTATTAATTTTCCAAGGAAGTATAGTACTGCTTGCACAGTATGTATCTCCGTATTTAGGGGATTATGTTATTGCAGAAATGACATGCGTAGGCTCATTACTTATTATAGCGTTAGGTTTAAATATTTTAGGCGTTACTCAGCTAAAAGTTATGAATTATTTGCCCGCGATATTTATTCCAATTATTTTATGTATGTTCATGTAATATTAACCTGCTGTTAATAATTCCTTAAGAATAAAGTGATATAATGATTTGATAAATAAGAATATAATTATATTAATATATAAGGGAGAATTAAATAATGGAAAAGAAACAATACATATGTCCTAAATGTGGATGTCAACAATATGAACATGATCAATTCCAAGCTACAGGAGGAAATTTTGCTAAAATTTTTGATGTTCAGAATAAGAAATTTGTGACTATTAGTTGTACCCAGTGTGGCTATACAGAATTATATAAGGTAGGAGCTTCTACTGGTTGGAATATTTTAGATTTCCTAATGGGCTAACTACAAATAAACAATTTACTCTGCAAAAATGCTAAGGATAAAATCCTTAGCATTTTTAATTTATATCTATTAATTTTTTAAGCTCTGAAGAGGAGCAGGAATTCTTCCTCCTCTGTTAATCATTTTAGCAGGAGATTTAGAGTTTAACTTCATTACGGGACCATTTCCTAAAAGTCCACCGAAGTCTAATTCTTCTCCCTCTTTTAAACCAACAGCAGGAATAACTCTTACAGCAGTAGTTTTTGAGTTAACCATTCCTATAGCTGCTTCGTCGGCTATGATGGCAGATATTACTTCAGGAGGAGTATCTCCAGGAATAACAATCATATCAAGACCAACAGAGCAAACAGCAGTCATAGCTTCAAGCTTTTCAATAGACAGAATGCCAGCTCTTGCGGCTGCTATCATTCCAGCATCTTCTGTAACTGGAATAAATGCACCAGATAAACCACCTACGTTTGATGATGCCATTACGCCACCTTTTTTCACGGCATCGTTAAGCATAGCAAGTGCAGCAGTTGTGCCGTGCGTACCACATTGCTCAAGACCAATTTCTTCTAATATATAAGCAACAGAGTCGCCAATGGCTGGTGTTGGCGCTAAAGACAAGTCGATAATGCCGAAAGGTACGCCAAGACGTTTTGATGCTTCTGTACCAACCAGTTGCCCCATACGAGTAATCTTAAAGGCTGTTTTCTTAATCATATCAGCAATTTCAGTTAAATCTGCATCGTCAGGCATCTTTGCAAGTGCCGCACGTACTACGCCAGGGCCTGAAACACCAACATTTAGAACACAGTCAGGTTCTCCAGGACCATGGAAAGCGCCTGCCATAAAAGGATTGTCTTCAGGAGCATTACAGAAAACTACAAGTTTTGCAGCACCAATACACTGATTATCTTTAGTTGCCTCTGCAGCGGCTTTAACTACGCCTCCCATAAGTTTTACAGCATCCATGTTTATTCCAGCTTTTGTGGAACCAATATTTATAGAGGAACAAACAAAATCGGTTTCAGCTAGTGCTCTTGGGATTGCTTCGATTAATGCTTTATCTCCAGGAGAAAAACCTTTGTGTACTAGAGCAGAAAAACCGCCAATAAAGTTTACGCCTACTTCCTTTGCAACTTTATCTAAAGTCTTAGCATATTTAACAGGATCCCCGCCAGAGGCTCCAACAAGCATAGCAATAGGAGTTACAGAAATTCTTTTGTTCACGATAGGAATACCATATGTTTTTTCTATATCCTCTCCAGTTTTTACTAAGTCCTTTGCATAGTTATATATTTTGTTATAAACTTTTTCACAAGATTTATCAATATCACTGTCACAGCAGTCAAGTAGTGATATACCCATAGTGATAGTTCGTATGTCCAAGTTTTCGTCTTGTATCATGGTGATGGTTTCCATGATGTCTGTCATATTCAGCATTACCTGTACCTCCCCATAAATTAAATTCTGTGCATTGAATTAAAAATGTCTTCGTGCATTACGTGTATAGTCATGCCTGACACATTTTTTTGTAGATTATCTCTTAATGCATCCAATTCACAGTTCATTTCTGATATATCAATAAGCATAACCATTGCAAAGTATTCTTGCAATACTGACTGTGTCACTTCTACTACATTTGCATTAGCTTCTGCACAAGTAGTGCTGACTTTCGCCAATATGCCTACCATGTCTTTTCCTATTACTGTTACTACTGCCTTCATATATTTAATCCTCCCTTTGTGATTATAAACAATTTTTTTTATATTAATTTATTATTTTACCACATCATAATGGTTATCTGCAAGAAAAGTATTTTCAGTATATTTAATTTCTATATTCGGATAATTTTTGGCAAAGTATTCTTTGTTACTGCGTTTATTACCAATCATGTTAGAATAGCATTTTTCGTTGCTTTGAAAAGTAAACTGGGGTTTCCGCATGTCACAAATGTGCATGGATTGTGGGTCAGAGGCTAAAAGAATCTTTAGCTTGTCTTCAAGAATTTCCTTGGCAATTTCAGCTTCCACAAGCTGTCTGAATGCAGGGTGATAAGTGCCGCCTGTAATGGCTCCGTTCTCATTGATAATATCAGTACTTTTAAGACCAACACGTATAATGTTTATGCCTGCATCATCTAATATTTTGTACATTTCTTTTGTAGTAAAAATAGCTTCTTCCTGTGAAAGAGGCAAGTAATCTCCCCGTTTATACATATTTAGAAGTTCAGTGTCATCAATAATAATGGTCGGATAAAGCCGTGCAACAGATGGCTTTATTTTTACCGCTTCTTTTGCTGAATAAAGAGACTTTTCGTGTGTATCACCAGGAAGCCCAATCATTAACTGTATACCAAGTTCAAAACCATAGGATTTAATCAAATCACAGCTCCTATATACTATTTCGCTGTTATGTCCTCGGTTTGAGGCATTAAGTACCACATCATCAAAAGACTGGACTCCAAGCTCTATAATGTCTGTACCATACTGTTTTAGGTTGTCCAGAATTTCTTCATTTATATAATCAGGTCTTGTGGAGAGATGAATTTTATCAATTAAACCCTTGTCTTTATATTCTTTTGAAATTGCAAGATATGCACTTTGCTGCTCTATTGGAATGCCTGTAAAACTGCCCCCAAAGAAGGCAGCCTCAATTGTATCTAAGCCTCTGCCTGTTAATGTAGGCAGGTATTGCTCTATAATATTTTTTACATCTTCTGCATGAACGGGTTTCTGCCTTGCAGTAATTTTCTTCTGATTGCAGAAAACACAGTCATTTGGGCAGCCTTCATGGGGAATAAAAATAGGTATAATAGCATGTTTTTTCATTTAGCTCTCCATTCAATGATTGAACCAATATCTTCAAGCGGGTATTCTTCAAAGTATTTTATTTTCAGATTTTCTAATGTTATAAAGTCTGAAATCTTTCTATAGTCAGGATGTGATTTTAAATTGCCGTTAAAGATGATTTCATTTCCAACTCTGCCAGAAGCACCACCGAGAAAACCATAAGGAAAATTACCCAGTCTCACATACCCAGGCTTGATTAAAAGAACATTAATGTAATGATTCACATATTTATATAGACCTTCATCAGAAGTAATAGCGGCATGATTATTTATAATTACCATATTACATTTGGTATAACCCTGCTTCACATGGATCGTTTTATATTCTGACTGCTGTATTTTATCAAGCAGAGCAGGGGCGGTATATTTTAAATTATGAATAAAATAGTTACCCATACACACTGCGTTATATTTTACGTTATCAGGGTATTTATAACCAAGACATAATTGACCTTCTTCATGAAAAACTGAAGCTACAGGGTCTGCGCCTAATTTACACATATAAATATCGGGATGGGTAGCTACCTCTGGATAGACTAATCCCGTATCTTTTATCAGAACCAGATTGTGTCCTTGGCTTTCAAGGTAGTTTTGTAATATTATGTTTGCGTTGCTTGATAAATATATAGTACTCATATAAAATTTAATCCTTTATCATACGATTGTCCCATATTCCAGCAATTTGCTTCACAAATTGGGATAGGTCATAACACGTTTGTCCTATTATATCATAAAACAAAATGGTATAATATTTTAATAGTTAAATTGTAAAAAAGATATTTTATTGAGAATTGGAGCGTAAACTATGTCAAAGATTAGCAATGACTGGCTGGAGGTAATTGGAGAAGAATTTCAAAAAACATACTATTTACAGCTACGTCAGTTTTTAATAAGTGAATATAAAACCCGAAAAATTTATCCTCCGGCGGATGATATATTTAATGCATTTCATTTTACACCCTTAAAAAATGTAAAAGTTTTACTTATTGGACAAGATCCATACCATAATGAAAATCAAGCGATAGGAGCATCGTTTGCCGTTCCCACAAGCCAAAAAGACATACCGCCATCACTGATAAATATCTATAAAGAGTTACATGATGATATGGGTTGCAATGTACCCAATAATGGATATCTAAAAAAATGGGCAGATCAGGGAGTTTTATTACTTAACACAGTATTAACGGTAAGAGCACATCAGGCTAACTCTCATCAAGGACAAGGCTGGGAGCAATTTACGGACGCAGTCATCAGGTCGGTTAATGAGCAGGACAGACCCATTGTATACTTTTTATGGGGAAGACCAGCACAGTCAAAGAAGAAAATGCTGACGAATCCAAAACATTTGATTTTGGAGGCACCACATCCAAGTCCTTTATCTGCTTATCGTGGGTTCTTCGGATGCAAGCATTTTAGTAAGGCAAATGAATTTTTGATGACAAATGGGGCTGAGCCCATAGACTGGCAAATTGAGGATATGTAAAAAGCTTGATTTTATAGTCGTTTATGATAAAATGGATTTTATTGTGTTGTCAAAAATAATAATTTAGGAGAAGAATTTTTATGAAAAAGAACAGAGGATTGGCATTATTACCTTTCATCGTATTTATCGTACTATTTGCTGGAGTAGGCATTATTAGTGGAGATTTTTATGGAATGCCCGCATTAGTTGCTTTTCTAACTGCTTTATTTGTTGGTATGTTACAGAACCGGGCTCTTTCCTTTAACGAAAAACTAGTTATCATTTCAAAGGGCGCGGGAGATGTAAATATAATCACAATGGTCTTAATCTTTTTAGTAGCAGGTGCGTTTTCAGGTGTAGTTTCAGCAGCTGGAGGAGTAGATAGTACCGTAAACTTTGGTTTGTCCATTATTCCATCTAATTTTATGGTGGTAGGAATATTTTTAATTGGTTGTTTTATTTCCATTTCCATGGGGACCTCAATGGGTACAATTGCAGCGCTTGCACCAATTGCAGGAGGAATTTCAGAACAAACAGGATTCCCAATGGCAATATGCATAGGAGCTGTTGTATGTGGAGCAATGTTTGGTGATAATTTATCTATGATTTCAGATACTACAATTGCTGCTGTAAGAACTCAGGGATGTGAAATGAAGGATAAATTTAGGCAGAACTTTTTTATTGTACTTCCCGCAGCTATTCTTACGATTATTATTTTTTATGTAAGAACAACGGGACTTACATATGAATTGACAGAAACTTATGAGTACAATTTTATTCAGATTATTCCATATTTGGTTGTTTTAATTGGAGCATTAATTGGATTAAATGTATTTTTAGTATTAATTGGTGGCATTATTCTTTCTGTAATAGTTGGTATTGCTTATGGTAATTTTACTTTAATTGAAAGCTTTAAAGCAATTGGAGATGGAATGTCAGGCCTATTTGAAATCTCTATTATTTCAATAATCGTTGCATGTATTGTTTCATTAATAAAAGAAAATGGTGGTATAGATTTAATCATTGACATGATTAAGAAGAACACGAAAGGAAAACGTGGGGCAGAATTCGGTATTGCACTTCTTTCTATTTTAATTGATATTTGTACAGCTAACAATACTGTTGCTATTGTTATGGCGGGTCCTATTGCAAAACAAATTGGTGATGAATTTGGAGTAGAATCAAAGAGAGTTGCTTCTATTCTTGATATATTCGCTTCAGTTGGACAAGGCTTAATCCCTTATGGAGCACAGCTTCTTACAGCTGCTGCATTAGTTGGATTAACTCCATTAGACATTATACCAAACCTGTATTATCCTATTTTAATGGGCATTAGTGCAGTATTATTTATGATTTTCAGACCTCAGAAACAATAGAAAAGAAGAGCCTATGATATTTTTTCACAGGCTTTTTATTATGTAGGAAATATCGTTTGCGTTGACGGAATATCAAAAAAAGCACATAAATAGTTGGCTAAAGTTCAGATTATCAAATAGCCAGCATGTGCAGTTAGAAATCTATGATTTCATTATTTGCACTTTTTTTATATAAGGTACAAAATAAATAACTCTGGCATATATATGTTATATATTGATAGTTATGCACATTTGCATAAGTTAGGAGGATATATGGATAATACATCAATGCCAAGTGTATATTTAAGCCCTTCGGTTCAAGATTATAATGAATATATTATTGGAGGAAGTGAAGAGTATTACATGAATCTCATAGTGGATGCTATGGTTCCTTATTTAAGGGCAAGTAACATTTCCTTCAGTCGAAATAATCCAAATGATTCTTTAGCTCAGGCCATTGCACAGTCCAATGCAGGAGATTATGACCTGCATTTAGCCTTGCATTCCAATGCTTCCCCCGAAAACTTAGCTGGGATGTTACAGGGGCCAGATGTTTACTACTATGCATTTAGCCTTGCCGGCGAAAAGGCAGCGAATATATTTGCAAAGAATTTAGCAGATATATACCCAAACCCTGATTTAGTGACAACGATTCCAAATACTACACTTGCAGAATTAAGGAGAACCAGAGCCACAGCTATTTTGATAGAACTTGCATATCATGACAATTATGAGGATGCTAATTGGATAGCGAACAACATTGAAGCGATTGCTGAAAATTTTGCTTTTTCTTTGGCAGAGTATTTTGGAATTCCTTTTGTTGATCCATTTTAATAGTAATAACCGTCAAATATATTGGCGGTTTTAAATTTTTTTGGTATAATGTTAATTTAGTTTAAAAAAAAGAAAGTGGTGTAAGATGGATAAGCTTATTGAATTGCTTAAGGAAATATATAGTGAAGATAATGCAGATAATCTGATTAAAGTCATATTGGGAAATGTCAGAAAAAACTCGAACCTTTGTAAAAGAGTTACTATACGACCAATAATGATTCAATGCAAATTGATGTTTCAGGTGGAATATCATTTTGAGAAAAAAGTTACTCATGAAAATTTGTCAGGTAAAGAAGTGATGTTGCTGTGTCAAAAACTAATTAGTGAAGAATTTAAGCAAATTAATGTACAAACTACGACAGAAGATATTCAGGTTCTGGCATCTAAACCTGAAAAGCCTAAAATAATAAGACAACAAGTAGCAGAAAGAGAATCTTTGAGTTTAGATCATAACAAAGAAAAAAAATATATTATTCCAGATAAGGAACCATGTGAATTTTTAATAAAGCTGGGTGTTATGGGGGGAGACGGAAAAGTTTTTCAAAAACACTATGCAAAATTCAGACAGATAAACCGGTACTTGGAAATTGTTGAAGATGTTATGGAGTATTTGCCTGAAAAGAAGGACAAACCTTTAAAGATTATTGACTTTGGCTGTGGGAAATCTTATCTGACATTTGCTTTATACTATTACCTTAAGATTCTAAAATACCGTAATGTTGAGATAATCGGTCTGGACTTAAAAGCAGATGTTATAGAGTTTTGTAATAAGACAGCAAAAGAACTGGGATACCTAGAATTAAAATTTTTAATGGGGGATATAGCAGATTATACTAGTGATCATGCGGACATGGTAGTCACACTTCACGCTTGTGATACTGCAACGGATTATGCGCTGATTAACGCAGTTAACTGGAATTCGAAAGTTATTTTATCAGTTCCCTGCTGCCAGCATGAGCTGTTCAGCCAAATTAAGAATGATTTGCATCAGCCAATGTACAAACATGGAATTTTAAAAGACAGATTTACAGAACTTCTTACGGACGGACTAAGAGGATTAAAACTGGAGGCTTGCGGGTATGATGTGACAATGATTGAATTTACAAGCTTGGAGCATACTTCAAAAAATATTATGATTCGTGCAGTAAAAGGAAAGAGTACACAGAAAACTTTATTGATGAAAAGAGCTCAAGATGAATATGAAAATTTAAAGGAGTACTATAAACTGAAACCTACAATTGATTTAATGAAGTTGAAATAACGGTTTGATACCGTTATTTTTCTGTAAGAAATTTGTTGATTTAATTTCAAATTGTGGTATAATAATAAGGTTCGGGATGCGAGCATTTACATTTTGTGTAAAAAGTGGAACTTAATACATTATGTAGATTAAGTTCTTTAATAATAGATAAAGTTGTATAGAGATAAGAAAGTAGGATTAATTATGGCAAACAAACAAAAGATTATTAACATAGCTGTTATAGCCCATGTTGATGCAGGAAAATCTACCTTGGTAGATGCATTTTTAAATCAGAGCGGAGTTTTCCGTGCAAATGAAGAAGTTGTTGAATGTGTTATGGACAGTGATGATATCGAAAGAGAAAGAGGCATTACGATTTATTCTAAAAACTGTTCTGTAATGCATGAAGACGTAAAAATTAATATTGTGGATACTCCTGGACATGCAGACTTCTCATCTGAAGTAGAAAGAATTATGAAAACAGTAGATACTGTTATTTTACTTGTAGACTCTAGTGAAGGCCCAATGCCGCAGACAAGATTCGTATTAAACAAGTCTTTAGAGCAGGGGCTTAACCCAATCCTATTAATTAATAAAATTGATAAAAAGGATGCAAGAATTGAAGAGGTTGTTGATGAAGTTTATGAATTATTCATGGACTTAAATGCAAATGACAAACAGTTAGACTTCCCTATATTATATGGTATCGCAAGACAGGGTATCGTTGTATATAATCCTGCAGATGTTGCGGATGTTGAAGTGGAAGCTGGAGACAAAAAATTAGATAAGAATACACAGGGTGACAAAGGCAGAGACATTACACCATTGTTTGAAACGATTATCAAGCATGTTGAAGCATACCCGGATTTGAATGAGGAACCATTACAGATGCAGGTTTCATCCCTTGGGTATGACGATTATATAGGACGATTAGGTATTGGCCGTGTAACAAAGGGAAAAATTAAGACTGGACAAACTGTAGCAGTAGCAAAGGCTGATGGAAGTATAGCTTCAAGAAAGATAAATCAGGTATTTGTGTATAGAGGTCTTAAGAGAACTCCAGTTGATGAAGCAGAGTGTGGAGATATAGTTGTTGTAGCTGGGATTTCAGATATTTCTATTGGTGAAACTATTTGCGACAGTTCAAATCCACAGCCTATGGAAATGATTCACATAGAAGAGCCAACTTTGTCAATGAACTTCATAGTAAATAAATCACCTTTTGCTGGAAAGGTGGGTAAATTCGTAACCACAAGACATATAAAGGAAAGATTGGAAAAGGAACTAGAAGTTAATGTTGGGCTTGTTGTGGAACAAACTGAGTCTAATGATGTATTTAAGGTTTCAGGAAGAGGAGAACTTCATCTTTCAATCTTAATTGAAAATATGAGGCGTGAAGGATACGAGTTGGCTGTATCAAAACCAGAGGTTATCATGCATAAGAATGAAAATGGAAAAAAGATGGAACCTATGGAAGAGGTTATAATATCCGTTCCTGATGAGTATTCAGGCAGTGTTATTTCAAAGCTAAATGTTAGAAAAGGCATCATGAAAGAAATGTCAGGTGATAACGGATATTCAAAGCTTGTATATCTCGTACCTACAAGAGGTCTTCTTGGTTACAGGAGTGAATTTATCAACGACACTCATGGTGAAGGAACAATGGTTAGACGTTTTGACAGCTTTGATGAGTATAAGGGCGAGATTCCTCAGAGAGGTAATGGCGTTGCTATAGCACAAGAAGAAGGCACTTCTACAGGGTATGCTTTATTTGGCGTACAGGAAAGAGTTCAGCTGTTTATAGAACCGGGTATTAAAGTATATGAAGGTATGATTATTGGAATGAATAGCAGAAATGACGATATGATTGTAAATCCTTGTAGAGCAAAGAAAGCAACTAATACGCGTGCGTCTGGTACAGATGATGCAATTAAGCTTACCCCACCAAGAAAATTCACCTTGGAAGAAGCTTTGGAGTTCATTAATAATGATGAACTAGTTGAAGTTGTTCCAGACGATATCAGACTTCGAAAAAAGATTTTAAATGAACTTGAAAGACGTAGATCTGGAAGATAATTTTAGATAGTGATTACGATAAAAAACATAGGACTTTGTATAAATAATACAGAGTTCTATGTTTTTTTCTATAACTTTTATGACCTATCCCAATTTGTAAAATAAATTGATGGAAGGTCAGATGCAAAAAAA
>CAURED010000027.1:0-21608 GCA_963524205.1 uncultured Aminipila sp.
GGTCAACGTGACCAATTGTTCCGATATTTACGTGTGGCTTATTTCTTTCAAATTTCTGCTTTGCCATTTTAATAATCTCCTTTATACAAATCTATACTATTTGTTAATTTTTTCAATTAAGCTATCAGGTAACTTTTCGAAGTGGTCCATCTGCATTACATATACACCACGTCCCTGAGTCTTTGAACGAAGATCAGTTGCATAACCAAACATCTCTGATAGAGGAACGAAACCTCTTACTGCAACTGCACCAGCATTCATGTCAGAACCTTCGATTCTGCCTCTTCTTGAACTGATATCACCAATTACATCTCCCATGTAGTCTTCAGGAACTGTAACTTCAACCTTAAAGATTGGTTCAAGAAGTACTGGTTTAGCCTTTTTGCAAGCTTCTCTGAATGCCATTGAAGCAGCGATCTTAAATGCCATTTCGTTTGAGTCAACTTCATGATATGAACCATCATAAAGTTCAACGCCAACGTCTACAACGTTATATCCTGCAATAGGACCAGCATTCATAGCTTCTCTAACACCTTCTTCAATCTTAGGAATGTATTCTCTAGGAATAGCACCACCAACGATTGCATTCTTGAATTCAAAGCCTTCGCCTGGCTGTCTTGGATAAACCCTAATCTTAACATGACCGTACTGACCACGACCACCAGACTGCTTAGCATACTTGTTGTCAACATCTGCAAGTTCTGTGATAGTTTCCTTATATGAAACCTGAGGCTTACCAACGTTAGCCTCTACCTTAAATTCTCTTAGAAGTCTGTCTACGATAATTTCAAGGTGAAGTTCTCCCATACCTGCAATAATTGTCTGTCCAGTCTCTGTATTTGTATAAGTCTTAAAAGTTGGATCTTCTTCAGCAAGCTTTGCTAAAGCAATACCCATCTTTTCCTGTCCTGCCTTAGTTTTAGGTTCAATAGCAATTTCAATAACTGGATCAGGGAATTCCATGGATTCTAAGATGATTTCGTGCTTTTCATCACAAATAGTATCACCTGTAGTAGTATCCTTGAAACCTACTGCAGCAGCAATATCTCCTGAATAAACTTCTGTGATATCTTCTCTCTTGTTTGCATGCATCTGAAGGATTCTTCCGATTCTTTCCTTCTTTCCCTTAGTTGAGTTATATACATATGAACCTGATGTGATACTACCAGAGTATACTCTGAAGAAAGCAAGCTTACCAACAAATGGGTCAGCCATGATCTTAAATGCTAACGCCGAAAATGGTGCGCTGTCATCAGCAGGTCTTTCATCTTCTTCTTCAGTACCAGGGATAATACCCTTAATAGCTGGTATATCAAGTGGTGATGGCATATAATCAACAACAGCATCCAGCATCATCTGAACGCCCTTGTTTCTGTATGCAGAACCGCAAGTTACAGGAACCATTTGTCCAGCAATAGCTGCTTTTCTAATCGTATCCTTGATTTCTTTCTTTGTAAGTTCTTCACCTTCTAAGAATTTCATTGTAAGTTCTTCATCACATTCAGCAACAGCTTCAATCATTTTTTCTCTCCACTCATTTGCCTGTTCCATCATATCTGCCGGAATATCTGTAATATCAAATTCCTTACCTAAATCATCCTTATATATCTCTGCTTTCATTTCTACTAAGTCGATAATTCCAATGAAACTATCTTCAAGCCCAATTGGTAGCTGAATAGGAACTGCGTTCGCTTTCAATCTGTCTTTAACCATGCTAACAACTCTGTAGAAGTTTGCACCTAAAATGTCCATCTTATTAATAAAGATCATTCTAGGAACTTCATACTTATCAGCCTGTCTCCAAACCGTTTCAGACTGTGGTTCTACTCCGCCTTTAGCGCAAAGTACCGTTACAGCTCCATCAAGAACTCTTAGAGATCTTTCTACTTCAACTGTAAAGTCCACGTGTCCTGGTGTGTCGATTATGTTAATTCTATGACCCTTCCATTGTGCTGTAGTAGCAGCAGAGGTTATTGTGATACCACGTTCCTGTTCCTGTTCCATCCAGTCCATTGTAGCTGCACCTTCATGAGTTTCCCCAATCTTGTGAGTTTTTCCTGTGTAGAACAAAATTCTTTCTGTTGTAGTGGTCTTACCAGCGTCAATATGCGCCATAATACCAATATTTCTTGTGTTTTCTAACGAAAAAGCTCTAGGCATATAAAATAACCCTCCCTTCTACTATTCTTTCTAAAATCTTTAATGGAATTACCATCTGTAATGTGCGAAAGCCTTATTAGCTTCTGCCATCTTGTGAGTATCTTCCTTCTTCTTTACTGATCCACCAGTACTGTTAGCTGCATCCATAAGTTCCTTAGCTAGTCTTTCATACATAGTCTTTTCGCCTCTAGCTCTAGTGTACTTTGTAAGCCATCTTAATCCTAGAGTCTGACGTCTTTCAGTTCTTACTTCAACTGGAACCTGGTAGTTAGCACCACCAACTCTTCTAGCTCTAACTTCTACTACTGGCATGATATTATTCATTGCCTTTTCAAATACTTCAATCGGTTCTTCACCAGTCTGCTGCTTAATCATGTCAAATGCATCATAGACGATTGACTGAGCTACACCCTTCTTACCGTCTAACATGATACTGTTGATAAGCTTTGCAACAACTAGATTTCCATAAACCGGATCTGGAAGTACTTCTCTCTTTGGTGTATTACCTTTTCTTGGCACTTCTCTTCCCTCCTGTTAATCTTCGCTTTTTACATTAATAAATTCTTCGCAAAAAGTTACTCTGCCACTACCCAAAAGCGCAGATAGGACAGTTTTGCTTTGTCGGTACTCGACATCCCGTAGAATGCCGCGGCGCACTTGATATATGTTTAAAATAATTACATACTATTAACATTTATATCATGGCCTTTAAAATCCGATTATTATTTCTTTCCTGCTTTAGGTCTCTTTGCACCGTACTTTGAACGAGCCTGTAATCTGTTGTTTACGCCAGCAGTATCTAGAGTTCCTCTAACAATATGGTATCTTACACCTGGAAGGTCTTTTACTCTTCCGCCTCTGATAAGTACAACACTATGTTCCTGTAGGTTATGACCAATACCAGGAATATAAGCTGTTACTTCGATACCGTTTGTTAAACGTACTCTGGCAACCTTTCTAAGAGCTGAGTTAGGCTTCTTAGGTGTAACAGTCTTAACTGAAGTACAAACGCCTCTCTTCTGAGGAGCAGCAATATCAGTAGGTACTCTCTTAATTGAGTTTAAGCCCTTTAATAATGCTGGTGAATTTGACTTCTTAACTGCAGATTTTCTGCCATCACGTACTAATTGGTTAATAGTAGGCATTATTTTCTCCTTTCTTTAAACACTTTAAACTTGTGCACTAGGGTATTATTTCCCAAATGCACAAGTTTATTCGCAAGTTATATATCCTTATGCCTAAATTTTACAAAAAATCTCATAAAATTAGGCTCAGAATCGATAAATATTTTATCACACTTACAGATTTCATGTCAAGCTAATTATTCTACATCTTCAAGCTCAACTATATCTGCTCCTGCAAAATCTGTATCAACTACGGATTCCATATCAGCAAGGTCTGCAAAATCTTCTTCTTCTTCTTCTTCATTATTTGTAGAGAAAGATTCCATAAGTTCTGTATTTACACCATAGTCAAGTTTTATACCTTTATATCTCTTCATTCCTGTACCGGCAGGTATCAACTTACCGATAATAACATTTTCCTTAAGACCAAGAAGTCCATCCTTCTTGCCCTTAATTGCCGCATCTGTAAGAACCCTTGTAGTTTCCTGGAAAGATGCCGCTGATAAGAATGAGTTAGTAGCAAGTGATGCCTTTGTAATTCCAAGAAGCACTCTCTTACCTACTGCAGGTTCGCCACCATTTTGAACAGCAACAGCGTTGGCTTCTTCAATTTCAAATACACTATAAAGGCCACCTGGAAGCAGTGTTGTATCTCCTGCTTCTTCAATTTTACACTTTGAAAGCATCTGACTTACAATAACTTCTACGTGCTTATCATTGATATCTACACCCTGTTGCTTATATACACGCTGTACTTCTTTTAGAAGATACTGATATACGCCTTCAACACCATTTAGTCTTAAGATATCATGAGGATTTAATGGCCCCCTAGTGATTGAACCACCAGCAAGGACATAATCGCCTTCCTTAACATTCAATCTAGCACCATAAGGAATGATATATGATCTTTCCTCATCTCCTCTTACCTTAACCTCAGTCTTGTTATCTTTTCTGGACTCAATAGAAACTACTGTACCATCTGCTTCACAGATTTCGGCAAGTCCCTTAGGTTTTCTAGCTTCAAAAAGTTCTTCAACTCTTGGAAGACCCTGTGTAATATCGCTACCTGCTACACCACCAGTATGGAATGTTCTCATTGTTAACTGAGTACCTGGCTCACCGATAGACTGAGCGGCAGTAATACCAACTGCTTCCCCGATATTTACATTTTCACCTGTTGCAAGGTTTCTACCATAACACTTAGCACAAATACCTGATGTACTGTGACAAGTCATAACAGATCTGATTGCTACTGCCTCAATACCACAGTTTTCAACATGTTCAGCTGCTGCTTCTGAAATTTCTTCATTCTGCTCAACAATTAATTCTCCAGTATTAGGATCATATATATCAGTAAGTGAAGTTCTTCCAACAATACGTAGTTTAAGTGCTTCGATAACTTCCTTACCATCAGTAAAGGCTCTTACCTCAATACCCTCATCTGTACCACAGTCAACTTCTCTAACGATAACGTTATGAGATACGTCAACAAGTCTTCTTGTCAAGTAACCTGAGTCGGCTGTTCTTAGGGCTGTATCGGCTAGACCCTTTCTGGCACCATTCGTTGAAATAAAGTATTCCAGTACAGATAGTCCTTCACGGAAATTAGCCTTAATAGGAATTTCAATAGTCTTACCTGATGCATTAGCCATAAGTCCACGCATACCGCCGACCTGCTTAATCTGGTTTTTACTACCTCTCGCACCGGAGTGAGCCATGATGAACAAATTATTTAATGTTCCAAGTGAATTCATTAGTGCATCCGCAATCTCATCTGTTGTCTTATTCCAAATGCTGATAACCTTTTCATATCTTTCTTGGTTTGATACAAGACCTGCTCTGTAAGCCTTTTCATACTTATCAACTTGTGCTTCTGCTTTTGCAAGGATTTCTGGCTTTTCCTTCGGAATCTCCATGTCGGAAATACTGATTGTAACAGCACCCTTCGTTGAATAATGGAATCCCATATCCTTAATCGCATCCAGCATAATTGCAGTTCCTGTGTTACCATGTACCCTGTAACACTTATCAATAATCTGTCCTAGCTTTTTCTTGTCGCATAAGAAATCTACTTCAAGTGCGTATTTATCAACTTTTCTATCAATGTATCCAAGATCCTGCGGAATATTTGAGTTGAAGATAAATCTACCAATTGTCGATTCTACCAGCTTACCTCTTTCATCATTCTCATCAAGATACCTTCTTACTTTAACTTTAGCATGAAGTCCTACAACACCGTTCTGGTATGCCATCATCATTTCGTCAAAGTCTGTAAATACTTTTCCATCACCCTTTTCAGCATCAGTACTTCTGTCTTCGATACCTGGGTGAGTCAGATAATAACTTCCCAGAATCATATCCTGCGTAGGAGTCGTAATTGGAGAACCGTCCTTTGGCGCAAGAATGTTGTTAACTGACAGCATCAAGAATCTTGCTTCTGCCTGAGCTTCAACGGATAGAGGAACGTGGACCGCCATCTGGTCACCGTCAAAGTCAGCGTTAAACGCTGTACATACTAATGGGTGAAGCTTAATAGCCTTACCTTCTACTAGCACAGGTTCAAATGCCTGTATACCTAATCTGTGAAGAGTAGGGGCACGGTTAAGCATTACCGGATGCTCCTTAATAACGCTCTCTAAAACATCCCAAACTTCAGGTTTTATTTTTTCAACCATTCTCTTAGCACTCTTAATGTTATGTGCGTGTCCGTTTTGAACAAGCTTCTTCATAATAAATGGTTTGAATAATTCAAGTGCCATTTTCTTAGGAAGACCACACTGATAGAATCTAAGTTCTGGTCCTACTACAATTACAGAACGTCCAGAGTAGTCTACACGCTTACCAAGAAGGTTCTGTCTAAATCTACCCTGCTTACCCTTAAGCATATCTGATAGTGATTTTAAAGGTCGTGAACCAGGACCTGTCACAGGTCTGCCTCTTCTACCATTATCGATAAGAGCATCAACAGCTTCCTGAAGCATTCTCTTTTCATTTCTTACGATGATATCAGGAGCTCCAAGTTCCAAAAGTCTTTTTAATCTGTTGTTTCTGTTAATAACTCTTCTGTATAAATCATTTAAATCGGACGTAGCAAATCTGCCACCGTCCAACTGGACCATAGGCCTTAAGTCTGGTGGAATAACTGGAATAACTTCAAGTATCATCCATTCAGGCTTATTATTTGAAAGTCTTAAAGCTTCTATTACTTCAAGTCTTCTAACAATTCTTATTTTCTTCTGACCAGATGCATCTTTAAGTTTTCTTCTTAAATCGTCTGCCAATTCAGGTAAATTAATCTGTGCAAGAAGTTCTCTGATTGCTTCTGCACCCATCCCTGCCCTGAAATCATTACCAAACTTTTCTCTAGCTTCTCTATACTGTTGTTCAGTTAGAATTTCCTTATAGCCAAAGCTTGTGTTACCTGGATCTGTTACGATATACGCTGCAAAATAAAGTACTTTTTCAAGATTTCTAGGAGAAATATCCAATACAAGACCAATTCTGCTTGGAATACCTTTAAAGTACCAAATATGAGAAACTGGAGCTGCCAGAGCAATATGACCCATTCTTTCTCTTCTTACTTTTGCTTTTGTAACTTCTACACCGCAACGGTCGCATACGATACCCTTGTATCTGATTCTCTTATACTTACCACAATGACACTCCCAGTCCTTTGTGGGTCCGAAAATTCTTTCGCAGAACAAACCCTCTTTTTCAGGCTTTAAAGTTCTGTAATTAATTGTTTCAGGTTTCTTAACTTCACCATGTGACCAGCTAAGAATTTTTTCTGTAGAAGCAAGATTAATCTGTAATGCTTCAAAATTGTTTAATTCATAGTTATTATTATCACTCAAGGAGTCCCTCCCCCTTTCTATAACTCTTCATCAAGCTCTTCGCTTACTCCAAGGTCTATAATGTCTAAATCTTCATCGTCCTCTTCTGATTCGTCAATATCTTCCTCTAAAAATTCTTCTTCAAATACTTCAGGTTCCCCTTCAGCATCTAAATCTATAATATTTTCAAGACTTGAAATACCTTCAAACTCAGCTGATTCCTTTATTTCAATTTCCTCATTGTCTTCAGTCAAGACTTTAACATCAAGGCCTAAACTCTGCATTTCCTTAATAAGAACCTTAAATGATTCAGGAATACCTGGTTCAGGAATATTTTCGCCCTTTACAATAGCTTCATAAGTCTTTACACGACCTACAACGTCATCGGATTTTACAGTTAGGATTTCCTGTAACACATGAGCTGCACCATAAGCTTCAAGAGCCCATACTTCCATTTCTCCGAAACGCTGTCCGCCGAACTGAGCTTTACCTCCAAGAGGCTGCTGAGTTACAAGTGAATAAGGACCCGTACTTCTTGCATGAATCTTATCATCTACAAGGTGATGTAGCTTTAGCATATACATATATCCAACCGTAACCGGATTGTCAAATGGCATACCTGATCTACCATCACGCAATTTTAACTTACCAGTTTCAGGATATCCACATTCACCAAGAAGTTTAATAATATCTTTTTCGTTTGCTCCATCAAATACTGGAGTTGCAATATACCAGTCTTTAAATTTAGCTGCTAAACCTAAGTGCACTTCTAATACCTGCCCAACGTTCATACGGGAAGGTACGCCCAGAGGGTTAAGCATTACCTGAATTGGCTCACCATTTTCCATAAACGGCATATCTTCTTCAGGAAGGATTCTTGAGATTACACCCTTATTACCATGACGTCCAGCCATCTTGTCACCAACACTAATTTTTCTCTTTGTAATGATGTAACATCTAACCAGTTTATTTACTCCTGGTGGAAGTTCATCCCCATTTTCTCTTGAGAAAATCTTAACGTCTACAACAATACCTGTTTCGCCGTGTGGTACTTTAAGTGAAGTGTCTCTTACTTCCCTAGCTTTTTCACCGAAGATTGCACGAAGTAGTCTTTCTTCTGCTGTAAGTTCAGTTTCGCCCTTAGGTGTTACTTTACCTACAAGTATATCTCCTGGATTAACTTCAGCACCAATTCTAATGATACCTTCTTCATCAAGGTCTCTTAATGCTTCCTCACTTACGTTTGGAATGTCTCTTGTTATTTCTTCAGGTCCAAGTTTTGTGTCTCTGGCTTCGGCTTCATATTCTTCAATGTGAAGAGTTGTAAGCTTATCTTCCATTACAAGACGTTCATTTAGGATGATAGCATCTTCATAGTTGTAACCTTCCCATGTCATGAATCCAATTAGAAGGTTTCTTCCAAGTGCAATTTCTCCCAAATCGGTTGAAGGTCCATCTGCAATTACTTCACCCTGCTCTATGTGTTCACCATGGTTTACAATCGGTCTCTGATTTATACAAGTGCTCTGGTTAGCACGCTTAAACTTTAGTAATGTATATTCATCAGTACCAGTACCATCGTCTCTCTTGATTCTAATCTTTGTTGCATCAACAAATTCAACTGTTCCAGCATTCCTAGCAAGAATGACAACACCCGAATCTCTAGCTGCCTTATATTCCATACCTGTTCCAACATATGGTGCATCTGGAATCAGAAGTGGAACTGCCTGACGCTGCATGTTAGATCCCATCAGGGCTCTGTTGGCATCATCGTTTTCAAGGAATGGAATCATGGCCGTAGCAACTGATACTACCTGCTTAGGTGATACGTCCATATAGTCAATCATTTCTCTAGGTACCAGGTCGATTTCACCACCAACTCCTCTAGATGCAACTTTGTAATTTACAAATCTGCTTTCTGAGTCAAGAGGTTCGTTAGCCTGTGCAATAATTAACATTTCTTCTTCATCTGCAGTTACATATTCAATATAATCCTTAACCACACCTGTTTGTTTGTCAACAGGTCTATATGGAGCTTCAATAAAACCATACTCGTTAATCTTACCATATGTTGTAAGTGAACCGATAAGTCCGATATTAGGACCTTCAGGAGTTTCAATAGGACACATTCTGCCATAGTGGGAATGGTGTACATCTCTAACTTCGAAGCCGGCTCTTTCTCTTGACAAACCACCTGGTCCCAATGCAGATAATCTTCTCTTATGAGTTAATTCAGCAAGAGGGTTAGTCTGGTCCATAAACTGTGATAGCTGTGAGCTTCCAAAAAATTCCTTTATAGCTGCTGTAACAGGTCTGATGTTCATAAGAGCCTGAGGCGTGGTGACTTCAATATCCTGAATAGTCATTCTTTCCTTTACAACTCTTTCCATACGAGCAAGACCTATTCTGAATTGGTTCTGTAAAAGTTCTCCAACAGTTCTAAGTCTTCTGTTACCTAAATGGTCTATATCATCTACGCTGCCAATACCGTAATTTAAGTTAAGAATATAACTTACTGAAGCAATAATATCATCTATAATAATGTGCTTAGGCGATAAGTCATTCTTCCTCATTACCAAAGCTTCTTTTATCTCATCTTCCGTAGAACATTCTTCAAGAATTTCCATTAGTACAGGATAATATACTTTTTCCTCTACTTTAAGTCCTTTAATATCGAAGTCTACATATAATTTTAAGTCTACAAATCTGTTACCAATAATCTTTGTAACATAATCTTCATCATTCTTACCGTAAGCGTAAATTTCCTTTACACCTGCGTTTTCAATCTGGAATCCTAATTCTCTTGAAATTTTCTGGTCTTTTTCCACCAAAATCTCGCCTGTATTAGGATCAAATACATCTTCAGCTGCCACAACACCGATGATTCTATTTGATAATCCAAGCTTTTTATTATATTTATATCTGCCAACTTTTGCAAGATCATATCTTTTTGGGTCAAAGAACAAAGCATCTAAGAAAGACTTAGCGCTATCAACTGTTGGAGGCTCACCAGGTCTAAGTTTTTTATAAATTTCCTTAAGACCATCCTCATAGTTGTCTGTTGGGTCCTTGTCCAAAGATTTTCGTAGTCTTGGGTCCTCGCCAAAAATATCAACAATTTCCTGATCTGATCCAAAACCTAAAGCTCTTAGTAAAGTTGTAACCGGTTGTTTTCTAGTTCTGTCGACTCTTACTGAAATGATTTCATTAGAGTCTGTTTCATATTCAAGCCATGCTCCTCTGTTAGGAATTATAGTTGTTGAGAACAGCTTATTGTTTGACTTGTCTACAGTTACATCATAATAAGGTCCAGGGGAACGAACTAGCTGAGTTACAACTACTCTCTCTGCACCATTGTATATAAATGTACCTTTTTCAGTCATCAGAGGGAAGTCTCCCATAAATACTTCCTGCTCTTTAACTTCTCCCGTTTCTTTATTAACTAATCTAACTTTTACTTTTAGTGGAGCTGCATATGTTACATCTCGTTCTTTACACTCCTCCTGTCCATATTTCGGAGGATCACTTAGCGAGTAATCGATAAATTCTAATACTAAGTTTCCTGCATAATCCTTAATCGGTGAGATGTCTTCAAAAACTTCATATAGACCTTCCTTTATGAACCAGTCATAAGATTCGGTCTGAATTTCGATAAGATTAGGCATTTCTGCTACTTCATTAATTTTTGAGAAGCTCATGCGCTTTTTTCTACCTACTGTAACGGGTGTTGGCATATTCATCACTCCTTATATCATGAATCTTCCTTAAAAGACTCACTCAAACTCAGATTCTTTGATTCAATGAACGCTTCACATTTAATAGCCATAGTCAATAGTGCGTTCATTATATCTTTAACAAATAACATTGTATGGCAGTCTACTATGATATCACAGCATACAATTCTAGTCAAGATATTTTTCTAGTTTTTACATAATTATTATTAACTTTCCATGAGTATTTAATTCAAATCTGGGCATAATTTATAAATTACGTTTCTAACTCAGCTTGATTTCTAAAAAAAGACGGCGAAATTCGCCGTCTTAAAATTAGTTACTTCGTTAAAGCTTATTTCATTTCTACAGTTGCGCCAACTTCTTCTAACTGCTTCTTAATAGCTTCTGCTTCTGACTTTTCAATGCCTTCTTTAATGTTTGAAGGAGCTCCGTCTACTAATTCCTTAGCTTCCTTTAAGCCTAAGCCAGTAAGTTCTCTAACAACCTTGATAACCTTAATCTTTTCTGCACCAACACTTGCTAGTACTACTGTGAATTCTGTCTGTTCTTCAGCTGCTTCTGCACCCGCACCTGCTGCACCTGCAACTGCTACTGGAGCTGCTGCTGATACTCCGAATTCTTCTTCACATGCTTTTACTAATTCATTTAATTCTAAAACTGTCATCGCTTTGATAGCTTCGATAATCTGATCTTTATTCATTTTTGTTCTCCTTTTTATTTTTATTTTTCATCTTATTTTTAAACTAATATTGTAGATTTTGTTTTACAAAATGTGGATAAGCGTTCCTACGCTTCTGCTGCTTCTGCCTTAGCATCTGCAATAGCCTGGAATGTTCTAACTGCCTTAGATACAGGTGACTGAATGCTGCCCATAAACTTAGCAATAAGTTCTTCTCTTGATGGAAGAGTAGCGATTGCTTCAATACCCTTTGCATCAAAGAAAGTTCCTTCAACAACACCAGCCTTAAAGGACATTTTCTTGTATTCTTTAATTACTCCGTTGATTACTCTTGCAGGAGCAACTGCATCTTCGTAACTGATAGCTACAGCACTTGGGCCCTCCAATACTTCAGCAAGACCTTCATACTTAGTTCCTTCGATAGCTCTCTTTACAAGAGTGTTCTTGTAAACTGTATAATCTACATTAGCATCACGAAGTTTCTTTCTCATAGCATCAGCCTGTGCAACTGTAGTTCCTATATAGTCAATTACTACTGCTGACTGAGCTTTTTCTAGCTTTTCTTTTATCTCGTCAATTATTAATTGTTTTTCTTTCTGTGCTTCTATTGACATTTACGACTCCTTTCTCCATCTGTCTCTTTGACAAATGATAATAAATCATAGGGTACTCCATAAAAAAATCCCTGCCAATCATAGACTAGCAAGGACAATATATTTATATTGTACCTCGGCGGGAAATTAAGCAAGCGCCCCCGCTGTCTACGGTTATAATTCTATTTAATTCTTCCAATCTTATCTTAATTTGAAAGCTTCATAGGGTTTAGTTTGATTCCAGGACCCATAGTTGAAGCAACTGTTACGCTTCTTAGGTACTGGCCCTTTGCTGCTGCAGGCTTTGCCTTTACAACCGCTTCCATTAAAGCCTTAAAGTTTTCTTCTAGCTTTTGAGTTCCAAAAGAAGCCTTTCCGATTGGAGTATGGATAATATTTGTCTTATCAAGACGGTATTCAACTTTACCAGCTTTGATTTCTTCAAGAGCTTTTGTAATATCCATAGTTACTGTTCCTGACTTAGGGTTTGGCATTAATCCTTTAGGACCTAAAACCTTACCAAGTCTACCAACAACACCCATCATATCTGGAGTTGCTACTACTACGTCAAAGTCAAACCAGTTTTCAGTCTGAATCTTCTGAGCTAATTCTTCAGCTCCTATATAATCTGCGCCCGCTGCTTCAGCTTCCTGCACTTTAGGACCCTTAGCAAATACTAGAACCTTCTTTGACTTACCAGTTCCATGAGGAAGTACGATAGCACCTCTAACCTGCTGGTCAGCGTGTCTTCCATCAACACCAAGCTTAATGTGAACTTCAATAGTTTCATCAAACTTAGCTTTTGCAGTCTTTGTAATTAAATCCATAGCTTCGCTAATTTCATATAAATTTGTTTTATCAACTAATTTAGCTGATTCTTTGTAAGTTTTGCCTCTCTTTGGCATAATGTTTACCTCCTTGTGGTACTAACGATTTGCTTGAAATCTATATCAGCATAATCTCCCATCTTCAATTAACCTTCTACTATGATACCCATACTTCTTGCAGTACCCTTAACCATTGATGTTGCTGCATCTAAGTCTGCTGCGTTTAGGTCAGGCATCTTAATCTTTGCAATCTCTCTCACCTGTTCTTCTGTTAAAGTAGCTACCTTCTTCTTATTAGGTTCGCCTGATGCTGATTTTAATCCAGCTGCTTTCTTTAACAATACTGCTGCAGGAGGAGTCTTTGTAATAAATGTAAATGATCTGTCTGCATAAACAGTAATTACAACTGGAATAATCATTCCTGGCTGATCCTGAGTTCTAGCATTGAATTGCTTACAGAAGTCCATAATATTTACACCCTTCTGACCTAATGCTGGACCTACTGGAGGTGCTGGAGTAGCATTACCTGCTGCAATCTGAAGTTTAATAAGACCTTCAACTTTCTTTGCCATTTTTATTTCTCCTTTCTATTAAATTTTATCTACTTGTCCAAATTCAAGTTCTACCGGAGTGTCTCTGCCAAACATAGAAATCTTCACCTTAAGAGTTTCTTTTTCCATGTTTACTTCTTCAACAACCCCCATAAAGCTTTCAAAAGGACCATTGATAACTTTTACATTGTCGCCCACTTCTACATCAATTTCAACGTGAACCTTTTCTATTCCCATTCTTCTTACTTCTTCATTAGTTAGAGGAATAGGCTCTGAACCATGCCCTACAAATCCAGTAACACCTTGAGTGTTTCTAACAAGATACCAGGATTCGTTAGTTACAATCATCTTCACCAAAACATAACCTGGAAATATTTTTCTAGTCTTAACCTTACGCTGCCCGTTCTTAATTTCCACGCTGTCTTCAGTAGGAACAATGATATCAAGAATTAAATCCTGCATACCTCTGTTTTCGACAATTTTCTCAATATTTACTTTTACCTTGTTTTCATGCCCGGAATAAGTATGAACAACATACCATTTTGCAGGGCTATCTGAATTGTTTACATATCCCTGATTTTCATCGTATGCAATTCCAGAACTAGAAGAAACAGTCTGAGCTTCAACTGTAGGCTCTTCTACAGTAGCTTTTTCCTCAAGTTCTTCCTTATCTAGGTCTAAGTTGTTTTCAAAATCTGACATCTTATACCTCTACTTATTTTAAAGAAATGCCTAATATTGCTTTAAGCGCAGAAAGAACGCCTATATCAATTAGCCAAAATCCAACTGCAAAAAACGCGCAAGTAAATAACACAACGGCTGTATATGATCCAAGTTCTTTCTTAGTAGGCCAGATAACCTTTTTCATTTCAGTCTTAATGCCTCTAAAATACTCTCCCATACTAGCTCTCTGCTTTTTAGGAGCTGCTGGCTTTTTTTTAGCCTTTTCGTTTTCCATATTACTCACTCCTTATTTTGTTTCCTTATGAAGAGTGTGCTTTTTACAGAATTTACAATACTTATCTAATTCGATACGATCAGGATCGTTCTTTTTGTTTTTTATAGTATTGTAGTTTCTTTGCTTGCACTCAGAACATGCTAAAGTAACCTTAACACTAGCTTATGATGCCATCGACTCCACCTCCTATTTTTTTGCAATATGCTTTCAATGAAAATTCACAGCACTCTTTCAGGCTCCGTATTTTTTCTCATATTTTGTAACGTAATCACATATATTTCCACATTATATACACGATTATATCATACTAAATATCATAAAGTCGCTCATTAAGGATATCACTTGCCCTTGTCTATGTCAAGTTTTTTTTAATTTTTATACAATGCCGAGCATTACAACTAGCATTGTATCACAAACTAATCTACTCGGCAATTCTTTCTTATTACTGGCTTTTAATATTTACCTTAAGCCCCTATTTTTTCAACAGATTTATGGTAAAACTGTCACCTATATCTATAAAATCGTCACTTAATCTTCCACTTTTTTCAGGCATTTTTACTGCATATGGCTTCAAAATAAGGAATTCAATACCTTCTATATCTCCATTAATTGAGGTTGCATTAAGTCTGCCTAGCTTTTCTTCCCCCTTTAAATAGCTTAATCCGAACTCAATTTCATGTCCAAAATTATCTTTTCCTTCAAGTTTTAAATCATACATAGGGTCTTTTTTATAGTCCCAGTTTTTAAGCTTAAAATAAATCTTTTGACCTAAATCATTTGATGTATATTCTGTCAAAATTATTTTCCCCCCATTGGGCAGGGTAAAACTGTTATTTAAAGTAATACGAGTTGTGTCTGCCGCCAGCTTTGCGCCATCCGCTTCAAAATGAAAATCCCAGTTTCCTCTTGTTTCTTTGTTATCATTCAATATCCCTGTATATACCAGTTCAATATCAAGTTTGCCCTTAGTATCCATACCTTCCAATTCATAATCCAAAACAGACTCTTCAGTATAATCATCTATAAACTTACTACTGCCGCCTGCAGCCACCGATACTTTTCTTCCATTTACATACACATCAGCAAAAGACATTAACCCCCCTGCTGATAGCTTTTCTTGTGACTTAACAGCAGATGATACGATAAGTTGATCTTCATCAAGAATGATTTCATTTAGTGTTATTGTATACCCCTTATCCATTTCCTCTGTACCTATAACAGTAGTATAGTCCTGTAAATTCTTTTCTACTCCTAAGAAATCACTTATCTGCCAGGCTATACTTTTAGCTGTTGCATAAACCGCATCATTAAAGTTTATAGTCCCCGCCGCAATTATCACTATTGCCGCACATGCAGCAACCGTTGCATAATTTCTTCTTTTAGCCCTACTTCTTTTGTCTTTCCCCGATATTTCTTTAATTCCTTTTATCATTTTTCTTTTTTCCCCATCGGTTAATTCTTCTATAGCATAAGAGTTTATATTTGTTTCCACATCATTTAACAGTGAATAAATATCTTTCATAAACTACTCCCCCTTCTTGCCAAAGGCAAATACTCTCTAATCTTTTTTCTACCTCTCGAAATATGGTTATATACCGCGGTTTCTTTCATCCCCATTGATGCAGATATGGATTTTATAGATTCATCTTTCCAAAATAACCGTTCAAAAATTCCCCTGTCCTGCGAATTTAAACAAGATAACATTTCTTCCATTTCCTCAGTAATCTCTTCTTGCAATAAACTTAAATTACTTTTCATATCTGCAAGATTTTCCGCTGCCTCTAATGGTTCTTCATTAAAACCCTTCAAATATTTTCGTTTGCAATCTATGGCTTTATATCGGCTTACCCCTGCCAGCCAATTTTGAAAAGTGTTTTTATTTATATCAAAAGAATCAATGTTCTGCCATACAGCAAACAGAACATCATTTAAACATTCATCTGTTAATTCAGGTGCTTGCCGTAAATGTTTTCTAGCCACAGATTTTATAATCCAGCCATATTTTTCAATAATATATTCCAAAGCTTTTTCATTTTTCATCCTTAATTGTAAAATAAAATTATCTTCTGTAATTTTCAAACTGCTGTTCCTCCTTTCAATATCTCAAACCTCACCATAAGAACTGTGAGTTCACTATTTAATATCTTTGTATTGGCCATTACATCTATTAATTCGTAAGTTGACTATGTATTTCTATCATCTTTTTAAAAAAACCTCCGAAAAAAATTCGGAGGTTTTTTTATGTATTTATCCTATAAATCTATTTCAGAGGGATCATTTTCTTCTTGAAGTAAGTACCATTCACTATCAACAAAATCTCCATCAGAAATTTGGCTGACAGGCATTTTCATGTATTTACCTGTTGCTTCTACAGCAACACTTCCATCAGGAAGCAATATTTGCCCAACGCCCTCAAAAATTTTTCTAGTATTTCTTGTAATATGTGCAACTCCTTTTAAATTAGCTTCTGTAGGCACTGGCTTTTTATATTTCATATTTAATTCGACTGTAACTCCCCAGCAGTCAGGCTCTTCGATGCATACAGCTCTGCCGATGAGCTCGTCCAAAACAGCTGCCGAAATCCCTCCGTGCGTTCTCCCAGGGTAGCTCTGATGCCAGTCTTCAGTTCTAAATGTACAAGTCAGCTGTCCATTTTCAACTTCATAAAATCTAGTGTTTAGGCTAAACTTATTTTTTGTTCCGCAAACCAAGCACCTGTCACTGTTGTTTTGTTTTTTGGTCACCTTGTAATTCATATTGCCACCTATCAATTCCTTCAATTTAAAAGTTGCGAACATCAAGCCCGCAACTCTGATAATGTATTTTCATTTTATTACTTATTTAAAAAGCAGTCAATAGATTGGCTTATAAAATTCACTCATGCTCCATATTTTACCCTTTTAACAAATATACTAAATTCCTGTCATTTGAATACTGTACTGCGTTGTATAAAAACAATACATCTGTTATGCCTTTTTCTTTTATTAGTTTTAACAGGCTCTCTTTATAATATCTTAAATCTACCACATATACATTTTCAAAGTTCTGAGTAATAAATGGCACAAAACAGTTGGCATAAGAATCCTTCACTACAAGAATACTGCGATTATTTTCCGAAGTTCCTTCTATAACAGTCATTGGGTTATTTCCACTTAAAAAGTATGAATATTTATCTTTTATTTTTAGATATTTTTCATCATAAAGGCTGTCCAAATGCTTTATCTGTTTTAGGTTTTCGATTTTCATTCCAACACTATCTATCTCATTATTTGAAAACTTCTCAATATAATCGGGTTGTACCTTAAATCCTGCTGCTTTTGAATATGTTGTTCCGTAAAATTCATCACTTACAACCTCTATATTAAACTCATCCTTATTTACCGGCTTTACGTTATTTTGCTCTGCCCATACTTTATAAGAATAATATGCTCCTAATGTAGTCCAGTGATGATCTGTTTTATAATATATATATTCATCTTTGTGGGCAAGAAGCATTGAACTTGGGTTTACCAGCATACTACCAAAGCACTTTTCAGCTTTCTTTAGGGTTTTCCCTTGATTTGGCACAGGTGCATATTGAGGTAATTTTTCTTTCAAAATTTCAGCAGAAGTTGGTGCAATTAAGACAGAAATATTTATACTATGGTCTTCATCATGTACATTCTCTATAAACGTCTTTACATAAGTAAGATTTTTCTGAAGCTGGTTTTCATCAATATTGTCTACAGGAAATAGATACCCGTCTCTACCAAAATAAGCACCTCCATTATCTTTTTTCCCTGAAATTATATCCGTAGTATTTTTAATTTTTACCCATCCATCCCTGTCCGCTATATTATCTGAAGCATATACTTCGAATTTTTTCATATAATCGCCACTAGCTACAGTCAAAGCTTCCAAGTCAGGCATTTGTTGTAGTTGTCTATTTTCATTATCTGAAAAAAGCTTATCCGGCGTAATAATACACAATAACAGAAGACAGATTAAAAGCATTACAAAGCCGACACTTGTAACGATTGCCCTTTTATCTCTCATAATGCCTCCTCGCTAAAATCTAAAATATAAAAATGGATTATATGTTGATGCAACTATATAAGCAAAGCTTACTATAAATAATAACAATAAACCAAAATTCTCTATAATTAACCCTGCTAACGGCTTGTCACGCAATATGACATTATAAAAATTCCCCCATACCTTTGCAGGAATATCAGTGGCTGCAATGATACATATAATTAGTAATACCAGATTGCTGCTTAGTAAATACCATGTATATTCATTGGCAATCCCTGTATTTTGAAGTCCAATTAAGCTTGCCGTATATGCTTTTACAGCGTTCAAATCCTCTATTGCAAATATTACCCAGCTAATAGTTACAAGAATCATAGTATAAATACTTGCCACAATAGCTCCTAATATGCCATATTTCTTCTGAAGCTTTTCCAGGGCAATGCCTAGTACAAGTTTCTCTATTATAAGTATACCTGCAAAATATATCCCCCATATAACAAAATTCCAACTTGCTCCATGCCATAGTCCGGTTAAAGCCCAAACAATAAATATGTTAAGCATTTGACGTTTCATTCCATAGCGGTTCCCGCCTAAGGGTATATAGACATATTCTTTAAACCAACTGCTCAAAGAAATATGCCATCTACGCCAGAATTCTGTTATGGACTTAGAGACATAAGGGTAATCAAAATTCTCCAGGAAGTGGAACCCAAACATTTTACCTAACCCAATAGCCATATCTGAATAACCCGAAAAATCAAAGTATATCTGTAATGTAAATGCAATGGCCCCAAGCCATGCCGTACCTGTTGGTAACTCAGCCGGATTAATTTTCATTACACTTTCCCAAAGCAGTCCTATATTATTTGCCAAAAGTACTTTTTTGGCTAAACCTATAGTAAATCTCCTGACTCCTGAAGCAAACATCTCCATATCTACATGTCTTTGCACCAACTGCTCTTCTATAGATTCAAAACGCACAATAGGACCTGCTATCAGTTGTGGAAATAAAGCTACATAAGTTCCGAATGCAATTAGATTTTTCTGTACCTGCACCTTTCTTTTATAAAGGTCAATAATGTACGACATTGCCTGGAATGTATAGAAAGAAATCCCTACTGGAAGAGGTAAATCTATAGTCGAAATATTTGTTCCCACCAGTAGATTAATATTTTCAACTAGAAAATCTGCATATTTAAAAAATCCTAATATCCCCAGATTTACAGCCACGTTAATTAGTATCACCAATTTCGTTTTTATTGTTTGTCCTTCAGTTCTTATGAACTTATCCAGCAAAACACCAAAACAATAATTAAATACTATAGAAAAGATCATGAGAAAAACGTATATAGGCTCTCCCCAAGCGTAAAAAAATAGGCTCGTAACAAGCAAAACTGGGTTTTTCAAGCCTGCTGGAGCCAAGTAATATAAACACATTACAATGGGTAAAAAATATATTAAAAATGAGATACTACTAAAAACCATTTAACCTTTATATCTCCTTATTATCATAATTTGTAATCAATTTTTCAGCTGCACCACTATCATCACATACAACATATATTACTGTATTACCAAAAGTCAGAATAACTGGTTTCGACAATTTCTCAAGCTCTTCAGGCACATAATTTTCAAATCCTTCTTTTTGTGCTTGAATTCTTCCTTCACAGGCCTTCACCACATCCTCTGCTTTACCATCTGCAGCCTTTATTACTGCAACTTCTTCTGCGGTAGCTCCTGTACTGGAATACAAAACAGCATCGTCCACCATTTGTTCATCTAAATTAAATAGACTAAAAAATATGTCTTTATCAACTTTGCTAATATAATCTTTAAATTCAACATTATCTACTAAATATGCTCCTAAAGTCTCCACATCTGCTTGCTCTATAACCTGTTCATTCCCTAAAGTTTGTGTAGATTCATTATTATTACAGCCTGTTAAAACAAAACACGCTATTACTAACATTATTAAACATACTTTTAAGTTTCTCATCTTCTATCTTCCACCTATCTTTTACACTAATTCTGCTAAATATTTTGCCCAAACTTTACAGTAATCGGAGTTCAAGTGCACTCCATCCGTAGTAGCCTCTGTTACCAGATATCCGTCTGCATCAACTAACGCAGCAGCAGGGTTTACGAACTGCGCCCCTTTATCTGAAGCTAATTTAATAATATTTTCATTATACCAGTATATTTGTGGATTATTATGCACTTTATCACTATCACTTTTCGATTTTGATACAGGCAAAACTGCCTGAAGATAAATTGTAGCATTTGGTTGCTTTTCCTTAATCTTATCAATCAATTGTCCGTAATCTTCTAAAAAAGTTTCTATGTGATTCCATCCCAGTTCGTTTAATCCAACACCTATTATAACTTTATCATACGTTTTTGCACCAAGCATATCATAAACCGAAACAGATTGTCCATCAATAGTTACTTGCTTTCCCTCCACAATTTTGTCTATAGTCATGGCTTTCATGCAAAAGTATGATGCGTTTTTAACCCCTGAATAAAGCTTAAATCCTTCCGTTCTAGAGTCTCCTATAATTAAAGTATTATTATAGACCGCATAGACTTCATCTTCAGGTAATTTTTCAGGAACCACTATTGGCTTTGCGGTATTTGTTTCATCTCTAGAATCATTAGAATTATCCGTAGATTCAACAACTTTATTTTCTTCCTTTGTTCCTGCTTTTTCATTTTCTGATTTCTCTTCAGCCTTGCCTTTATCTCCTTGATTATCTTTTAGATTCTCAATTTTTTCTCCTGTGCTGGCTACATTTTCATCTACTGACAATCCTCCAGGATTCGTATTATTATCACCATTTGCTATATTTATCCAAATCATACACCAAATTAAAACAACCAGCCCTATTATGCTGATTATTATAAATATTCTAAATCTTCTTTGATTTTTTATTTTAACCAAAACTGCCTTCCACCCATCTGAAATTTATACTAAATTGCCTATAATTAACATTTTTTCTTTATATATTTGTTACTGTCCTCATATATTCTAAATCCTGAAACAAAAAAAGGCAATGGGAATTTTCCCATTGCCTAAAATTTCTTTTTAATTATTCAACAACTGTAGCAACTACGCCAGAACCTACTGTTCTTCCGCCTTCT
>CAURED010000028.1:0-20341 GCA_963524205.1 uncultured Aminipila sp.
TATCAAATTGGCGGATTCTATCCCACTGGCTATGGTACCATGGATGGTACTAGTGTTGCCACCGCCATCACCTCCGGTGCATGCGCTCTGTTGCTCCAATGGGCATTTACAGAAGGAAATGATTTTGGTTTTTGTACACCTTTAATTAAAGCTTATCTGATTCGAGGCTGTAGCCGTAGCGATTTATTGGAATATCCAAATCCGCAATGGGGATTTGGCACCTTAAACTTAATGCAGTCGTTTTTTTATATGCGTGAATTATAAAGAACCTATGCTTGTATATATCCAAACTGGAGGTACCTTCTTATGAATGATGATATCTTATACTCACCGGATATTGTTGACTTTACTATTAAAAAAAATGCCTATTATGCACCATATATACTAGAACACCCAGGTCTGATTACTAGTCACACGGTTGCAGATACATATATAATATGCTATGTAGGATTAAATGACTTTACAGAAATGCTGGGCTATATGGGTGCTGACTTTATAAATAGTCTTTCAAACGTTTTTGGACTTACAGATCAAGCCAGTTTAGAGGACTCCGGCATCATACAGGTCCAGCAGCAGCCTTACCTAAATTTGACGGGCAGTAATGTATTGATTGGCTTCGTAGATACTGGTATTGATTATACCCAGAAGGTTTTTCAATATGAAGATGGGACCAGTAAAATCAAATATATATATGATCAGAGTATTCCTGGAAATCCACCAGATGGTTTTCCCCTTGGTACAGAATATACAAATGAGCAAATTAATGCTGCTTTAGCCTCTGAAAACCCTTATGCAATTGTCCCTCATACTGATACAGAAGGTCATGGTACCTTTTTAGCATCCGTAGCAGCAGGACGCTCTGTTGGTGAATATGTAAGTGCTGCTCCTGATTCCGAAATAATTATGGTAAAACTTAAAAAAGCATATCCTTTTTACCTTGATAACTATTGTGTTCCAATAGAGCAAGAAAATGCTTTTGCATCATCTTCTGTTATGCTTGGAGTAGAGTACATTTTACAAAAATCACAAGAACTTAACCGTCCAGTAGTCATATGCATCGGACTTGGGTCAAATTATGATAGCCATGATGGAGAGTCACTTCTTGAAGATTATTTATTTAATACTTGTAGTATACCTGGGGTCTGTACATGTATATCAGTTGGTAACGAAAGCCAGGCAAGGCACCACTTTTTTCAACAGATAGCTCAAAGTGGAGCACCTATTAACATAGACATAAAAGCAGGGGAAAAGGCAGGAGATATATTCATTGTTGTTACAAATAAATATTCTGACAGAATTTCAGTATCTGTACGTTCACCTACTGGTGAGCTGATAAGCCGCGTGCCCGCCAAGGCGGGGCGTACTTTTACAACCCAGCTTGTACTTGAGCGGTCCCTAGTCACCGTTTCCTATTTCTTTCCAGTTGGTGGCAGCGGAAATCAAGCAACTATAGTCAGACTACTAGATGCTACTCCAGGGGTATGGACAATTACTGTTTATGGCGACATTATTATAGACGGCAGCATTAATGCCTGGTTACCGCTTACAGGTTTTGTTTCTCCTACCGTTGAATTTTTGTCATTTTCCCCTTATACCACCATTACATCTCCTGCCATTAATCTGGGGCCTATACGCTGCGGGGCTTATAATAGCACGAATAGCAGCCTCTATCCCAGGTCCTCCTGGGGGCCCACCAGACACTCTCCAAATGTACCTGATTTCGTAGCTCCTGGCTATCAGGTAGGAGGCTTCTATCCTACCGGCTATGGCACTATGGATGGAACAAGTGTTGCTACTGCCATTACCTCCGGTGCATGTGCCCTAATGCTCCAATGGGGAATTGTGGAAGGTAACGATTTAGGGTTTAGCACACCTATAATTAGAGCTTATCTGATTCGGGGCTGCCGCCGTAGTGATTTAATAAAATATCCTAATGTGCAATGGGGATATGGTACCTTGGACTTAATGCAGACATTTATTCATATGCGCCGATTATAATACGATAGGTAATCTTGTAATATATTTAAACAGGAGGTGTATTTACTTGAATGACGATATCTTATATGCTCCAGATGTTGTTGACTTTATGATACGAAAAGGTTCCTATTACGCACCACTTATACTCAATCACCCAGGTCTCATTACTAGTCACTCTATTGGGATGTATATAATATGCTATGCAAAAATAAAAGACTATATAGAAATGACTGCTTATATGGGTAATGATTACATAAATAGTATCCCAAGTGTTTTGGGACTTCTGGATAGACCAAGTCTGGAGTCTGCTGGAATCATACAGGTCCAGCAGCAGCCTTACCTCAGCCTAAAAGGCAACAATGTGCTGATTGGCTTCGTGGATACTGGTATTGACTATACCCAGAATGTTTTTCAATATGAAGACGGTACCAGTAAAATTAAATATATATATGATCAGAGTATTCCTGGAAATCCACCTACTGGTTTTCCTCTGGGTACAGAATATACAAATGAGCAAATTAATGCTGCCCTTGCATCTGATGCACCTTATGAACTTGTTCCACACATGGATGTTGCAGGGCATGGCACATTCATAGCCTCTGTAGCCGCAGGACGCTCTGTTGGTAATTTTATAGGTGCTGCACCGGATTCCGAAATAATCATGGTGAAACTAAAGAAATCATATCCTTTTTACCTTGACAGATTTTGTGTTCCAGTAGAACAGGAAAATGCTTTTTCTTCTACCTCTGTTATGCTTGGAGTAGAATATATTTTACAGAAATCAAAGGAACTTAATCGTCCAGTAGTCATATGCATCGGACTTGGCTCAAATTATGACAGTCATGATGGATATGGAATTTTTGAAGAATATTTATACAATACTTCTAACAATCCGGGGGTCTGTATCTGTGTCGCAGTTGGTAATGAAAGCCAAGCAAGGCATCATTATTCTCAGCAATTTTCTATAGAAGGAAAACCTGAAAATATAGACATAAAGGTAGGTGAAAGAGCTGGCGACATATTTGTTGTTGTCACAAATACAATAAGTGATTTGACTTCAGTATCTGTACGTTCTCCTACAGGGGAACTGGTGAGCCGCGTTCCTGCCAAATCAGGATATACTTTTACAACCCAGCTTGTGCTTGAGCGTTCTAAAGTCGGCATCTCATATTACTATCCAATTGAAGGTAGTGGGGACCAGCTTACTATAGTAAGAATACTAGACGCCACTCCAGGTATCTGGACTATTACTGTTTATGGCGACATTATTTTAGATGGCAGCATTAATGCTTGGTTACCCCTAACAGGTTTCGTTTCACCTACTGTTGAATTTTTGTCAGCAACCCCTTATAACACTATCACATCCCCTGGCAATGCGCCTGGCGGTATACACTGTGGCGCTTACAATAGCATTCGCAACAGCCTCTATCCTAATTCCTCCTGGGGCGGTACCAGATTACCGCTAGATTTGCCTGATTTTGTAGCTCCTGGTTATCAGGTAGGCGGCTTCTATCCTACCGGTTATGGCACTATGGATGGAACAAGTGTTGCCACTGCCATTACCTCTGGTGCATGTGCATTAATGCTCCAATGGGGGATTGTGGAAGGTAACGATTTAGGATTCAGTACCCCTTTAATTAGAGCTTATCTGATTCGGGGCTGCCGTCGTACGGATGTAATGGAGTATCCTAATCCTCAATGGGGATTTGGGACCTTGAACTTATTGCAAACTTTCTTTTATATGCGCGAATTATAAACAATCTGCTGCTTGTATATACCAAAACTGGAGGTGCATTTTTGTGAATGAAGATATCCTATTTTCCCCAGATATCGTGGACTTTACCATAAGAAAAGATTCCTATTTTGAAAATTTTATACTAAATCATCCAGGCCTTATTACTACTCACACGGTTTTTGGTACATATACTATATGTTACGTAAAGCGAAATGACTTTACAGAAATAGCTGAATACATGGGTACAGATTATATAAATAGTGTTTCAAATGTTGTTGGATTGACCGATCGGGAAAATTTGGAGGCTGCTGGCATTATACAGGTCCAGCAACAGCCGTACCTGAATTTAAACGGGCAAGGGGTACTAATTGGATTTGTGGACACTGGTATTGATTATACTCAAGATGTCTTTAAATATGAAGATGGTACCAGTAAAATTAAGTATATATATGACCTGAGTATCCCCGGAATTCCGCCTGCTGGTTTTCCACTGGGTACAGAATATACAAATGAACAAATTAATGCTGCCCTCGCCTCTGAAACACCTTATGACATAGTCCCTCACAGGGATGTATCCGGTCATGGCACATTTCTGGCCTCTATATCTGCAGGGCGCCCTGTTGATGATTTTATAGGGGCTGCACCTGATTCAGAAATAATCATGGTAAAGCTAAAGAAGGCATACCCTTTTTATCTGGAAAGGTATTGTGTCCCAGGGGAGCAGGAAAATGCCTTTGAATCTACTTCAATTATGCTTGGTGTTGAATACATCCTCCAAAGAGCAAAAGAACTTGACCGCCCTGTAGTTATATGCGTTGGACTTGGCTCGAACTATGACAGCCATGATGGATATGGAATGCTTGAAGAATATATATATAATATCTCTAGCATAGCTGGAATCTGTGTATGTGTCTCCGTTGGTAACGAGAGTCAGGCAAGGCATCATTATTCCCATCAGTTTTCTTCAGAGGGCACACCTGAAAACATAGATATTAAGGTAGGAGAAAATGCTGGGGACATATTCATTCTTATCACAAATAGAGTCAGTGATCGAACCTCAGTATCGGTACGTTCACCTACAGGAGAACTGATAAGCCGAATACCCGCCAAAGCGGGACGCACTTTCACAACCCGGCTTGTGCTTGAACGCTCAGAAGTCACCATTTCATATTTCTATCCAATTGAAGGAAGTGGAGATCAGGTGACTATAGTTAGAATACTAGAGGCTACTCCGGGTGTTTGGACGATTACTGTTTATGCTGATATCCTCCTTAATGGCAGTATTAACGCATGGCTGCCGCTGACAGGTTTTGTTTCACCAACCGTTGAATTTTTATCATCAAACCCTTATACCACCATTACCTATCCTGCCAACGGCCTAGGTTCTATACGCTGTGGGGCTTATAATAGCCTTCGAAATAGTCTGTACCCCAGATCCTCCTGGGGCCCTACCAGATTATCCGCAGATGTGCCAGATTTAGTTGCACCAGGTTACCAGGTAGGCGGCATCTATCCTACTGGATATGGCACTATGGACGGCACAAGCGTTGCCACCGCTATTACTTCTGGTGCATGTGCCCTAATGCTTCAATGGGGAATCATAGAAGGCAATAATCTAGGATTTAGCACCCCTTTAATAAGAGCTTATCTGATTCGAGGCTGTACCCGTAGTGATGTCATCGAATACCCAAACCCGCAGTGGGGATTTGGAGCCTTGAACTTAATGCAGTCGTGTTTTTATATTCGTTAATTATAATAAAGCAAAGCTACGATAACTTGTTTAATATAACCAAACAGGAGGTGTATTTTCGTGGATAACGACATCCTTTTTTCTCCCGATATTGTAGACTTTTATATTAGAAAGGGCTCCGCATATGAACGTTTCATACTGGATCACCCGGGTATTATTACCACTAAAACCATTAGGGATATGTATATCATATGCTATACAAGAATTAAAGATTATCTCGAGATGATTGAATATATGGGTGCTGACTATATAAATACTGTACCTAAGGTTATGGGCCTTTTAGATCGGGCGAGTCTAGAAGCATCGGGTATCATACAGGTCCAACAGCAGCCTTACCTGAATCTAAACGGGCAAGGTGTACTGATTGGCTTTGTGGATACTGGCATTGATTATACACAAGATGTTTTTAAGTATGAAAACGGTACCAGTAAAATCAAATATATCTATGACCTGAGTATTCCTGGAACCCCGCCTGGTGATTTTCCTCTTGGTACAGAATATACGAATGCACAAATTAATGCTGCCTTAGCCTCTGATAACCCTGGTGAAATTGTTCCACATATGGATACAGCAAAGCATGGTACATTTTTAGCTTCTGTAGCAGCAGGACGCTCTGTGGGTGATTTTATAGGTGCAGCACCTGATTCAGAAATAATCATGGTAAAGTTAAAAAAGGCATATCCTTTTTATCTTGATCGGTTTGCTGTTCCAGTTGAACAGGAAAATGCTTTTGAATCTACCGACCTTATGCTCGGCGTGGAATACATTTTACAGAAGACAAAGGAACTTGGCCGTCCGGTAGTCATATGTATTGGACTAGGTTCAAACTTTGACAGTCATGATGGATATGGAATTATCGAAGATTATCTATTTAATATTTCCACTTTGCCTGGAGTTTGTTTGTGCATGGCTGTAGGTAATGAGAGTCAGGCAAGGCATCATTATTTTCAGAATTTTGCTAAAGACGGAAAAACTGAAAGCATAGATATAATGGTGGGAGAAAATGCTGGCAATATATTCCTCATGATTACAAATAGAATCAGTGACCGGTTTTCCGTATCCGTCCGTTCACCTACCAGGGAACTTGTCAGCAGGGTACCTGCTAAATCAGGATATTCTTTCGAAACTCAACTGGTGCTTGAACGTTCCACAGTTAGAATTTCCTATTACTTTCCACTTGAAGGCAGTGGCGATCAGGTTACTATTGTCAAAATACTAGATGCCACTCCAGGTATATGGACTATTACTGTTTATGGTGACATTATTTTAGATGGCAGCATTAATGCATGGCTGCCACTGACAGGGTTTGTTTCCCCTACTGTTCAGTTTTTATCATCAACCCCCTATAACACTGTTACATCTCCTGCCAATGGGGCCGGCGGTATACACTGTGGTGCTTACAACAGTATTCGTAACAGCCTTTATCCAGAGTCCTCCTGGGGTCCTATCAGATTAGCTGTGGATATGCCTGATTTAGTAGCTCCAGGCTATCAGGTAGGAGGCTTCTATCCTACCGGCTATGGTACCATGAATGGAACAAGTGTTGCCACCGCCATTACCGCTGGTGCATGTGCCCTAATGCTCCAATGGGGAATTGTAGAAGGTAATGATCTAGGATTTAGCACACCTTTAATTAGAGCTTATCTAATTCGTGGTTGTGACCGTACAGATGTAATGGAATACCCAAATCCGCAATGGGGATATGGCACATTGAATTTAATGCAGACGTTTTTTTATATGCGTGAATTATAAATAGAACCAAACTGGAGGTGCATTTACTTGAATGACGATATCCTATATTCACCAGATGTTGTGGACTTTTATGTGCTAAAGAATTCCTATTATGAACGACTCATACTAAATCATCCAGGACTCATTACCAGTCATACTGTTAATGGTTCCACCATAATATGCTATGCAAAAATAAAAGATTATACAGAAATGATTCAATATATGGGTACCGACTACATTAACAGTGTTCCAAAACTTCTTGGGCTTTTGGCTCGTCCTAGTTTGGAATCCTCAGGCATCATACAAGTCCAGCAACAGCCTTACTTGAATCTCAATGGCGCAAATGTACTAATTGGTTTTGTAGATACTGGTATTGATTATACTCTAGATGTTTTTAAGTATGAAGATGGTACCAGTAAAATTAAATATATATATGATCAGAGCATTCCTGGAACTCCTCCTGCTGGTTTTCCACTGGGTACAGAATATACAAATGAGCAAATTAATACAGCTCTGGTCTCTGACAATCCTTATGAAGTTGTACCGCATAAGGACATAGCCGGCCATGGCACTTTTTTAGCCTCTGTAGCCGCAGGACGGTCAGTTGGGGATTTTACAGGCGCGGCACCTGATTCCGAAATAATCATGGTAAAGCTAAAAAAAGCATATCCTTTTTACCTAAATCGGTTTTTAGTACCTGTGGAGCAGGAGAACGCTTTTAGTTCTTCTGGAGTCTTACTTGGCGTAGAGTATATAATGCAAAAGGCAAAAGAACTTAACCGTCCAGTTGTCATATGCGTGGGACTTGGTGCAAATTATGACAGCCACGATGGTTTTGGAAATACGGAAGAATATCTCTTTAGTGTTTCTAATATTCCAGGCGTCTGTGTATGCACAGCTGTTGGTAATGAAAGTCAAGCTAGACATCACTTTTTCCAACAGTTGTCTGCAGATGGAAAACCCGAAAACATAGATATAAAGGTAGGGGAAAGAGCAGGTGATATATATGTTAATATTACATGTAAAATATGTGATCGAATTTCAGTATCAGTTCGATCTCCTACTGGGGAGCTGGTAAGCCGGGTTCCCGCAAAATCCAAGTATACTTTTACCACACGTCTTGTTCTTGAACGCTCTGAAGTCAGTGTTTCATATAGCTTCCCAGTTGAAGGCAGCGGTGATCAGGTTACCATAGTGAAAATTCTTGATGCTACTCCAGGCATATGGACTATTACTGTTTATGGTGACATTATTATAGATGGCAGAATTCATGCCTGGCTGCCACTAACCGGTTTTATTTCTCCTAACGTTGAATTTTTATCCTCAAACCCATATACCACCATTACGTCTCCTGGCAATGGTATGGGCACTATACGCTGTGGTGCTTATAATAGTATCCGTGGCAGTCTCTATCCTGAGTCCTCCTGGGGACCTTCCATTTTATCCGCAGATGTGCCTGATTTAGTTGCTCCAGGTTATCAAGTAGGTGGATTTTATCCCTCAGGTTATGGATCTATGGATGGCACAAGTGTGGCTACCTCTATTATTTGCGGCGCATGTGCGCTGATGCTTCAATGGGGAATTATAGAGGGCAATGACCTAGGGTTTTGTGCACCTTTGATTAAAGCTTTCCTGATTAGAGGCTGTGATCGGACGGATGTAATGGAATATCCAAATCCTCAGTGGGGATATGGCTCACTAAATTTAATGCAGACCTTCTTTTATATGCGAGAATTATAAAAGAATATTCCGTCAATACCCTAAATGATATTTTGTACATAATAAAAACCTAGGCGATGCCTAGGTGATTTTTTATATAAATAACACCTCTTCTATGTCGTACATCCCCACACTGATTTCACCATTATTAACACCCACTGCAAGCCTTTCACCTATAAATTGTGCTGCTTTTATAGCCCCTACCACAAATATCTTTTTGGAAGCTGCTGTATGTTTAATCTCAAGAAGTTCATCTTCTCCTGCAAAAACAACGGTATGCTCTCCTGCTATGGTTCCTCCTCTAACAGCATGGATTCCTATTTCTTTACCACGTTTGCCATCACCTTTCCGTCCATACACTTGATTAAATTCGCCTTTAGGATTCATGGCCTCTGCCAGCATTTTAGCTGTACCACTTGGAGAGTCCAACTTCTTATTGTGATGTTTTTCTATAATCTCCATATCAAAATTATCTTTTAATATGGGTGTTATTTGTGTAAGCATTTTTTTCATAACTGTAATACCTAATGAAAAATTAGCAGCCTTTACAACCGGAACTTTTTTAGACAGTTCCAAAATCTGCTGTCTTTGCTTTTCACTAAAACCGGTGGTTGCTATAACAACCCCGCATCCATTTTCTCTTGCAAATTCTTCAATCATATTTAAATTTGCAGGGTTACTAAAATCTATAATTACATCAATACTTTCTTTTATATCATTTAATTTTTCTCCCTCTAGCGGCTCAACAATTCCTACACACTTGAGCCCGTCCTTCTTATCTATAAGCTCATTTAAAAGCTTTCCCATAGCTCCTCTACCTACAATGGCTATATTCATATAAGTGCCTCCCTATTTATAAGTTTTTCACATAAAACAGTTTCTTATAAATAAGTTATTTCTTATGCTTGAATAATATTACTAAAATAAAAAAATCCTCTTTCGAGGATTTTTTAAATTCGTCCGTAAAACCTTCGATAATAATAATTTATTACTCCGGTTAAAATGAAATCATAAAATAAGAAAAATACTTCACCCATTACAAGTAGTATGAATGGAGGTGCATCTTTTAAAGTTATTACGCCAAAGAATAAACTATAGAAAAAGTTATATGCTACCAGAATTATCGTTGTAAAAATAACGAATTTCAAACTTAGCTGAATAATAGGATTTTTTATTTTTTCTATATAGCATTTGATTATCCCATAGATTCCAAAGAAAAAAATATAAGGTACAACCGCTACTTTGTTAGGCAATATCAATAAGGACATGACAGAGCAGGCAATATATAGAAGCCACCCACCTTTACCCTTGCTTTCTATCATCATAATCGGTACAAAAACCGAACTGATTGTATAAAAAGTTATTTCAAGTCCAGGAACAAAAGAAGCTGCATAAAGGCATATTAAAGATAATGCCAAAAGCACACCACCAAGGGCTATAATTTTGCCACTTTTTCTTTTAACACCAGTTCCATTTGTCATACTTATCACCTATATACAATCACATAAACAATCTGCACACATATATGCCTGACATAACTTGCACATCATGTCATCATTAGGATATCCTCTGCCATAAGAGTTGTTCTGATACATTCTGCCTGCATTCATTATATTACTAAGGGCATTCTGATATTCAAAATTGTTTGGATTCATGTTGACCGCTGTACGAATCTTCGCCAATGCATCATCATACCAACCCTTTTTATAAGAAACCATACCAGCAAGAAAGAACCATTCTGCATCGCGATTTCGAATCCTAGCCAGCTTCTGTTCTGCTAAATTTAAATTTCCAGAATCAATAATTCCCCGGATATCATTATATTCAGGTGCAGTCTGTTCTTGATAGCTACTCTGCCCTGCACCGTTGTAGGAATTACGGTTGCTTCCTGCTGCCGAACCATTTTTCACCAAATAATCGTAGGCCTCATTTACCTCTTGCAGCTTCTCCTGAGCTAAATCTGCCAACGGATTGTTCTGATATTTATCTGGATGATATTTCTTTACAAGTTCTCTATAAGCTGATTTGATTTCATCCTCACTTGCATTTTGTCTTACTCCTAATACTTCATATGGATTATTCATATACTATTTCTCCTCTTCCTCATCATTTTCGGCATTTTCCATATTATTTCCAAGTACTTGTTCAGTACGTCTGCGTAATCCGAAATATATGATATTTTCAATTATCCCCTTGTTTTTCTTTATATCTAAAAGATCTGCTGCATTACTGATTTCAGCTAGATAATGTACCAAATTAAACTCCACTATAGGTTTTATTCTTTCTTTAAACTCTTGTATAGATTCCTTAGTTTGTCCATATTCAAATCTATATAAAAGTGGATTATAAGTTTTCTTTGTAATGTTTTCCTCCACATCTTCATAGGCATCCATCAGGTAAATCCATTTCCCCAGATGGTACCCAATATGGGCAAGCAGTTTAATCAAACTGTCGTTTGTTTCCGTTCTTTGCACACCATTTTTGAATATCTCCAGCATAATCTGTGCAAATGGTTCTTCTACCCGGTCAATTTCTGAACAGTTGTCCTTTTCCAGGTCAGAAAGACGTTTAAGATTTTCTTCTGTATGATTACATATTTCTTTTTTCTTCACACGGATCTTTTGTATAGTCGGTAATAATCCCATAGCCGCAGCTTTTGCTTTGTAGCTATGGTCATCATAATAATCATCCATCATTTTATAATATGCCAAAATCAGCATCACGTCCCCCGCATATTCAATAGCTCCGTTTTCTATGGATATGGGCTTCTTCTTTATAGGATGAATGATGCAATGTTCTGTTGTTATATCATCTTTTTCTTTTTCAAGTGCCGCCAGTAATACAGCCAAAAATACAAAATCATAACTCAATGTAAATCGGGGTAATTGTCCATACCGTCTGCCAATACTTTTACATATACCACAATAGTATGCACTGTATACTTCATATTCCCGCATTTTTAATTCTCCCTTATCAGGAACTACATATCCAAGCATATAGTGTTCTCCCTTTTAAACATTATTTTAACCCCATAATGCTAATATAACGATTATTATAACATATTTATGTGAAGATTTTATGTTGCAATAATATTACAATTAAAAAACTTTTATTATTTTATTTGACATAAAGCAATAAAAGTTGTATCATTATTCATATTTGTGTAAAGACAATATTAGGTCATGATAGGAGACATAAAAGATGGCAGTTGAATTTAACGACCATGACATGCTCAGTACTTTAATTAAGCACCACCGTTCACTTCATAAAATACCTGAAATTGGTGATCAATTGTTTGAAACCAGAGATTATATCATGGATGTCATAGGTGATATGGGTTGTGAATTTACGACAGTTGTAAATACAGGAATTTGTGCTTTTTTTAATAAAGGAAAAGAATTTACAGTTGCGTATAGAAGTGACATGGACGGTTTGACCATTCCCGAGACAAATACTCATCGTTTCGTTTCAAAACATCCTGGAAAGATGCACGGATGTGGTCATGATGGTCATATGTCAATGCTTTTAGGTTTTGCTGAATATGTAAATAATACGGATGATCTACCTTACAATATATTGCTAATATTCCAACCGGCTGAAGAGACTACTGGAGGCGCAAGGCCTATCGCGGAGTCAGGTATATTTGAAAAATATAAAGTAATAAGAACCTTTGGCCTACATTTGTGGCCAAGTATTCCAAAGGGGCAGCTATCAACAAAAGGCGGTCCTCTAATGCCTAAATCTTCGGAAGTCAGCATAGAAATTAAAGGAAAAAGCACTCATGCGGCTACTTTCCAAAAGGGCATTGATGCTCTGTATATTGCAACTCAGTATATATTAGACATATATAAAATGCAGGAAACTGAAACTCCTGCAGACGAACGTACACTATTGAAAATCTGTAAAATAAATAGTGGAACTGCTCGCAACGTAATTGCAGGGAAAGCTTCCCTTTTAGGGACAATGCGCGCTTTTAGTCTTGAAACTTTTGATTTTATGGAATCCCGGTTAAATGAGATTGCCAAAGAATATGAAAACAAATATGGTTGCCAAATCAAAGTACACTGTTCTGATGGCTACCTTCCTGTTATAAATAATGTGGAACTTTACCAGACTATTAAGCCACATTTAGAAAAGCTAAGTTATTATGAGGAATTATCAGAGGCTGTTATGATTTCAGAAGATTTTTCTTATTATGGAACGAAGGCCCCTGCTGTATTTACTCTTTTAGGAACAGGTGCTAAGATCCCACTCCACAGTAATAACTTTAACTTTGACGAAGATATTTTACTGGCAGGCTATGAGTATTATAAATTGCTTGCCCACATTAATTAGCTTTAATCATATATAATATAACTCAACTTAAAGAAAAAGCTGCCCGTAGTGAGAATTCTAACTACGGGCAGTTTTTTTAATGATAACTTACACTTACACTTGTCTTGTTAATTATAACAATCTCAGTCTTTACAGTTGTATATTGACCAATATATAAATCAATGTTATGATGTTTTTATGAAATCTACTATTATAAGGAGTGAGCCATATGAATGCTGGGGAAAGAAGAGAACTTATCATATCCCATTTAAAATCAAGTTCTGCACCAACAAGTGCTTCTAGTCTGGCTACCCTGCTAAATGTCAGCAGACAGATTATAGTTAGTGATGTTGCCATACTTCGTGCAGGGGGGATGGATATTTCAGCAACTCCTAGAGGATATATTCTTTCTGAATATGATACTGCAAAAAACAATCATAACTTTGAAGGGATTCTTGCATGTAAACATACAGCGGAACAATTGCGTGAAGAACTTTATACAATAGTTGATTTTGGTGCTGAAGTTATGGATGTAACCATAGAGCATTCATTATATGGACAGCTTTCTGGCAGACTTAATATAACCTCCCGTTATGATGTTGATTTATTTCTGGACAAAATCCAAAATAGTACAGATTTGCCTTTAAGTATTTTGACTGAAGGTGTTCATCTTCATAAAATTGGATGTCGGGATGAAAATACTTATGAGCTTATAAAACAAACTCTGGAATCTAAAAATATTTTAATTAAATAACCTAAAACGTGGTAATTGCAACCACGTTTTTTTATTGTATTTTTAAGGTCTTTCGTTTAAATTATCTTGATAATTCTTCCCTTGTGGACCTTTCTTATGTTATAATGTTGTTACATTCTTAACAAATATAAATAATAGGTAAATAGAGGTTTAGTATGTTTAAATCAATTCAGACAAGAACCATGTACTATTTAGTGATTTTAGCTGTTGGGTTACTCATAACTATAGGTTTTATTTTAACTTCCAGTGTGGAAAAAATAGGCCACAATATGAAAGAATCAGCCCTTGAAGAACGTGCCCTGCTAATTTGTAAGTTTATAGAAGCTTCCAGGGAAGATAATCTTACTCCCGAAGAATACTTCTCACTGATACAACAGGAAAGCCAGCTTTCTGAGTCCATTTTAGCAAACACCTTTTTAATCAGCAAAGATTATGAAACTGTTGGATATACTGATACCGAGATGCCTTATAATTTAGAATTTAAGTCAAAAAATACCTATCAATATATATATAAAAATTGCCAGGAATATGTTTGCGGAATCTCCCAAATTGAGGGTATACCACAGTTGGAAAGTTGGTATGTCTGTACAGAAGAAAGTTTTTCTTCGTCCTTTGGTGCTCTTAATAATCTAAAGACTGGAGTTATCGTTATAATTACTATTTTGCTGTTTATTCTATGGCCCTTAGCAAAAAAAATCTCTATGGCAATTACAGAACCTATAAAATCTCTATCCAATGCTTTAGAAGTTATTGCACAAGGTGATATAAGTCATGAAATAACTACAAAAAACAAAGATGAACTTTCTGATATTGCAAACTCTTTTAATACCATGTTAAATAAGCTAAAGTCAACTATGCAGCAAGTTCTGTTAAAATCTGGTGAAGCTGCTTCTATGCATGAAATTATGGAGTATGTAGAGCAGGCTTATGACAATTTATCTGCAGGAATTATAACCATTAACAATATTGGGGAGATTACTACTTATAATGAAATAGCTGAATCCTTAATAGGAATTAAGTCCGAAGAAGTTTTAGGGCTGGATGTAAAAAATCCAATACCCAAAGAACTGAAACCTCTTATAGATGCATTACGTCGCTGTCTCGTAAAAGGCAGCCTTCAATTAAAAACTTTAACAGATATCTATGATGTGTACGGTACAAAAATTCCTATTCTATATAGTATTAACATCCAGTTTGGTTTAAAAAATGAAGTTATTGGTGCCATTTGTGTTTTTAGAAGAATACAGGATGTTGAAAGATTTCAAGAAAGTGCAAACAGAACAAAGAATTTAGAATCTTTAGGCGAAATGGCTGCAAGTCTGGCACATGAAATAAAAAACCCTTTAACCAGTATACGAGGCTATGCGCAATTAATCAGATTAGAATTGGGTGAGCAGAATATTAATTTAGACGAATTAGGGATTATTATGCATGAAGTAGACCGGCTGAGCTTAATGCTTGACCGTTTCTTAAACTTCGCCCGGCCAAAAATACCAAAATTAGCTGAAGTAGAAATCAAGGATATCATTTCATATGTCATTACTTTAGTCCAAAACGAGCTTCCATCAAATATTAAGATTATAACGAACTTTGGTGTTATTCCAAAAGTCCTGATAGATACTGAGCTTTTTGAACCTGTTATATTAAATTTAATACTTAATGCGGTACAGGCTCTGCCTAATGGTGGAAACATTGATATAAAAACAGGATATAGCGAAAAAAGAAAAATGGTATATATAGAAATACGAGATAACGGAATAGGTATACCTAGAGAATTATCAGAAAAAATATTTCAGCCTTTCTTTACAACTAAAGATAATGGCTCCGGAATGGGGCTTGCTATAGCTTCAAGAACAATAGAGGCGCATAAAGGTATTTTGGAAGTAGAAAGTATTAAAGGACAAATGACAAAGTTTACTATACTTTTACAATCATTTGATCCTTTTGCTTCAGACGAATGGTAGGAGGGACTTTATTTGGAACAGACAAATATTTTAGTAGTTGATGATGAGCTCAATGTACGACAGCTTCTAAGCAAGGTCTTGTCAAAAGAAGGTTATAAAGTTTATACTGCTTGTGATGGGCTTGAAGGTTTAGAGCTGCTTCAGACTATCAGTATAGACATTATCGTTAGCGATATAAAAATGCCAAGAATGACAGGGCTGGAATTTTTGCACAAAGTAAAAGAACTAGAACCAGATATTGGTTTTATATTAATTACAGCATTCGCCACTACTGAAACTGCCATTGAAGCTATAAAAAATGGCGCTCAGGATTATGTAACAAAGCCTTTTGACTTTACAGAAATTTTAACAGCTGTAAAAAAATTAACTATGACAAGACAGCATACCTATAAATTTGGTGCTAATGCCAATATGGATACATCCGATTTAAAAGTTAATAGTAAAAGTCCTAAAATGCAGCAGGTCTTGAAATTGGGCAAACAAGTGGCTGCTGCTGGTTCCACGGTTCTGTTAACTGGTGAAACAGGTACTGGTAAGGAAGTTATCTGCTCTGCTATACACCGTTGGAGCCCTAGAAAGGACAAACCACTTATTAAGGTAAACTGTGGGGCCATTCCAGATAATCTTCTAGAAAGTGAACTTTTTGGATATGAAAAAGGTGCTTTTACTGGTGCCGTTTCTTCTAAGCCTGGGCGCTTTGAGGTAGCTGATGGCGGAACTATTTTCCTAGATGAAATAGGCGACGTCTCCCCTTCCCTGCAAGTAAAACTGCTTCGTGTTCTTCAAGAAAAGACCTTTGAAAGATTAGGTGGAGTTAAAACTATTCACGCTGATGTCCGTGTTATAGCTGCTACTAATAAAAATCTTAAAGATGAGGTTCAAAAAGGTCAATTTAGAGAGGATTTATACTATCGTTTAAACGTAGTACCTATTCATTTACCTCCTTTACGAGAACGCCCTGAAGATATTGAAGATTTAATTAAATATTTTCTTGAAAACTCTGCAAAGATATCTGGAATTACAAATCCCAAAGTTGTGAGTAATGAAACACTTGAATGCCTGAAAGGCTATTGCTGGCCTGGAAACATAAGAGAACTGGAAAATATAATTGAACGTTGTGTCGTTATTTCGTCTGGTTCTATGATAGATATTAATTGTTTACCTGTGGAAATAAGGGAAGCCAGTAAAACCTATGTAGCAGGAAGTACTGAACAAGAGCCTCTTCTTAATGCAGCAATTGATAATATTGAAAAAGAGGTAATAAAAAAAGCACTGTCGGAATCCAACGGCAATAAAACAAAAGCTGCTTTAGCCTTAGGAATCAGCAGGCGTTCCCTGCATAGAAAATTACAGAAATATGGTATGATTGATTAAAAAAAGCAGTGTGCTATTCTTTATAACACACTGCTTTCTATTTATTTTTATATAGCTTTTAGTGAAGGTTTTTCGTCTGGTTCAAGGGTTGAATCTTCTCTTGTCATAGCTTCTACTTCTTCTGACCATAAATGTCCAAAAGTAGTATCGCCCTTAAATAAATCTTTACCATAGCATAGTATACATGCCAGAATACCTACTGCCAACCCCCATGCAGATCCCTTTGCTAAAAGTACACCTGCAATTACGCCTGCAATACCTAAGTCCTTAAAACTTGTTGCCTGCTGTGCACCAATACGAACACTTACAAATCCCTGTACAATCATTGTCAATGCTAATGCAACAGGTAAGATAGGTTGAACAAGTGTTACAATCGGTAATAGCCAGTAACCTGTAAATGTACCAAATCTAAAACTAGCTGCTCCGCCAAATAGTGACTGCATACTCTTTCTGCCCTTTTTATATCTTTCACATACAACTACCTGCATGGCTGCCCATAAAGGTCCACACATTGTAATATCCGGTCCGATTACACCCATGATAGTATTCCTAAGACCAAAGATTAAGTGTGCACGATTAGGATTATAATCTACAGCTTCGTCTTCTCTGGTTATATCTGCATCATGAACTAAAGCCTTACTTTGAACTACATCACCGAATAATACAATATAAATAGCAAGCACAGTTGGAATTGCCTGTAAAAACATTACTGGGGTAGGCCAGCCTACAGCACCCCAAGGTACCCAGTCAGTCCAAAGTCCAGCAAAATCAGGAGAGGAAAATCCCCATTGGATATTTGGTATAGCACTCTCTCCCACTAATGGGGCTACAATTACCGCAATAAGTACAGCTGGTAGAATGCCAAGGTTCGCAATTAACTCGAAGAATTTATTCTTCGTGCTTAATCTCTTAAAACCATTGGAGAATAATAGGTAAAAAGCCACTATTAAGCATATCGTGGTAGTCATAGGCATAACCTCAAACTTACCACCTTCTTTAAAAATCATATAAATAGCAGAGATACCAGCGCCTAATATAATACCCGATTTAATTGCCGAAGGTACAAGGCTGATAATTTTTCCAGCAACACCTGTTAATCCTAAAAGAATAGAAAAAATACCAAGAGTTATTTCGAATGCAACCAATCCTTGCATTCTTGCATGACCTTCTGGGAAAGTCAAGCAATATGCTACTAATAAAGGTATTGCTGGGGTTATCCATCCAGGTACAACTGGATCTCCCAGGAAAGTATGCCAAGTATATAAGAATCCATTTAATACAACAATTGCTAAAGCGATCTCAAACGGCATGTTTAAAGTGTCCTGTAAAAGTGGAATAGCACCTAAGCATACCGCACACATCAATAGCCCCTGAACGTAATCGGCTATTTCAAAACGATAATGAATGAATGGTAATCTGAATTTAAAGGGACCCGCTTTAATGTATGGCGCCTCTGCGCCGTAAGGCATATATTCTTTCATATTAAATTCCTTTCATACTATTAAGATTTTTCTTTGAACATTTTTTCGAAGCTTTCTTTTAATTCATCTCTAAATTCTGGATGTGCAATATTAATTAGTGCTCTGGCTCTGTCTTTCACAGTTTTTCCTTTTAATTTTGCAATTCCATATTCAGTTACAACATAGTCTGTATCATGTCTTGATGTAGTCACTACCTGGCCTTCCCCTAGAGAAGGCGTTATCTTAGAAACCATTGATCCATCTTTTTTCTTAGCTACAGAAGGCATTGCGATAATAGCCCTTCCGTTTCCACCAGTGCACATAGCTGCACCTCTTATAAAATCAACCTGACCACCTACACCAGAAAATTGCTTATATCCAATTGTGTCTGATGCAATCTGCCCATAAAGGTCTACGCCAAGACCTCCGTTGATGCTTACCATGTTAGGGTTCTGTGCTATAACCTGTGGATGATTTACATAGTCCACTGATTTCAAAAGACATGCAGGATTTTTATCACAGAATTTATATAATTCCCTTGAACCCATTACAAAGTTAAATACAAACTTTCCTTTGTCAATGCCTTTCATGGAATTATCAATGGCACCAGCTTCATAAAGCTTAACCACTCCATCACCTAACATTTCAGAGTGAATACCCAAATGCCTTTTATGTAATAACTGATGGCATACAGCATCAGGTATAGCTCCTATTCCCAATTGAAGAGTATCTCCGTCATTAATTAATTCTGCACAATGTTTTCCTATGGCTTCCTCAATCTCTCCAATTTTTGCAGCAGGTAAGGTTGGCAGGGGTTCGTCATGCTCTACGAATACATCTATTTCACTAACATGAAAAACAGCATCTCCAAATGTAAACGGAACCTCTTTATTTACCTGAGCTATAACAGTTTTGGCAGATTTTACAGCCTGCACCGTATAATCTCCTGAAACTCCTGTGGATACAAAACCATGTTCATCAGGAGAAGTAACCATAATCATAGCTACATCAATTGGAATAGTGCCGTCTCTCATTAGCCTTGGTACTTCGTGGAAAAACAATGGCGTATAATCGCCGTACCCTTCTTCCACACATTTACGTGTTTGGCCGCTTAAAAACCAAAGATTTGCATGAAAACTTTCTTTATACTCTGGCTTACAATATTCTCCCGTACCTAATGTAAACATGTGAGAGATTTCTACATTTTTATAGTTCTTTGCATTTTCAACCATTGCAGCCACTAATGCCGCTGGTTCACCTACATCATGAGCAAATACAACTTTATTATTGGACTTAATTAGTTTGACAGCTTCTTCTGCTGTACACTTTCTGTCTTCATAAATTTCTTTCCAGTTCATCTTAATTCCCCCTAATAAAACTACTGCCTTTTTAAATTAAGCCATCCAGCATTCAACTGAATGGCTTATATCAAATTCCACTCTAGATGAAATTTTTATTTAATTCCTGCAATTGCTTTAGCCAGTTCCTTCTTGGCATTAATGTTGCCTTGACGGGAAATCATGATTCTCTGAGCCTGTGGTGATCCTGCTCCATGCATGGACT
>CAURED010000029.1:0-19072 GCA_963524205.1 uncultured Aminipila sp.
CACATTTATCCATACTAGTTAGCCCCCTTCATTGCACTTACTAACTGGTTAACTAAACTCATTAAATCTTCCTGATTTAATTCTTGTTCTTTAGCAACTTCTGTGCAATGAGCATTAGTACAGCCATTTGTAAGCTCAGGATGGTTAAATGTAGGATCATCAGATGCTAATGTTGTACAGTCCTTTAATCCATAGGCAACTCTCTTAATATTTATTAAGTGCATTGGTGTTACGTTTTCTGAAGTTGCACTTCCACCCCAAGTACCGCAGCCTAATGTGAATGCAGGCATAAGTCCAGTGCTTGCACCAGTACCACCCATTGTACCACCAGTATTAACCAGAATACGGGATGCTGGTTTAGCAGCGAACTTCATTACCATATCTCTGTCTTCAGTATGAAGGCTCATGGTATGTCCAATACCATTCTGAAGTAATGCAATACTTAATTCACATGCTTCATGCCAGTCTTTAACCGTGTAGAAGCCAAGTACGGTTGTAAGCTTTTCATAGGAAAGTGGATATCCATCACCAACACCACCCTGTTCACCAATCAGAACTCTTGTGCCTGCTGGGATTGATACTCCCGCTGCTTCTGCGACAACATCAGCAGATCTCCCTACAAATTTAGCGTTCATACTGTGGCCATTCTTAAATAACAGCTTGCAAACCTTTGCAGTTTCTTCTGCTGTCATGAAGTAGCCACCCTGTTTCTTGAATTCAGCAACTACAGCATCACGGTTGCATTCTTCGCAGATGATTGACTGTTCTGAGGCACAGATTGTACCATTATCAAAAGTCTTACTTGCCATGATGTTCTTTACAGCCTGTTCAATTTTAGCAGTTCTTTCAATGTAAGCAGGTGAGTTACCAGCACCAACTCCAAGAGCAGGCTTACCAGCACTATATGCTGCCTTTACCATTCCAGGACCGCCTGTTGCTATAATGATAGCAACTTCTTTAGCATGCATCAGTTCATCTGTTGCTGCCATGGAAGGCATGGAAATACATCCAATACAGTTCTCAGGAGCACCAGCTTCTACTGCTGCCTGATACATTAATTCTGTAGCTTTCATTGTGCACTTTGCAGCAGAAGGATGTGGTGAAAAGATTATTGCATTTCTTGACTTAAGGGCAATTATTGCCTTATAAATCGCTGTTGAAGTTGGGTTTGTTGATGGAATAATACCCATAACCAGACCAACCGGATCAGCTACCTCAATAATCTTATTTACTACATCTTCCTGAACCACACCAATAGTTTTCATATCTTTGATTGCGTTGTACAGAATAGTAGCAGCCATATGGTTCTTGTAAGTCTTATCAGCAACTCTTCCAAATCCAGTTTCTTCTACAGCCATCTGAGCAAGGCATACTGCATTTTCCTCCGCTACACGCACCATATTGCGCAGAATTTTATCAATCTGCTCTTCTGTGTAAGTGGCAAGCTTGTCTGTTGCAATTTTGCCAAGACGTGCAAGATTTCTTACTTCCTGTACTGAACGTAAATCATAATCAAAATTTTCCATTTTGTGATTCCTCCTTTCTTTTTGCTAAGTATATATTTGTAGTCATTTAGCAAATTAGTGCCACTCGTAATACTTCTTAAATTCTTCAATTAACAAATTCTTATCTGCCTTGGAAATTAATCTTCCGGCAATACCGAATTCCTTAAACTCACGAGCTAAATTTCTTAACTTTGTCACTTTAAGCTTATCCAAAACTTCCAGTGCCTTTTCCATACTACTTTCTTTTACCAGTTTATCCAGGTCTTCTTTGTGTATTTCATTTAAATCGGAATCTAAACCTGTTTCAACGACCTCCTCTGCCACAGATACTTCTTCTATCTCTTCTGCCACAGGTACTTCTTCTTCAGCAGTTTCTTCATTTATCTTTATCTTTGAAGTAGGATATATAACCTTATTCCCAACTTCTTCATGTGGTCTTGGAATTACATGCACCGAGATTAATTGACCAACTCTCTGCGCAGCTGCTGCACCAGCATCTGTTGCGGCTTTAACTGCACCAACATCTCCCTCGATAATTATTGTAACCAGGCCACCCTTTACAAAGACTCTGTCCACTAAATTTACATTTGCTGCCTTAAGCATGGCATCTGCACTTTCAATAGCTGCAATCAGTCCTTTTGTTTCAATCATTCCAAGCGCTTGCATTTGCATTTACATACCTCCTAAAATCCGGTTCTGCCTCTAGTAAGTAGCATAAAATGCTTTCATCTTATTAGGCGAACCAAAGGCTACCTTAGCTCCATTAGGGAAGAATACGGAATCTCCTGGCTGTGCAGTATATACCTTACCATCTACGGTTACTGTTAGCGTACCTTCAATGATATGATATAGTTCTTCACAAGCACATTCCCAGTCAAACTGGCAGTTTTCAATTGTAATGAATCCTGCGTTCATGGAGCAGCCATCATCTTTATTGATAATTTCCTGATAAAATACTTTATCAGAAGGATTTCCTGTATCAAGTGCTTCATACTGTACTGTGTTTCCGCGAACAATCTTCAGTCCGCATGAATCATGTTCAGCAGCATACGGTTTCCCACCAACAATTGAATCAAATGCTCCCTGTAATAAGCCTTTTTCTAGTAAAGTCTTCAATGCAGTGTAAATCATGTTTGTATCGATTTCATCGTTACAAGCTTTTGCTGATTCAGTAGCGGATACTGCAGCTTCACTTACTGACGCTACTGGAGTTTTACACGCAGTTGGTGCTGGAGCTTCCTTAGAAAATGTAATTCCACAAGCTCTTGCTGCATCCTTTGCAGATGGGGTCAATATTGTGTCTTTATCAATATAGATTACTTTCTCTCCCTGCTTTTCCAGGGCCTCAACATCTTTTGCACATATTAATCTTTTCATTTGGCTTCACACTCTTTCATATTTTAAAGTTTTTACCTTTTAGAACAAAGATGGTATCAGTTTGTCAGACACCGAAGGTATCACTTCAGCATTGACTAACAAACCTTTTTGCTCTGCAATCGTTCTCCCCGTTTCAACACCTGTTTGTACAGCTGCAACATCACCTGTGAATGTAAAGAAGGCTTTTCCCCCTAAACCATTTCCCAGACGAAGTTCAAGCGGTTCAAGTTCCGCAGACTTTAAAATTGCATCAGCAGCAATAACCATAGTAGACATGGAGAAGGATTCTAAAATACCCAGTGCTTCAATTTTTTCAGGCATTGTTGCTCCAGTAATCGCTGGAAAAACCTGAGGATTTACATTTGGTATAATGATCGAATCAATCCAAAATTCTCCTGCTACCTTTTCTCCAATCTGAACTGAATCTTCAACAGCTGCAACGTCTCCATGAACAATTGCTATGTATTTACCAGGGCAAGTGGAACAGGCCGTAACTATTTCAACATCTGAAATCTTTACCATCTGGTCTGCTGCATAAATACCACGTGCAATACTTGTAAATTCAACCATTCCTATTGCGTTTGCCATGTTAATCCCTCCTTATTGCTATAAAATCATTTCCGCTTTCAGTTATTGTACCGGAAATGCTTGCATGAATTGCAGCTCCCAGACTATCTTCCCGAATTTTACCGATTAATTGTCCTTCCTGTACATGTTCACCAATGGATACTACAGGAACTGCCGGTACTCCTACATGTTGTCTTGTTGCAATACGCACAACTAAAGGAGTCAGGGAAGTGTCCGTCATAGGTGCTGGCTTGTCAAAATCATGTAAACCAATTCTGGCAATAAGTCTCTTACTTGGGACTAAACGGTGTTCACGGGCACTACGTGCTTCAAATACTTCCTTAGTTGGTTTATATCTTATATTTTGTTCTGCCAGCTTTTCTCTAAAGAAATTATTTGCTGCCTTTGGATATAACCCTATTGGACAGGCGAACAATTCGCATAAATTACACTGGCAGCACAGTTGTGCTACTTTCTGAGCTTCCACATCCCTTAAATCGTAAGCTAAAGCCCGCATCATCTTATGTGGCTGCGTAGCATGTCCCAGTAAAAATCTTGGACACATATCCGTACACATACGGCACTGTTCACATGAAGCTCTGTTTATTCTCTTTGCCTGTTCTTTTGTTGCTGTTTTCCTTCTGATTAATGGATGGTTTTTCTTTAATATAACAAAGCCTTTATTCTTCTTTGTAACAAAACCCTCCAGATTACCCATAACAGGGCCCATCATAGGACCGCCATCTATAACTGCGTAGTCATCAAAGTTTTCTATACCACTCAGCTTTAGAACATCTATAATAGGTGTTCCTACAGGAACCTTTACTGTCAAGCGGTTTGGTATGTCCCCAGCAACTGTGATATATTTTTCTGTAACAGGTTTACCTGCAGATGCATTATAAATGTTTAATGCTGTCTCTGAGTTTATTACTACGCATCCTACCTGAATAGGAATACCCACTTCAGGAACTACTCTACCTGTTAATTCATAAACTAAAACCTGTTCATCTCCTGCAGGATATATATCTGGAAGTAATCCTACTTCTACATAATCTCCTACCTGCAATTCTTTAATTCTATCTTGCAAGATAGCAATTACTTCTTTATGTTTTCCTTTAATGCCTATTATGGCCTTATTGGCATTTACCAGCCTACCTGCTGCTTCAAAGCCTTTAATAATCTCATCGGGAAACATCTCCATCAGCTGTTGGTCCACTCGTAACAGTGGTTCACACTCAGCTCCGTTAAGAAGTATATAATCCGCTTTTGATGCTAACTTTGCATGGGTAGGAAATCCTGCCCCACCTGCACCAATAATGCCGGCTTCTTTTACCATATCAAGAAGACTCATTTTATAAACCTCCTACTTGAAAGTACAATCTAAATATTTTCCCACTTTCTTTTTATCTCTTCCAATGCTTCTTCAACTGCAGCTGTTTGTCCAAAGATTGCCAGCAAAATCATATTTTGAGGGCAACTTCCTTTTATTTCTTCTACTGTGACCCCCACAGCTTTTTCTGCTATATCGGAGGCAACAATCATTTCAATCATCTTACCCTGTACAAGGCCAACCGCATCCAAACAAGGAGGGAGTGTATTACAGCCTGTACCTTTTCTACGCATTAGAATGTTAATTGTTCCCTCTGATGGGGACTTTATAATACGAAGTTCCATTTTATATTACCTCTTAAAGGTGCAGCATTAAGCTGCAGTTGAGTCTTCTTTAGCCTGCAGAGCCTCAATTTGTCTTGCCTTAGGTACAGCAATTTTTGTTGCAATATATACAGACAAGCAACCTGCGATTAATTTACCAGCCATGACAGGTAAAATCAGTGTTGGCTGGAAATTGGCCGTAAATGAAAGGTGGTCACCAATTAAGAATGCACTGCAAACTGCAAAAGCTAAACATTTAACTTTATCTTCAGCCTTCATATCACCAATCAGCTTATATAATGCAATGGCATTAGCTGCACCCGCAAGGATACCAGCAACAGCATCCTTTGAAAGCCCACAGACTTTACCTACCGCCTCTAGTGGTTTGCTTAGATATTTAGTCAGCAAATATACCATAGGGAATGCACCGCAAAGCATAATCCCAATATATCCGGCAATTTCTAATGCTCTGTTGCAGTCTGCTGCATCAGCAAGAATTGGCTCAAATCCCCATGCTCCAAAGATCTTTGAGAATATTCCTGTAAAGTACTCAATGATGCATAGTGTAAGAATTAAAGTAAGCGCACAATCCATTACTTTTCCGAATACAGCAAATCCTTTAATCATCTTATCTGGTATTATCATAAGACCAATAGCAATTGCTACGCAAATAATAATAAGTGGAATTAAGTTTTTGAAAATTAGCATAAATGATAAGGCTAACTGATATGTTCCATCACCACTTGTTGCAACAGTTTCTCTAATCATTGGGTTTGTTAAAGCGATAATCACACTAGAAATTAAAACACCTACTGGAATCATTAAAAATCCAGACATCATTCCAAGTGCTAAATAAGGTCTGTCTTTTTTCTTCAGCATCTTTAAAGCAACTGGAATATTGTAAACGATTGTTGCACCTGCCATATACCCGGTAATCTCAGCCATAATCCATGATTCTCTAGTCGCAGCTAAAGCATCAGCCAGCTGGTATCCTCCCATATCTACAGCAATAAATGTTGTTGCTGCCATGGATGGGTCCGCACCGATTGCCTGGAAAGCAGGGCCAAAGATTACCTTAACTAAAGCAGTTAAATAAGGGGCTGACGCCATTACGCCTGCTACAGGAATAAAAATTGCGCCTATTGCATAGATACCTTCTAGAAACTGATTACCCAGTTCACTTCCTTCTTTAAATATGTAAGCTAAACATCCAGCTAAAGCACAAGCCATAATAATATAAACAATTATTTGTCCAAATAATACCATTAGTTACCTTCTCCTTTTCTTTAGAGTTAAATTACTACTCATAAACTTATAACATCTTGACCATCTACTATACCTATAATTGTTGCATCGACAGGGATGTTAGAACCGCCCACCGGCATACGTGCTGAACTTCCTCCAACATATATTACTTTTTCATTCACACCTGCGCCAATGGTATCAGCAGCAATAATTGGTGGGCCAATGGGTGTATTATCGATAATATTTAGTGGCTGTACAATCATAAGTTTTAATCCTTCAAGTTTTTCATCTTTTCTAGTTGCCCAGATATTACCGATTACCATTCCTGCTTTCATCTGCCTTAACCTCCTTTCACTATAATTTGTCTTAATATCTGTTATAATCATCCGCTAAATAACGGCAAATCATTATATGTAACACACTGGAAAGCCGATTGAATGTTTCAATAATGTCCATCCTTTCATATTTTTTGCCATTACGAAAAGCTTCTGCTGCCGAAACTTCAACCTCTCTAATTGCTGCCCTTAGCTGATTTAACATTGCATAAACTTTACCCATAGAGTAATTGGGTAAAACCATCTGTTTTATCTTATAAAACTTCATGGGATTATGAGAATGTTCTCTGATTTCAGCATGAGTTAGTCCTAAAATCTGTTCATTTACTAAGGGTTTATTCAATACATCACAACCCATAATTTCGTACAGCAGCTTTAATACTTGATCTAACTCTCCAATAAGTTTTTCTTGTCCACCCATTTCTGCTAAAATTGCCTGGTCCAGTACAACCAACGCTTGAAGGCTGTCTACTTTCCCCCTAAGATGAATCCTTGGGTGATCTTTTGTTACTAAAAAGTTGTCATATAACTGAGTCATATGTTCAGGTTTCTCATAGTAGTAAGCTCCAGTCTCATAATCAATATATTTAGGGGGCTTAACCTTTTCTCCTATGTTTCCTTTTGGCTGGTCCTGACATATTGATGAAGCTACTCTTTCTTCTTCAATTTCCTTCTTTGTATCTTTCTCACTGCCATTAACAACCTCAATTTTACGTTCTCTTAAAAAGCCTATTGCTGCCGGTGTAAGTTTTTTGTCTTCGTCTAAGTAAAATACCTTCATTTCTGATGTACGCAATTCGTTTCTTAAATCGGACTCTGTTATGACTTTCAAATCATTACCTCCTTTTATGGTACATCTCCATTAACCAATCGGATTCTCAGCTACATATACTACTGCATTGGCAAATGCTTCACATGCAGCTTTGCATGCTGATTGACTGCCTGTCAGAAGAGCTCCTCCAAAATTAGTTTCTGAAGGTGGTGCATATAATACACAAAGGCTTACTGCTGCAGCTTTTAATGCAGCATCAACAGCATACATAGATTCAATTGGAGGTGCAATCAGATATGCAATTGCCTCTCCCTCTTCAATCCCAGCACCTTCTGAAAGATATGACCCTGTTCTTGAGATACATTGTGCATAGTAAATAATAGAATTTTCTTCATTTGCTGAAATAAAATGGAGTTCATTTTCAATCATCTCCATACAGGCTTCAAGTCCACTTTTAACTTCTGCCGGATTTGGGCCTGCTAAAATACCAATAATTTCACCTGCCAACTTTGTATTAGCGTTGTCAGCGCCACCATAAAAACTCTTGGCATATACTACTTTAACATCCGCTTTTTTAGTTGCTTCGTCCAATGCTGTATATGTAACATCATCACAATTTGTAGTAATTAATGCCAAAGATTTCTGATCTGGTGCCAGATTCAGTTCCTTAGCCATGCTTGGACTTACATTTGAAATAATTTTTGTTGCTAAAACTGAAGTTTTAATTATATCACCTTTCATTCGTTCCCTCCTTAAAAATATCTATTTTTTCTTCATATAAAGTTATGAATTAAAAATTAATGTTTTAGTTACTACAGGAACCACATTGCCTTGAGCAAGAGGTTCTCCTATATCAATGTAGTCACCATTATTTGTGTGAATACTGTCTAAACAAATTACGTCTTTACTACGGTTTAGTAATAAATTTATTGAATTTCCCAATACCTTCGCTACATCACTTTCAATAATTATAATAAGAGGATGCGGGCCATCTATGATTTCCTTTGCCCCAGTTACAATGGCATTTGCCAACCTCTGAATATCTACAAATGATTTATAGCATTCTCCCACTAATGCAATTGCCACAATATCTAATTTCTGTTCTGTATAATAAACAGGTAACTTTTCCTTAATGGTTTTTATAATGCTTTCGTCTGATGTTTCCTCAGCCTCACTAATTTTTAGCACTGGAATATTTTTAATGGGTAGATTCTCTTTACTATATGAAATAGTACTGCCGCTTACATCTGTTGTATGCGTACCTGCACCAACTACTGTAGCTCTTATGGTTTCTTCTGGCTGAAATTTCTTTAAAGCACCTAACATTATATTATTTTTTATTGCTTCACCAAGGAGCACCCCAATGTCACCATATTTAAATACATCTGATCCATTTTCATTATAAACACAATCAGCCACACCACCTGAATAAGTAATTGCACTAATCTGCAAATCATCTTTAAAAGTTTTGCCGCTATTCGTATACATAGCTTCGTGGAATCCATCAGGTTGCATTAAATGAAGTGCCTGTGCCAGTTGATCTGCCATTAAAGAACAAATTCTTTTAAGCACATCTACGTCTACATAATCCCCCTCATTAACAGTTAAGCCATTCCGTTCAGCTAACTCCTTAATCTTTTTATAAATATATGTAATTTTGCCATTGCTGATTTTAATCAGCCGTCCACCAATGTCCAAGCATACGGTTCCTTTTAAAATTCCTTTGCTAAAGGCAGCAATATTGCTAGTACCCCCTCCAATATCTATATTGGCAATATTTAAAGCCCTTTCCTTTGATATCTTATCGGTGCCTGCACCTTTTGCGGAAAGAACAGATTCCAAATCTGGACCTGCAGTAGCTACCACAAAATCACCCGCCATTTCACTTAGAGCAGATAAGACTTCATTGGCATTATCTTTCCTTGCTGTCTCACCTGTAATAATCACGGCTCCTGTTTGTAAGTCTTCTGGTTTAAATCCAGCTTTTTTATATTCTTCTGCTACAATTTCTTTTACCTTTGAAGCATCAATTTCATGTTTCGATTTTAAAGGGGTAAAATATATATCACTTCGATATATTACTTCTTTATCAACAATGCTAATTCTTGGTACGGAATAACTATTAGCCAGATTTTCAATAGTCAGGCGGCTAAATATTAATTGTGTAGTTGATGTTCCAATATCAATGCCTGTACTCAAAATTTTTTCCTGCATATCATTCTCTCCTCTGCGTATCTTTTTCAAAATACTTTACCAGTTCTTCAAAGCCTGTTCCCTTCATACTACTTGTTATGAATATTTCTTGTGCTCCGGCAAACTTCAAATATTGTTTTGCATGCTCTATTTGTTCATCCTTTGCAATATCTGATTTTGTAACCACACCTACACAAGGCTTACAGTACATGCTGGCATAACCTGGTGGAAACATGGTTCCATCTTCAGTAGCATCTTGAACCAACATAATCATGTCTGCATCAGTTGCTGACACCGAAAGTGCTCCGCGTAAATACCTCCGCTCTAAATATTCTCCTGGTGTATCAATGATCTGGTCATTTATTAAATGTACTGTCTGGGTTTTATAATACTTTATTTCTTCTTTATTCACGTACTGGCAAAGGGTTGTTTTTCCTGCCATTGACCGTCCAATTAAAATAATTCTCTTCTTATCCAATTCTGCATTTCCCCTTAAGATCTAGTGATTGCAGTAGGAGAAAATCCCATGGAATCACATAAAACAGAAATAACTTGTTTTATGGAGGCTTCAACTGCTGAAACATCCCCAGTTATAACTACAGAACCATTAAAGCGATCTACAAATCCAATTTTTATATCTGCAGCTTTACAAGCCACATCTACCGCAATAATTGCGGCTTCACTTGGTGTAATTGTAAAAATTCCAACAGCATCCGATGTGGCATCAATAAGCCCTACCTTTTGGTATAAATCCTCAACTGGATGTGGAATTACATGGGCTAATGTCACCTGTTTGCCTGGTACAAACTCTTGAATAATTCGTTCTTTATCATCAAATGCTCCCATAATTTTTACCACTCTTTCATACAAAATAATGTGTGTAAACAAAAAAGTGCCTTGGATATAAATATCCAAGGCACTACACCATGCGCTTCAATAAAAATGCTACTCTGTCGTATGCATTTCTTATTTCTATATTAATTTTATATGCCTATACTAGCATACCCAATATCAAATGTCAACTGCATTTCTACAGTTTTCTGTTATTCTTTTGTTGATGAATTTGTAATCTTAGCAATTCATATATCCTAACTATTAAACAACCAATACCATAGCAAAAAATATCCTTAAAATCAAAAACTGAGCCTAATACAATCCTCAAAAAAGTGTTATTAGTCAAACCTATCATTTCTAACACCCTAAAATATTGTACAATTTCTACGGATGCTGAAAAAATGAACACATATAATGGCATCATCCTGACTCCATTTGGAATAAAAATTCTTATAAAACAATACACCAAAACTGTCACAAGTATGTCTCCTGCATAAGGTCTAATAAAATTATCATGAATACATAAAGCTATCAGAATCTCTATTATAAGCAACATGATAAATGCCACTAAGTAATGAACCCTTTTCTCATTAAAATCGTTCTTCAAACACTTTTTCTCCTTATCCCTACAGTTACTTCTACAATCTTACCATTATTTTTTATATTTATCAAAACAAAACTCCATTACATCGTGCTCCCGTACAACTCAAAGTATAATCTGCGAACTTTCAGAATTATATATATATTTCAACAAAACATGTTTTTACATAAATACAATGTACATTATAATAGTAATATAGTATAATTATTGCTAACTCAGCTGACTCAATGATTAAATAATTGTTTTTATAAAAGTATCTTGCTATTGAAAGAGAGGTAATTATGAGTGTAAATAATTTATTTATTATAGGTGCAGGTTTTATGGGCATGGGTATTGCTCAAGTTGCCATAACCAGCGGTATTAAGGTTACAGTCAATGATATTTCCGAAAAGAGGCTAGCCGAAGGCCGCAAGACAGTAGAAACTATGCTTCAGAAGAACGTGAAAAAAGGTAAAATGACGGAAAAGGATATGCAGGATGCTTTGTCAAATCTGTCATTAACCACCGCTCTTTCTGATTGCTGTGACGCGGATTTTATCATTGAAGCCGCTTCAGAAAATGAAAAGATTAAAATTTCCATTATGGAGGAAGTTGATAAATATGCAAAACCGGATGCGATTGTTTCCAGTAACACATCTTCAATTTCCATTACAACACTGGCAAGCCATTTACAGAATCCTTTACGGTTTATAGGAATGCACTTTTTCAGTCCAGTTCCCCTTCTAAGTCTGCTAGAAGTAGTCAAAGGGCTGCAAACTAGTCAAGAAACCATAGGTCGAACAATTGCGTTCGGAGAACAACTAGGAAAGGTTGCTATCGTTTCCAAAGATGAGCCTGGTTTTATTGTAAATCGTATGTTAATTCCAATGTTAAATGAAGCTTTTATTTTGATTGAGCGTGGAATTGGATCAATTGAAGAGATCGATTTAGGAATGCGTTTGGGTTTAAACCACCCTATGGGTCCATTAGAATTGGTTGATATGATTGGTATTGACGTTGAGCTTGCAGTTATGGAAGTACTTTACAGTGAAATCGGAGATCCAAAGTATCGTCCTGCTGTTCTTCTACGTAGAATGGTGGCTGCTGGTAATCTAGGTCGAAAAACTGGCAAAGGGTTCTATATTTACCATGAAGATGGTACCCGTACACCTAATATTCATTTGCTATAAGAAATTTTACAAAATACTATGAATAACTTAGATCTATTTTAAACAATGTTTCAAATATAAAAACCTCCAGACTAACATCAGGAGGTTTTTTTGTGGCATTGCCAAGTTAATTTAACTATTTATATTACATTATACTTTTTCAGCAGTTCTTCTATTACCGTACCTGATATTTTCTTCAACATTTTCTTCTCTACCAGATTTGCCATAAATGGAAGTTTCATGTCTGTTATCTTTTTACCATCTCTCATTTTTATAGTAGAATCTAACAATACACGTATATCGTAACAGGAGTTAAATACCTCAGGTACTCCACGGTCTACATTTAGTAAGGTATAAACGGCCTCCATACCTGTTCGAACGGAGTACTCTGTAGTAAATACCGTATCCCGAACAGTATCGGCAAACTGTCCTATAAATGCAAAGTTTACGCATCCTTCTGGAACTACCTTTGGTCTGTCACCTTTAGCTCTTGGCATAAAGAAAGCAGTGACATAAGGCATCATACAAGGAATAGAATGAGCTGACTTTGTAGCCAGTTCGTGAATTTCTGCTTCAGGCACACCCATATGATAAAGCCACTCTTCTGTGATTTCAATACCTGTGCAGTCTCTCATCGGCTTTTTTATATAGTTCCCGGGAACATTTGTAAACAATCCATATACCCAGACTACTAATTGATCTTTTGGTTGTTCTTTAAAATGTGGCTGACGATTCAAGGTATAACTCATAAGCCAGTTTGAATCTTTTACAGTAATAATTCCTCCAGTGACAACTCTGCCGCTAAATGGATCTCTCTTACAGATTTTCTGGATATAAGGCGGTATTTTATCATCTAAAGTAGTCACTGTAGCTGATTCCCAATTGGTTGCATCTGTATTAGTACAGAACTTATCTGGATGTCCAAAAGAAGGATCCTGTTTAGCTATATTGCGCCACAAATCCCAGCATCCACCATCTGTAATGATAAAATCTGGTGCATGGTTATCATCACCTAATGATGAGTTTTCCGTACAGCTGCCATTTGTAACAAACACCAGGTCATTTTCTGTAAGTTCAATGACATCATCTTTCCCATCATGCAGACATACAATTTTTTTCGCGGTTTTTTTGCTCTCTGTAATGTCAAAGAGAACATTTGTAACCTTTGTATTATATTGAAAATCAACATTATGTGATTGAAGATACTTTACCATTGGTAAAATTAATGATTCGTATTGATTATATTTTGTAAACTTAAGTGCTGAAAAATCAGGCAGTCCACCAATATGATGTATAAACCTCTGAATGTAAAGTTTCATTTCTAATGCGCTATGCCAGTCTTCGAAAGCAAACATAGTTCTCCAATAAAGCCAGAAGTTTGATGAAAAGAACTCGTCGGAAAACATGTCTGAAACTTTTTTATCATATAAGTCTTCATCTGGAGTAAAGAACAATTTCATTATTTCCATTGATGCCTTATCACTTAATCCAAACTTTCCATCTGTATGTGCATCTTCTCCTCTGTTTACAGTTGCTCTGATTAGAGAAAAATTTGGGTCTTTTTTATTTAGCCAGTAAAATTCATCTAATATAGATGCCCCTTCTGTTTCTAGAGAAGGTATGGAGCGAAATAAATCCCATAAACACTCAAAATGGTTTTCCATTTCACGTCCACCACGAACAATAAGTCCTTTTTCATTATCATTAATGCCATCACAGGCGCCTCCAGGAAGCGATAATTCCTCTAAAATATGAATTTTTTCACCCTTCATTTGTCCATCGCGAATTAGGAAACAGGCTGCTGCTAAAGATGCTAAACCTGAGCCGACAAGATAAGCCGACTTTAAGTCAACACCTGCTGGCTTTTCCGGTCTTGCAAATGCCTCATAATTCCCATTACTATAATACATGTAATTACCTCCAAATTTTCATTCTATAACGTACAATGTAGATTCATTTATCACATAATATAATATCACATATTACATTATTATTCCAATTTTTTTACTATTTTATACCAAAAATTTTTTTAACAAAAAAAGCAGGTGCTAACATATTAATGCCAGTATCTGCTTTGATTTAGTATTTAAAACCCGTTCGTTACTTTTTTTTCTTAAGTTTGTTTAATAACTCTTCAATCGTTAAGTTGCATACAGGATGCCTAAAATAGGGATTAAGCTGTTTCAAAGGCTCGAGTACAAACTCCCTATTCTGCATATCAATGTGGGGTACAACCAGCTCCTTCTCAGACAAAACCAAATTATCATAAAATATAATGTCTAGATCCAAAGTTCTTGGTCCCCAATGAATAACTCTTTCCCTCTTTGCATTTTTTTCTATTTTATTTAATATATTCAGTAATTCTCTTGGTGAATATAAAGTTCTCAGTTCCAAACAGCCATTTAGGAACACATCCTGTTCAATATCTCCATAAGGTTCAGTTTGAATGAAATCCGATACTTTTGTAACCTCACATCCCAAAGTATTTTTTAATTCTTCTATACCTTGTTTTATATGCTGCTCCTTGTCTCCCATGTTTGATCCAAAAGCAATATAGACTGTATGCCAGCCACGTTCTATCTGCACTGAAACATTTTGCAACGGCAGACCAATAGGCGCCCATGGTTTTTCTATTTCCAGTTCAACTTTCTCCAATCCATTAAACTCACAAAGCATAGCTTCTGCCAATTTCTCAGCTGCCGCTTCAATCAGTTTAAAAGTGTGCTCCTGCATGAACTTTGTTATAAACTGGCATACCAAAGCATAGTTAATGGATTTATCAAGGTCATCGGTGATTCCTGCCTGCCTTATATCTGTATATAAAAACGCATTAACAAGAAATTTCTGCCCCAAAACAGTCTCTTCTGGAAGAACACCGTGTTTTCCAAAGACTTCTAACTTTTTTATATTAATTCTATCCATCATTTATTTACTTCCCTATTTTCCAAGAATTGCTTCTGCCATTTTAATAGCTCTAACATTTTCTTTTATGTCATGTACTCTAACAAAAGCACATCCCTTTATTACAGCCATAACTGTAGTTACTAAAGTCCCCTCAACGCGTTCATCTACCGGTAAATTTAACGCCTGTGCAATAACCGACTTTCTAGAAGTACCTAAAAGCACTGGATATCCTAGTTCGTTAAACTGCTCCAGACAGTTAATCACCTCCAGATTCTGCTCATAAGATTTTACAAAACCAACGCCTGGATCAAGAATAATTTTATCATCCTTTATCCCTGCTTTTTTAGCTAGTTGAATAATTTCTCTTAAATCTTCCTTTACATCATCCATAAAATTATTGTAATCAGTATTATCATGGTCATGCATAAAGGAACCAGAGTTATCGCGGTTATGCATCAAGCAGCACACCGCATCACTATCTGCAATTACCTTTGCCATTTCCGTGTCATACTTTAGCCCCCAGATATCATTCACGAGGTCAGCACCAGCTAAAATGTTAGCCTGTGCCACGCTGCTTTTACAGGTATCAATAGATATAGGAATATCGAATCTCTTTTTAATGGCCTCTACTATGGGTACTGTGCGCCGAATTTCTTCTTCAGCATCGACCCTTGAATGTTTTGGGCGAGAGGATTCGCCGCCCACATCAATAATATGAGCCCCCTCCTGAATCATTTTCTCAGCATGCTTTAATGCAGTATCTACATTGTTCCATCTGCCTCCATCTGAAAAAGAATCAGGTGTCACATTCAAAATTCCCATTACATAGGTCTTGTTTTTTATGTCAAACTCTTTGTTCCCTATAATCATTACGCCATTCCTCCATTTTTCCTATGCTACTGTACAATCGTTTTATTCTTTTTATCTTCGCTCCATTTACACTCCTCATAAGCATCACAGAAAAAACAGTTTCGAGACTGCTTATCCGCCATATTTATAAGTGCATTTAATCGTTCAGCCTCATCATTTGAGCACAACCCTTTCATTCCCTTGATTCTATGATTTTGTATTGCTCTTAAAATCATCTCCCGCTTTTCTTGAGGATAATTTAGCTCACTAAGAATCACATCTGTCAATTCCATACCTGCCTGTTCATGAGGCTCATCGGTGTTGTATTCCTTAGCACGTCCAATATCATGAAGCAATGCAGTTAAATAAATCATTTCTTTCTCTAGTCCAAGGTTCTGTTCTAAACTATATATATATGCGATTCTTGCTACATCCATTAAATGAGCAATACCATGACAGCAAAATACTCTATGGGCTTCTGCTGTTGTAATTTGATTTAAATTTTCAATATATATTGGATGCTTTATAAGATTCTCTACAAATTTCATTTATTTCACCATTTGGAAGAACTTATTCTGTAATGCTTCATCTTTCGCAAATTCGCCCCTTGTGACAATAGTAACAGTCTGACTCCCTGGCTTTTTAATACCACGCATAGACATGCACATATGCTCAGCTTCTACCATTACAATGACGCCTTTGGGAGCAAGGTTGTCCATCAATGCATCTGCAATCTGTGCTGTAAGCTGCTCCTGAAGCTGCAAACGTTTTGCAAACACATCAACAATTCTTGCAAGTTTGCTTAACCCCACTACTTCTCCATCTGGTATATATCCGATGTGTGCCTTCCCATAAAACGGAAGCATATGGTGTTCACAAGTTGAATAAAATACAATATCTTTTTCAATTACCATTTCATTATTTTTAACATGAAACCTTTTACTCAGATGTGTTGCTGCATCCTCATATATTCCACCAAATATTTCTTCATACATCCTAGCAATTCTTTCTGGTGTTTCTACCAGACCTTCCCTATGGATGTCCTCACCCATTCCCTCTAAAAGCAGTTTTACACCTGCCTGAATTTTCTCTTTATTAATCACTTCAATCCAACTTCTTTCTTAATTATCATGCAATATTTTCAATTACTATTGATGGACCTTATTATACAAAATTCAACAAAGCATGTCAATTCTGATGGGATATATTAAAATAGCGGATTTTCCCTTAAATTTCTCTTATAAGGAAAATCCGCTAAAATTTCTTATGTTTAATTTCACTTATTTAAAAAGCTCTTTCATTTTGTCTGCGAAGCTTTTCTTATTTCCATGGTTTTCGTTGCCAAGAATATCGCCAAGTTCTTTAATCTTCTTTTTCTGTTCAGCATTCAATTTTGTTGGAACTTCTAAAATTACCTTGACATAAAGGTCACCCAGTCTTGATGTTCTAAGGCCCTTGATGCCTTTACCCTTTAGTCTGAATACTGTACCAGGCTGAGTCCCTGCTGGTATGCTATAGGAAACCTTTTCACTTAATGTAGGAACGACTATATCATCACCTAAAGCTGCCTGGGCATAAGAAATAGGCATTTCAAGCCATAAATCCTGACCATCTCTCTTAAATAGAGAATGAGCCCTTACTCTTATAACTACATATAGATCCCCGTTTGGTCCCCCATTAGTCCCAGGTTCACCCTGACCTCTTATAGATATTACAGATTCGTTATCAACACCTGCTGGAATATCAACAGAAATAGTTACAGTCTTTCTAATCTTTCCATTTCCACTACATTCTAAACAAGGTTTTTCAACAACCTGGCCACTGCCTCCACAGTTCTGACATGGTGAAACACTTTGGAACTGTCCAAAAGGCGTTCTCTGCGAAGTTCTAACTTCACCAGTACCATTACAAGTTGGACAAGTCTTCTTTGATGTACCTTCTGCCGCACCTGTTCCATGACATTTTTCACATTCAACATATTTCGAAAGTTGTATCTGTTTCTTCGCACCAAAAGCTGCTTCTTCAAACGAAATCACAACCTCCTGCTGCAAATCACGGCCCTTCATAGGTCCATTACGCCTTCTTGAGCTTCCACCTCCGAAGCCGCCGCCAAACATACCTCCAAACATGTCAAATATGTCTTCAAAACCACCAAAACCTGCACCGCCGCCGCCAAAACCTGCACTTGGATCTACGCCGGCATGACCGAATCTATCATACTTACTCTTCTTATCAGGGTCGGAAAGAACGCTATATGCTTCATTTATCTCTTTAAATTTTTCTTCAGCTTCCTTGTTTCCAGGATTCTTATCAGGATGATACTTCATGGCCATCTTACGGAAAGCACTTTTTATCTCACTCTCACTTGCGCCCTTTTGGATTCCAAGGACTTCATAATAATCTCTCTTATCTGCCATTGTTTTCTCTCCACTCTGCATTAATTATATCAATCGGATAAGCACTCCCTACCTGAAGGAGTGCTTATCGCTTAGGAAATTTACCGTATCAATATTACCCCATGCAGGTTCATATGTCAACTATTTGTCTTCGTTAACTACTTCATAATCAGCATCTACAACATTATCATGCTTTGGAGCATCTCCTTCAGGAGCAGCTCCGCCCATGCCACCTGCCATGTTAGGATCAAATCCTGCTGCGCCGCCTTGCTGAGCAGCCTGAGCCTGCTGATACATTTTAGCTGAAATAGTGTGGAACTGTTCTGTTAACTTGTCAGTCTTATCTTTGATTTCTTCCAGGTTAGTTCCTTCAAGAGCCTTTGATAATTCATCCTTAGCAGCTAAAATACTTGCCTTTTCATCTTCTGATAAGTTTGCTTCTAAGTCCTTAAGATTCTTTTCAGTTTCATAAACTAGAGTTTCTGCTCTGTTTCTGATTTCAATTTCTTCTTTTCTCTTCTTATCTTCTTCAGCGAATTGTTCAGCTTCCTTAACTTTTGCCTGTATTTCATCATCTGAAAGCTTATTTGAAGAAGAAATAGTGATTCTTTGTTCTTTACCAGTACCCATATCCTTAGCGCTTACATTTACGATACCATTAGCATCGATGTCAAATGTAACTTCAATCTGAGG
>CAURED010000030.1:0-18349 GCA_963524205.1 uncultured Aminipila sp.
ATAGAGTCATTGTAGACTGCTTTTTAAGGTATGGATTCTCATTTTACAATTGAGGCAATTGAGGAATTGAGGTATCAGAAGCATGCTCCTTAATAGGAAAATCTAAATCATATTTTCTATTAAATAAAATAAGCACCTACTTTTTAGTAGATGCCATAGTACAAAAGTCTTATAAATAAAATACGACAATTCATTACTGATTACTTTTTAAATTACTTTTTTAATCACTTTTTTAATTCATTTCTGAGATCTTCTATATATCTTTCCTGTATATTTTTAATACTCATAACAAAATAGGATAGCATTTCCATTAGAGGATTTTTTATATACAATTCTTCTACAAAATCAATTTTAGTATTTCCTTCTTCTGTTTCTGAAAATAGACCTACCCAATGCCCAGTCATATTTTGATTTTCCATATCAAACTCATATTTTCTGTATTGTTCTTTGACTTTAATAGTAAACTCCGTAGTAAATCCATCTTTTGTATATTCTACAAAATGATTATCATCTATTATTTTTATTTCAGATAAGTCACTTCGCCACTGATGATTTTCATTATTTGTAACTATGTTCCACACTTTTTGAATATCTGCATCAAGGATTGCAGTAATACTTGATTTTCTCATTTGTATTCTCCTTTTACCAATAAAACAAATCTTTTTCAACATTAAAATATGCTGCTTGACTTTTTTATTATAATACGTCCCCTATGTGAGATAAAGGTTTATTTATTAAGGTACTCTAAAATTGCCAGCGAGCTAATCTTGTCTCTTAATGCTTCTACATTGGACTGATACATCATCAAATTATTTAAATAACTACACTTGCTTTCCATTTCTTTTTTTACCTGTCTATAACCCCTGTCATCAGGAACGATTACTGTATATAGAAAAGTCCGCAATGATAATTTTACAAAAATTGCAAAAGGAAATCCTTTGGCCATTTTTTCTTCATTTTCATGTGGTGTAAGTTCAATCTGATATTTTTTATTTGGAGCTATATTGATAGTCCTTGTTTCTATATTCTCAATAAATCCCTGTGACGTTACTTTCCTCAAGATAATATTTTTTTTTGGATAGAATTCCGTACCAAAAAATGTATTTCCAGTATGTATATCAAAATCCACTTGATAATGCTTGTTTTTGTTGTATCCCCGTCCTGCCGCTATTTCGGCAATCAACACTTCACTGTTTAAGGCAAACTTCCATGCCCCATTTTCTTCATTCCAGTCCGTTATTTTAGTATTTTTAATAATCTGATTCATATTTTCCTCTGCTCTTACAATAACCTCTGGATCTTGTAATGGTTTAATACATTCCCTAGAACTATTCACCCAATCAGCCCATTTTTTTTCTATTAAAAGGATTTCTTCTTCATTTACACGCTGCGTTACAAAAGCCTCTGTATTTCTTCTTAGCCCCTTTGCAGTTAGATTTCCTGAACCTAATACAAGCATTCCCCCATTTTTATATCTAAACCAACTATATTTGGGGTGGTATGTGGAGCCCTTCGTATTGTGTATAAATGCCTTCACGCTTAAATTAGGATACTGGCTGCAAAACATCTTGATTGCCGCCAGTGTTCTTGTATTTGTAATTTCATCCATACCAATTATCAGTTCATAATTACCTTGTGTTATAAAATCTTCAAAAGTTTCATTTTCCATAAGCAGTTTTATACCATCTGCTGAGACAAAGGCATATGTACCCGAGCCATAAAGCGCATTCTCGCATGCCTCTAACAAAGCTTCATTTAATAGCCGCCCATTTTCATATCTTGGATCTTGTATTTCAAACATCTTGTTCCCCCTTCATTTACACTCTCTCCACCTCAATTAACATTTTATTATATTTTTTTACTTTATATTCACTCTAACAATAATCGATTAAAAATGACACAATGAATAGAGGCCACAAATGCCCCGCATTATAGCATAACAAGAAATGGTTATTTAACTAATTGTCGAAAATTGTCAAATAGATTTTTGCCTAAAAATAAAAAAAAATGTAGCACTTTCTACATTTTTGCATCTTATTAGTGAAAAGGTATTTCTATGGTTTGCAAAATTAATTGTAATTGCAAACTAAATGTATTTTAGGAGGAATTAAAAATGAAAAAACAATCAATCAAAATCTTAACAGCTGTAGTTCTTGTACTAGCTCTTGTATTCTCAATGAATGCAGTTTCCTTTGCTGGCGTTAATGATAATAGCTCTCCGGTACTGCGTACTGTGAATGGAATCGCAAAATCATTTATTGCAGATTCTTCAACAAAGGCGACTGCTAGTGTGCAAGCAACCAGCTCTGGTACTACTCCTTACATAACTTCCAAAATCACTTTACAATCTGCCGCTCTTGGTTCAAGCAGCTATTCAAATGTTTCAGATTCTTCAAAAACTAAAACTGTATATGAATCATCTGGTATCACCCATGTAGTTATATTTTCCATCTCATCTAATAAAGATTACCGTGTAAAAATACAACTTACTGATGAAGTAAATGGCGTAGAATCAACAACAACAACATATTGCTATCTTTCTCGATAAATTATAAAAATATGGTGGTTATTTTCATAATATGTAAAATAACCACCATACTTTATTATTAACGTATTTCTTTTATAATCTCTAACATTTCTTCTTTCGAAATCTGTCCTGTAACAGATATGGTCATATTGTTAAAAATATAATTGCACCCATAACTATCTGTAGACTGATCCTCCCATATACAAACTTGTTTTCCATCTACTTCTACTATACTTCCTTTTCCATCCATCTCATAACTTGCTTCTTGTTCTGACTGAATTATATTTATGTAGAAACTTTTATTGCCACTTTTAAAATTATAGAAAGCTGAACCCACATCATTAATGGCTTTATCAATCTTTAAGTTTTCTAAGATATAGCCCTCTGGAATGTATTCAGGTACTGGCAAATTCGGCATAAACTCTTTTGCCTTATCTACATCCTCCATGCTTTTATATTTGCGGGTTATACAAGTCTGATCAAGGGCTCCTGCATTTTGCTCTTCTTCGTCTGTACTAAACACTCCATCTTTGACTTCATAAAAATTCTTCTCCATGTGAAATTTTAATGCATTAGCTGGTTGTGAATTTATCCATATAGCAATTCCACTTCCTGCAATCAGTATACCAAAAACAATGACAGCAATTCTTGATGCAAAAGTATGAAAGCTCTTCCTAACCATCCCTTTATTCATATTCCCTTTTACCCCATGGTATTGTTCATTATCAAGCGGGGTTTTATTATTTAAAAAGGAATAGTCCACCTGCTTTTCTGGTTCATCATAAAAACCAGAAGGCTCTTCCATCATTCTGTGGATTAAATTCTTAAATTGTTCATCTAATTCAGTCCAATCATCATTTTTACTTAATGTTGACATCAAGTTCTCCCCTTTCAATCTGTTCACGAATTTTTCTGACCTTCTTTAGGGCTCTAACTAAATTTACACGAACTGTACTATGATTTTGATTTAATATTTCTGCGATTTCTTTTTGATTCATCCCTTGGAAATAGTGCATTACAATTAACCTTCTATACTTCCCATCCAGGCGTTTCAAGGCTTCCCTCATTGCACTCATGTCAAAATTTCTAACCAAATTTTCCAAAACATCTGCACGTTCTCTTGTATAATTCAATTGAAAAACATTATCTCCATCCATGTCCTCAATATAACTGTACATATTCTCATGATACCTATAATACTGGTTTACTTCATTTTTAGCAATAGAAAAAAGCCAACTTCGTGCTTTTGACTGCTCTCTAAGCTGACCTATATTCCCCCATGCTTTCTCCATAGTATTTTGTAATAAATCCTCTGAAACTTGAGGTTCATCAGTGATAGATACTAAATAACTATATACATCTACCTCATGAACTGCGATATTTTCAAGAAAAAAATTCTTGTCCTGTACATACTGATTCATTATTATTGCTGCTTTCTCATATGTGACGACCTTATTCCCAGGTGTCCATCAATGCCTTTATAGTTTTATTTAACCTACGATATTGATTTTCATCACAATCTTTAATCATTAAGTTATATTCTAATTGGTATGCATTTCCTGAGTTACGCAAACTATCACACATCAGATCATTCAACGAGACATCTAAAAAGTTAGCAATATCCGTTAGGGTTCCAAGGCTTACTTTGGTATGTGCTCTTTCAATATTGGAAATATGCTGCACTGTCTTCTCTATAGCCCCAGCCATTTCTTCTTGTGTAATATTTTTTTCTTTTCTCCATTTTCTTATTCTATTTCCTAATGCTTTATAATTGATTTTGCTTTTTTCCATCATTACTCCCCCAGGATTTGATGGGTTTATTATATCTGTTATTTTAAATACTCGTAATGGATTGCATGTATATAATATTTACGCAGTTTAATATATTGGTTGTTTTTTTTATTTGTACAGTTTAATTTATAAACATAAATACTCAATAATTTTTGCACTCAAATCCCAGCCTAATTCATTTTCTAAGCCCAGCCATTGGGCATTTGGATTGACCTCCAAGAAATAGTATTCCCCATTTTGCACAATAAAATCAAACGCTCCAAATTGGAGATTCATAGCTTTCATAAAACCAAGGCACTTTTCCTTTATCTCATTTGGTAAAATCATATGGGAATATTTTATGTGTTTTTCCTCTATTCCCTTATTTTTTTTATTCACGATATCAATTCGTACTACATAACATTTATCACAAATAAAATTAACTATTACCTCATAATCTTTCACCATAGCCTGCTGAAAATAAGCAGGGCTTACTTCTAAGCCATCTAAAGGCTTAGTATAGCTGTTTACATTTGCCTTGCTTGTCCTTTCATTACTGGAAAAACTTCCTTTACCCACTGATAAAGGTTTTACAATGCATCTTTTTCCTGCACAAAATTTATCCATGCACCTAGGACTATTTGTAATTAAGCTTTCTGGCATATTAAATCCTATTTTCTTGGCTAAATACATTTGATAAACTTTGTTTTCTGCACATTCTATTATATGAGGCCTGCTTAAGCATTTTCCCTCAAAAGCATTTGCAATTCCCCTGATAAGTATTTCTATATCTTTTTTCATTAAATCCTGACAATGCCCGTCATATTTTCTGAAATTCGGAAAAATTGGTTTTCTATAGTATATAGCATCTACTGTTCTATCTGTAACGAACTCCCTATAATTATCTATGCTCCAGCCATATTCATTTAACTGAAAATTATAATCACACATTCTATCTAAATCTAGCCTGAAGAAGAAACATTTTTGTGAATAAATAGCTATAATATAATCAACAAGGCTATCCTGTGAGCTTGTTATTACTAAAACCGTTTTCATCATCTTTTTTACTCTCCTTTATTTGCATTATAAATTTCCCTATAAACTAGATGCAAAAAAAGTAAAAGTGCTACAAAAAATGCAAAAAGAAATGCTTTAATTTTTCAAAACATTTCTTTATTTGCTATAATTCCAACAATTAAGTAATTATTTTGCTCCCATAAGTTTATCTAAAATCTTAGACAAATCCTCAGTTGATGTTTTTCGTGGATTTGTTGTTGTACAGATGTCATTCATAGCAGCAGCTAACATTTCATCTCGTGTAGCCTTAACTAAATCCAAATCTGCACCCTGTTCTTTAAGGTTTGTTGGTATCTTTAATTGTTTTTGAAGCTCAACAATTCTTCTAATAAAATTGTTAACACCAACATATACTGTATTTGCTGGTAAATCCAACAATTTAGCCAGTCTCTGATATTTTCTTGCCGCAATACTAAATTCCTTATGATAACCGCCGGCTTCTAAGTTAGCATTATATTCTACTATAGATGGAAGAATCATTGCATTACTTCTGCCATGAGAAATATGAAGTTTACCGCCTATAGCATGAGCTAAGCTGTGTGTAATACCTAGACCTGCTGAATTAAATGCCATACCTGCTAAACAAGATGCATTGTGCATTTTTTCTCTTGCAAGTAGATTATTTCCATCTTTAAACGCTTCAGGTAAAAATCTAAATACCAAGGTAATAGCCTTTTCTGCAAGGGCATCTGAGAAATCCGTTGCATCTGTAGAAACATATGCTTCTACGGCATGAGTTAATACATCCATCCCAGTATCCGCTGTAATGAAATCGGGTACTGAAGTAACTAACTCTGGATCAAGAATTGCGACCATAGGGATAAGTGACTTATTGGCCATAGGATATTTCAATCCCTCCTGAGCGTTTGTTATAACTGAAAACTGTGTAACTTCTGAACCTGTACCACTAGTAGTCGGAATAGCGTAGCATTCTTCAACCTCAACACAAACATCTGGAAGTCTTCTTGCAAAATCTCTGATTGCTTTAGCTGCATCTATTGATGAGCCTCCTCCAAGTGCAATCATAACTTCTGCTCCACAGTTTTTCAATGCCATCATACCAGCAGCAATAATTTCTACTGGCGGATCAGGTACAACATCACTAAAAATTGTAACCTGACAGTTTTGTAGTCTAGCCTTTATTTTATCAACCATTCCTGACTTTACCATAAAACTGTCGCATACAATCATTACCTTTTTATCTATTATCTGGTTCAGCCTGTCTAAAGAGCCTTCCCCAAAAAATACATTTGTACTAATACTAAATTCCTTCATCTGTTCTTTTCTCCCTATCTGATCTTTTTCCTCTTATAATCGTTAGTTTGACTATCCTCTTTAATTATTATTCTCCATTATAGCACAAATTTAAATGAATGCAAGGTTTTCGGGCAATCTTTGATATATTATTAACAAATGCGGTCATAGTTAAAACCTATGTTAAATTTATCACATAATTTTGAAAAATAAGTCTATAATTCCATATCTAATATAACTGGGCAATGATCACTTCCAAAGACGTCATTCCTAAGTTTTACATCTTGTATTTTGTCTCTGATTCGTTCTGAGACAAGAAAATAATCTATTCTCCACCCCGCATTATTAGCTCTTGCATTAAATCTGTATGACCACCAGGTATATGCACCCGTTGTTTCTGGATTTAAATATCTATATGTATCTGTCAAACCCAATTCTAACAGTTGGGTAAACGCACCTCTTTCTTCATCAGAAAACCCAGCATTTCCACGATTTGTTTTTGGATTTTTTAAATCGATTTCCTGATGTGCTACATTTAAATCCCCACACATAATTACAGGTTTTTTACGATCTAATTCTTTAATATACTCACGCCTTGCCTTTTCCCATTCCAGCCTATAATCAATCCTCGCCAATTTATCCTTCGCATTAGGAGTATACTCTGTCATTAAGTAAAAATCTTTATATTCCAAGGTAATAGCTCGTCCCTCTGAGTCATGCCCCTCTGCATTTATGTGATAATTGACGTTTATTGGCTGCTTCCTGGCAAATATAACTGTTCCCGAATAGCCTTTTTTCTCTGCACTATTCCAAAATTGAAGGTACCCTTCAAGCGGCACTTCCGCTTGTCCCTGTTGCATTTTTGTTTCCTGTAAGCATACAAAATCAGGATTTTCCCTCTTTACAAATTCTAAAAACCCTTTCTCCATACAAGCTCTGAGTCCATTTACATTCCATGTAATAAATTTCATAAAAAATATCCTTTCCTACAATTGTCGTATTCTTTCCTTTATCTTTGATAAATGTTCTCCATTTTTAATCGATTTAAAATCTGGAAAAGCCTTTATTAATCTCCTTTGTCCAAAGAAGCGTCTTTCAATTTCTTCCTCATACGCTTTTTTCAGCTCACTTTTAAAGACTTCTGCCTTTTTCTCTAATTCCTCTTTAAGTTCCTCTGACCGTTCCTTAACCACTTCTGACTTTTCTTTTATAACCGTTACGCTTTCATAAATATTCTCACCCAGCTCATTAGAGACCATTCTAAGTTTTTCACTTATTTCATTCAAATGTGCCAATTGTTTATTTAAGTTGTTTACAGTAATAACAGTTTCAATTACGTCTATTAGTATTACTGTCAATAGCAGCGTCAGTAATGTTTTTCCTATTACTAAAGGAATATCAGCTACAATCGTGCTCATAACTGGATGTATCACATCCATAATAATAATACAAGCCAACCCCCACAAAATAGAAAATTTAAGGCATATGTATCCATTTAGATTAAATGGCATTTTCGAATAATCCCACCACTTACCGTGAAATATTTTTTCTAATGCAAATCCCGTAACACACTCCAGGGCAGAAGTTAATAATACCGCGCCCAAAAATAACAGTACTTTGTTGTGCATAAGAGGGGTTAAACAGACTATAACAATGATCATTCCAAATCCATAAATAGGGCAAACAGGTCCATTTAAAAAACCTCTATTCACAAACTTACCTGAATTTACTGCTGCATATGCTACTTCTATACACCAGCCTAGAAAGCCATAGATTACAAAATAGCATAAATACTCATACATAAGTTGGCCCCTCCGTTCCTATTGATAAATTTAATTCAAGTTCTATAGTTAAATATACACAAAACCGTACAACGTATAACACTCCTTAATCCATGTTTCGATTGCTTGTGCCAGTATAAATTGCTGCTGCAACACTGCTTTTCCGGTTTCTGGTATCTCTGGCATATTTCCCTTGGAATTAATATTTTCTTGGAGGTATGATTTTAATATTCTAATGTTATTTTGAATATTTATTAAACATGATTGCCGATTTTCTGGTGTAAGGCTGTCCAAATTTACAATAACTGCATTGAAATCCAGAAAAATATTAATAGGTTGTGACGCAATTTCCATCATTAAATTCTCAAACTGCTTTTCTCCAGCATCTGTTAAAGAATAGACAGCCTTTTCCGCCATCTTTCCCTCTTTGACCATAGTGCTTTTAATATACCCTTTTTTCTCCAGTTGAATTACTTTTTTATAAATTGAAGGGGTACTAATTTTAACCCACTGGGATATATTGCGATACTCTACTAATTTTTGAATGTCATAAGCACTTAATGGCTCTTTTTTTACTATTCCTAATACAATCAAATCAATTGTTGCCATAAAAAGTCTCCTTTTCCATCTTATCCTTGACATATACTATAATTTATAGTATATGTCTTCTCGTTACTATAAATTATAGTATTATATAATATAACTTATGTCAAGAGAAAAGGAGTGTTGAACATGAATGAAAGTAACAAAAAAATTGTATTATTGGGAACTTCCCCAATACCTAAAGCGCTCTTAGCCATGGGACTACCAACCATGATCGGTATGATGATAAATGCATTATACAATTTGGTAGATGCCTATTTTGTTGGCGGACTTGGAACAAGTCAAATGGGCGCTATATCCGTAGCCTTTCCGCTTGGACAGTTCGTTGTTGGTTTAGGGCTATTGTTTGGAAATGGTGCGGCTTCCTATATTGCCAGACTACTAGGACATGGTGACAAAGAAAAAGCAGGAAAAGTGACCAGTACCGCTCTTTATAGTAGTGTTTTAGTCGGGGCAGTAATTATAATTGGTGTTATGATTTTTTTAAATCCTATACTTAAACTTCTGGGTGCGACAGATAGCATAATTCCATATGCAGTAACTTATACAAGTATTTATGTAATTTCATCTATTTTTACCGTATTTAATGTCACGATGAATAATATTGTTACAAGTGAGGGTGCTGCAAAAACTACCATGTGTACAATGCTTATAGGCGCAGTATTAAACATGGTTTTAGACCCTATTTTTATTTATACTCTGGGTATGGGCGTAGCTGGTGCCGCTTTTGCAACAGCTATTTCTCAAATCGTTTCTACCCTAGTTTATATCCGCTACATTTTAAGTAAAAAAAGTGTCTTCAGCTTTCGTATAAAGGAGTGCTGCTTTTCAAAGGAAATCATGTCAGAAATATTAAAGATAGGTATACCAACCTTAATATTTCAGCTATTAACAAGTCTTGCCATTACTCTTACAAACATGGAGGCTGCAAAATATGGTGATTCTGTAATTGCTGGAATGGGCGCCGTAACACGAATTATTTCTTTAGGGAGTCTAATAGTATTTGGATTTATTAAAGGTTTCCAACCAATCGCAGGGTATAATTTTGGAGCAAAAAATTATGACAGATTACATGAAGCAATAAAAACCGCTGTATTATGGTCAACTGTATTCTGTGTAATCCTTGGATTAATATTGGTTTTATTCCCAACGACTATTATTTCTCAATTCACTAAAGGTGATACTGTGTTCATTGAAATTGGTCAAAACTCACTTAGAGCTAACGGTCTATCATTTATGCTATTTGGTTTCTGTACCGTATATTCATCACTATTCCTTGCTTTAGGAAAAGCAAAAGAAGGATGTTTATTAGGTATATGTAGACAAGGTATTTGTTTTATACCCGTCATTCTTATTATTCCGATGATTTGGGGATTAAACGGCATTCTTTATGCACAACCAATTGCAGATGTAATTGCCGCTATTATTGCAGCATTTATGTCTATACGACTTTCTAAGGAATTAGCTACTCTAAAATCATATTCAGTTTTAACTGCAAATGGGCACCACGATTTAGTTTAAAATTCATATGCAAAACCGCAGATACATATCTGCGGTTTTTCTACTTATTTAAATTCAAAAAAGTAATTGTCAAATATCCATGACTGTTTTTCTCTGCAAACTATTCAACACTCTTTTTATTTTTTTCTTTGACACTGTATGGTGTAGGCCGCATTGCTCTGTCAAATTCTGGATTGAAAGCATAGAAATTTCTACTATCTAAGTTATCCTGAACAACTCTTAAAGCTTCACCAAATCTCTGGAAGTGAACAACTTCACGTGCTCTTAAGAACTTAATTGGTTCGATTACATCTGGGTCGTCTGCTAGTCTTAGGATATTATCATATGTTGTTCGCGCCTTCTGCTCTGCTACGACTTTATAAGAGCAACTACTTTTTAAAAATTCCAATGTATTTCAACTGAAACAACTCCTGTTTTTGTATCTTTTTTACCAATATAGATACAATCAATTAACTGTTCTACAATTATTCTATCCAGCTTTTTTAAATTGGTGTAACACTCGATTAATTGCCTTTTATCATCTTCGCTCTGCAGCTTATCGGCTATGTTATTAATCTCATGTCGGGTCTCTTGTAGTAATTGTAACATCTTGTTTTTTTCATCATAAAAATTTTGTGAAAACTCCATGTATTGATCTATGGTGATAAGCTTTTTAACTTTGTCAAGATACAGTTCATTTGCTGCCTTTGTATATTCCCTTATTTTATCCTGATAAGTTTTAACTGCACTCTCTAGTTTCATTTTCTTCTCAATCATGCCACTTCCAATATCTATATTTTTTTCAATGTGCTCCTTGTCAATATAAATACTAATCATGGAATTAATCTCTGCCAATACCGTTTCTTCCAACTTGTCTACTGAAATAAACGCACCAATGCAAGCATTTTTTGATACATACCTTGTTGAACATTTCAAGTAATGTCTGTCATGATTCTTACTGCTTCTCAGTGTGTAACCACAATTACTGCACTTTACTTTTCTCGCAAATAGTCCTATTTTGCCAGAAGTAAAGGGTTTTACCTTTTGGTTAATTATGTCTTGCACTTTATTCCATAGTTCTCTGTCTATTATAGGTTCATGGGTACCTTCAACAACATACCATTCTTCTTTTGGTCTTGGTTTGTTTTTCTTACTCTTATAGGATACACTCCCATATTTACCCTGCACCATATTGCCAATATATATCTCATTAACAAGCATATCAGCTATAGCATAATACTTCCATAAGGTGCTATTCTTTGATTCCGGCTGCTTATAACGTAGTCCCTTTAATCTTTTATACTCTGTTGGATTGGGTATATCTCTGTCGTTTAAAATCCTTGCTATGGCAGATTTACCATACCCTTGAGAAAAGAGTATGAAAACCTCTCTAACAACTTCAGCAGCTTCTTCATCAATGATTAACTTACCTTTCTGCTCTGGATTTTTCTTATATCCGTAGAGGGCAAACGCTCCAATATGTATGCCTTTTTTTCGCTTGTCAATGAGTACGCTTTTAATGTTATCTGACATATCCTCTAAGTACCATTCATTTACCAGACCATTTATCTGCCTCGATTTCTTGTTCCCCTTGTTTTGTGTATCTGCATTGTCAACAATACTTACAAATCGTATGCCCCATACTGGAAATAATCCGTGAATATACTTTTCCACCAATTCAAGTTCCCTTGTAAATCTTGACTGTGTTTTGCATAGTACGATGTCAAATTTGTGTTGCTCTGCATCAAACAACAGTTTTCTAAATTCTGGTCTTGTTCTGTCTGCTCCAGTGTAATCATCATCACTATAGATTCTATAAATCTCCCAGTTTTGCTCTACTGCATGCTGCACAAGCATCGATTTCTGATTTTGAATGCTTTCACTATCGTCATTTTCTGTATGTTTATTTCGATCCTCCTCTGATAGTCTACAATAAATAGCTACTTTCATAGTTTTTTATCTCCTTAATTTTTTGCTGATAAAAAACAAATCTTTATTGGCTAAATTATAGCCATATCATTATAATTAATAAATTATCTCATTTTACCAATGCAGCTTTTATTTCTTTCTGATTCTTTAATTAACTGAACAAATTTATTATTAAATTCAATTTTAATAATATCTTTATTGCTGTTTTTAAAGATATTACTGCAAACAATTTGAATTTCTTTTGCCATATCAATCCCCCCAATATGTAATATATTTTTATATCTATAATTTATATCTACATTCTAATTTGTGTAATATTTAATTATATAAATACTACTATATATTATGATTAAATTATGGAGGTATTTATGATAACAAAACTTGATTATGTACGTCAATCTTTAGAATTACATTTATTTTTTACTAGGATTATGAAAGAGCATTCATTTTTCTTAGAAATAGGTTTTACTCCAAAGAATAAAGACTTCTCAGATGCTGCCAACGAATTCAGAATTGCTTTTGATCAAGTATTAGCAGAGGTTATATATTTGTCTGATAATACTATGAGTAACGATTTTTTGAATTCAGAAGAATTTGTTACGCCTTATACTTTAAAAGCAGAGGAGGCCTCAGCATTTTATACTGGTGTACCAATAAATACAGAACTTACCATTCGCGAATCTCAATTAACTGGTAGGCAATTATACAATTTGGATAATCTTCCAGAACAAAAAGTTTATATGATAAATAATAAAGTAATGGAATTATTAAAAGGATTAATAGATTTCAAAACCAAAGTTTTAAAAGGTGTCATTTCCTGTAAAATGTTTACTGTTAACTATCCTCTTTTAATAGAACATATTCTACGTGAAGCGAAACTGTATTACATACTTATTCAAAGATTGCAAGATAAACAAGAAATAAGCATTGAAAAGGAAGCTATTGAACAGGAAATATTTTGGAACAGAATTATGGCTGAACATTCCCTTTTTATTCGAGGACTTTTAGATCCCACTGAAAATGATTTACTTATAGCTGCAAATAATTTTGGTAATGAATTTAACCAATTATATGAAGAATCAAAAGAGGCAATGGATCAGACCCTGCTTCTTTCAAAAGTAACGAATGAGAGCTTAAAAGCTACAATTGATATTAGTAATTTCAATGCTCAAGGTACCCAGGGTATTTTAGATTGTAAGATTAAATCCATTATTATTCCGCTATTGGGCGATCATGTATTAAGAGAATCAAACCATTTTATAAGATTATTAAAGAAGTATGTATAAAAAGTAAAAAGCTAATGAAATCATTAGCTTTTTATTTTTTATTTTCCAATATCATCCCAGTGCTCCTTTAATTCACTTAATTCTGAAAATACCCCCGCTTTATCTTTAGCCTCGATATAACCCTTAACTCTTGCGATATTGGTTTGCCCGCTTATTTTGTTCTTATGAAGGCGCACCATCTGCTGCCATATCTTCCATTAAATCTGTAATGGCATCACCTTTTGAGGCAAAGCATGTTGCATCAAAAGGAACACCGGCTGCAGAAACAGTATATATACCTGTAGTATGATCTACAAAATAATCCTGAAATCCTGCTGCTTTAATCTGTTCAATTGTCAAACCTCTTGTAAGTTGATGTACAATAGTAGCAATCATTTCAAAGTGCCCAATTTCAATAGGATACCGATGATGTCATAACCCTGGTGAATAGGCTTGTCCTTATCTTTCATATCAAAGAGATTAGCGCAATATTTTAATCTCTTTGATCAATTACTCTGACATTTTTCTATTGGAAAATGCTAGATAATCAACTATGCCTTGTGAGTAATGATCACCTATTGTTGAAGTAAGAATTAAAATTCTATTAAATATGTCTATGTTTTCTTTAAATTCTTTATTAAAAAATGTGGTTGATTGGTCAATTGTCTTGTGATTAAATTGATATAATAAATCCTTCCATTTACTTTCTGACCAATATGGATTGATTTCTGCTAGAAAAGCTGCTGTCTGTTCTGAATTCTCATTTAACAGCTTTGTATATTCATTTACCGCATCCGTGTCACCATCTATTTGTGCATCAACCAAAAAATCTAAATTATTAATGAAATTGGATGAGTAACTAACATATTGATCTGCCGATTGCTCTCCAAATATTAAACTGAAAATATTAACAGATTGTATTAGTAATTCATCTAATTTATACCTTACTGCTTCCTTGTCCCCTAACCCCCCATGTTTACTTGCTAAATAGGCTCTAATCCAAGTAGACAAATCTCTCCAAATTATTTTTGATTGAAACATCAATTGCAGTTGATTTTGAGGAATACAAGGCTCTTGAAGCACATTAACAGATCGCATTTAGCAACCTCCTTTTATTAATTTAATATAATATATTGTTAGAAACATGTATTTGTTACATGTAATTTAATAATGAGATGTTTTTATTAATTCCTTTCATATTCTCACTTCATGGTTTTATACGCTCTACTTGCATTTTCAAACTCAAGACCTCTTTCCTGTTATAAATTTATATTACTTGCACACACTATAACTAGAGGTGATTAATGTGAATGATTTTAATGTAAACTCATCTAGCTATTACTATGACAATTCCGATTTAAGGGATTACTATTTGTCCTGTTCCCAAGCTATCCGTGATAGATTAGATGAATCAGGTGTAGAAATCTCAACACTGGGTGAACTTAAGCAAGTTGTTGAGAAAATGAAAATTAATTTCTAATTTGCAACTACCGAGGATTTCTCGGTAGTTTTTAGTTTGTATAAGTAGCTCAATAACTTATATTCCTAACTCCTCTTGATGTACTCTCTTTAAAAGAAGCTTAAAAAGTAAAATGCTGGCAACAGTGTTTATATATTCTTCTCTTTCTTTTAACTCCTGTTCTGTTGCATTCACATAAGCTTCGTCGTTAAATTTAATTATCGCACCAGTCGGTGTCTGATATTCCATTACTACTATGGTTATCACCCCCACTACAATGTATGGAATTTACTGAATTCCTATGACTTTGTGTTATGATTCTCTGATCACATTTGGATACTACCAAACTGAATGAATTGGTCTTTCTCTTACTCATAAAGACCATTATTACAGCCCGAGAAAATCAAGTTTTTGATGGTCCCGGGCATTTTTATTCTCATTTTTAAATAGAATTAAGCAAGGATGGTGAAATGTAATGGCAGAATGCATGTATTTAAGAAAGTCCAGAACTGATGCAGAAGCAGAAGAGCGTGGTGAAGGTGAAACTTTAGCTCGCCATGAAGCCCAATTGATGCGGCTAGCTAAAAGCCTACACCTAAACGTAACCAAGATTTATAAAGAAATCGTATCTGGTGAATCTATCGAAGCACGTCCTGTTATGCAACATCTACTAAAAGAAGTTGAAATGGGTATCTGGGATGGTGTAATTGTTGTAGAAGTAGAACGTCTTGCCAGAGGTAACACTATGGACCAGGGTATGGTCTCTCAAGCATTTACCTACTCCAACACTCTGATTTATACCCCCATAAAAACTTATGATCCTGCAAATGAATTTGACCAGGAATATTTTGAGTTTGGTCTGTTCATGAGCCGAAGAGAATATAAAACCATTAACAGACGTTTAATGACAGGCAAAATTGCCTCTATAAACGAAGGGAAATATGTTGGCAACAAACCGCCATATGGTTATGAAATAGTTAAAATTCCAAGAGAAAAGGGAAATACTTTGCGTATTATTCCAGAAGAAGCTGAAGCTGTAAAAATAGTATATGACCTTTATGTTAATCATTCAAAAGGGCCAAAGCTTATTTGCGATGAGTTAGATGAAAGAGGATACAAGCCAAAATTTGCAGATTTCTGGTCCCCTTATACCGTTCAAGATATGCTTACAAATCCTGTATATCTCGGATTAATTCGATGGAACGGAAGAGCTACAGTAAAACGAGTCGAAGAAGGTAAGATTGTTAGGACTAGACCTAGAAATGAAAAGCCTTTACTTGTTAAAGGATTGCATGAACCGATTATCGATGAAGTAACTTGGAGGCAAGCACAGATAATACGTGAATCTCATTCAAGTCCACGTTTAAATGCAACATATGGAGAAATTAAAAACCCTCTTGCTGGTATCATCGTGTGTGGAGTATGTGGGAAAAATATGTCTCGTAGGCCTTACAACAAAACAGGACAGCCGCCTAGTTTGCTATGCACTAACCGGAAGTGTACAAACATAAGCAGCCGTTTAGAATTTGTGGAAGAAGAACTTATAAGCCAGCTCCCTATATGGTTGGAAAATTTCAAGTTACAGCTAAAGAATGATATCCTTTCCATAACTACTTCCGACGATGTGGCAAAGTCTCTAAATCGTGCTGAAGTAGAGTTGCAACAATGCATCAAACAAATAGATGGCCTCCACGATCTTTTAGAACAGGCAGTTTATACAACAGAAATATTCTTAGAACGTTTTGTAAAGCTAACCAAAAAGCAAGAAACTATAAAAAATAGAATTATTAACTTAAAAAAAGAATTAGCTGAAAAAGAAAAAGAGGGTGAAATTACTACCATGATACCTAAAATAGAAAAAGTCATAGAATTATATGATACATTAGATGATCCAGCAGACAAAAATATGTTGCTTAAATCTGCTATAAAAAAGGTGATTTACACAAAAAAAGAAGGTGGAAAATACTCAGGAAAAAAGTGCAGTTTCGAACTTGAAATCTTCCCTGTACTGCCCTTAAAATGAATATTTATTACATATTAATGCACAATGATTCGTTCAACATTTGTCCACCAACGATATCATCAGTGCCCAATTTCTTCAGTACCGATATCATTTAATATACCTATACACTGTTTATAAGGCATTGTATAACGTTGCGATAAGTATCTTAAAGTTGCACCCAATTCACCATCTGGTCCACCATATTGGGTTATAATAAACTTTGCCATGGCAGGATTAGGGTTCTTAATATTTACTGGGAACTGTAATTTCTTATCATAAGTCCACATACTTAAACCTCCTTCTGCCAAGGCCATGGTTCATCAATCCATGACCAGCTATTTGTATCATTAGTACCAGCTATGCTTAATGGTCCATAGCTTTTTTCATATTCTGCTCTTGCACTCATATATAAAGCATTATATTTATTGAAAAAATTTAATGCAGCTTTATCTTTAGGATGAGTATCTAAGTAAAGACTTGCATCTACCAATACAAAACTTAGCATTTGTACACGTCTCATCAGTTCGTTTCTGTTCATTTTGCATTACCTCCTAAGAAAGGTAAGTCCAATTCAGGGAATATAGTGCCAACCGCAAATCCCTCTTCCATTTCATAAGTCATATCCCATACCTGCCAAGGTACATAAGCCATTGCTAAAGGACAGGTACTAGCACAATCCATTGGCATTTCCATTTCTGGCATTTCCATTTGTGGCATTTCTCCGCGATTTTGTGGCATCATTCTGCCGTTTTGTGGCATCGTTCCGCCGTTTTGTGGCATCATTCTGCTGTTGTCTGGCATTGGTGCTGGTGCTGGACTTGGTGCTGGTGCTGGACTTGGCATTTCCGTTTCTGGCATCATTCCGCCGCTTCCTGGCATTGGACAACCGCTTCCTGGCATCATCCTACCATTTTGTGGCATCATACAACCGTTGTCTGGCATCATGCAACCATTGTCTGGCATCATTCTGCCGTTGTCTGGCATCATTCCGCCGTTCTGTGGCATCATTCCGCCGTTCTGTGGCATTGTTCTGCCGTTTTGTGGCATCGTTCCACTGTTTCCTGGCATCATGCAGCCGTTGTCTGGCATCATGTACCCGTTGTCTGGCATCATGCCGCGGTTTCCTGGCATCATGCAACCGTTGTCTGGCATCATGCAACCGTTGTCTGGCATCATGCAACC
>CAURED010000031.1:0-16324 GCA_963524205.1 uncultured Aminipila sp.
CCTCATAGTACCACCCTTAGGTATATCTCCTGATTGGTCTGGCATAAAATCAATAACAGAATTCAGCCCATCTGGCAAAAATTCACTTGAATCAGCATCCTTTATTCCAAGCACATGTCTGGCGAATTCTATAACTGCAATCTGCATACCAAGGCATATTCCAAAGTAGGGAATGTCATTTTCTCTGGCATATTTAGCTGCACATATTTTACCTTCTATTCCTCTGTCTCCAAAGCCCCCTGGCACTAGAATTCCAGTCACATCGCCTAATACCGATTTTGCAGTTTCCTCAGTTACATCTTCAGAATCTACCCATTTTATGTTTATTCTAGAGCCATTTTCATAGCCTGCATGACGAAGGGCCTCTGCCACAGATAAATAAGCATCGTGCAGTTTTACATATTTTCCTACAATTGCTATCTTAACTTCTTTATCACGCTTCTCAATTCTATCAAGCATCTGGTTCCATTCAGTCATATCACAAGGTCCTGCATTAATGCCTAATTCCCTGCAGACTATCCAAGAGAAATTGCTTTTCTCTAACATAGTTGGGGCTTGATATAAAACTGGTAATGTAATGTTTTCAATAACACAATCTGGCTTTACATTGCAGAATAATGAGATTTTTTGACGGATATCTTCGTCAATAGGTTCATCTGCACGCATAACAATTATGTCTGGAGAGATACCCAATGCACGCAGTTCTTTAACCGAATGCTGCGTTGGTTTTGATTTATGCTCTCCTGAGCTTTTAATATAAGGAACCAATGTTACATGTATGAATAAACAATTTTCTTTTCCAACTTCTAGGGATACCTGACGTATAGCTTCTAAAAACGGCTGGCTCTCAATATCACCAGTAGTTCCCCCAATTTCCGTTATGATTACTTCTGCCTGGCTTGATTTTCCTACGTTATATATAAAGCTTTTTATCTCATTTGTAATATGAGGAATAACTTGCACTGTACTTCCTAAATATTCTCCATTACGCTCTTTAGTTAAAACATTCCAGTATACCTTACCTGTAGTTAAATTAGAGAATTGGTTTAAATCTTCATCTATAAATCTTTCATAATGCCCTAAATCCAAATCGGTTTCAGCTCCATCCTCTGTTACAAATACTTCACCATGTTGATAAGGACTCATGGTCCCTGGATCTACATTTATATATGGATCCAATTTTTGTGCAGCTACTTTCATTCCTCTTGCTTTCAGTAACCGCCCTAGTGATGCAGCTGTAATGCCTTTTCCTAATCCCGACACCACACCGCCTGTCACAAAAATATACTTCTTATTCATTCCTTCATCATCTCCTTTTCTCTAAAAAGCATAAAAATGCACAAAAACTAAAAAAATAAGGTCAAACAGCTAATTAGAGTGAAAGAGATACAAGACCCCTATTTCTGCCGTCTTCCTTATTAATATTTTGTTCTTGTGCACTTTATATACAATAAATATTTATTCTATCATTCTACTACAATTGAAAACAAAAATCCAATACTTTTTTATTTTATTTATTTTTCTTTGCCATTTGTCTATATCTTCATAAGATTATGACCTATCCCAATTTGTAAAACAAATTGCAAGTTGCTCAGATGCTAAAAAATCACACTTTCAGTCTGTAGATTTTTATGGTAATTTAATATATAATATGCTTAGGCTTGCAATATTACACAGCCACAAGATAAACTTTTAGGAGGACTATTCTATGATATTTTTAAGATGCGATTATAGTGAAGGTGCACATCCCCAGATTCTGGAGGCACTGGTAAAAACAAATATGGAACAAACAGTGGGCTATGGAGAAGACCCTCACTGTTTAAACGCTGCTGACAGGATTAAAGCAAAAATTGGAAGAAAAGATGTTGATGTACACTTTTTTGTGGGTGGGACTCAAACAAACTTTACTTCAATAACAGCTTTTCTAAGGCCTTACGAAGCTGTAATATCACCTGCAAGAGGTCATATATGTGTACATGAAACAGGTGCTGTAGAAGCTCGAGGTCATAAAATTATTGCAATGCCTACTAAAGATGCAAAGTTGAATCCTGACCAAATTGATGAAGCTGTCAGATATCATGAGGATGAACATTTTGTAAAACCTAAAATGGTATACATTTCAAATACTACAGAGCTGGGAACCATATATAAAAAATCAGAATTACAAGAAATAAAAAAGAGATGTGAAAAGTACGGTCTATACTTATACCTTGATGGGGCTAGGCTTGCATCCGCTTTAACTTCACCAGAAAACGATATAACTATTGAAGATATTGCACAGTTAACAGATGCTTTCTACATTGGCGGAACAAAAAATGGTGCTTTATTTGGTGAAGCATTAATTCTCTCAAATCCAGAATTGAAAAAGGAATTTAGATGGCTTCTAAAGCAAAGTGGTTCTATGCTGGCGAAAGGAAGACTTCTAGGTGTACAATTCGAAGAATTCTTCAAAGATAATCTTTATTTTGAATTAGGGCAACATGCTAATGATATGGCAAAACTTTTAAGAGAAGGCATCGCTGCTAAGGGTTATAAGTTTATAACAGACTCTCCAAGTAACCAGATTTTTCCTATATTCCCTAATGCACTTGTTGCAGAACTGGAAAAAGAAGTTTCTTTTGAAAAAGAATGCCCCGTTGGGGATGATGAGTATTGCATTCGTTTCGTAACCTCTTGGGCTACTCCAAAAGAAGACATAGAAAAAGTAATCGGTATGCTATAATCTATAAATATAAAAAAAGCCTCTGCGAGGCGCTTTTAGCTTCCATTCGGTGGCATTTAAGTGGTAGCTTTTTATGATATTCCATCAATATCATAAACGATATTTCCTACATAATAAAACAAGGGACAGTCCCAATAAATTACTATTGTGGGACTGTCCCTCTTGAATTTTTACTAGTCGATATATTTATTTCTGCCTGTTATCTCATATTTTTTTAAAATCTTATCTACCCGTTTATTCTCAGACTTTTTCTGTTCATACTCTGCCTTTTCGCTTTCTGTAAGCTCTGAAATTTTCTTTATATGCGATTTGATTGGCTTTGGTAATATTGCTAAATATATCAACGGATTTATTAGAATTAAATCTATAAGAATCCATAAAATGATTGCCATTGCTATATATTGACTTTGCAAATGTTCCCAGGCATTAAATCCAACAACTCCAAGTCCGATTAGACCAATAAAGAAAGTAAGAAATGTCCTTTCTATTTTGTCTATACCTTTTTGCATTGTTTCGTCATACCAAGTATCTTTTAAACTTTTGAATACAGATTTACCACCCCTAAAATTGCTCCAACATACTATCGCAGCTAATTTTATATCTCCAAAAGTAATTTTTGATGTTACAAGTTGCTGTGCTAATTCCTGCTCCTGATTATTTTCAATACAAATTTCTTCCTCATTAAAATACACATGAGTCCTTATAGTCTTTCCCTCACCCATTATTCCTATTTCGTAGATGTCACCATAATCACAATTTACAATCAATAGCTCTCCAGCTTTTAGCATGCAGCTCTGTTTATTGAAACTAACTACACAAAATCCTTCTGCACAATAAAAGCCTTGGCTCATCTTTTTATATTCATCAAACTTATCTACTTTCAGAGGCATATACTCATTAGTCAAAGTTATTGCTTCTGCAAAGCCTTGGTTCCCCTTTTTTACCATTAAATTAAAGTCTGTTATTTTACCAAAACTTTTTGTTTCATAAGCACCACTGAACCTGTCCTGCTCATATTGGGCTAGTCTTGCTACACGGATTTCTCTATGTACTAACACAACTTCTCCATTTAGTACAATCAGAACTCGATCGTAATCAGGTAAAGGCGTAAAGTCAGATTCCTCAATCTCTACGGTTGCAGAACTAAGCCTCCAAATAAATTTTCTTTCACTATAATTTGAGTCATCCGGATATATCCCCAATTCAGTAGTAGTTCCACCTGGCCATTTTCCTATTTTATATTCATCTTTTTTGTATGCGTTAAGCTCTATATTACTCATTTTTACACCCTAACTAAAAGTTAAATCTCAGTATTACTTTTATATATTATACATTAACTTATCTCTATTTGCAAATTCTGATAATTTGTGGTAATATATACAATAGCTTTATTATTAGAGGAAGTTTTTTAGAAATAAATAAACTTCAAGACTTTTACCAAGGAAGGTTCCAGATGATTTTCGTACAAACAAATCAGCTTAAGCCAGGTATGATAGTTGGTCAATCTGTTATAAACGATGTAGCAGTTGTCCCACTTTTGCTTGCCGATCAAAAACTAACTATACGTAACATCAGAAGATTAAGAGAACTGAATGTTCCTGGAGTTTACATAAAAACAAAATATAGTGAGGATATAATTGCTCAAGGTTTTGTTGACCCCATTTTGAAACAGAAGATAACATCGGATTTAAAAAGTGTATGTAGGAATTTTGTATCTAAGTCCGCAATAACTTCAAGTATGGCCAATACGTTAATTGATGTTTCCAGTTCTCTAATGGATCATATACTATCTAAAGATGAGTATGTGTTAAATATGGTAGAAATAAAAACGTTTGATAATTATACATATTCCCATTGTATAAACGTTGCAAGCTTAGCAACGCTTATTGGCATACAGCTTGGTTACAGCCGCGTTTCCCTGCAAGAACTTACATCAGCAGGTTTAATGCATGATTTTGGTAAATTAGATGTTCCAATAGGCATTATCAACAAGCCATCCTCTTTAACAACTGAAGAATTTTCTATTGTAAAAAGGCATCCAACTTATGCTATAAATAAGCTGAAAACTTCTATGAAAATTTCATTAACTGTTTTAGATGGAATCGCAAGCCATCATGAAAAATATGATGGAAGCGGTTATCCTAACGGTCTTGTAGGTGCGAATATTCCTTTATGTGGTAGGATTTTAGCTGTAGCAGACGTTTATGACGCATTAACAACTGCACGGTCATACCGACCCGCCTGGCAGACTAAAGATACATTAGATTTTATGGCAAGTAACTCAGGTACTCATTTTGACCCTGATATTCTCAATGCTTTCTTTAAAACTATATCGGTTTACCCTGTCGGAACTATGGTTAAGTTAACGGATGACTCCATAGCGCTGGTTATTAAAAACACACCTGGATGTATGCTTGATCCTGTGATAAGAATTCTTTCTTCTAAGAAGCTTTCTAGTGGAACAGAATTTGATTTAGCAAAAGTTGAAAATTTGCATATTGTCAAGTCCATCGATGCTGATAGCGAAATTCCAATGGAAATCTTTGATTAAACATAACAATAAAGCCTGATTCTTGTACAGCCATTCTAAGCTGCTGAATCAGGCTTATTTTTTTATTTTCTACATAAAATCATCTATGCATCAAACCCATCTCCACTAATACATAGTTCTGGATTTTTAATGCTTACCTTAGTATGAGGAGCTATAGACTTAGTAATAAAAGCATTACCACCAATAACGCAATCATGGCCAATAACAGTTTTCCCTCCTAAGATAGAAGCTCCAGAATAAATGGTTACGTTATCTTCAATAGTAGGGTGACGCTTAACTCCAGCCAACGCCTGACCCCCTCTTGTGGATAAAGCACCGATTGTAACTCCCTGGAAAAGTTTAACATTATCTCCGATAATTGTAGTCTCTCCGATTACAACCCCTGTACCATGATCGATAAAAAAATATTTTCCAATAGTTGCTCCAGCATTAATATCAATACCAGTACGGCTATGAGCGTATTCTGTCATGATTCTCGGAATAAAAGGCACATTTCTAATATATAATTCATGTGCCATACGATATACATAAATTGCATAAAGTCCAGGGTAAGAGAATATGATTTGTTCCTTACTTCCTGCAGCAGGATCCCCATCATACGCTGCTTGAATATCTGTTAAAAGAACCTTCTGAATCTTTGATAATTCTTTAAGGAATTCAACAGTAATTGTTTCAGCCTGTTCTGTAATTTCTTGGCTTTTTCCATTATTCATATAGGAAAGACCTCGTTCAATCTGAGTAGAAAGACCATCAAAAACAGACGCAAGTTTTTGCCCAATAAAATAAGGGGCTAAAGTGCAATCAAGCCTGTCTGTGCCAAAATATCCAGGGAACATAATAGTTCTAAGTTCCTTTAACAAATTAATAATCACACTTCTATCTGGTAGTGTAACTGAATCTTTGGCCAAGAATAACTCTTCTGTTAAATAATTAGCAGTAATATCTTCAACTATATCTTGAACGTTTTGTTTAAACTTATCTTTCACTTTTATAACATCTCCTCTATCTATTATATAAAATCACATTAAAGTTTATTATACTACAGTGTATTCCAATCAGTCCAGCTTTTTACTATAATAAACGCAAAAAGCCATCAGATTAAATCTCCAATGGCCTTTTAAATCGCTTTTATTAAGTTATACTTTTTGCACTTATTCTGTTACTAGGGAAAGATCTACTGGAATTGATTTTTCTACTTTTTCGCCACCAATAACCTTCATAGCAGCTTCAACACCTGCAGCGCCAATTTCTTTTGGAAGCTGTTGTACCGTTGCAGCCATATCTCCTGCCTGAACCGCTGCAACAGCATCATCATTAGCATCAAACCCTACAACTAGGATATCTCTGCCAGATGCCTTAATTGCTTCTAATGCACCTAATGCCATTTCGTCATTGTGTGCAAATACTGCATCAATTTCTGGTTGTGCCTGTAAAATATTTTCCATTACAGATAAACCTTCCGCTCTGTTAAAGTTAGCCGTCTGCTTTGCAACTATTTCGATATCACTCTTTGCGATAGCTTCATTAAAGCCCTTACCTCTGTCAATTGCAGCAGAAGCTCCCGGAACGCCTTCAAGCTCTACAACTTTGCCCTTTCCATCAAGCTGCTTAATGATAAAATCACCTGCGAGCTTACCACCTGCAACGTTATCAGAAGCAATGTGGCAAACGACTTCGCCTGTATCCGCGGATCTGTCAAGTGTGATTACGGGTATCTTTGCTTCATTAGCAGCAGCTACAGCATTGCCCGCTGCTTTTGAATCTGTAGGATTGATTAAGATTAGGTCTACGCCTTGTGTGATTAAGTCTTCCATGTTCGAAAGCTCTGTTGCAGAATCGTTTTGTGAATCAAGAACAATTAATTTAGCTCCCATTTCATCTGCCTTTGCCTGGGCACCATCTCTAAGATCTACAAAGAAAGGGTTGTCTAAAGTCGATACAATCAGACCTATCGTTGCCGTTGTATCCTCCTTATCCTCTGGAGCTGCTGCTTTACCGCCACATCCGAACATTCCTAATGCTAAAATAAGCACTAGTAAAACCACTAAAATCTTCTTCATTTTTCGTCCTCCTAAAAAAACAATAAATACAATATATATTTAATCGCCCATCGATTAAATAGCATAGTTATCTGGCTGATTTCTGCTTTCTGTCCAAAAGAACAGCAAATAAAATAACTGCCCCCTTGGCAACGTTCTGATAGTAAGATGGGACCTGTAGTAAATTCAACGCATTATTTAATATACCTATAATCAAAGCACCTATGGCAGTACCGCCAATTGTTCCAACCCCGCCTGACATACTTGTCCCTCCAAGTACTACAGCGGCTATGGCATCTAGTTCGTATCCCTCGCCCGCAGTGGGAGATGCCGTTCCAAGTCTTGCAGTCACAATAACCCCCGCAAGTGCAGCAAGTAATCCGGAGGCTCCATATACAAAAAGCTTGACTTTATCCGTTTTTATTCCAGAATAAATGGTTGCTTCTTCATTAGATCCAAGGGCATAAACGTACCTTCCTGTCCTTAAATGTCTCAGAATATAATAAGCAATTATAAATACAATAATCATAATGTAAACAGGAACTGGCAGACCTAATATATATCCTGATCCAATTTTTCCAAACATAAGACTGTTTGCTCCACCGCTTGTTCCAATAGGCTTACCTTGTGTATACACCAGAGTAAAACCCCTAAGTAATGTCATAGTGCCTAATGTAGCGATAAATGGTTGTAATCTCCCTTTGCTAATTAGTAATCCATTTACAATACCAATTGCCAAGCCTAGAAGTAAAGTAATCAGTATTGCTAATATAAGGTCCATACCTGAAGCAATCAGATTAGCCATAATAGCACTGCATATGGCTAATACCGATCCAACGGAAAGGTCGATACCACCAATTAAAATTGCAAATGTCATACCTGTTGCAATTACTGCATTAATAGATGTTTGCCTAAGTACTGTGAGAATATTCCTCCAAGTAAAAAAATTATCACTTAAACATGCCATAATAATACATAATATGATTAAAACAACTAACGGTTTATTTTTTTGAATAATGTCCTTCACGCTATTATTAGACGTCCATTTCAATTTTATTACACACCCTTCCCTACAGCTAAACTCATAATACTTTCTTGATTAGCATTTTCTTTATCTAAAATACCACTTACTTTACCTTCATGCATAACTAAAACTCTGTCACTCATGCCTAAAACTTCTGGAATTTCAGAGGAAATCATTATTATGCTCATACCAGCTTTCTTAAACTTATTAATTAGATCATAAATTTCTTTTTTTGCCCCTACATCTACACCTCTTGTAGGTTCATCAAGAATAAGGATACTAGGCTCTGCAAATAAATTTTTCGCAATAGAAACTTTTTGCTGGTTTCCGCCACTTAAATATTTAACCAACTGTTTCGTTCCACTGGTTTTAATGGATAAATTTTTAATATACTCTTTAGAGATTTCTTCTTCTTTAGCTTTATATATATGTCCAAATTTTCCACTAATATTTCTTAAATAGGTTAGCGTAATATTTTCTCTTATACTCATACCTAAAACAATACCATTAGCTTTTCTGTCTTCCGAAACATAAGTAATTCCTGCTTTAATTGCATCTTTAGGATTGTTTATATGGACCTTATTCCCATTTATGAAAATTTCACCCTTGTCCATTTTATAAATCCCATAAATTGTTCTGGCCAACTCCGTTCTGCTAGAGCCCATAAGCCCTGCAATCCCTAAGGTTTCACCTTTTTTCAAATTAAATGAAACCGCTTTAACAAATTGGTTTGTAAGTCCTTTAACCTCAAAAATAACATCTCCAATTTCAGAGTCAACTTTAGGATACTGTTCTTCCAGTTTCCTTCCGACCATCATTTCTATAAGCTTATCTTCATTAACATCTGCTATAGGAACTTCTGCTATAAGTGCTCCATCACGAAGTACTGTTATATCATCGCAAATTCTAAATATCTCTTCTAATCTATGCGAAATATAAACAATACTATGGTTTTGCTCTTTTAGTTTCTGTATAACACTAAATAGCTTTTCCGTTTCAGAAATTGTTAATGCACCTGTAGGCTCATCCATGATAATAATTTTGGCTTTTAAGGATAAAGCTTTTGCTATTTCAACTAACTGTTGTTTTCCCACACTAATGTTGTTTACAATTTGCTTAGGGCTCTCATTTAAACCTAGCATAGAAATCCATTTCTCAGATTCGCTATATAACCGCTTCCAATCTATTTTTCCAAACTTGTTTATAGGTTCCCGTCCTAAAAAAATATTTTCTCCAATAGATAAATGTCCTATCAGGTTCAGTTCTTGATGTATAATGGCTATGCCCTTTTCTTGAGATTCTTTAGTGTTCCTAAATTTTACTGGGTCACCATCTAAGTAAACTTCTCCAGATGTTCTTTCATATACTCCAGTGAGAATTTTCATCAAAGTAGACTTTCCTGCACCATTTTCTCCGAGCAGTGCCATAATTCTTCCTTCATATATATTAAAGTCAACCATACTTAACACTGTAACGCCAGAAAATTCCTTAGTTATCTTGCTCATGGTTACAATTTTTTTATGCATTTGAATCCTCCTTAGAAAATTACCCCTGAAATTAAAATAATATTTGCAAAGGGAGTAAATTCTCCTGTTCTTATGACACATTTACAATTTTCTGTGTTATTTTTAAAATCCTCATGTGGTATATATTCTATTTCAAGTTCACTCTCTGCTTCTCTGCATATAGATAAAATTTCATCGTGTAGTTTAGCGCTAACTGTCCTTATTTCTTCTGCAAGTACAATTTTTTCAATTTTCTGCTCTGATAAAACAGCTTTTAAAACTTCCACAAACGACGGAATTCCTTCAGATAACGCCAGATCTATACGTTTTACACCATCTGGAATAGGCAATCCAGCATCTCCAACGACAATGCAGTCCTTGTGTCCTAACTTTGAGATACAGTAAGAGATTTCAGAGTTAATTAGCATACTTTTTTTCATTTAATTACACCTCTTGGAAAATTATTTAGTTGACTTACGGACAATTAATTCAGTGGGAAGTAATAAGGTATTTTCTTGAACTAAATCCTCTTTATTTTCATATTTTATTTTGTCCAGTCTGATTTTTTCTATGTTCTTAATAAGTAATTCTGCAGCCTTATATCCCATCTCATAATTCGGCTGTTTTATTGTAGTAAGAGGTGGCTCAACCAAGCTGGCTAGATATATATCATCAAATCCTACAATTCCTACATCCTCAGGAACGTTTAATCCACGTTCTTTTAATTTCTTTATAGCTCCAATTGCAATTAAATCATTTCCACAGAAAATACCGTCAATCGGTTCATTTTCATTGAGAAGTTGTTCAACAGCTTCTATACCCCACTGCATCTTATATTCTCCAACTTTTATAAAGTTATTTTTCAATGTTATATTTCTGTCTGCAAGAGCCCGATTATATCCTTCAAGCCTGCCTATTGCAGTAGCTGTAGTTATAGAACCTGCAATATACGCAATATTTTTATATCCTCTGTCCAGTAAATAAGAAGTTGCCATATAGGCCCCTTCTTTATTCTCAACGATAACTCTGCCTATAACATTTCTATTATCATAATCTCGGTCTATTAAAATGATGGGAACCTTGCACTTATCTAAGCTGTCAAATCCCATCTGTCTGTCTGAAGAATGTGCGAAAATAATACCATCAACCATTTTTTCCGTCAGCACCTTAATATACTTATCTTCTCTTTTAATTTTATCATCTGTGTTACAATATATAACGCTATAACCAAATTCACTGGCTTTATCCTCCACGCCCCTTGCTATTTCAGGGAAAAATGGATTCACAATATCGGGAATTACTAATCCAATTGTACGAGTCTGTTTAGTAATTAAGCTTCTTGCCATCGTGTTTGGTGTATAATTATATTTTTGTGCAATATACAAGATTTTCTTTCTCGTAGCCTCGCTAATTTTCTTATCTTTTTTATTTAATACCATAGAAACTGTAGCTATGGAAACCTTTGCTTCTGCTGCAATTTCTTTTATTGTAATGCTTTTTTTCATGTCAATATCCTTTTTCTAATATTAGTTAAACGTTTAACCAGCTTTACACATACATTTTACTGTAAATAGTTCATGGTGTCAATGTATTAAATACCAATACAATCCAATGAAAAAAAGAGCTGTCTCACTTTTAAAATGAACCCTGTAAAGCAGAGTCCATTTAATTTTGAGGCAAGCTCTTTTATATTATTATGAGCAGGTTATAATTCAGCTAATTTTTTATAACTGCCAAATAGCGTTATATATAATTCTTTATATAATTTGTAGTATTTCTGATATTCAACACTATTTGCTTTAATTGGCTCATGTATAGACTTCTTCAATATAAGTTTTTTACAGGTGTCTTCTAAATTCTTATATACACCTGCACCAACTCCAGCTAGTATAGCAGCACCTAAAGCACCACCCTGTTCAGCCTTTATAGTGCTCACTGGGCACTGATACATGTCAGCAAACATTTGTCTCCAGAAATCACTCCTTGCTCCACCGCCGCAAATCATCATTTCATTTATATTTACGCCCATTTCTCTGAAAACATCCACGCACTCCAGCTGAGAGTATGCAACACCTTCAAGGACCGATCTAATTAAGTGCTTTCTTTCATGAATTGCTGAAAGGCCGAAAAATGTACCGCGGCAATCTGGATCTGGATGTGGTGAACGTTCACCCATTAAATATGGCAGATAAATAAGTCTGTCAGCGCCAATAGGTGTTTGTGCCGCCATCTCAGTCATAATCTCATAAGGATCAACACCTTTTTCTTTTGCTTCTGCTGCCTCATTACTGCATACATTATTTCTAAGCCACTGAAGTGAAAGTCCTGCTCCCTGAGTACAGCTCATTACAGTCCATTTTCCTGGAACTGAAGCACATAAAGTGTGTACACGGCCTTTCTTATCGATAGCAACCTTATCTGAAATTGCATATACAACACCAGAAGTCCCTATGGTTGTAAAAGCACTGCCTTCAGACACAATTCCCGTTCCAATAGCCGCAGCTGGATTGTCCCCAGCACCTCCAACTACTATAGTGCCTGCTGCAAGACCAGTCTCTGCTGCTGCCTCTTTATGAACTTCACCCGTTATATCAGGTGATTCATACATTTTTCCAAGTAGCTCTCTGTTTATTCCCAAGGTGTCTAAAATTTCATCTGACCAGTTTCGTTTTGATATATCCATAAGCTGCATCCCTGACGCATCTGAAACTTCTGTTGCAAACTCGCCAGTAAGCTTATATCGTATATAGTCTTTAGGCAATAGAATGTGGGCACACTGACTATATATTCCAGGTTCATTTTTCTTAACCCAAAGAATCTTTGCTGCCGTAAAACCCGTCAATGCAGGATTTGCCGTAATACCTATCAGTTTTTCTGGAGTCAGAAGCCGGTTCATATCTTCCACTTCTTTTCCAGTCCGTTGGTCACACCAAATTATTGATTTTCGAAGGGGATTTCCCTTAGAGTCCAACATGACCAGACCATGCATCTGCCCAGAAAGACCTATTCCCTTTATATCTTTGGGATTAATTTTTGACTCTTCTATTACGTATTTAATTCCCGCTACTGTAGCTTGCCACCAGTCAACGGGTTCCTGTTCCGCCCAGCCATTTTGCTCTTGATAAAGAGGATATTCGCAAGTCTTAGCGCTTATGGTATTTGCATCTACATCAAATAGAACTGTCTTTGTCCCAGAAGTTCCTATATCTATTCCCAATAAATATTCCATAATTTTTACTCCGTAATCTTAATTACTGCTTTTACAACATTATCTTTATCATTTATAGCACATTCAAATGCTTCCTGAATATCATCAAAATCAAATTCATGAGTTATTATACCGGATACATCAATAATGCCATCTGCCATAGCCGCTATAGCTTTTGGATAAACGTTACGATATCTGAATACCGATTCAATCTTCGCTTCTTTCGCCATAATCTTACCAAAGTCAAAGTTAATTTCAGACTGTGCTGCTAAACCAACTAACACAATTGTTCCACCATTTTTTACTAAATAAGGTGTCTGTGCTATAGTAACTGGTGACCCTGCTGTTTCAATTACTTTTTCTAAGCCCATACCATTTGTTAATTTTTCTATTTCAGTAATTACATCAACATCTTTACCATTTAATACTCTGGTAGCTCCCAGTTTCTTTGCATATTCAAGACGCTTAGGGATAACATCCACTACTGTAATATCTGTTGCACCATAGGCTTTGCATGCAAGTAATGTAACAAGTCCAATGCACCCAGCTCCAAGAATTATCACATGGTCACCAAGGCTGATTTGTCCCTGTGATGCTGCATGCATTCCCACTGATAAAGGCTCTACTAAAGCACCTTCCTTGGTTGATATGTTCTCAGGCAATTTAAAACACATGTTTTCTGGGAATGCAATGTAGTTTTCATAGCAGCCCTGGACCGGTGGAGTTGCTAAAAATTGTACGTCAGGGCAAAGATTATATCTTCCTGACTTACAAAATTCACACTGTCCACAAGTAATACCTGGCTCCAGTGCAACTTTGTCGCCAACAGTTAACTTAGTCACACCACTACCCACTTTAACTACAGTACCTGCACATTCATGTCCAAGCATAAATTCGCCATCTACCACGAAGTCTCCACATCTGCCATCATGGAAATAATGAACATCGGAACCGCAGATTCCCACATATTCAAGCTTTACCAAAACATCCTGTTCCCCAGTTTCAGGTACAGGAATTTCACGAATCTCCATTTTATTTAATTCTGTCATATAAGCTGCTCTATTTTTCATACCACTTATATCCTTTCTCTGCTTTATAACTGAAAAATTTCTAGCAGCTAAAGCTGCTGAAATTTCTGTATGAGACCTGCAGGGCCACATCATAGATGTGGGCAGGACTTCAATTTAAGAAAGATGCCTTAATTTAGTCTCAAGGCACCTTTAATATTAGTAATTAATTATTCAGTGATTAGACCTCTGTCTCTGTAGATCTTTACATATTCGCTTGCATTATCCTTTGTGATAAGTGGTGCATCGATGTCTGTATCAATCTGAGTTTCTTCACCCGTTAATAGCTTATGAACAGTTTCCATATTAAGCTTAGCAAGGTCGATAGCTGACTGTAAGCAAGTTGAAGTCATCTTACCCTGTTCAATAAGAAGGCAAGCTTCTGCAGTACCATCTACACCATAAGATAAGATGTTTGCATAATCAGGGTTATCCTTAACAACTTCTAAAGCACCTGCTGCCATGTTATCATTCATCGAAATAATAGCATCAATCTTACCCTGAGATGTAACCCAGTCTTCCATTAGCTGCATAGCTTCATCTTTGTTCCAGTTTGCGAAATCTTCGCCCACAATCTTTACGTCAGGTCTTGCTGCAAAGAATACTTCTTTCCAAGCTTTTAATCTTTTGTCAGCATGGAAGTTACCTGAAGGACCCTTAAGAACTACAACTCTGCCATTCTGAGGAACCTGTTTGATAGCAGCTTCAGCATTAACCTTTGCCTGTACATAAGGATCAGCATCAACAGAAGAAGCGCCTTTAATGTTATCAATACGAGCGTTAGTAGTGATAGCAATGATACCAGCATCAACAATCTGTTCTACATAAGGTCTCTGAGCTTCACCATTGTTTGGCTGTACAATAATTGCATCAAAGCCATTAGCTATAGCATTTTCAATTGCAGCATTTTCCTTTTCGTCATCAGCCTGACCATCAAAAACTTCAAGCTGGATATCATCGTATTCCTTTGCTGCTGCCTTCATTTCATTGGCAAGCCAAGCTGCAAATGAGTCAGACTGAGCTCTTGCGATATAAGCTACTTTGTAAGTTTTGCCTTCCTTACCGTCTGTTTTGGATTTAGAATCAGTGTTTCCGCAGCCAACAAGTGTAGCAATCACAAGGGTTAAAACTAATAGAATGGATAAAATTTTCTTTTTCATAATGCTCTTTTCCTTTCTTTTTTACATTTATGTTTAATAAATAAAATTGAACCATAAAAAATTAATTCATTTTCTCTGTGTTTTTCTTTTCTTTGTTTCCAAGAATAACCTTCACACTCTTTTTATTCTTAAACTTAAGGTCATATAATACTGCCGCTACAATGATGCCACCCTTTACAACCTGCTGAACATATGAATCCACGCCCTGCAAATTCATGATGTTGTTTAAACATCCAATAATGAAAGAACCCACTAACGTTCCAAGAGTAGTACCTACACCCCCAGAAAAACTTGTTCCGCCTACGATGGCCGCTGTAAGACCTTCCATTTCATATCCTACAGCACCGTTTGGAAGACCAGCATTAACACGAGACATAAATAATATTCCTGCTATACCAACCAAAATTCCATTTATGATAAATGCTTTATATTTTGATGAAATTACGTTGATACCTGACGCGATAGCAGCCTCTTCATTTCCGCCTATAGCGTAAAGTGATCGTCCAAACTTAGTATGATTTAATACATACCAGATGATTATAGTAATCAATATTAAAAAAACGATTGGAATTGGTACACTATCCAAAAATGTCATTTTCTCTAAAAATGGAACATCTGTAAGTTTTCCCTGACCAAATACTTTGTAATCACCAATTTGAAGGATATTCTGTCCTTGGGTATACAACAGGGCCAGCCCTCTGGCCACCATAGTCATTGCCAAAGTAACAATAAATGCCGGCATCTTACAGTTTGCCACGAAAAAGGCATTAACAATATTACACGCTACCGCTACCACTATGGCTACCATAAATGCGCCCAAAAGCGATCCTGTAGTTTTATAAAAGCTTACTGACAACACTCCAGAAAGTGCTAAAACTGCACCCGCCGATAAGTCCAACATACCACTTATAATAAGTAACATTTCACCATAAGCCAGTATGGTTGCAACAGCCAGCTGTCTACCTATATTGGTAAGATTCCCCGGGCTGAAAAAATTATCAGTCATAGTCATCGAAATTAATATCATAACCAGCAATACAAAAAATAT
>CAURED010000032.1:0-13169 GCA_963524205.1 uncultured Aminipila sp.
TTATGACCTATCCCAATTTGTAAAATAAATTGATGGAAGGTCAGATGCAAAAAAATTACAGGACTGAGACAAAATGATGTCTGTTAGGTTCATTTAATTAACTTATGTGATATAATATTGATAAATAGGGATTATGATTATATAGAATCAGAAAACAAGATAAGAAGGGATATTTATTAGGACAAAGGGATGAGAATTAAACAAAACAATATAAACGATTATATTTTTATAAAATTAATAAAAGGGTTCGTAGTTGGTTCGTCTATGCTGATTCCAGGGGTTAGTGGCGGTACCATGGCTATTATTTTAGGTATATACGATGATTTGATTCATGCCATAAGTACATTGAAGAGCGACCTGAAGTCTAATGGGTTGCTTTTATTGCAATATGGAATTGCAGGAATTTTAGGCATTGTTCTATTGTCAGGACCTATGCTGAATGCAGTTACATCTTGGCAGAAACCCATGATGTTTTTATTCCTCGGTGCCATTTTAGGAAGCTTTCCCCCATTATACAAGAAGGCCACTGCCAATAAAGTTAAACAGGTAAATAAGGGTGCAGCGGTTGTGGGCGCTGCTATTGCTTATTTGATTACTTTATTCCCAAAGGGACTACTAAACTTTGAACCAGGATTTCACTTGTATAGCTTTTTTATGCTGTTAATTGCGGGTGTTGTTATAGCTATAGCGTTAATATTGCCTGGGATTAGTGCATCTTATGTATTACTAATGTTAGGTATGTATGATTTGACGCTGAAAGCAATTAGGAATTTTGATATTACTTATTTAAGTCCTTTAATAGTTGGAACAATTGTTGGCACATTTTTAACTGCAGGAATTATTGAACGTGAGATGAAAAGACATCCACAGTTTACATATATGTTAATCATTGGATTTATGATAGGATCCTTGATTGAAGTCTTTCCTGGAATGCCAATTGGGGCGGAAATCTTGCAATGTGCAGCAACCTTTGTTTCAGGTTTAGGTATTATTTTATGGATTGGAAGAGAAAAATAACAATTCGTGCTAATATTTTGGTTAAATTTGTACTTAAACCAAGATAATTAGAGCATAGGTTATGAATAAATTTACCAAAATAACAACATAATACCTTTTATGACCTATCCCAATTTATGAAATAAATTGCAGGAAGGTCAGATGCAAAAAAAGCACAAATTTTAATTTGTAGATTTTTATCGTATTGATAATGGATAAAGGGGATTTTAATTTTGGATAATGTGATAAATTTAAAGCAGAATTTTAAAAGAATACCTAGGCACATTGGAGTAATACCTGATGGAAACAGACGATGGGCTTTGAACTGTGGCTTAGAGAAAAAAGATGGATATCAACATGGAATAAATCCAGGGTTTAAACTTTATGAATTATGTAAAGATATGGGAGTAGAGGAGCTTACGCTTTATGGTTTTACTGTGGATAATACGAAACGGCCCGCTGAGCAAAAAACCGCCTTTAAACAAGCTTGCGTGGATGCGGTATTGGAACTTTCTAAGAGGGATGCGGAACTTTTGGTTATGGGCAATGATAAATCTACATGCTTCCCAGAAGAATTAAAGCCTTTTTTACAAAGAACGAAATTTGGAAATGGTGGAATCAAAGTAAATTTTTTAGTTAATTATGGCTGGGATTGGGATTTAATGCACGAAAGTGGTTTTGCTTCAAGGGATATATCAAGGATTGATCTAATTATGAGATGGGGTGGAATGAGAAGATTAAGTGGATTCCTGCCGATACAATCTGTATACGCTGATTTCTATGTCTTAGACGAATTTTGGCCAGAGTTTACAGATGAACAATTCTACAGGGGAATTGCATGGTATCAGAATCAAGATAAAACTTTAGGTGGATGAGCAAAATCTTGTATACATTAAGACATTGGTAAATTATGATTGATTTTTGAATTTATTAATGTTAATCTTAAAAATAAGTCTTACAAGACAGGTGTATATACACTTGTTTTGTTTTATAGTGCAAAATGGAGGAGAGTCAAGATGAAATTAAAAAAAATACTGGTTGCTGTTTTAGTGCTTTCATTAGTTCTTTCAATGGCAGCTTGCGGCAGTAACTCTAAAAATAAAGATACAGCAGATGGAGAAAAGGCAAAACTATATGTTGTAAATTGGAAAGATTATGGTTCAGATGACGCTGATTTTATTAAAGCTTTTGAAAAAACATATAATTGTGAAGTAGTAAACACATATATGTCTAGTGAGGAAGAACTCTTAACAAAGTTAAGAACTTCAAAAGCAGGAGAGATTGATGTCTGCCTTCCCAATTGTTCCATACTTCCAGCTGCAATTGATGAAGGGTTGTTAGCAGAAGTTGATACTTCAAAACTTAAAAATTTTGATGGAATGTTTGAAAGGTTCAAAACGCAGAAAGAATGTTTTAAGGATGGTAAAATGTACGCGGTTCCATTTGTATGGGGCTCAACTGCCATCGCATATAATTCAGATGTAATTAAGGAAGCGCCAAAGTCAATCGCTGCATTATTTGATAAGAAGTATGCTGGAAAAATTGCTTTTAGAGATGACTATAATGATGCAGTAATGGCAGCAGCAATTGCTTTAGGACAAAATCCTAATAATCCGTCAGATTTAAATGCCATTAAAGAAAAGTTAATTGAGCAGAAGGCATTAAATAAAACATATTGGAAGACAGGAGATGAATTCTCTAAACTTTTTGCAGGAAAGCAAATTGATTTAGGTTTAATGTGGTCAGGCCAGGCTGCTTCCATGAAGCAGGAAGGACAACCAATTGAATTTGTAGTTCCTGAAGATGGTGCAATCGGCTGGGTAGACAATTGGGCAATCGCAGAAGGTAGCCAGAACAAAGATCTTGCATATGCTTTTGTTGATTGGATGATCAGTAAAGATTTCCAATATAATTGGGCAGCAAATGGCGGACCAGCACCCGTAAATCAGGCAGCTGCAGAATCCATTGATCCAGCTTATGCAGCATCAGCAGCAATGGATGAAGCATCACTGAATCGTCTGTATTTTATGGAATATAGAACAGATGAAGTTAAGAATGCTTGGAACGAACTTTGGACAGAAGTCAAGGCAAATTAATTTATAAGATTTTTAAAGGGCTGTCTCAATTGAGAGAGCCCAATTTATTTAGGAGGTCAGCCTTGAAATATAATAAAAAAATAATGACACTGCCAGGAATGGCGGTACTTTTTATATTTGCCATAATACCGCTTTTTATTATGTTTGCATACAGCTTCCAAAGTGACAGTGGAACTGGATTTACCCTTGAAAACTATACAAGATTTTTTACTAAGACATTTTATCTGACATTAACTTGGAGAACTATAGTTAATAGTCTTCTGGTTACAGTAATAAGCCTCATTATTGCATATCCTTTGGCATACATAATGGCGAAACAATTAAAAGGCCTTAAGAATATTGTAATGGTTCTGTTAATTATACCATTCTTTACAAATCAACTTGTCAGAGTGTACAGCTGGCTTATATTTTTGCAGGATGGCGGGGTATTTGACAGAATGATGAATAGTCTTGGGATATTAGATGGAACTACAGGAATTTTATATACTAGAGCGGCAGTTATAATAGGTCTTATTCATGCATTCTTCCCTTATATGGTTATAACCATATATATGGCTTTAGAGCGCTTAGATAATTCACTTCTTGAAGCAAGCAGCTGCCTTGGAGCATCTAAAGCAACTACATTTATTAGAGTTATTTTACCTATGTCTATGCCTGGAGTAGTTACTGGAATTATGATTGTGTTTGTGCCATGCCTTGGGACTTTCGTTGAACCAAGAATTTTAGGGGGAGTTAATGGAACGGTTATTGGAACAGTTATTGAGGATCAGTTCTTTGAAATTTATGGTTGGAATTTTGGTGCAGCTATAGCATTTATACTTCTTGCATTGGTTCTTTTGAGTATGGCTGGAATTAATCACTTAGGCAGGAGGTATGATTCATGATAAAAGGTATTTGCATGAAACTATATGTATTAATAATGATTTTATTTTTATATACGCCAATAGTTGTACTTATGATAATGGGATTTAACGAGTCCAGATATAATTCGCTGCCTTTTACTTTCAGTATAAAGTGGTACGAAAACCTAGCTGAAAACAAAACGCTATTAAGTGCAGCAGAAAATTCTTTTTATCTGGCAATAGTTACAGGAATGATTTGCGTAATATTAGCTACTTTCTTTATTCTTGGGGTGAAAGCGTTATCAAGAAAAACAGAAAGCTTTTGCAGAAGTATGATGATGATGCCGATGAGCATTCCGTGGCTTATCATGGGACTTTCCATGCTGCTAATGATTCGGTTTATAGATTTAGATAAGAACTTATTTTTTGTAGTAATAGGACATGTAGTTATATCTTTGCCATATGCAATGCTTGTATTGCAAGCAAGATTACAGTCTATAGATCCCGCCCTAGAAGAAATGAGTTTGTCCCTTGGAGCAAGCGGACTTACCACTTTTAGGAAGATAACACTTCCTGCTATAGCACCAGCTATGGTAGCAGGAGGATTCTTATCTTTTATGATAAGCTTTGATAACTTCGCAATAAGTTACTTTCTGATGCCAGCTGGAGTTTCAACACTTCCTATTGAAATTCAATCCTCTATAAAGTTTGGGTTTACACCAGAAATAAATGCGATATCTACTATAATAATAGGGATATCGTTACTGTGCCTTGCAGTAGTCGGAATAATTATGGGTAAAAGTTTTAAAAGTGTTTTGGGAGGTAATTCGTAATAATGGCAAAGGTTACAATAAATAATTTGACTAAATTATTTGGTGATAATATAGTTGTAAATGATATATCAGTAGAAATACCAGATGGAACCTTGGTATCCATATTAGGGCCTTCAGGTTGTGGTAAAACTACAATTCTTAGAATGATTGCAGGTTTTGAGGTTCCACAGGGAGGCGAGATATTTTTTGATGACCAGCCCATAACTGGAATTAGTGTTAATAAAAGAAACATAGGCATGGTCTTTCAAAGTTATGCATTATTTCCACATATGACAGTAGCAGAGAATATTGCATACGGACTAGAACAACGTAAACTTCCTAAAAATGAAATTGGGGTAAAGGTAAAAGCAGTATTGAAAATGGTTCATATGGAAGATTATGCTGTAAGAAAACCAAAACAGCTTTCAGGAGGGCAGCAACAGCGAGTTGCACTGGCACGTGCCTTGGTTATTGAACCCAGAGTTTTGCTTTTGGATGAATGTCTAAGCGCTTTAGATAAAAAATTGAGAGTAGAAATGCAGTTAGAGCTAAGAAAGATTTTAGAAGAAACAGGTGTGACGACTTTCTTTGTAACTCATGATCAGGAAGAAGCTATGACCTTGTCGGATTATATAATTGTTATGAATAATGGTGTCATTGAACAGATGGGAACTCCTTTTGAGGTATATGAGAAGCCAAAAAATACTTTTGTTGCAAGTTTTTTAGGAAAGGCAAATTTCTTTGAAAGCAATCAGAAACTGTATGCAGTAAGACCTGAAAGGGTAAGTGTATCAAAGGAAAGAATGGATAACACGAAGAAAATTGGAAAGGTAAGCTTTATAACTTATTCTGGCAGCCTTACTAGCTATACAATACAAGTTGAAGATAAAGTAGTAGTAGCGCAACAGCAAAATACTTCGGAAAAGGGCCGGATTAATAAAGGCGATAATGTATATATTGGCTGGGATGAAGTAGCACAAATTTCACTGGAGGCGTGATTATGGTTGAATGTGTAATATTTGGCGGGTTACTTTTGGACAAGTACTTTGAGCTTGAAGAACTACCAGAAAGAGGCCAAGATGGTTTTATTAACAATGAATTTGAATGTGTAGGAGGCTGTTCAGTAAATATGGCAGCGACCTTTAATAACCTGGGCGGTGAAGCACACATTGTTTCTTATATAGGGAAAGATAAAATAGGTCAAACGATTATTAATTACATGAATACTCATCATTTGTCTACTCGTTATATTATGCAGAAAGAAGGAGCAACTGGATACTGTATTGTTCTTCTTGAAGCAGATGGCGAAAGAACTTTCCTGACAAAAGTAGGGATGGAATTGGATTTTTCTAAGGAAATTGTCTCAGATGGGCTCAATGATATTAAATATGCAGCGGTAACCGGTTATTTTTTATTAAATGACGGAGTAGAGGAAATCATGCAGGTTCTAGAGGATTTTCATAAAAGGGGTGGATTCATCCTGTTTGACCCCAGTCCTTTAGTTGGAAGTATTGATCGGGATATCTTAATGCGAATGGTTTATATAAGTAACATAGTTACTCCAAATACCGGTGAATTTGAAGAAATAAAAGAATGGGTTGATGATGAAAAAATTGTAATCCTTAAAAGAGGAGGACATGGCGGCACAGTATATGGAAAGAACTGTACTTTTCATTACATGCCTATTAAGGTAAAAGTAATTGATACAACTGGTGCAGGAGATAGTTTTGCTGCAGGAGTACTGTTTGGTCTAGCAGAAGGAAGGTCTCTGCAGGAGTCTGTAAGGTTAGGAAGTCAAACTTCTGCAATAACTGTTGGAATAAATGGACCACATGGATTTTGGAATATCAATGAGGAATTAAAAAATCATTTTAAATAAAAGGAGGATATAGATGCTAGATAGAGCTTACGGTGCGTTGGTAGGAGGAGCAATTGGTGATGCAATGGGAATGCCAGCATCATTTTTTACCAGGGAAAAAATGAAAGATACTTATGGTTATATTAATGATTTTGTAATCCCTGAAGCTAAAGAACAAAGCTATCATGGGGGGTTACAGGCGGGTGAAATTACTGATGATACAATGGAAAGTGTTATAATTAGTAATATATTAATTAATCATGGCAGTTTTAATAAAGATTCCTTTAACCAAGCCATGAAGCAATGGGCTATAGATGAAAAAATGCTTGAAACAACGGTTATCGGTCCTTCTACAAGAAGATACTTAACAGCGTTGATTGAAGGGAGAAATCCAGAAGAAATATCAGGAGATAGTTCTACTAATGGGTGTGCCATGAGAGTTGCACCAATTGGGGTAAAATATTGGAATAATTTGAAAGACTGTATGGAGGCAGCAGCGGAGTCTTCCCTGCCAAGCCATGGAAGCAGACCTTGTGTGGCAGGAGCCTGTGCAGTTGCAGTAGCAGTTGCAGCGGGAGTGTGTGGGGGGTATACTACGGAAGAAGTTATGGATGTGTCGTATGATGCAGCAGTTTATGGTGAAAAAATCGGCAAGGACATAACTTCACCTATGGTGTCAAAAAGAATATTATTAGCGAAGAGAATTGTGGATGAAAATAGAAATAAGGGAATTAAATTTATTTTAGACGAATTAGTAGGATATATGGGAGCAAGTATGTATGTTTATGAATCGGTTCCTTTAGCACTGGGCGTCTTTTATGCGGTAGATGGAGATGCGAAAAAAGGCATACCGGCTGCTGTAAACTGCGGGGATGATGCAGATACCAATGGAGCTATTTGTGGAAATATTTGTGGGGCTTATTCAGGGGCAATGTTAATACCTGAAAACTGGAAAAAAAGAGTACAGGTAGTTAGCAGTCTTGATTTTATGGAGACAGCAAGAAGATTAATGAAGTAGGAGATTTTGTAATGAAAAAAATACTTATAGTTGTAGATATGCAAAATGATTTTATAGATGGAGCTTTAGGAACTTCAGAGGCTCAGACTATAGTAGGTAAGGCTGTGGATAAAATAAAGAATTTTGACGGTGATATATATTACACAAGAGATACTCATAAGGAAAATTATTTAGAAACAATGGAGGGCATGAATCTGCCAGTAAAGCATTGTATAGAATACACTGATGGCTGGAAAATAAGAGCTGAAGTAATGGCAGCCAGTGAGGGGAAAAAAGTAATAGTAATAGATAAACCTACATTTGGTTCAATGGAATTGTTACAAAGCATATATGAAGAAGATAAGGATTCTATAGAAAGTATTACTTTAATTGGATTATGCACAGATATTTGTGTGATAAGCAATGCGATGAATTTAAAGACAAGATTTTGGGAGACTCCCATTCTTGTAGATTCAACTTGTTGTGCAGGAGTGACACCACAAAGCCATAATAATGCAATTGAGGCGATGAAGATGTGTCAGATTACAATTATATAGGAGGTGTTTTATGTTTTCAGAAAAAGCATTAGAAAAAATGATTGATTTTGGGGAGTTATTTGGACAAGCATTACTTGTTTTGGTAATCGGATTTATATTGATAAAAATTGCGCTAGGGATAACCAGGCGTGCGCTGAATAAAACAGCTTTGGATTCTTCTTTGCATACGTTTATTGAAAATTCCATTAAAGTTGTTTTATGGGTAATTTTATTGGTAACCATTTTAGGAGTAATAGGAATTCCAACATCTACATTTATAGCCGTATTAGGTGCAGGAGGTGCGGCAATTGCACTTGCATTAAAAGATAGTCTGGGAAATATTGCAGGAGGAATAATTATTCTTGTAACCAAACCATTTAAAAGAGGAGATTACATTGATATTATAGAGGTAGCAGGCATTGTTGAAGAAATTGATTTACTATATACAATATTAAAAACTTTTGACAATAAGGTAGTTAGTGTACCCAATGGAAAGATTACTAATGCAGTAATGGTAAACTATTCATCAGAAGCTACCAGAAGGGTGGATTGCAAATTTGGTATTGGATATGATGATGATATAGCCAAAGCAAAGGAACTTCTCCTAGCAGTAGCTGAAGCAAACTCGGAAATTTTTAAAGAGCCGGAACCTTTTGTTGGTGTTTCAGGGCATGGAGATAACAGTGTAAACATTGATTTAAGAGTCTGGTGTAAAACAGAAGATTATTGGAATGTTAAATATTTTCTTGAGGAAAATGTTAAATTAGCTTTTGATGAAGCTGGAATTTCAATTCCATATCCACAATTAGAGGTACATTATAAAAAATAAAGTTTTTTTATGATATCCATAAAAAAAAATTATCGACGTATACGCAAAAACGATTGGTATAATAATAAATATACATTGACAAGGGAACACGAAAGTTCGTATAATTAGTTTGTATGTTAAGGGAATATTGTGAGATAAAACAAAAAAATAAAGCAAATAAAAGGATTTACATTAACAAAATTGTGATATTACACAAATTATTTCCAAATTATAAAGTTATTAATTATTTGAGTTATTTAGTTATAAGGAGATTTTAGAATGCAGCAGCAGAAGTTTAAAAGAGTTTTGGTTGCAAACAGAGGCGAAATTGCAATCAGAGTATTTAGAGCTTGTAAAGAACTCGGCATTAGAACAGTAGCTATTTATTCGGAAGAAGACAGAAATTCTCTTTTCCGTACTAAAGCAGATGAAGCTTATCAGATAGGTAAAGGCAAATCACCAGTTGATGTTTATCTAAGCATTAATGAGATTATTGAATTAGCTAAGGCAAAGGGCGTTGACGCAATTCATCCAGGCTATGGATTCCTTTCAGAAAATGTTGAATTCGCAAGAAAGTGCGAAGAAGAAGGTATTATATTTATTGGACCTACACATGAAATGATGGATAGACTTGGGGATAAAATCAAATCTAAAATTGTTGCACACGAAGTTGGTGTTCCGACTATACCAGGTGTAGAAAAAGCCATTGAAAATGAAGACGAAGCTAAAAAAATAGCAGAACAATGTGGCTATCCTATTATGCTTAAGGCAGCCGCTGGTGGTGGCGGAAGAGGCATGCGTATTGTGCGCACGGCTGAAGAAATATTACCTGAATTTAGAAGCGCAAAGAGCGAAGCAAAGAAAGCTTTTGGTATAGATGATATTTTCATAGAAAAATATCTTGAAAAACCAAAGCATATTGAAGTTCAGGTCTTTGGGGATAATTATGGAAATATTGTTCATCTTCATGAAAGAGATTGCTCCATTCAGAGAAGACACCAGAAGGTTGTAGAATTTACACCTGCTATTTGCATTACTCAAGAGCAGAGAGAGAAAATTTGTGCTGATGCACTTAAGATTGCAAAGGCAGTAAATTACAGAAGTGCAGGTACAGTTGAATTTTTAGTAGATAGCACTGGACAGCATTATTTTATCGAAATGAATCCTAGAATTCAGGTAGAGCATACAGTAACAGAAATGGTTACAGGTATTGACTTGGTTCAATCACAGATTTTAGCTGCTGAAGGTTACAGACTGGATTCTGATAAGATTAATATTAAGGGCCAGGAGGATATACAGCCAAGAGGACATGCAATTCAGTGCAGAGTTACTACTGAAGATCCAAGCAATGGGTTTGCTCCTGATACTGGTGTCATTGATATTTACAGAACAGGTTCAGGTTTTGGTATCAGACTTGATGGTGGTAATGGTTTCTCAGGTGCTACTATTACACCTTACTATGACAGCTTACTTGTAAAAGTAACTGCATTGGGAAGAAATTTTGATGATACTATTGCCAAAGCACTTAGAGCTCTTGATGAAGCTAAGATTAAGGGTGTTAAGACTAACATAGGATTTATCATGAACGTTTTAAACCATGAAACCTTCAGAGCTGGTAAATGTGATACTGGTTTCATTGCGGATAATCCAGATTTATTTGAAATTAATAGTGATGATCCAGAACTTAAGATATTAAACTTCCTTGGAAATAAATTTGTAAATGAAACAAAGGGTGAAAAACCACAGTTTGACGTACCAGTATTCCCAAGAATAAAATCAGAAGTTATAAATGAATTAAGAGGTACAAAGCAGAGACTAGATGAAGAAGGACCTGAAAAGCTTGCTAAGTGGATTAGTTCAAGAAAAGAACTTCTTTTAACTGATACAACTATGAGAGATGCTCAGCAGTCATTGATGGCTACAAGAGTAAGAACCATAGACATGGAAAAGATTGCTCCAGCTACTGCCCTGTATGGTCAGAATTTATTCTCACTAGAAATGTGGGGTGGTGCTACTTTTGATACATCTTATAGATTCCTTAAAGAATCACCATGGGAAAGACTAGCGGCACTAAGAGAAAAAGTTCCTAACATTTTATTCCAAATGCTGATTAGAGGTGCTAATGCTGTTGGATACAAGAACTATCCGGACAATGTGATTCGCGAATTCGTTAAAGAATCAGCTCAGGCAGGAATTGATGTATTCCGTATATTTGATTCACTAAACTGGATTCAAGGCATGGAAGTTGCTCTAGATGAAGTTCTTAAACAGGGTATGGTTGCAGAACCTTGTATATGCTACACAGGTGACATCTTAGATGAAACAAAAGAGAAATATAACTTAAAGTACTATATAAATATGGCTAAAGAGCTTGAAAAGAGAGGCGCACATATCTTAGGGATTAAGGATATGACTGGTTTGTTAAAGCCAATGGCAGCTAAGAAGCTTATTGAAAGCCTTAAGAATGAAATTGAAATTCCAATTCATCTTCATACACATGACACAAGTGGTAATGGTGGCGCTACAAACTTAATGGCGGCATTAGCAGGTGTTGATATTGTAGACACTGCATTTAACAGTATGGCAGGGCTTACAAGCCAGCCAGCTCTTAATACTTTAGTTGCAGCACTTGAAAACACAGAAAGAAGTACAGGTATTGATCTTGATGGAATCCAGAAAATTTCAAACTACTGGAATGCAGTAAGACCAGTATACAATGGTTTTGAATCAGATCTTAAGGTAAGTACTGCTGAAATTTATAAATATGAAATACCTGGCGGACAGTATTCAAATCTTAAACCTCAGGTTGAAAGCTTTGGTTTAGGTCATAAGTTTGAAGCTGTGAAGGATATGTATAAGACAGTTAATGAAATGCTTGGAGATATAGTTAAGGTAACTCCTTCTTCAAAGGCAGTTGGTGATATGGCAATATTTATGGTACAAAATGAGTTGACGCCTGAAAATATTTATGAAAAAGCTGCTGATATTGACTTCCCTGATTCAATTGTATCTTACTTTGAAGGTATGATGGGTCAGCCTCAGGGTGGATTCCCAGAAAAGTTACAGAAGATTGTTTTGAAAGATAAGAAACCAATTACTTGCAGACCGGGCGAACTTTTACCATCAGAGGATTTTGAATATATCAGAAAGGGTCTTGTAGAAAAACTTGGTCTTGAAGGTACTAATCAAGAAGTAATGAGTTATGCTTTATATCCAAAGGTATTTGTCGATTATATTAACAGTATCAAAAAAGATGGCGACTTCAGAATGATGGGTAGTGATATTTTCTTCCACGGACTTGCAGAGGGGGAAACTTGTGAAATCAAAATTGCAGAAGGTAAAATACTTGTTATAAAGCTAGTGGAAGTTAAGAGTCCAGATTCAGAAGGATTAAGAGAAGTAGTCTTTGAAGTGAATGGTAACAGACATTCTGTTTTAATTAAGGACAAAGATTTAGAAAGTATGGGTGTTGTTAAAGCATCAGTGCCTATGGCTGATCCTGATAATCCTGCGCAGATAGGTGCTAATATTCCTGGAAGTATCATTAAGGTTCTTGTTAAGGAAGGTGAAACGGTTGAAGAAAAACAGCCTGTAGCAGTTATTGAAGCTATGAAGATGGAAACTAACATTATAGCTCCTATGAAAGGAACTGTGGATAAGGTTTATGTTAAAGAAGGCCAGCAGGTTAAAGCGGGAGAACTAATCGTAGAACTTAAATAATTATAAATGAAAATGTGAGCGTGCCCTTATATGGGGTACGCTCATTTGCGTTTGTACGTTTGGATGTTAGAATGCTCTACTGCTTGCACGTTGGCACATTCGGTGGATTGACCGCTTGGGAATATAAATCTACTAAAATTGAAAAAATGTCATAGAATTAGTATTTAGGTAATGCGCTAGTACATAAATGGAAGTACAATGGAAAATTTTGTACTAGAGTTTTGTTAGAGCTTCATATTATGGCAGATTAATATGTTTTTTATATAATCCCAAGATTTTTAGATTCCAATATAATCGTAAGCGATATTCCCCACATACCAAAAAAGTCTACGATTTAGTCAAATCGTAGACTTTTATTTTTTATATTATTTGTTTGAAAGTGTTTATACTAAACCCTGAGACATCATAGCATCTGCAATTTTCTGGAAGCCAGCAATATTAGCACCAGCTACTAAGTCATACTTTCCATAGTATTTCTGAGATGCTTCTTCACAAGCTTTATGG
>CAURED010000033.1:0-9706 GCA_963524205.1 uncultured Aminipila sp.
TTAACTGTGTTGCAGTAAAAGCTCCTGGATTTGGTGATAGAAGAAAAGAAATGTTGAGAGACCTTGCTATATTAACAGGTGGAGAGGTAATATCAGAAGAATTAGGATATGAATTAAAAGATGCAACTTTAGAAATGCTTGGTAATGCAGGCACAGTTAAAATAGATAAAGAGAATACAATAATAGTTAATGGCTCAGGAGATTCTCAAGCAATTAAAGACAGAGTAAAACAAATTAAAGCTCAATATGAAGAATCAACATCAGAATTTGATAAAGAGAAATTACAGGAAAGATTAGCAAAATTAACAGGTGGAGTAGCAGTTATTAATGTTGGAGCAGCTACAGAAACTGAAATGAAAGAAAAGAAACTTAGAATTGAAGATGCATTAAATGCTACAAGAGCAGCTGTTGAAGAAGGCTTAGTATCAGGTGGTGGAGTAGCACTTTTAGCTACTGCAGGAGTTGTTGCTGAAGTAGCAGAAAGTTTAACTGGAGATGCTAAAACGGGTGCTAGAATAATTCAAAAGGCATTAGAAGAACCAGTTAGACAAATTGCAATAAATGCAGGACTTGAAGGCTCTGTAATAGTTGAAAAAATTAAAAACAGTGCAAAAGGTATTGGATTTGATGCTTTAAATGAAGTATATGTAAACATGATAGAAGCAGGAATAGTTGACCCAACAAAAGTAACAAGATCAGCTCTTCAAAATGCAGCATCAGTAGCTGCAATGTTATTGACAACAGAAGCAGCAGTAGCTGATGAACCAAAAGAAGAAGGATTATCTATGCCACAAATGGGCGGCGGAATGCCAGGTATGATGTAGGAAATTGAAAGACACGTTGATTTCAACGTGTTTTTTTTATGTAATTTTTTAGGTTGCAAAGAATTTGCTAACTAGAGCAAAAAAATTAAATTAGAAAGAGTTGACAGTAATATTGAGACATGCTATTATTTAATTGTAATATTGATAGAATAATGTTCATATAAAACAAATATAAGGATAATATTTTATTTAAACTAAAAAAAACTTAATAATCTTTTTGTGGTTCTATTGATGTAAAATTTGGTAGAAATTAACAAGGGAATCCGGTTAGAATCCGGAACGGTACCGCCGCTGTAAGTGTTGAGGATATTACTTTGCATCGTATATACGATGTTGGAGGAAAGACCGCCATTGGAGAAATCTGAGAAGGCAAGTAATATTCGTAAAAGCAGTTTGCTTTATAAACATAAGTCAGAAGACCTACAAAATAACATATTTGCATTTATTATAATATTTTATGCAAATGATTTTACTCACAGAAATGCGGCTGTGACAAATTTTAATTAATTTGTCGCAGCTTTTTTGTATGCCCTAACCCCATTTTTTTGACCGTAAGGGAGAGCAAAATGGCGGTAGGTCAACCGCAACGAGTTCCCAATTTATGTGAGCGATAGCGAACAAATAAATTGGTGAACGAGACTGCGTAAGGCACTAACCCCATTTCTTCGACTGATAGGGGGAGCAAAATAGATGGATGTCAGAAACAATGCGATGAATGAAATAGTGGAGGTGACTTGTTTATATAATTTTATATTCAAATGAATTCTAGAGTATTTATAATGTCAGCACAATGAATTTGTGCTAATTAAGGAGGAGAAAAGTGAAAAAATTAAACAAATTAGTTGCAGCTCTAATGGCTATAATGATGATTGTTACAATGATGCCTGTATCTACTTTTGCTATAGAATTACCAGATAATATAGCTGCTATAACATTAATTACAGACACAATTAAAACAACTCTAGTTGATGGACTAGAGCAAAAAGGAAGCAGTAAAACTTTCAAGGTAATTGCTAGGGATAAAGATGGTAAGAAGATAGACAGTACAGTAACGCTAAATGGTGGAACAGTAAAGGCTAACTGGATTGATACGGATAAAACCAGTTATACCCTTAACTTTACTCAAAAAGGGGAAAATATTGTAATTGTTACAGCCAGTGATGCAAAGATTCAATATAAAATCGATTATAGGCCTGCAAAACATGGTGAAATAATTGGAACTGCTACATGGAGCGTAGAAGGTTTCTCTATTGGTAAGGGTTATTTTGTAGAACCTATAGAGATGAACATTTATGAAGGTTATAATGCAGCACAGCATTTAGAAAAGCTGCTAACAGAGCATGGATTGCGCTTTGACTACACAGGAGCACTGGATAAAGCTTTTTATATTGCAGGTCTGTATGATGGAGAATTTGATGAAAGTCAAATGTGGGAGTCTAATACCGGAGGATATGGTATATCTGAAAGTGCTATAATAACTACTCCTAGTGCTATTACAACTTCTCCAAGTGCTATAAGTTTTACGCTTAATGATTCAGATGAACCTGATTTACAGCTACCAGCAAAAGTTGTAAACCTATTAGAATTAAATAGTGTAAATATTGATTTATCTAGTTACGGAAGAGATGATTCCAAGGGTTGTTATGGACTTGGAGAATTTGACTTCACATCGGGCTCTGGGTGGATGTATGCAATTAACAATGTATTTCCAAATGTAGGCTTTGCTGATTCATATCCAGCTGATGGAGATGTATTTCGTGTTCAGTTTACAATGTATTATGGTTCTGACATTGGGGGTGCCTCTGCCATGGGAGGCGGTGAAGGTACTCCTTCGGTAGACGGTGCTATTGAAGTAGCTAATAAGGATATGTTGACATATGCTATTGCACAAGAGGGGTATGATAATGTTTCTGTTAATGATAAAGAAGCAGTTCTTAACATTGCTTCTACACAGAGTGATGTAGATAATGCTACTAAAAATATTATGGGCAGTTCTGAAGGAGGGGCTTCTGATAAAGCGACATCAGTTTTATCAGAGTTAAAGAGTGAAAGGTTATCTTCATCAAAAGCTAAAATAGAATTTAACAGTGATGAGGAAGGAACATTTTATTATGCTGTAGTTGAAAGGGATGCAGCAAATATAAATGTAGATACAAATGGTTCAGGTACAGCCATGGTACTAACCGGCAACAGTTTTACTATAGACAATTTAGATTCACAGTCAGCTAAGGATGTATATATTGTAGCTAAGGATAAGAATAAAAATATATCTGGTGCAGTAAGAATTCCTGTTAAAGAATACATTGATACATATGCACCTGTATTAAGTGGCATAATTTCATCTAGAACTGGTAAAGAAACAGCAACAGTTAAGTTTACAACAGACGAAGCCGGTACATATTATTACAGTGTTGTTGAAAAGGATGCAGAGGCTCCTGTAGTTGATACTGCAGGCATAGGCATTGTTATGGTCACTGGTGAAAATAAAATTTCTATAAGTAATTTATACAGTGGTACTGAAAAGGATGTTTATGTTGCAGCCAAGGATATAAATGGTTATGTATCTTTAGCATATAAAATAACAGTTGATAAATATATCGACCCTAATATGGCTATAGTTGAAAAGGCAATGAAACATCTTGATAACACCCTTGCTTATATGCTAAAGACAGTACCTGCTCCTGTACAAGAAACTACAGCCGGTGATTGGGCTGTTATGACACTTGCTCGTGCAGGATACACTGTCCCAGAAGGATATTATGAAGGATGGAAAAATGTTGCTGACCAGTTAATGATAGATAAGGGAGGTAATTTAAATAGCAATAAATATACAGAATATTCACGTCTTATGCTTCCAATTAATGCATTAGGCTATGATCCTACTGACTTGGGAGGATATAATGTATTAACTAAGTATGCAGATCTTAGTAAAGTAAGTAGACAGGGCGTAAACGGACCTATATGGGCTTTAATTGCACTAGACACTAATAACTATCTAATTGATAAAGATGCAGTTGAAGCTGTTACTACCATAAAAAATAGAAATAGCCGCGCAAAAATGATTCAGTACACATTAGATAAAGAAATTGTTGCTGTAGATGGAACTAAAGGTGGATTTGCTTTGACAGGTAAAGTTCCTGATCCTGATATGACTGCAATGGCAATTCAATCATTTATTCCGTACTATAATGGAAATGACCTTTTAAAGGCAGAATTTGGAGTTGATTTAGACGGATACAACATAATGATTGCAGATGTAAAGGGTTTTGTTGACCGTGGACTAGATGTGTTAAGTAAAATTCAAAGAGCTGAAGGTGATTATTCAAGTTGGGGTACTGTTAACAGTGAAAGTACAGCACAGGTTCTTGTTGCTCTAGTTGGACTTGGTATTGATCCAATGAAGGATGACCGTTTTATTAAAAACGGAAAAACTCTTTTAGACGGTATAATGAAATATGCTGTTGAAGGTGGAGGATTCGCACATACTTATGATGCAAGTGATACAGGACTTGGAAACGGCGGTGGTACAGTTAATGCAATGGCTACTGACCAAAGTGGGTATGCACTTGTTGCTTAAAAACGATTTACAGAAGGTAAAAACTATTTATATAATATGACTGACGTACCAAAAACGGAAAGGCCAGATACATTTGCTCCAAATATATTCAATGTTAAGAGTGAGCGTACAGGTGATACAACGGCTAAAATTACATTTAGAATTAATGAACCAGGGGCATATTATTATAGTGTAGAAAATCCTAATGTTGATACTAGTGGTGAAGGTATTATTGTTAAAGATATGAATAATATTAAGGAAAATAACACTATATCTATAAATAATTTAGCAGATAATAAGTCTAAAAAAGTTTATATAGTTGCTAAAGATAGACTTGGTAATATGCACAAAACTCCTATTGAAATCAAAATTAATGGGGTTGATGGAGTAGATGAAACTGCACCTGTTTTAAGTGCTTTAAGTTCAGAACGTACAGGTAAAGAAACAGCAACAGTTAAGTTTACATCAGACGAATCAGGTACATATTATTACTCAGTAGTTGAAAAGGATGCACAAGCTCCTGTAATAGATACTGCAGTTGTAGGTACTGTAATGGTTACTGGTAAAAATACAATTTCTATAAGTAATTTAAAAAGCGAAACTGAAAAAGATATTTACGTTTTAGCTAAAGATGTAAATAGCAATCTACTATCTATGGCTGTCAAAATTACTATAGAAAAATTTACTGAAGTTCCTATAATACCAGTTGATAAATATCCTACGGAAAGAAAGGCTGCAAAAGCACAGCTAAAGGCAGCATTGGATAGATGTGATGAAAGTGATTATACGAAAGCAGACTGGGAGGAACTTTTAGCTGCCTATGAAGACGGTATAAAAGCAATTGATGCTGCACAGCCAACTGATGTATTTGTTAAGGAAATATACGACGCATTAAATGCAGCAATTTTGGTCATGGACAGTATACCAGTTAATACTAATAGAGAAATAACTGTGTGCGTATCTATGGATGCTAACACTATAGGACTTGGCTATTTGATTAAACCTACACTTGTAAAAATACCTAAATATGAAAAGGCATCAGTAGTTATTACTGATTTATTAAGAGAAAACGGATACAAATGGGAAAATACAGGTACTATAAGTGATTCATTCTATTTGGCACAAGTTAAGCCTGTAAATCAAGAGGATGTAGTTATTGCAGACTATATTCTAAAAGCAGCAGGTGAAAATTCAATTCTGTATGAAGATAAGGATGACAAAGCATTAGGAGAATTTGACTATCACAATATGTCAGGATGGATGTATTCAGTTAGTGATGGAAGCAAGTATCCATCATTTCCAGGGGTAGGTTCTGCAAGCTGGCGTATGATTAATGGTGAGGTTATGAGATGGCAGTTTACAGTATATGGATATGGTGCTGATTTAAATGCTGATAACAAACAATGGGGCAATAGTTCTATAGTTCCAGGTTTAGGTAATAAGACCGATTTGACATGGGATGTTGCTGTGTTAAGGGATAAGTATGATGATGAAGATTTAGAAAAAAATGATACCTATAAAAAGGCAATGGAAGTATTGGCAAATCCAAAAGTAGGTCAAAGAGAGATTGATAAAATTAAATCTGAGCTTGGTAAAGTTAATTTTGAGCTTATTATTGGTAGTGTAGGGGCCAATAATGGGCTAGGAAACAAAGTAGTTGAAATCATAAAACCAGTTTCAACTATATCAGGCAATACAGCAACATCAACTATTTCAAATAGTGAAGCCGAAAAAGCAGTAGAAGCAGTTAAAAATAATAAGGCTGAGGAATTTATTATAGAGCCTGAGATTAAAAAGGATGTTGAAAAGGTGGTTGTAAAACTTCCTAAAACTGCAATTTCTAGTTTGGCAGATGACACAGAGGCTGCTGTTACTGTAAAATCTAATGTAGCAGTAATAAGTATTTCCAATGAGGCACTTTCTTCTATTTCTAATACTGCTGGTACTACTGTAAGTATTACAGCAGAAAGACTAAATAAAGATAAGCTTTCAAAGGAAAATAAAGAACTTATTGGTGATAAGCCGGTATTTGAATTTAAAATAAATGTTGATAATAAAGAAGTAACTAGCTTTAGCGGTAAAATTACTATTAATCTTCCTTATGTTCCTGGAAAGGATGAGGATATAAACAAGTTGACTGTATATTATATTGATAAAAATGGAAAAGCTGTAGAAATGACAGGTGCAAGATATGATAAAAATAGTAAGTCAGTTGTATTTGCTACTGAACATTTTTCAACATTTGCTATAGTTTATGACAAAAATAAAGTTCTTTTTGAAGATATTAATGAAACTGACTGGTTTTATCCTTCTGTACAGTTTGTTACATCAAATGGATTATTCAAAGGCGTAACTGAAACTATGTTTAAGCCTAATGACTGTATGACTAGAGGTATGTTAGTTACTTCTCTTTATCGTATGGCAGGAAGTCCTAAGGTTAAATTTGAGAATAAATTTATAGATGTAGAAAATGGCGCATGGTACGCAGATGCTGTAGTATGGGCTTATGAAAATAAAATTGTCAGGGGTTATAAAGATAATGTGTTTGGAACAAATGACAATATAACTCGTGAACAAATTGCAGCTATTCTATATCGTTATGCTATGACTAAAGGCTACAATACAACAGTTGTATCCAATATGAATGATTTTACAGATTATGATAAAATATCATCTTATGCGCTAGACTCTATGGAGTGGGCAGTTACAAATAAAATAATAGGTGGCAGAAGTAAAAATATCATTGCACCAAAAAGCTTAGCTACTAGGGCAGAGGTCTCGACTATGCTAATGAGATTTGTAGAAAATATAGTTAAATAGTATATTAGAAACACTAAGCGGCAGCAATTTGCTGCCGCTTAGTTCCATTTTATAATATTAACAAACAAGGAGGACAAAGAAGTGAAGAAAATATCAACAAAATTATTGAGTTTTGTGTTTGCTTTTATGATTTTTTTTAATATGACAACCTTGATTTATGCAACAGATATAAATAAGTTAGAGGCTGCTATTTCAGATACAGCAGAATATATGTATAAAACAGTAAAATCTCCACAAGTAGGATCTATTGGAGGAGAATGGGCAGTTCTTGGACTTGCAAGAAGTGGATACAAGGTACCAGATGAATATTATCATAACTATTATAGAACTGTTGAGGAATATGTAAAGGCTTGTGATGGGGTTCTGCACAGAAAAAAATATACAGAGTACTCAAGGCTAATTGTGGCACTTACATCTATAGGGATGGATCTTTCTAATGTGTCTGGATATAATTTACTTACTCCATTAGGTGATTATGATAGAACTATATGGCAGGGATTAAATGGACCTATATGGGCACTTATTGCTTTAGACAGTGGTAATTATGAAATGCCCAAAAATCCTGATGCTAAAATGCAAGCAACAAGAGATATGTATATACAGCGTATTTTGGATTGTCAGTTAACTGATGGAGGATGGTCATTGTTTGGAGGAACAGCTTCTGCTTCAGCAGGTGATGGAGTATCTGATCCTGATATTACAGGTATGGCACTTCAAGCATTAGCTAAATATCAAGATAGAGTAGAAGTAAAAAAAGCTAGTGAGGAAGCTCTCTTATGTATGTCTAAAAAGCAGAACAACAGGGCTGGATTTGTGAGTTGGGGAACAGAAAATTCGGAAAGCTGTGTACAAATGATTGCAGCTCTATGTGAGCTTGGTATACCTCTTGATGATGAGAGATTTGTAAAGAGTGGTAAAACTATGCTTGATAACCTTATGACATATTATGTTGAAGGGAATGGATTTTTACATACTGCTGATGGAAGCGGATCTAATCAGATGGCATCAGAACAGGGCTTTTATGGACTTATTGCTGCACAAAGAACAATGACAGGTAAAAGCAGTTTATATCGTATGAGCGATGCTATTTCTATTGGAGAGGTAGATAGCAGCTATGTAAGTTATGGACTTGCAGGAAAGCATGCTGATATAAATATACCAAAGATAACCCATTTTGAAAAAACTTTTGATGATATAACAGGGGTTAATGCTCATGTTAATCAGCCTGCTATTGAATCATTAGCTTCTAGAGAAATTATAAATGGAAAAACAGATAATTTATTTGAACCTAATGCTACGATGACCAGAGCAGAGTTTGCAACTATAATAGTAAAAGCACTTGGATTTGATGCTAAGGTAAACAATGCTTTTAGTGATATAAAAGATACTGACTGGTATGCAAATTTTGTAGGTACTGCAAATACATACGGTATTGTTTCTGGTAAATCTAATACTAACTTTGACCCGAATGGTATTATTACTCGTGAGGAAGCTGCGGTTATGATTGCAAGAGCTGCAAAACTTTGTGGCATGGATACTGAATATGACACTATGGCATCAAGAGATGTTCTATCTCAGTTTATAGACTATGTGAAATGCAGTGAATGGTCAATGAGTTCACTTGCTTTTTGTTACAATAATGAAATTTTAGATCCATCAGTAATGGAAATTAACCCAAAAGCAGCAATAAAAAGATGTGAAATTGCACAAATGATATTTAACATGTTATGTAGTGCAAAACTTTTGTAATATAATGGAGAATTAATATGAAGCTAAGTAAAAATAAAATAATAAGTGCAGTGCTGATTATGGCTATACTTGCGGCAGTGTTCTGGTGGGGAGGTAGTGCACCAGGGCTGCAAGGGTGGCAAATTCAATCAAAGGCTGATGTGCTTTCAGAAGCTAATACTTCTCAGAATTTTGGAGATAATTTAGCTGACAGTACAGTCAATGGTGAAACCGCCAAGCAAGATATTAATGATAAACCTATAGAACAGCCTGGAGAAGTCAAGGAACCTGAAGAGAAGCCAGCAGAAGAAGCTAATCAAAAGCCAGATTATAAACAAGAGCCAAAGCTAAAACAAGTTATAGTAAACAAACCAGAGGAGGCTGATAAATCAAAGGAAGGATTAGAATCTCGTCCAGGTGGCTTTGAGGGTGGATTCACCGCACAAGAAAAATTAGATCTTGCCAAGGAGTTGGCGGGAGGATCATCCCTTGGTGTTAAAAAGGGGGATGTAAATTATTCAGCATCTAAAGGTATGGAAATTAATGATAGTACAGGAAAGGACAAATACCTTACAGATCCTGTGCCGGAAGGTAAACCTGTTCCTGTAGAACCGCAGAATGTTGAGGTTACAGATAAAGAGCTTACATGTACCTTATCAGTTCGTTGTGATACGATATTAAATAATATAGATTGGCTTGACCCTGAAAAGGTTGAGCTTGTGCCTGAAGATGGTGTTATTTTTGTAAAGCAGATAGTTACTTTTTATGAAGGTGAGAG
>CAURED010000034.1:0-6656 GCA_963524205.1 uncultured Aminipila sp.
AATTTCAAAGTGGGACTTTTGACTTTCAAACGGGAATCTCACCTTTCAATTCACCCAATTCCTCAATTGTAAAATGAAAAACAGTAATAATTTATCGATAAACGATAAAAATATATTGACAAACGAATAAAACGTGAATATAATAATGTTAAAATAAAGCTTTATTAGAAAGAAAAGGGAGGCTGTGAAATTATGTGGAATTCAAATAAATCACTACAATTGTCTTGCATTTGTACTAGATTAGTAATGGTTTTAGTAGTAGCGTGCGCCATAGCACTACCGTATTTAATTGATATTTATCTATCGATCGGTCCTTATTATATTAGCGATATAAATACAAAACCTTTTATGACTATTTTATATGTCTGCTGTATTCCAGCACTTGCGGCATTATTCAGTTTAGATAGACTTTTAGTCAATATAAAGAAAGAAGAAATTTTCATTAAAAAGAATGTAGCTCACTTAAGATCTATTTCATGGTGCTGTTTTGGAGTAGCAATACTTGTGGCAATGGCAGGCTATTATTACTTCCTTTTCTATTTTGTTGCAATAGTTGTAGCTTTTATTGGATTAATTCTCCGTGTAGTTAAAAATGTCATTGATCAGGCTGTTAGTATTAAAGCTGAAAATGACTTTACTATATAGGAGGTGCAGCATGGCAATAATAGTAAATTTAGATGTGATGATGGCTAAACGAAAAATGTCAGCTGGGGAACTTTCAGAGAAAATTGGAATTACACCAGCAAATCTTTCCATATTAAAAAACAACAAAGCTAAAGCTATTCGATTCTCAACACTTGAGGAAATTTGTAAGGCATTGGGATGCCAACCAGGGGACTTATTGGAATTTGTTGAGGATTAATAATTTTACATGACAAAAGTATAGGATTAGAGAGTAGGGAGATTAAAAATGAAATATAATTTTTCAGAATCAGGGGAATTAAATTTGAACGGAAATGAAAGAAGCTATCAGATTAAACAAACAATTGAACCCATGAATTTTGTATCGGCGGATTTCTGGTTAGCAGCAGCACTTTTAGTTTGTGGATTTTTGTATTGGAATTTCGTGCAAATATCAGATATGGGCATAGGTGTTACCGCATTCTCAGTAATTTTGTGCAGCACTACGTTAATCTATTTTAAAGCTAGGAGAATTGCTCAGACCAAGAAAAGCTTTATCTGGCTTGCTTTAACCTTAGCTTCTTCTGTACAATTTATGCTGTTTGATGGTTATATCGTTAAATGTTTAAACTTGTTGTTTACATCAGCTTGCTTTATTTATTGGGTGACAGTCAGCACGAGAAGATGTCTGGATATAAAACTGTCAATTTATACCCTATGGGATTTGATTAATCAGACTTTTATTGTGCCTTTTGCAAACATTACATGTGGGTATTTCGGATTAAAACAAGGAATTTCAAGAAACAAGCATAGTAGAAATGCAATGTATGCTGTTACTGGTGCTGTAATATTTTTCCCCTTAATGGTATTTGTGGTAGGTCAGCTTTCTCTTGCAGATGCGGCATTTGAAGAACTTTTGGATAGAATTATGCAGGCAGTTTCATTGGATAGCATTTTAACCTATGCTATGCAGTTTATTATAGGAATACCTGTGGCATGTTATCTTTTTGGGCTTATCTATGGGAATACTGCAGAAAGAAATACGGATAGCATAAATAAAGAAAAAATTCTTATATTTTCTGAAGATATTAGTTTCGCACCAAGATTAACGGTTTACACAGTAATGATAATATTTAATCTGATCTATATCCTGTTTTTCGTATCACAGACCGCGTACTTATTGTCAGCTTTTGAGAATGTATTGCCAGATACTTTTACCTACGCAGAATATGCAAGACGTGGATTCTTTGAATTGTGCAAAGTAGCTGCAGTGAATGTAATACTCATTGCACTGGCAAATATTTTTATTACTAAGAAAGACAATGGAAAAGGATCTGGAAAACAACCTAAAATGCTTAGATTACAGACTGCAATTATGTCAATTATGACTATGGGATTGATTATTACAGCCCTAAGAAAAATGTATATGTATATTCAGTCTTATGGATTAACTCAGCTTAGGGTTTACACTTCATGGTTTATGGTAATGCTATTATTAGCCTTCGCTATTATATTATTAAGGCAGGTAAAGAACTTTAATGCTTCTAAAATAATGATTATCGGTGGGATTATTGGGTTTATGATACTGTCCTATGGAAATGTTGATGGAAATGTCGCGAAGTATAATATAGAGAATTATGAAAATGGCAGTTTGGAAAAACTGGATTACAAGGCGCTGTTTAGGTTATCAGATGGTGCAACACCATATTTATATGATTTGTATAATAAAACGGAGGATGTAAAAACTCGCAATTTATTATATAATTATATTGCTTTCGGCAATGTGCAGGGGCAAGAAGAGCAACAGCCACAAAAGACCTTTAGGGATTTCAACCTTCAATCCAGCAGAGCGCAGAGTATAAGCGGCATATTACAAAGCAAGGAATAGGGTGTAGCTAACAAAGGAGAAGTTGATGTCAGATAAGTTAAAAATAGTATTTATCGGAAATAGTATTATAAATGGTTTCCCTTATGATAGAAATCAGGAATTTGTAAGTCTTTACAGAAATACATCAGGAAATGATGTAATGAACAAGGGCATTAATGGCGATACAGTTCACGGTGTAATGAGAAGATTTGCTCAGGATGCTTTGGTATATAAGCCTGATATTGTTGTAATTATGACAGGTACCAATGAGTTTATATATAAGGAGTCCCTTCCGGAACAATGCATGAAGGATATAATAAATTTAGTGGAGCTTGCTCAAAATCATGGAATAGAACCCGTGCTGCTTACTCCGCTGCCAGTTAATCCGCAAATGGCTAAAAGCAGATGGATGGTTTGTGACGATGTGGATTATGAAGTAGTTCAGGAACAGATTATGGAACTAAAGAAGTTGATAAATAACTATGGACAGGAAAGTCATGTCAAAGTAATAGACACAAATTATGCATTTTCGGAATATGTAGCTTTGGTGGGAGAACAGACGGCTTATTATGATGGGATTCATCCGACCAGGGAAGGGCATAGATTTTTAGCAGAAATAGTGGGTAAATGCTTATAACTTAAGGGTTAGTGCTCTTAAAATCGAAGAAAAAAATATTTACGGTAGCATTTTTCGTGAGAGCTACCGTATTTTTTTGAAATTAGATACGTTAATTTGTTGTACTGTTTGTGTCTTATTCTAAAGTCTGAAAGTAAAACAGAGGAGTTATGTTACCAAAATAATCGATTAGACATAATAAATATTAAGTAAACATTATACGGGATGAGGTCATTACAACGCTTTCAAAGTGAGCGTAAGGAGAAAATTTAAATAATGGAGGATAATTTTAATTGAAAGCACAAAATATATTTAAATCGCAGAAGGACCTCTTATATGGTATAATGTCCAAAGTATTGCTTTAAAAGTGAACATTATACATTAATTGAAATGCCCTGCCAGATTTTTGCTTTCAGCAAAAAAGCAGATGGCTGATTATACCCTAAATTTGATAAATTTAGGGTATAATGGTGAGGCAAATGGAGGCGTAAAAATGAAAAAATATGAAACTGAGATAAGAGTTATTTATGCGGATACAGATGCTATGGGCATTGTTTATCATACAAATTATATAAAGTGGTTTGAAGCAGGAAGAAATGAATTTTTAAGACAGATAGGATACCCATATTCCAGATTAGAAAATGAGGGCGTTTGGCTTCCTGTTGCAGCGGTGACTTGTGAGTATAAATCGCCAGGGAAGTATGATGATATACTTTTAATTAAATCATGGGTAAAAGACTTAGGAGCGGCCACTGTATTAATGTCCTATGAGATATTACGAAAAGAAACGGGAGAATTATTAGCGACAGGTACAACAAAGCATGGAATAACTTCACCAGAGTTAAAACCAATCAGACTAAAAAAAGTGAACCCCGCACTTTATGAAAGACTATCCGAAGATCTCGAGGACTAGAATCAGAATAAGTATAAAAGAAGGATTTTGTCGGAATATATCGTTAAATGTGGATTGACGATTAATAAGTAAAATCAATGGTTGTACGGACCTAATATAAAACTGTAAAATAGGAATATTTAATAAAGAATTGTGAGGAATATAGATGGAAAAAGGACAAAAGTGTCAATTGGTTATTGACGATATGAGCAATGAAGGACAGGGGATTGGACGTGTGGAAGGCATGGCTGTATTTGTAAAAGGGGCGATACCTGGAGATACGGTTATTGCTGACATTACCAAAGTGAAAAAGAATTATGCATTTGCAGTAGCAGATGAAATAGTGGAGGCATCACCTTATAGAATTGACACTGAATGCCAGTATGCAGGGCAGTGTGGTGGATGCACTTATGCAGGGATGAATTATGAAGGACAGCTTGAAGTAAAAGAAAAACAGGTGCGTGAAAAACTTACAAGGTTAGGAGGCTTGGAAAATCCAAAGCTGAATCCTATTGTGGGAATGGACAACCCTTATGCATATAGAAATAAAGCCCAGATGCCAATTAGCACTGGTGGGATTATTACGCGAAAAGGTGGAGTTGTTGAAAATTTAGGCCCATGTACCATTGGTTTCTATAAAGCAAAGAGCCATGATGTAGTGAACTGCCAGGAATGTTTATTACAGACACCTCCAGCAGCAGCCATTGCCCAAGCATTGCGTAAATTTATGAAGGAAGACAACATTACGGGGTATGACCCTAAGTGGGAAAAGGGCTTGATGAGACACTTGGTTGTAAAGACAGCCATGGGTTCAGGTGAGGTAATGGCTATCCTTGTAATAAACGGAAAGGGTATTCCCAATAGTGCCAAGTTAGTTGAGATGATGGATGAGGCTGTCAATGCGCTTCCAGCTAGAGAGGATGGCGTGGAATACAGTTTGGAAAGTATATTCGTGAATGTAAACAAGCATAAAACTTCAGAAATTATGGGAAAAGAATGTCTGAACATCGCTGGTAAACCTACAATTTTGGAGCGTGTAGGCGATATGCAGTTTGAGATTTCACCTTTAGCATTTTATCAGGTTAATCCAGTACAGATGAAGGTACTCTATGATAAAGTGCTTGAGTATGCAGATTTTAATGGTGATGAGCATGTTTTGGATTTATATTGCGGTGTAGGAACTATTGGTTTATATTGTGCAAATGACATGCAGAAGAAGACTGACGGACAGGGTAAAGGCAGAGTGATTGGTATTGAATCTGTTAAGGGCGCGGTGCTAGATGCAAATAGAAATGCTGTAATAAATGGTTTGGTGAATGCACAATTCTTATGCGGAAGAGCTGAGGAAGAACTTCCAAGAGTGCTCGAAGGGTATACAGATAGGGAGGGATTTGAAGTACAGGCATTCAACCCAAATGTAATCATTTTGGATCCACCAAGATCAGGGTGTGCATCAGAACTTCTAGAAGCTGTTGCAGCCGCAGATCCAGAAAAAATCGTGTATGTGTCCTGTGATCCAGCTACCCTGGCCAGAGATGTGAAAATATTGGGTGAATTGGGGTATCAGTTTGTGGAAGGAACACCTGTGGACATGTTCCCGTGGACGAAGCACGTTGAAACTGTAACACTGATCATAAAGAAGTAAAACAAATGAAGTGAGCAAGATGTACGTCTCATGCAAAGAAACCCCAGTGGTGAAGTGCAGGCAGATTTTTATTAATATAGATACTAAATAAAGAAGGATGGAAAATAAGATGGGTGATAAAAGTATTAAAAAGGAAACAAAGAAACCAAAGAAATCAGATAAAAAGCCTTCAGCTACCTTAGCTTCCTCAGTGATAAGACCGGTTGTGACGCAACCTGAATTAATTAAAAAGGAGAAAAAGCATAAGTAGAGTTTCAAGACGAGATGTTGTGACTTTGGAGCAAAAAAGGGGCGGAAAAATGCCCGTTTTTTGCCCTGATTTTTATTTGAAAAATGACAGATGGAAAACGAGGCTTTGAGGTAAATAATAACTTGTACTTTGGCGGAAAAGGCGCATAAAAGATTGATTGTATATAGACACAACAAAACTCACTAAATAAGGAGAACGCTATGAACTGGGAACCATGGACAGGCTGTTATAAAATTAGTGATGGTTGCACATATTGTTATTTTTATGGACCCCATGCAAAACGATATGGTCAAAACGTCATAGAAAAAACAGACAAATTTGATTGGCCTATAAGGACGAATGCAAAAGGCCAATACAACATTAAAGGTAACAAAATTCTTGCAACATGTTTCGCAACTGACTTTTTTCTTCCTGAAGCAGATGAATGGCGTAAAGAAATATGGGCTATCATCAAGAAAAGAACAGATATAGAATTTTTGATTTTGACAAAGCGGATTGACCGCTTCCTTGTATCGCTTCCGTCAGATTGGGATACTGGGTATGACAATGTGAATATTGGATGTACTGTCGAAAATCAAATATTAGCCGATTATAGGCTTCCATTATTTTTATCCTATCCGATAAAGCGGCGTTTTATTGCCTGCGCACCGCTCTTAGAATCGATAGATTTAACATCATATCTTCATGGAGTAGACCATGTTACAGTGGGCGGTGAAACGGGGCGAGAGGCTCGTGAATGTGATTATGATTGGGTACTTAATATCC
>CAURED010000035.1:0-5099 GCA_963524205.1 uncultured Aminipila sp.
ATTCTATACTGATAAATATGAAAAAATAGACGGCAAGTGGTACATTCTTGAAACAGGTTATGAAAGAATTTTTGAAGAACACTTCAAACGTGATGAAAAAATCTATATTAAAACAAATATGCATAAATAAAATTTAGAGGAGATAATATTATGAAATTAGTACAAGATAAAGTTACCATTATTACTGGCGGAACAAGTGGAATTGGATTTGCAGCAGCTAAAATATTTATAGAAAACGGTGCAATAGTTACAATATTCGGGGAAAAACAAGAAGAAGTAGATAACGCGATTTCACAGTTAAAAGAATTGTATCCAAACGATGAAGTGCTTGGTTTTGCGCCAGATATTACTTCAAAAGATGCAGTTATGCAAGCTGTAGGTGCAGTAGCTCATAAATACGGCAGACTGGATGTAATGATCAATAATGCTGGGATTTCAATGAGTACTGTTTTCAGCAAAGTGGAAGAAGAAGAATTTAAAAATATTGTAGACGTGAATTTAGTAGGCGTATTTAATGGTTCATGGGCTGCATACCAGTGCATGAAAGATGCCAAAAAAGGAGTTATTATAAACACGGCTTCAGTAACAGGTATTTATGGTTCATTATCAGGTATTGGATACCCAACAACCAAAGCAGGTGTAATAGGACTTACTCATGGCTTAGGAAGAGAAATAATAAGAAGAAATATCCGTGTAGTAGGCGTTGCACCGGGAGTTGTGGATACACCTATGGTAAGCGGAATGCAACCTGAAATTTTGGAAGGATATCTAAAAACACTTCCAATGAAGAGAATGTTAAGACCAGAAGAAATTGCAAATGTATATCTATTCCTTGCTTCTGATTTAGCAAGTGCAATAACTGCAACAACAATTAGCGCTGACGGCGCATACAGACCATAAATTATTGCTATAAAAAAGGAGAAATGAAAATGGCAGGATTAAAAGATTTCCCACAATTTGGTGCACTTGCAGGATTAAAAATACTTGACAGCGGTTCAAACATAGCAGGTCCTTTGGGTGGTGGATTATTAGCTGAGTGTGGCGCTCAGGTTATACACTTCGAAGCTCCAAACAAACCAGACAACCAACGTGGATGGTATGGTTATCCACAAAACCACAGAAACCAACAATCTATGGTAGCAGATTTAAAAACTAAAGAAGGAAGAGAAATTTTCTTTAAATTAATAGAATGGGCTGACATTTGGGTAGAGTCATCAAAAGGAGGACAATACGACAAATTAGGTTTATCAGACGAAGAAATATGGAAGGTTAATCCGAAGTTAGCAATTGTACACATATCAGGATATGGTCAGACAGGTGATCCTTCATATGTACCAAAAGCATCTTATGATGCTGTAGGGCAGGCATTTAGCGGATATATGTCTTTAAATGGAACGACAGAAGCATTAAAAATTAATCCATATCTAAGTGACTTTGTGTGTGGGCTTACAACTTGCTGGTCAATGCTTGCATGCTATGTAAGTACCCAGTTAACTGGAAAGGGAGAGTCCGTAGACATAGCTCAGTACGAAGCTTTAGCTCGAATAATGGACGGCCGTATGATGCAGTTTGCTGTTAACAATGAAAAGATGCCAAGAACAGGAAACAAAGATGCACAAGCAGCATTATTCAGCTTCTATACTTGTAAAGATGGAAGAACTATATTCATCGGCATGAATGGTGCAGAAGTAACAAAGCGCGGTTATCCTTTAATTGGACTTCCGGCACCAGGAACAGGCGACCCTGATTTCCCTGAAGGATTTACAGGCTGGTTGATCAATTCACCGGTAGGACAGAGGTTGGAAGCTGCTATGGAAAAATTTGTTTCCGAGCACACAATGGAAGAAGTAGAAAAGATAATGACAGACAACCAAATTCCATGTCAGAGAGTTTACGAATTGGAAGACTGCTTAAACGATCCACACTGGCAGGCAAGAGAATCAGTTGTGGAATGGGATGATCCAATGCTTGGAAAAGTTACTGGACTTGGACTAATGAACAAGTTTAAAAACAACCCTTCACAAATATGGAGAGGCGCACCTTTGTTTGGCATGGACAACAAATCTATACTAAAAGATTTAGGATATTCTGAAGAAGATATAAAAGAGTTATACGAAAAAGGCGTTACAAAAGAATTTGATTTGGCAACAACAATTAAACGTTATCGTTTAGAAGAAGTAATGCCACATATGAGAAAAAAATAATTCAATCGGCGGGCTTTGCCCGCCTACTAAAAAAATGAAAAAAGGAAGGAGATACTATAATGAATACCGCAGCCAATACAAATTATAAAAAAGGATTCATACCATATGCTATTGCAGCACTTATGTTAGGATTAATTGGAGGTTTCACAGCGGTTCTGGCACCAGCATTCGTGGCAGACCAAGGACTTGCTTACAAAAATACTACTTGGATATCTTTAGCTTTAGCAATGTCTGCTGCAGCCTGTGCTCCGATACTGGGGAAATTAGGAGACGTTTTGGGACGTCGTAAGACTATATTGTTAGGCATACTCATTTTTACTACTGGAAACGTATTGACGGCTATTGCACCATCTCTTGCATTTATGCTAATGGCAAGATTTATTGTCGGTATTGGCACTGCTGCCATAGCACCGGTTGTAATGGCATATATAGTTACAGAATATCCGCCAGCAGAAATGGGCAAAGGGTTTGCAACCTATATGCTGGTATCTAGTGCTGCAGTGGTAATAGGACCTACTTGTGGCGGATTGATAATGAAAGCAGCAGGTTGGAGAGTCATGATGTGGGTATGTGTGGCATTATGTTCTTTAGTATTTGCTATTTGCTCATTTATGATTAAGAAAACAGCTTTTCAAAAGAAGAGTTTGGCAAATTTCGATCGTATGGGAGCTGCACTAGTTGTTGTGTTTTTCAGTCTTTTCTTATGTGTTCCATCTTTTGGACAGAATATTGGTTGGAATTCAAGTCTGTTTCTAATTGTTACAGCAGTTGCGCTAATATCTTTGATTGCTTTGGTGGCTGTGGAGAAAAAGGCAATAAATCCTATTTTAAACGGCAAATTCATGGCGCGTAAGGAATTTATCCTTCCAGTACTGATTTTACTCCTTACACAAGGACTTATGCAGGCAAATATGACTAATGTTATAATTTTTGTACGTTATACTCAACCAAATAATGTTATCATATCAAGCTTTGCCATTTCTATTATGTATATAGGGATGTCCATTGGTTCTGTTGTAATCGGACCGATGGCAGATAAAAAGGAACCGAAATCTGTACTGACATTTTCACTTTTGTTGACAGGTATAGGTTGTGCACTCATGTATTTCTTTACTGCGGAGTCATCAATAGCTATATTTGCAGCAGCACTTGGTATCCTAGGAATTGGTCTAGGAGGTAATGCAACAATATTCATGAAGGTTGCACTCAATGGATTATCTCCTGAAATAGCAGGCTCTGGAACTGGTACATATGGATTGTTCCGTGATATCGCTGCACCATTTGGCGTGGCAGTGTTTGTACCTATGTTTACTAATGGTGTTGCTAACCGTATTACCCAGGCAACTGCAGGTGGGGTTGAACAAGGTGCGGCTGTACTTCAATCAGCAGTTTCATCAATAAAGACTATGTCGTTAATTGAAATAGGTTGTATTATCATTGGCATAATAATTGTTAGGATGTTACCTAAAATTTATGCCAACAGTAAATAAAAATTCATAAAAAATAGGAGGATTTAGATGAACAGACTTCAAAATAAAGTTGCTATTGTAACGGCATCAACCAAAGGAATAGGACTTGCAATGATAAAGGCTTTTGCTGCAGAAGGTGCCATTGTCTATATGGCTGTTAGAAATCTGGAGTTAGGAAATTCAGTGGCAAATGAGCTGAATGGACCGGGCGTAACAGTTAAAGTTGTATATTTTGATGTGGCAAAAGAAGAATCTTATGAGTCAATGATAGATCAAGTATTAGAAAATGAAGGACGAATTGATATTTTAGTAAATAATTTTGGAGGAACACATCCAAAGTACGACCGTGATATCATGAATTCTAAATATGAAAACTTCATAAAAGGTGTGGAAATAAATTTAAAAAGTGTATTCCTTACATCTCAGTTAGTGATTAAAAAGGCAATGAGCATACAAAACAGTGGAAGCATTATTAATATTGGCTCCGTAGCAGGGGTTATTCCAGATATGACTCAATGCGCCTATGGTACGTCTAAGGCAGGAATCATCCATCTTTCAAAGATGATTGCAGCACATACGGCACGTTATAATATTAGGTGCAATGTGGTTTGCCCTGGCATGACTGCTACTGAGGCGGTTGAAGGTAACTTAACTGAAGAATATAAAGCACTTTTCTTAAAGCATACGCCTTTAAGCAGAATGAGTAAGCCAGAAGAAATAGCAGCAGCAGTTTTGTATTTTGCCAGTGATGAGTCAGCATTTACGACAGGTCAGGTTATTACAATAAGTGGCGGTTATGGCTTTATGGCTCCAACTTATGGTGATATGGTCAATGGCAATTCGAAATAGCAATAAATTTAAAAATAATAGAAGCGATTAGCTAAGAAATGAAAGAGGTAATGTGTTAATGAAAGATTCTAAATTATTTTCACCGTTAAAGATCGGTTCTCTTACGCTTCAAAACCGTGTTGGGATGGCACCGATGAGCATGGATTACGAAGCGGCAGATGGAACTGTACCAAAGCGTTTGGCTGATGTATTTGTTCGCCGAGCTGAGGGAGGAACTGGATTTGTGGTAATAGATGCTGTAACTGTAGACCGCAAATATCCATATATGGGGAATACTACTTCACTTGATTCAGATGATTTAGTTCCTCAGTTTAAAGAATTTGCTGATAGGGTTAGTGCGACGGGAAGCACTTTAATACCTCAAATTATCCACCCAGGACCGGAATCAGTTTGTGGTTATAGGAATATACCGCCTTTGGGACCATCAGTGAATACAAATGCGAATGCTCATGTAAGTCGACCTATAAGCATAGATGAAATCCAAACTGTAATCAAACAGTACGGCGAAGCAGCCAGACGTGTGGAGGAAGCCGGATGCGGAGGAATATTCCTGCACTGTGCTCATGCATATATGCTT
>CAURED010000036.1:0-4568 GCA_963524205.1 uncultured Aminipila sp.
TTCCATTATTTTCACCCCTTTTACTATGCTTCCGTCTTAACTACTGTTTTTTCTGTTTCTGCACCTTCCAATGGAGAATCTTCTTTCCATACGAAGATACCTGTTATAGCGTAAAATGCTGCAATTATTGGTACAGACCAACACAGCACAGTATATGGCGCATACTCGAGAGGGCTGACACCAAGTACTCCTGAGAAATAAACAGCTCCAAGAGACCATGGCAGTAAAGGGTCTAGACAAATACCAGAGTGTTCTAAGGTTCTGGATGCAACGGTTCTTTTAATTCCTAACTTGTCATAACCCGCGATAAACATTCTTCCCGGAATCAAAATACATACATATGGGCTGGCGGTTGCCATAACTGTTGCCATTCCTGCCAACATGTGAGTTAATATTAAATTACGTGCATTACTTGTAATAGCTTTTGCACTGAACAGCAAGGTATCAAGTACTCCTGTTTTTTCCAAAATACCACCATATGAAAGACCCAGATATCCAATGGATACTGTCCACATCATAGACTGCAGACCACCTCTGTTCAACAACTTGTCCACATCCACATTCCCAGTATCTATCACATAACCATAGTTCATGAAGGACATCATTTCTTGAAGGTTATAGCCCTGAAATATAATAGCGATTATCATTCCTATCATTGCGCTAATTACAATTGTTGCAAGTGCATTAAACTTTCTTAGTGCCAGTACCACAACCAGAATCATTGGTATTAAACTAATAAGAGCGTAAAGTGGTGTTACGTTAAAGTGTGTACTCAATGCGGAAAGCAAAGTACTTACTTGATCACTGCTAATTTGACCTTTGGAATGTCTCATGCCTAGAACAACTGCTACTACTAAAGCAAGTATGTAACCAGGTATCGTCGCAGTAGCTACACTTTTAATATGTGCAAAAACATTAACTTCACAAGTAGCAGATGACAAGTTAACGGTATCAGAAATTGGGGATAACTTGTCACCAAAGATAGCCCCTGAAATAACAGCGCCTGCTGTCATGGCAGGATCAATACCAAGCCCTCCGCCAATTCCCATAAGGGCTACGCCGAAGGTTGCTGCCGTGCCCCAGGAAGTTCCTGTCGCAAGACATGATAAAGAACATACTAGTGTAGTAGTCAATAAAAATACTGAAGGTGATATAATCTGCACACCATAGTAAATCAGTGATGGAATTGTTCCTGCAGCAATCCATGCAGGAATCATAACTCCGATAAACATCAGAATCATCATTGATATAGTTGCTATCTTAGTTCCGTGAATGACTCCTTCCTCTATAAGTGATAAAGGTGTTTTGTTAAAAATAGCAAGCATTACTACAGCAAATACTGTGGCAAAAATCAGCGTCATATGAACATCAGGTGTTCCTATTGTAATTAGCTGTACAGCGAAACTTCCAAATAAGAAGAGTATAATTGCCAGTGCTACTCCTAATGACGGTTTTTTCATGTTTTCTTCCATTTTTGTTTCCTCCTTTAAAGAAATGATTTATTTTTCTTCATTATACTTACAAACCATTTCCACACCTGTGTTTTTTGTCCTCATTTATATTTTTTATAAATTATTTTTTGATTTTTTAAATAATTCTGCAACACTTTTGCAACAGTTCTGCTATTCTATTTTATTATGTCATGACTCTACTAGTATAAATTAAATAGTCAAGTATGCCTTGAGAGTAATAATCTCCTATCCTCGAAGAGAGAGTTAAGAGCTTATCAAATACATATATATCTTTTTTATCGTCTTTGTTTAAAAGTGCTGTTGACTGGTCAATGGACATTTGATTATATAGTGAGAGTAATTCTATCCATTGGCTTTCTGACCAGTAAGGATTGATATTTGCTAAAAACGCAGCTGTTTGCACCGAATTCCCCTGTAATTTGTCCTTATATTTATTTACCGTGTCCATGTCTCCACTGATCTGAGCTTCAATCAGTTTATCTAAATAATTAATAAAATTAATCCAGAATTTAACGTATTCATCGGCAGACTGCTCTCCAAATATTAAACTAAAAATATTAGTTGATCTTACCAATACTTCATTCAATTTTCCCTTTATTGCGTCTATATCACCTAATCCTCCATGTTTCGTATTTATGTAGGATCTAAGCCAAATAGTAAGATCTCGCCATATTGTTCTTGAGTCAAATATTAGATTCACTTGATTAATTGGAATACAAATGTTTTGACATCTCCTAACCCTTCTCATTCTATATCCTCCTTTTTATTCAACATATTACAATATATTATTGGGGACTATTATTTGTTACTTGTGATTAAAATGCGTTGGTCTCATTTTCTTACCTTATTTCATAAGAAATAAGGAGCCCGAAGGCTCCTTTGCTGCTAGTCTTAGTCTGTAATGCTATCTAAATCTTTTTTTGCTTGCTTCCAATCAACCTCATCTATGTAGGTATCCTGTCTCTTTACAATACCAGCGTGTACTCTGATTTCGTATATAAGCATATCTGTAGCAGTTCCCATGTCTGCTTCCTGCTTAATAGCAATGGCTCTAATTACTCCATCGTACTTCTTTGCAAATTCTTTCTTTAACATATTGTCCTCTCTTTCTGCCCTTTGGGCTTAAAAATATATATTAAAAAACACGCAATAATGCGTGCTTTTGTAAACTTATTTATAAAAATAAATAGAGTAGGGTTAATTCCCTACTCATAATTGCTAACCATTTACTCTAACATATATCTGATAAGACTTCCCTTCTAATTCTCCTTTAATAATTGCTAACCCTTTCTTTACCCCATTGACTTGCCCATCAGCAGTTACTGTAGCAATGCTTTCATCCATGGAACTCCATGTTACTTTACTGGCATCATCTGTTAAGTATAACTTTGCTTTTTCTCCTGTTTTTAAATGTACTGCCAAGCGTAATTCATCAGCTACGCCTTTGACAACTTTTACAGGTATGTATTCCTTAAAACTACCATCTGCATTCTGTGCATATATATCCGCTGTACCTTCCGCTATCGCAGTTACTTTACCATTTGCATCCACTGTGGCAACAGCCTCGTTTGTAGAACTCCAAGTGAAGTTTTTGTTATTGTCTAAATTAAATGATGTGCTAAGCTGCACTGTCTCACCTGCATTTAATAATACAGATAATTTTGACTCTGTAATATCTACAAGATAACCTGTATCATCTATATCTATAGCATCTAATGCACTATAGTGATTTGCAGTAGTATTTTCTAGAGTTATTGCTACATCATGATTTCCTAAAGCTAACCCTGTTTTTTCATATGCAACCACTTGATATTGTGTTGTACCTGATAAATAATCATTATAAGTTTCCGATACCCCATCTATAGAAATAGTCGCAATGTTTAAACTCCTATCATTATTCATGCATGTAATAATTCTTAATTTTGTTCCATAAAATCTAAAATGTAAGCTCTTATTGCTACCATTTAGTTCAGCATAATAGTGTGCACCCTTATATAAATTTGCATTATTATATGAAGCCCATCCTTCACTATATTGTATCTTACTATCAGTATTGTCAATTCTTTGCCATCCAGTTTCCGGTGAGGTTAATTGTTGACCAACCGTTGCTGCAAAGCTCACAGTACTAAATGCGCCAATTAATACTACTAACACTATAATAAAACTTGCTATTTTTCTTACATACTTCATTAAAATTCCTTCTTTCTTTACAATATTGTATATTTTAACAATATTGTTTCATATTTCCATAATAATTACAATTCTATACTTCCATATTTTTCTATTATATACTTAAGGTTTCGTCTAACTTAATCAAATGTTAAGTATGATAATTTAGTTAACAAATATAGCCCCTTTATTGGGGCTATATAGTAGTTTTGAGTTATCCAATTTTTTCAATAGTCATCATAGGGCGAATTGCTTTTATATTTACAGTATTTGCATTTCCTCTAAAATAAAGACAACCAATAACCTGACCAGCTGTAAAATGAGCAACATCGCTAACATTACCAAATATCTCTGCTCCATTACCAGAACTATCACAATGGATTGTAGTTTGTAAATAGTTATTATAATTCCCAGAAGCATCTTCTCCATTAGAATGTAAATAATCAAATCCAAAATGTACAAAGTCATTAGAAGCTCCCCCAGAAATCTTAGCAGAAGCTGTAATTCTGTAGTCTCCATCTGATGGAATAACTAACTTTCCAGTTGAAGTCATGCCTAAATCATCCTTATGAACCGTATAAGGTATAAAGCAAAATTCTTCATTATTCTTTGGACCAATATTTAGTCTCTCTTGTTTAATAGCATCAACGTATAATTCACACTTAGTATAAGACATATTTTTTTACCTCTTTCTTAAAAATAATTATTTTAACGTTTATCACCGGTGATGTTTTAGTTACAGAAAAAGAAACGTCTTTTTACGTTACTTTGTAAACCGTGTTTTATTTTTTAATTTTGCTCTTTCTTTCCACATTAAAACGGATGTTAAGTAGGGTAACCTAATTTATCTAACTAAAAAGAGTAGGGTCGCTTGATATGCTCCCCTTATGGTAGACAGTTAAAATAATAAAACTGTTAACCATAAGG